>NZ_JBFUGC010000009.1:0-310147 GCF_056403115.1 Mesorhizobium sp. P3_A2
GTCGGTGAGTCCATGTATCGCTATCTGATCGCACGCCGGATGTCGGAGGCCGCGTTTCTGCTCGAAACCAGCGACGAAGGGATTGCACGGATTGCGACCCGTGTCGGCTACGAGACCGCGGCCGCGTTTTCGAAGCTGTTCCATCGACATCACGGCCTGTCGCCCGGCCGCTATCGAGCAGCTCGCCGGTCTGACGGTGGCCGAAGGCAAGGGGCCGTGCTGGAAGCAGAAGTCGCCGACTGACCTCGACCAAGGTGGCATCTGGAGGGTCTGGCGATGGGCGGCGGGGGCTCCGGCAGGATGAGGCGGAAGAGGCGCTGGAGGTGGATACGGAGCCGACGCTTGGGGGTGTAGAGGCCTCGGCAAAGTGCGCCGTTCGGCCTCATAGTAGCATTCGCCTGCTATTCAGGTCAGGCAGGTACTGCCGGCCGCTTTGCGCTTCATATCGGCCATCGAAGCGAACTCTGCCGCCGCCTGAAAGCAGTCACTAGCGGCAACCACGCTGGACGTCGCAGGTGCGCTGCTCCTTACCTTCCGATTTGCGACGCGACCGACATCATCGCCTCAGAGTTCGGGTGGGCGCCCAAGCCGCCATCGAAAACCTCGGAGAACGTCCAGCGAACGACGCCATTTCGGTCGAGCAGGAATTGGCCGACCAGCTGGCCCACGCCGGTCGCGATGACTTGGTGGTCCGCTTCAGTGATTTCGTAGCCGTCTTTTTTGTTCAGATATTCGAGCGTGGCAAACGGATCCATCGGCTCAGGCATTTCGCCCGGCACGTTGAGCCTCATCGCCTTCACATCGCTCATTGAGACCTTGTGCGGCCATGCGCTCTCGCCCTCGGTGATCTGCATATTGGGGAGCCCAAAAGCGCGGTGAGAAGCCCGCTCAGGATCAGACGCCGCGAGCAGAGCCGGCATCGGATGATAACGGAGATAAAGGCGTGCCCGTTCGATGGGCGTGTTCACCACCGTCAGGGTTTCGATGCCCTTTGCGTTAAGGGCTGGTGTGAGCAGCGAAACCGTCGCGATATGACGCCTGCAAAAAGGACAATGGAGACCTCGATACAATCCGACCAGCACTGGCTTCTCGCCGCGGAAATCGTCGATAGCTATCTTGCCCTCGCGAGTAATCGCGTCGAGCACGAAATTGGGCGCCGTTTCGCCAAGTTGCAGCGGGCCTATGTCGAGACGTTCTGACATGCTCATCCCTCCTCGCGGGCCAATCGACAACAGATGTGCGGGCGGGTGGCTTGAGCCCATGTTGCGGCACATACGTCCTTGGGCATGCTGAAATGGCGGTCGGCCTAGGACGGCGTCGACAATCCATTCATAGCACGGAGGGCCCGCTTTTACACTAGATGGCGCCCCACGAACGCTGCACCTTCTCGGGCATACGATCCCACAGCCAACTGCTGGGCCTCGTCACTCCATAACTCATTTCAAGTGCGCACCCGGCCGATATCCATTCTCACGGCCGCTCTCGCCCCAAAACCCAAATCGCTCCAAAAGGCAAAGTTCGACGACAACGATGACCTCATTGTTCGCATCGCGAATGGCAGCAAACGGTACTAGAGGGCCTGTCAGCTTTGCGCCGCATCTCGGCCATTGAGGCGAACTTTGCCTCCGCCCGGAAGCAGACACTGCAATTGACCACGCTGAAGGTCGTGGTCGCGCCAGAGCCCGCAAAGGCGCAACTCGGTACACGAGGGCGAACATTCTGCTGCGGAAACAACTTGAAGAAACGCTTCGCGACCCATAGCATGCCGCGCCATGGTGAAATCTGATCGGGAGGTCAGTGAGATCGGTCGGGTTTTTGAGCCAGTGCAAGGTAGGGAGGACAATAATTATGGCTTCCGAAGTACAGGCAAACAACGGCGTTAACGTAGAGGCGCTGCTCGGCGCACGCGAAGCGCTTACCAACGCCCCGGAGGCGGCGCAGTTCAAGTGGCGCGCGGCCTGCGAATGGAAGGATGGCACCCACAGCCACTCGTCGGTCGAGAGCTTCTACGGTCTCGGCGAGGATCAGCATCGCAAGACCACCTTCACATTCGACGCAGACCATCCGGAGGTCTTCGCTTCCCAGGACAAGGGCGCCACGCCCGTCGAATACGTGCTGGTCGGACTGGCGAGTTGCCTGACCGCCGGCATCGCCGCGGTTGCCCAGAACCGGAACATCCAGTTGAAGTCGGTGAAGGCGACCATCGAAGGCGACATGGATCTCGCCGGAATACTCGGCATCGACAGCGACGTGCGCAACGGCTTCAGCGGCATCACGGTGAAATACAACATCGACGCCGACGCCAAGCGCGAGGACATCGAGGCTATCGTCGCTCAGTCGCAGAAGCGGTCGGCGGTCTATGACATTGTCACCAATCCGACGAACGTCACGGTCGTGGTGAACTGAAAGGCGCTTCGAACCGTAGACTCTCCTGATGAGAGGGTGCGATTAGTTCCGTCACCACAGTGATCGTCGGCGCGGGGCACGCGGGGCTCGCTATGAGCCGCTGCCTGGCGGAGCGCTCTATCGACCATGTGCTGCTGGAGCGCGGCGAGATCGCCAATAGCTGGCGCACCGAGCGATGGGATTCACTGCGGCTGCTCACCCCGAACTGGCAGAGCCGGCTGCCGGGCTTCCGCTATGACGGTGACGATCCCGACGGCTACCGGACTATGCCTGAGGTGATCGACTTCCTCGGGAACTATGCCAAGGTGATCTCGGCTCCGGTCAGAACCCACACGACCGTTACCTCGGTTCGCAGCGACGGGGCGGGATATCTTGTGCGCACGGACCGCGGCGAGTGGCGGTGTCGGACCGTCGTGCTGGCGTCGGGCGCGTGCAACATCGCGCGCCTGCCCGACGTCGCGAGCCGCGTGCCACCGTCGGTCGCCATGCTGACGGCACAGTCCTACCGCAATCCGCGTCAGGTCGCCGACGGTGGCGTGATGGTGGTGGGCGCGTCGTCGAGCGGCACCCAGATCGCACAGGAGCTGCAGCGTTCGGGGCGTCAAGTGACCCTGTCGGTGGGCGAGCACATCCGGGCGCCCCGCGTCTATCGCGGCAAGGACCTGGAATGGTGGATGGACGCCGCCGGCGTGCTCGACGAGCGTTACGACGAGGTGGACGACATCAGGCGGGCGCGACGGGTTCCTTCGCTGCAGCTTGCCGGCACGCCCGACCGCACCACCCTTGACCTCAATGCGCTCGACGACCTCGGCGTCCGGCTCATCGGTCGTCTTGCCGGCATCACCGAAGACGGCAAGGCTCAGTTTGCGGGGTCGTTGCGCAACATGTGCGCGCTTTCCGACCTCAAGATGGCCCGGCTGCTCGACCTCATCGACGAATGGGCGCGCGCCAACGGCCTGGACGCTACGGTCGGGCCGCCGGATCGCCCGCCGCCGACCCGTGTCGAGGACAACCCGCCGCTCGGCCTCGATCTTGCCGGAGGCGCTATCAGGACGATCATCTGGGCCACCGGCTACCAGCCGGACTACTCCTGGCTGGAGCTGCCGGTCCTCGACCGCAAGGGCCACGTCCGTCACGACGGCGGTGTAGTGGAACATCCGGGCCTGTACCTGATGGGGACGCAATTTCTGCGCCGCCGCAAGTCTGCTCTGATCGACGGCGCTGGCGACGACGCGCGTGATCTCAGCGATCATCTGGCATCGTACCTCGGGCAAAATTCAGTCTGCTAGCAGAATCAACGTCTGAGACTTCAGAGGGGACAGGTTGGTTGCCGTGACAACCCCGAATTCTGCCCCCTGCAATCATATTCCCAAGTGCAACTTCGGCTTCCAGAAGGGACGGAACAACTCGATCTTGGGACAGCGGTTCATCACCACTTTCAGGCCCGCTTCCTCCGCCAACCGGGCGGCGGCGTCATCGCGCACCCCAATCTGACCCCACAGAACCTTGGCATTGATGGCGATAGCCTCCTGTGCAACTTCCAGCAGATCTTCGGAGCGGCGAAAAACCTCAACCATATCCACAGGCCGGTCGATGGCCGCTAGTGACGCGTACACCTTAAGCCCTCGAATTTCATCCAGACCGGGACTAGGGTTGACCGGGATCATGTCATAGCCGGTTTCGTGCAGCACCCTGAGAACACCATAGGAAAACTTGGTCTTGTCGGGGCTGGCCCCAACCATCGCGATGGTTTTGACCGATTTCAGAATGTCTTGCAGATAAGCCTCCGGATAGGGCTCATCATGATTCATATGGGTCATTTCTTTGCTTCCAACGGGGTCGCAATATCGGCTTTCAATTCATGAGCGGCCAGCGGGTCAAGGAAGGGGTTGCGATAGAGCTTGTCGTGGCTCTCAACGCCGACCTCCAGCGTGCAGTCGCTCATAGGGCGGGCGACGCAGAGGATTATATAGCCATTGTTAATCTGGCGGTTGTTCAGCGCCCGCTGCGCTTTTTGATCGACTTTGCCGCTGATTATTTTGGCTGCACAGGTTATGCAGCCGCCATACTTGCACCCATACGGCAGATCCACGCCCTGCTCGCGCAAGCTTTGCAAGAGGGGCTTGCGGTGATCGACCTCAAAGGCCGCACCGCCTTGATTGACGAGAGTGATGGTGAAGCTGGTCATACCCAGATGTCACTCGTGCAATCACCGCCGGGATAACGGGTTTCGTGGCAGCGGCTTGGTCCATTTGGTTCCTTACCAAAATCAACAACGAATAGCGGATCGATTTCCATGCCGCCGTTTTCCGTATCGCAATTGACCATTAGCATGCATCCGCCATTGGTGCGGATTTCCGGATAGAACTGATTATCCCAGGTTGAGAAGAGTGAGGTCGTCACATAGAGGCGCTTGCCGTCGAGGCTGAGCTGTATCATTTGAGGCCCGCCAGTCACTTTCACGCCATTGACCTCAGGCGCACGGCCGAGAAGTCCGCCCATCCACACTTGTCCGGTAAGCTTGGCGTTGTGAGGGTCCGAAATGTCGTATTGACGAATGTCACCATGCAACCAGTTGCACAGATAGAGGTATTTATCGTCCATGCTGAGCAGAATGACCGAGATCACGCCCGGTATTGGTATCGGCCATTCGGGATGCGGCTCATTGCCGACATCGACAATTTTTTCCCATTGCCAGTCACCCGCCGCGTCCTTCCACCAATGGATGATATTTGCAGAAAGGGCCGCGCCAACAAAGCCGTGACTGCTGTCGGGGTTATGATGGAATCGCACTTCCAGTGGGATCAAGCCATCTTCACCGAGATAGAATGTTTGCTTTGGCTCCTTCTTTTCAAAATCCCAGAAATGGATCTCTCGGCCATATTTCAGATGACCAACCTCTTCTAGGTCAAAGCCAGGCATGAAGGTATTGGGCGCGGCCCATTCCGAGCTGACCATTACGTTGTGTCGCGGCTGGTACCAGAAATCATAACCAAACTTGATACTGCCCATGGAATTTTCCCAGCGGCCGACAACCTCGAACTCCTTGCTGAGTTGCAAATAGCCGCCGGGGGCATTGCCCTGGGCGTCACCAAGCATGGAAACGATGATGTCTGAGCCGAGGCAATGCACCGTGTGTGGCGCCGACAGGTTGGTCCTAGCTTTGATTTCAGCGCCGTCTATCACCTTGAACAGTGTCGGGCTGCGCGGATCGGTACCGCAATCGACAATATGCAGATTTGACGAGCGCACACCTGGCACGATCAGATATTTTCGCTCCATGCTCGCATCGCCATGGCACGACGAACAGGCATTCCAGCCCGAGTGATGAAGCTCATCGCCAATGCCCGGCATTTGCAAACGCGAAATCACCTGGCTGTAGGTCGAACTCTCCGGGTCGACATCGATGGTGCACAGATAGTCCGGCTTCTGAATGCCCGTGCCGGTGTAGATGGCAATCGTATAGAGCAGCTTTTCGCGAGGTGCCGTCATCGCCTCGGCTGGAGAAGCATAGCCCGGTCCACAGCAATGATTGGTCATGGGTACTTCCCTTTGAACAGATCACTGGCCAGCCCCAACGGGGTCGAGTTGGAATGTTAGTGCATGCTTGGCATTGGCGCTATGGCCGAGGTGGCTTGTGAAGTGCGCACGTGACGTACAACTTGGCGAAAGAGCCCCCGTGGGACGCCACGTATTGACCGCCCGAGGGTTATTGAGGACCCTTGCAGGGCCCAATCATCATCGGAGCGTATGGCAGCGAACCATAACCAGGTCAGCAACTGGTCAGGTCACGTCAATATACGCACGGCGCTTAAAGGTCCGCTTCTGGCCTTCCGAGCCTCGAAGCCACGCAACGCTCTGAGCTCCACAGCGCATCTATCGCGCAGCCGGCTTCAGCTCGGATCGTAAATTCTCCCAGCCTTGATGTCGATCAAGGGGGCTCGCGGCCCTCTTCGCTATCAAACCGTGATGATCGAGAACTCAGCCTCCCCAACGTGGCACGGCGTGGGCGAGCCCTACTGGCCGCGACCGGATATCGAGGTGCTGCAGGAATGCCGCTCTCGGCCCACCGGGCTGACTTCGAAGGCCCCAAAATCAGGCGGCCGCCACCGCCTCTCGTCGCGCGTTCCTACGCAACATCTCCGCGGGCACACCGAAGGTCCGGAGGAATGCTCGACGCATGCGTTCGCGGTCGGCAAAACCTGTCTCCTGCGCCACAACGTTCACCGTGTGCCGCCCTTCTTCAATCATGAACCTGGCCGCTTCCAGCCGAAGTTGCTCGACGGCTTTTGCCGGTGACTGCCCGGTCTCGGCCAGAAAGGCGCGGCTGAACTGGCGGGGGCTGAGGTTGGCGACCGCCGCAAGCTCCTCGATCGTGAGCGGGTTCCGGAGATTTTGACGAATATGCGCCAGGACCAATTCAATGCGGTCGGATTTCGGCGTCATGTCGAGGAGCGCGGAATGCTGTTTTTGTCCGCCCATCCGACGCTGGTTCATGACCAGAAGCTTGGCGACCATCTTCGCGGTTTCAGGACCAAGATCATTGTCGATCAGCGCCAGAACGAGGTCGATCCCCGCGGTCATGCCAGCCGAGGTCCAAATCGGGCCATCGTTGATGAAGATCCGATCCTCTTCCGTCTTGACGTCGGGAAACCGGACCCTGAAGCTCGCTGCATGGGCCCAGTGCATCGTCGCGCGCCGGCCATTCAGAAGGCCCGCCTCAGCAAGCACAAATGCGCCGCTGCAGATGGAGGCTGTCCGCCTGGAGGCTTTGGCGGCTTCTCGTACGAACGCGATCACGCTCGCGTCTGAGGGCGGCATTTCCATCTCGGTGATCGAACCCACGATGACGGTGTCGAAGGAGGGATCTCCGAATGCCTCGGTTTCCAGCATCATGCCCGAGGAAGATCGAATTGGACCGCCATGTTCAGACAGCAAATGGATGCCGTAGCGCTGGTCAGCCGGAGGCAGGTTCACGATCTCGAACGCCGTTAGCGCCGCAAGGCTCATCAACTGGAATCCGCGCGGCACAATGAAACCAACCCGATGCATATTCACTCCTAGTGTCCGGAATTCACACACTACCCCAAAATAATGACATCCACGAGATGCGTTCAAAAACCGCTCCTCGGAGCCCACGAGGGAACTTCGAAGGCTCGCGCCTTCTATGTCACGAATGGTGGCAAGAACGACCTACGCCGAGACCACCAAAAGCGTTAAGACTTAAGCAACACACAGATCTCGTCCCGACTAACCAAGTTATTGCTCACCACCTGGGTAGTGAAGGGAGCGTCCAGTCCGTCGTCATCAATTCGAGTGATATGGCCACGCTGCCGAGTGCTCGCCGGGCATGGCTATTCCTGGACCTCGCTGGAGACGGATCGTGTTGCGGCACTAGCGACCAATCAAACGCCTACCTCAACCCTTCCGCGAGGAAGAAAGGATGATGCATGTCTTCTGATCACACCCCATTCACCGAGCACCGTATTCCGCGAGTCGAAGGAAGCGTGTACGCTCGAGACTATGCCGGCACCGGGCCAGCTTTCGTGCTCATGCACGGCTTCCCCGACAACCTGCATATCTGGGACGACCTGATCCCGCATTTGGTCGCGAGCGGACGTCGCGTTGTGACGTTCGATTTTCTGGGCTTCGGCGCCTCCGACAAACCCGCCGCCGCTGCGTACAGTTTCAAGCAGCAACTGGGTGACCTTGAAGCGGTTGTAGAGAGTCTAGGCCTGGGGAAGATCGTCCCGGTCGCTCACGATTCCTCCGGTATGGCGACCCTCAACTACGCGCTCACGCATCCGGACGCCCTCGACTCCGCGATCATGCTCAACTCGGCCTATAGCGAGGACTCCACTTTTCTTTGGCCAGAGATGATCACGCTCTTTGCGACCCGGAGCATCCAGCCCTTGGCCATGGCGGTTGCCCAGAGCCCCGAACAGTTTGGCTGGCTGCTGAGATGGCAGCAGAAGAAATTCCTGGACGCTTTGCCCGAGGCGCAAAAGCCCCATTTCAGCGCGTTCATCGGTTCGCTGATCAGCGACAACTTCATCGTCCAACCTGGCGCTGGGCCCGCCTTCGTGCAGTTGGCCGCGGAATTCTTCGAAGAACATGCCCGAAACGCCAAGCATCTGACGGCGCTCAAGGCGTTGGATATTCCGGTCAAACTGATCTGGGGACAGTACGATCCTTACTTCCCCGCCACCATGGCCGAGCGGCGCCAGTCTCAGCTCAAGAATGCGTCCCTCACCGTCATCCCGGCTGGCCATTGGCTGCAGGCCGACGAGCCCGCGCTAGTGGCGAAGGCAATGCTGTCATGAGCCGCGTCCTCGACAAATTTGCCGCGTGCGTGATGCTGGTGGCGTGTTTCAGCGCCCTCGTTGTGGCCCTGACCGCGATCGGCCCGATCGCTTCGTTCGCTCAATCGGCGCCACCGTCATCGAGCCTCGACGTGCCGACTACCAAATTGCTCGCGATCGGCACTTTCACGGCCAAAGGAACACCGGACAAGTGGAAGCCGCTTCTGCCTGCCGAAGTGCGCGACACCGTACGGCTCTATCTCGCTGGGAAAATCGACCAGTGGTACCTCAAGCAGGACCAGAGCGGCGTCGTGTTCATGATGAACGTCACTGACCCGAAGGAGGCTTTGGAGCTGCTGGGCAAGTTTCCCTTCGGCCAAGCGGGACTGATGGAGTTCCAGATAATCCCACTCGGCCCGATCGCCCCACTCCGCGTGCTTTTGACCGAACCTGCGAAGTAATTCGCGGTTCCCCGCACCAATTCAGCAAAAGGAAACAGAAAAATGCCCGACAACAAGAACCCGCGTGTTCATGCCGAGATGCTGCCCGCGCTTGCCGCCGTCGTCGTTCCGACGACCAAGATCCTGGCTATCGGCTCGGTAACAGCCAAGGGAACGCCTGAGGCGATCGCGCCCGTCCTGCCTCACGAAGTCCGCGCCACGGTTCGCAATCATCTCGCCGGCAAGATCGAGCAGTGGTTCTTCCAGACCGAGGGCTACGGCGTCGTCTTCATCGTGAACGCTACCAGCACCGCAGAGGCTCACGAACTCCTGGAAAAACTTCCGCTGGGCGTCGCGGGCATGATGGAATTCGAGTTGATCGCTCTCGGGCCGCTCGCCCCGCTCGCGATGCTCATCGGCGAACCGCCTCGCTCGTAACGTGACGCGCGGGCCTTGATGGTGGAGCTGGGTAGCGCTCCAGCCTTCCGCGACCGCTTTCGTCGACTTCGTGACTGCCCGATCGCCAACCGGTCTCGAAGCGCACTTCGAGACCTGGCGGAGCCATGTCGCAGCAGAGCGACGACGACATCAACAACCCGCCAATAAGGACCCGCCACGATGCCTGTTATCAAAGCCGCGGCCGTGCAGCTTAGCCCCGTTCTCTACAGTCGCGAAGGCACCGTCGGCAAAGTCGTCAAGAAGATCGTCGAGCTAGGCCGGCAAGGCGTCCAGTTCGCGACCTTTCCGGAAACGGTCGTTCCCTACTACCCCTATTTTTCCTTCGTCGAAGCGCCTTACCTGATGGGCGCGCAGCACTACAAGTTGCTCGATCAGGCGGTGACCGTGCCCTCTGACGCCACCAGGGCCATCGGCGAGGCCGCCAAGCAAGCTGGCATGGTCGTCTCCATCGGCGTCAACGAGCGCGATGGCGGCACGATCTATAACGCGCAACTGCTGTTCGATGCAGACGGCGCGCTCATCCAGCACCGTCGCAAGATTTCTCCGACCTATCATGAGCGCATGGTCTGGGGTCAAGGCGATGGCTCTGGGCTGCGCTGTGTGGACAGCGCCGTTGGCCGCATCGGTCAACTGGCCTGCTGGGAGCACTACAATCCGCTGGCCCGCTACGCCTTGATGGCCGATGGCGAGCAAATCCACTCGGCCATGTATCCGGGTTCGTTCGCCGGCGACGGCTTCTCCGAACAGATCGCGGTCAATATCCGTCAGCACGCGCTGGAGGCTGGGTGTTTCGTGGTCTGTGCAACCGCCTGGCTGGATGCCGAGCAGCAAGCCCAGATCATGAAGGACACCGGCTGCAGCATCGAGCCGATCTCCAGCGGCTGCTTCACGGCGATCGTCTCACCAGAGGGAGCGTTAATGGGCGCGCCACTGCGCTCGGGCGAAGGCGAGGTCATCGCCGATCTCGATTTCTGGGTCATCGACAAGCGTAAGCGCCTGATGGACTCGCGCGGCCATTATAGCCGGCCGGAACTGCTCAGCCTGCTGATCGACCGCAGGCCGAAGTCCCACGTCCATGAGCGCGGCGCGCAGCCGGCGCTGGAATCTCTCGACCAGGCCGACCACCTGGAAGAAGCCGGATCGCGTCCGGCAATGGCTGCAATCTCATGACCTCACGCCGGCATCTCCTTCTCGCTGGCGGCGGTCTTGTCGCCGCGCTCGGCCTCCCGAAAACGGCGCTTGCGGACGTGACGAAGGTCCCCAAGCCACCCGCCCACCAACCGGTTCACAAAGGATCGAAGCTCATGACGACCGCGACAATGAAGGACGGCGCGAAGATCTACTTCAAGGACTGGGGCGCCGGTCCAGTCGTGACCTTCTCCCATGGCTGGCCGCTTACCGCGGATGCCTGGGACGCCCAGATGCTGTTCCTGGCGAGCCACGGCTATCGCGTCATTGCCCATGATCGCCGCAGCCATGGTCGATCAGACCAGACGTGGACCGGCAATGACATGGATACCTACGCAGACGATCTTGCCACGCTGCTCGATATGCTCGACGTCAAGGGTGCAACGATGATCGGCCATTCGACCGGTGGAGGCGAGGTCGCGCGCTACATCGGCCGCCACGGCACGTCACGTGTGTCGAAGGCAGTCCTGATTTCCGCAGTGCCTCCCCATATGGCGCAGACGCCGACGAACCCGAACAGCGCGCCTATGAGCGTGTTTGACGGCCTGCGTTCGAGCCTGGTTGCCGATCGGGCGGGGTTCTTCAAGGAGCTGGCGATGCCGTTCTTTGGCTATAACCGTCCCAACGCGAAGGTTTCGCAGGGCCAGATCGACTCCTTCTGGCTTCAGGGCATGATGGGGAGCCTCCAAGGCGAGTATGATTGTATCAAGGCCTTCTCCGAGACCGATTTCACGGATGATCTCAAGAAGATGACGATCCCAACCCTGCTCCTGCAGGGCGAAGATGATCAGATCGTTCCTATCGACATTGCCTCCCGGCGTTCGGTGAAGATCCTGCCGAAGGCGAGCTTGAAGGAATATGCCGGGGCCCCGCATGGCCTGTGCGTCACCCATGCAGACCAAGTGAACGCAGACCTGTTGGCCTTCCTCAAAGGATGACGGGATGAAGCAATTTGCTCGATCGACCTATGGCCGAGGAGCTTCGCAGCGTGACGATGCAAGTTCATTCTGAGCGAGGTGGAAGATGAACGAGGCACAGCATGAGCTTCCGATCCTCGTGACCGGCGCGACCGGCCGGATCGGCTCGGTGGGACGCATGGTCACGGAGCTGCTTCTCGCACGCGGATTCCGGGTACGGGCGCAGGTGCGGGTCGACGACGAGCGGGCTGCCGTGCTGCGGGATCTGGGCGCTGAGGCAGACCTTCGGTTCCTTGAGCCGTCAGTCCGCTCTCGGCCCAACCACGACGTTCGAGGCCTTGATGCTAGCCGATGGCGGGGCGGTCCCGTCACCCCCCCGCCAGCCGCGGCAGCAGAAAAATCTCCGCCCCCTGCGGCAATTCCTTCGACCAGGTATCGCGATAGATCGTCCCGTCGATGGCCACCGCGATGCCCTTCTCGATCCAAGGCTCGATGCCGGGATACTGTTCAGCCAGCTTCCTGAACAGCTCCCTTATGTCCTTGGCCTCGACCTCGACCTTGCTCTGGCCGCCGGCGAGCTGGCCGAGGGCGCCCCAGAGGGTGACTTCGACCATTGCCAGACCTCGCTATTCTTGACCGAGCAGGATGTTATCCGAAAACTGCTTCACACTTTTCGGCATCATGCCCTGCCTTCGCGTTCCGCCTCGATTGCCGCGAGAACGCGTGGCGGCGACATCGGGATGTGGGTCATGCGCACGCCGGCGGCATTTGACATCGCATTGGCGATCGCCGCCAGCGGCGGCACGATCGAGGTTTCGCCGACGCCGCGCACGCCATAGGGGTGGTTGGGGTTGGGTATCTCGAGGATTTGCGTGTCGATCATCGGCAGGTCCGAGCAGACCGGGATGCGGTAGTCGAGGAAGCCGGCGTTCTGGAGACGCCCGTCCTTGCCGTAGATATACTCCTCGTTGAGCGCCCAGCCGATGCCTTGTGCCGCACCGCCCTGGTACTGGCCCTCGACATAGGTCGGGTGCACCGCCTTGCCGGCATCCTGGATCACCGTGTAGCGGATCACGCGCGCGGCACCCGTCTCGGGATCGACCTCGATGTCACAGATATGGGTGGCGAAGGAGACGCCGGCGCCGTCGGCGACGAGCTCGCTGTGGCCGGCGATCGGTCCGCCGGTCTTGCCGGACGCGGCGGCGATCTCCTTCAGCGAGAGTGCTGCAAGGTTGCCGTACTTCTCGCCCCTGGCGATGGCGTGGCCGTTTTCCCAGATCACGTCATCGACCGGGATGTCCCACATCTGGGCGGCGCGGTCGCGCAGGATCTTGATCGCGTTGCGGGCGGCCGAGATGGTCGCCATCGAGGACGAGAAGGTTCCGCGGCTGCCGTCGGTCATGTCGTTGTAGCCGAGCGAGGACGTGTCGGCGACCACCGCTTTGAGCTGGGCATAGTCTATGCCGAGCTCCTCCGCCGCCACCAGCGACAGCGAGGCGCGCGAACCGCCGACGTCCACCGTGCCGACGGCGAGCGACACCGAGCCATCCATGCCGATGTTCAAGTCCACGCAGGTCTGGCCGCCGAAGTTGAACCAGAAGCCGCAGGCCATGCCGCGGCCCTGGTTTTGCTTGAGCGGCGCCTTCATGTGCGGATGGGTCTTCGCCGCCTCCAGCGTCGGGCCGATGCCGATCGGGCCGTAGACCGGGCCGTAAGATGACCTTGTGCCTTCCTGCGCGGCGTTCTTGATGCGGAACTCGACCGGATCCATGCCGAGCTCCTTGGCGAGTTCGTCGACCGCGCTTTCCACCGCGAACGCCGCCATGGGTGCGGAGGGCGCGCGGTAGGCCGCGGTCTTCGGCCGGTTGACCAGCACTTCGAAGCCGACGGTCTTGACGTTATCGAGCTTGTAGCAAGCGAACGCCGTCATGGCGCCGATCTCGGCCCAGGTGCCGGCATAGGGGCCGCTGGAATAGCGCAGCGTCGCCTCTGCGGCGGTGATGGTGCCGTCCTTGCGAGCGCCGATCTTGACGTCGATCGAGGTGGCACTGGTCGGGCCCGAGGCCCGGAACACCTCGTCGCGCGTCATGACGAGTTTTACCGGCCGGCCGGCCTTGCGCGACAGCGCCAGCGCCACCGGTTCTGCCCAGACATGGGTCTTGCCGCCAAAGCCGCCGCCGATCTCCGACGAGGTGACGCGCAGCTTCGAGGCTTCCAGCCCGAGCAGTTGTGCGCAGTGCTGGCGGTAGACGAAATGGCCTTGCGTGCAGACCCACAGGTCCGCGGTGCCGTCGGAGCTGACGCTCGCCACGCAGGCATGCGGCTCGATATAGCCCTGATGCGTCTGCTCGGTCTTGAACGAGCGCTCGACGATGAAATCGGCATGGCCGAAACCCTGATGGACATCGCCATGGCCGAACTGGCTGCGCTTGGTGACATTGGACGGTTTTTTCGGCTTTTCCTCGAGGCCTTCGGTGAAGATCGTGTCGTTGATCAAGGGGGCTGTGTGCTTCATCGCCTCATCGACATCGGTGACATGCGGCAACAGCTCATAGTCGACCTGGATGAGCTTCAGCGCCTGTCTGGCCGTGCGGGCATCGACGGCGGCAACCGCGGCCACGGCATGGCCGTCATAGAGCGCCTTGCTGCGCGCCATGCAATTGTCGAGGACGTCGTACATGGCGGCATCACCATCGGTGAGATCCGGCAGGTCAGCCGCGGTGATCACCGCTTTCACGCCGGCCAGCTTTTCCGCCTTCGAGGTGTCGATCTTGAGGATCTTTGCGTGGGCATGCGGGCTGCGCAGAACACGCCCGACCAGCTGTCCCGCCATGTTGAAGTCGGCGCCGTAGCGGGCGCGCCCGGTCACCTTGTCGACGCCGTCAGGGCGAATGGGACGTGTGCCGACGGATGCGAATTTGCGGCCCGAAAAGCGCGGATCGAAATTCATGGCTTAGGCTCCCTTCATCACGATGGCCGCGTCCTGGACGGCGCGCACGATCTTGTCGTAGCCGGTGCAGCGGCAGAGATTGCCGGCCAGGCCGAAGCGGATTTCCTCTTCGGTCGGATCTGGGTTTTTCGCCAGCAGGTCCTTCGCCGCGATCAAAAAACCCGGCGTGCAGATGCCGCATTGCAGGGCGGCATGTTCGAGGAATTTCTGCTGCAGTGTGTGCAGCTTCTCGCCATGCGCCATGCCCTCGACAGTCTCGACCTGTCGGCCCTCTGCTTCCGCGCCAAGCACCAGGCACGAGCAGACCAGCCGGTTGTCGAGGATGATGCTGCAGGCGCCGCAGTCGCCGGTGCCGCAGCCTTCCTTGGCGCCGGTCAGCCCGAGCCGGTCGCGCAGGACGTCGAGCAATGTCTCGTCGGGTTGGCAAAGGTACTCGACGTGATCGCCGTTGATTGTCGTTGAAACTGCTACACCGGCCATCATTTGCCTCCTGCACGTGCATAGGCGGTCGTCGCGGCTCTCGTAGCCAGCACGCCCGCAACTTTCCGTCTGAACTCGATTGTGCCGCGCTTGTCGTCGATGGGCCGGCAGGCCCCAGCGCAGACCTTGGCGAGCCGCTCGAGCGCTGCTTCGTCGAGCTTCCTGCCGATGAGAGCCTCGGCGGCCTCTTCGACCAGAAGCACGGTCGGGGCCGCGGCGCCCAGCGCCACGCGGGCGGCCGTGATGACGCCATGCGCGTCGAGCATCAGGTTCACGCCGGCGCTGACCACGGCGATGTCCATCTCGGTGCGCGGAATGAAGCGGAGATAGGCATCGCCCGAACGTGGCGCGCGTTTGTCGAGCAGGATCGCCTCGATGATCTCGCCCTTGGCGAGCGAGGTCTTGCCCGGCCCGATCGGCACGGCCTCCACGGCAATGGTGCGCTTGCCCGAGGGACCGACAATCACTGCCCTGGCGCCGGCGGCCACCAAAGCCGGCACGCTGTCGGCGGCCGGCGACGCGTTGCAGAGATTGCCCGTTATGGTGCAGCGGCCCTGCACCTGCTTCGAGCCGATCAGCTTGGCCGCTTCGACGACGCCGGGCCATGCGTTCTTCAAAACCGAACTCTCGCCGAGGACAGCGCAGGGGACGGTGGCGCCGATGCTGAAGCCGTCGGGCGTTTCCCTGATCTCGCTCAGGCCAGCGATCGCCTTGATGTCGACGATCAGGTCGGGTTCGACAAAACCGCCCTTCATCCTGACAAGGAGGTCGCTGCCTCCCGCCAGAATGGCTGATGTGCCGGAAGCGCCGGCCAGCAGGCCAACGGCATCTTCGATTGAAAGCGGACGTATGTAACGCATCGTCTCCCCTTGGTCATCGTGATCTCGCCGACCGTTATAAACAGTCTCCTCATAATGACCATCCGGTTGCTCATTTCCGCGATTAGGCCAGGTGCGAGTTGGGTTCCATACCAGGCGTGGCTGACGCCCTACACTGTATGCCTACGCTGCATCTTTTGCACGAGGGGCGGTGATGCCGATGTCATCGAGCGCCTCTGCCACAGCTTGATCCAGCGGGGTGTGCGGAATCTCGCCGATGATGCCTTCCAGCCGGTCGGACACGAGCCGGTGCGGTTCGAAGCGCAGATAGGACATCGCGACGATCTCGCGCCACATCGCCACGAACGGGCTGCCGGCGCGCAGCACCCACCAGGGCATGAAGGTCAGCTTCAGCGGACGGCCCAGCGCCTTCTCGGCCTCGGCCTTGATGTCCATGTCGGTGACGGCATGGCCGGGGAAGTTGAGCGCCTCGTAGAAACCGAGCTTGCCCTGATTGCGCGCGAGCCCGACGAAGGCCACGGCGAAGTCCGGCAAATACGCCCATTCATGCACGAGGTTGGCCGGGCCGGGCGCGGTATAGACGCCCTTGTTCATCTTGGCGGCGACGACCAGGTCGAACCATGACCCGCTGCCGGTGCCGCCGAAGAAATCGCCGGCCCGCAGAATGATGGTGCGCACGCGGCCGGCATCCGCCTCGCGGCGAAACAGCGCTTCCATGGCGCAGCGGATGCGACCCTTTTCAGTCGTCGGACGGAACGGCGTGTCCTCGGTGACGACCTGAGGCATCGGCGAGCCGTAGTTATAAACGGTGCCGGGGAAGAGATGCAGCGCGCCATTGGCATCGCAGGCGGCCATGACGTTCTCCGCCATCGGCAGGCATTTGCCCCAGTCGGTGTAGATCGGGTTGAGGCCGTTGAAGACGATGTCGACACCCTCGGTCGCACGGATCAGCGACTGGCGGTCCATGGCGTCGCCCGCGACGGCCGTGGCGCCGTTGAGTTCGGCTGGCACCTTGCCGGTGCGGGTGACGGCGCGGACGTCGAAGCCGGCGTCGATGAAGGCCTTGCCAACCACGCGGCCGAGCCGGCCATTGGCACCCAGAATTGCGATCTTGGTCATTTGTCGTCTCCGTGTTGTGTTGCAGGCCGAATATGATGCCTTCACTTGCGAATGAAAATTGACTGAGATTGGCATTCTGATATTCATAAATGAATGAATGAAATCGACTGGAACCTGATCAAAAGCTTCGTCACCGTGGCGGAAACCGGCAGCCTGTCGGCCGCCGCGCGAAAACTGTCGGCCAGCCAGCCGACGCTTGGGCGTCACATCGGCGAACTCGAACAGGCGCTCGGCGTCACCCTGTTTCGGCGCGGGCGGCGCGGCTATGCGCTGACGGAAGCCGGCGCCACGTTGTTCGAGCGTGGCAGAGCGGTGAGCGAGCAGGCGAGTGCCTTTTCGCTGTTGGCGCTGGGCTCGGTCGAGGCGATCGAAGGCACGGTGCGCATTGCCGCCAGCGAGGTGGTGGCGGCCTATGTTCTGCCGCAGATGACGGCGCGGCTTGGCATCGAGGAGCCCGGCATCGAGGTCGAGATCGTTGCCTCGAACCAGGTCGAGAACCTCCTGCGCCGCGATGCCGACATCGCGATCCGTATGGTCAAGCCGGCACAGAACGAGCTGACGGCGCGCAAGGTCTGCGACATTCCGCTCTGCTGCTGCGCCGCCACATCCTATCTCGACCGGCGCGGCCGCCCGCTCAAGCCCGCCGACCTAGTCGATCACCCGCTGATCGGCTTCGACCGCAGCGACGAAATGATCCGCGGCTTTACCCAGTTCGGCATCCCCGTCACTCGCAGCAGCTTCCGCTTCAGGACCGACAACCAGATCGTTCTGTGGGAGGCGCTGCGGGCGGGAAACGGCATCGGTCTCGGCCAGGAGCCGCTGGCCGACAGCGACCCATTGCTGGAGAAACTGCTGTCCGGAATGCCGTTGCCCAGCCTGCCGGTGTGGCTGGCCATGCATCGCGACGTGCGCACCAGCGTGCGCATTCGCCGCGTCGCGGACTTTCTCTACGAGGAGCTGAAGCGTTATTCGGCGGGAGCGGCCGCGAATTCGGCGCGGTGAGCGAGCCCGGCCATCAACAGCACGACGATCAGCAGCCCCGACATGGCGACGAAGATCGGCCCGAAGCTGGAATGCTCCGCGACGAAGCCGATCGCCGACGGCGCCACCAATATGCCGGAATAGCCCATGGTGGTGACGACGCTCATGCCGGTGCCCGACGACATGCCTTCCTGGTTGCCGCCGGCCGAGAAGATGATCGGCACCATGTTGGCGATGCCGAAGCCGCAGAGGGCAAAAGCCGCGATGGCGATCCAGGGCGAAGGCGACAGGCCGGCGATCAACATGCCGGCGGCGGCGACAATGGCCGAGCCGCGCAGCGTCGCCACCGCGCCGAAGCGGTTGCGCACGCCGTCGCCGAAGAAGCGCATGACCGCCATGACACCGGAGAAGGCGGCGTAGGCAAGGCCGGCGATGGCGAGATCGGCGCCGAGCTCCTGTCTCAGATAAAGCGCTGCCCAGTCGAGCACCGCACCCTCGGAAATCATCGTCAGCAGCGCCATCAGCCCGACGAGATAGACCAGCGGGTTGGAGGGCAGCGCGAATTTGTTGTGCTCGGCGGCCTGCGGCTTGTCTTCGGCGATGAGGTAGCCGACCGCCACCGCGATGACGGCAAAAGCGATGACCGTGACGACAGCCGCATGGGCGAGGTGGCGGTAGGTCTGGATGGCGTAACCGCCCAAACCGCCACCGGCGAAACCGCCAAGGCTCCAGAAACCGTGCGAGGACGACATGATGGCGCGGGACAGCCGGCGCTCCACCACCACGGCATTGGCGTTCATGGCGACATCCATGCCGCCGATCGAGCCGCCGAAGATGACCATGGCGATGGCCGCCAGCGGCACGTTGGGCGCCAGCGCCACGACCAGCAGGCCGAGGCTGCCGCACAGACCGAACCAGCGCAGCACGGTGCGCGAGCCATGCTTGGAGATCAGATGGCCGCACCAGCTCATCGCCGCGACCGCGCCGACGCCGAACAACAGGATCAGCAGGCCGAGCGTGAATTTTGTGATGTCGAGCCGGGTCAGGAACACCGGAATCTGCGGCGCCCAGCTGCCGGTCAGGAAGCCGTTGGCGAGGAAGATGCTTGCTACGGCCCATCGCCCGCGAATGGCGCCCTGCATGGTGTTTTGCGCATCCATGGGTTCGAATCCGGTCAAAAATGGCTTTGCGCGGGAAATTAGATCGATTCAACTTTCAGTCAAGCGCTGTGGTTGAGGAAATGCTTGGACCAAAGGGCCAATGGAGTCGGTGCCGTTCGGTGGACCATCAGACGTTGGAGATTGGCGAAAACGCCCCATCCCTTCGTCATCCACGGGCGGAGCAAGGAGCGTAGCGACGCGGCGCAGACCCGAGGATCCATTCCGTGCCTTCTGTGCGATGCTACGGCGCAGAATCAGGCCTGGTGAGCGCGACCATCATTCTGAGCCGCTGTGTCCGTGCCGGCCGTCGCGGCATGGATCCTAGGGTTTCCGCGACGTCGCTGCGCGACTGCTCCACCCTAGGATGACGAAGTCGCGTAGGGCTCCGCCAATCGCGGGCGCGTGGACGCCTATTAGCGTTGCCCGCCGGGCGCTAATGATCCCTCGGCCGCCTCGCCTCGAACTCGGCCTTCTTGGCGTCCGAAGCCTCTGTCTGGTTCAGCGCCTGCCATTCGGCGTAAGGCATGCCGTAGACGATTTCGCGCGACTGATCCTTGCCGAGGTCGACGCCCTCGGCCTCAGCCGCCTCGCGGTACCAGTTGGACAGGCAGTTGCGGCAGAAGCCGGCGAGGTTCATCAGGTCGATGTTCTGCACATCGCTGCGCTCGCGCAGATGGTCGACCAGCCGGCGGAAGGCGGCGGCCTCGAAATCGCGTTTCTGTTCGTCGCTGAGTTCGGTCATGTCTTGATCCTCACAGCGGCCCGGTGCGCGAGCCGAACATCTTCACGTCATGTATATCGGGACGACGATCGATGGCGTCAACGATCGGCGCCAGCCGTTCAGCCCACGCGATCGCGCCCTTCTGATCAGCGATCAGGTCCTGACGGATCTCGATCAGCGCATGGGCAAAGCCGTTGACGATGGCGTGCTTGAACATGGTGTCGCCGCGCAGTGCGCCATCATAGGGTTCGTTGTCGCCGACGACGAGGTCTTTATCCTGCGCCAGCATGTCGATCAGCGGCCGCGCCACGCGGTCGTCGAGGTCCCACAGGATGCCGACATGCCAGGGCCTCGCAATGCCTTGCATGGCCGGGGTGAAGGAGTGCACGGAGAAGATGAAAGGCGCTTTGCCTGAAGCCTGCGCCACCGACGCGATCATGGCGCCGACCGCGTCGTGATAGGGCCGGTAGAAGCCGTCGAGCCGCCTTTCGCGTTCTGCCGGTGCAATCGGGTAGTTTCCCGGCACCACGGTGCCGTCATAGAGCTGACGGATCAGCGTCGGGTCGTCCTCGCCGCGATTGGGATCGATCAGCAGGCGCGAATAATTGGCGATCACCGCCGGCACGTCGAGCGCTGCCGCCAGTTCGCGCGTCACCGTCTCGACGCCGATGTCGTAAGCGATGTGACGCTCGAACTCCGCCGCCGGCAGGCCGAGGCTGCCATACTCCTCCGGCAGGTCGCGCCGGGCATGGTCGGCGACAAGCACGATGCCTCGCTTGCGGTCGCCCTCGACAAGATCGAAAGGCGCGAAAACTGTGGATCGGGTCATTGGCTGAAAAGGTCTGTTCGCTGGCTTCCGGGGAGGGTGCTATCGTCATTCCACGAAGAGGACGCTGGCGCAATGCCGTTGTTTGGCCACGGTTTCTGCGAAAATCCGGTCACGCGCGGCAGATTGCGTGTCGGGGGCCTTTCTAAATCGATTGGAATTGGACAGAACGGCGCGTTGACATGCGCCCGGACTTTTCCGAAAAGGGGCGTTGAGAGATGCAGATGACGTTGTTGAGGGGTTTCGGGATGGGTTCCGCCGGCAGGCCGCGCGCGCGAAGCGCCTTTGCCGTGCCGCTCCTGACCTTGACGGTGGGGCTTGCCGCGCTGGTCGCGGCCTCGCCCGCCCGGGCCGATTTCCGCGTCTGCAACGCCACGCAGAACCTGGTCGGCGTCGGCATCGGCTACCGCGCCAAGGCCGGCTGGATCACCGAGGGCTGGTGGCACATCGAAGGATCGAGCTGCAAGACGCTGATCGAAGGGCCGCTGTCATCAAGGTTTTACTATCTTTATGCAGAAGACGCCGAGCGTGGCGGGCGTTGGGACGGCCCGATCAACATGTGCGTGGCCGAAAAAGAGTTCAAGATCGCCGGCGTTACCGATTGCGTCGCCCGGGGCTTCCAGCGCGCCGGATTCCAGGAATATGACACGGGCGAGCAGGCAAGCTGGATGGTCCAGCTGACCGATGAGTCCACAACGGGAGGCGCACCAGCCGCCCCGGGAACAAACAGTCAATGAGACGTAGCCGCAAGGTCAAGATCCTCGCCACCATCGGCCCGGCCTCCTCGTCCGAGGAGATGCTGCAGAAGCTGTTCGAAGCCGGCGCCGATGTCTTCCGCATCAATATGAGCCACACCGACCATGAGCTGATGCGCACGCTGGTCGGCCGCATCCGCGCCGTCGAGGAAAAGGTTGGCCGTCCGATCGGCATCCTGGCCGATTTGCAGGGGCCGAAACTGCGTGTCGGCAAGTTCGCCAACGGCAAGGAGACGCTGACGGCTGGCCAGACCTTCACGCTCGACAACAATCCCGAGCCCGGCAATTCAACCAGGGTCTACCTGCCGCATCCCGAAATCCTGAGCTCGGTCGAGGCCGGCCACCGTCTGTTGATCGACGACGGCAAGCTGGAGCTGAAGGCTCTGAAGAGCGACGGCAAGTCGATCACCTGCACGGTGGTCGCCGGCACGACGATTTCCGACAAGAAGGGCGTCAGCCTGCCCGACACCGACCTGCCGGTCGGTGCGCTGACCGAGAAGGACCGTAAGGACCTGGATGCGGTGCTGGCGGCAAGCGTCGACTGGGTGGCGCTGTCCTTCGTGCAGCGGCCGGAAGATCTAGCCGAAGCCCGCAAGATCGCGCGCGGCCGGGCGCTGATCATGGCCAAGATCGAAAAGCCGCAGGCGGTCGCCCGGCTGGCGGAAATCATCGAATTGTCCGATGCGCTGATGGTCGCCCGCGGCGATCTCGGGGTCGAGATGCCGCTGGAAGCCGTGCCCGGCATCCAGAAGCAGATCACGCGCGCGGCGCGCCGCGCGGGCAAGCCGGTGGTGGTCGCCACGCAGATGCTGGAATCGATGATCACCGCGCCAGTGCCGACCCGCGCCGAAGTGTCCGACGTGTCGATTGCCGTGTTCGAAGGCGCCGACGCCATCATGCTGTCGGCGGAATCTGCGGCCGGCGCCTATCCGGTCGAGGCGGTGGCAATGATGAACCGCATCGCCACCAAGGTCGAAACCGACCCGACCTATGCCGGCATCATCAACGCGCAGCGCTCGGAACCCGAAGCAACCGGCGCCGACGCCATTTCGCTTGCCGCGCGCGAGATCGCCGAGACGCTGAAACTGTCGGCGATCATCACCTATACGGCGTCGGGCACCACTGGCCTGCGCGCCGCGCGCGAGCGGCCGCAAGTGCCGATCATCGCGCTGTCGCCGATCCTCAACACGGCGCGGCGGCTGTCGCTGCTGTGGGGCACACATTGCGTCGTCTCGCCCGATGCCATCGACCTCGACGACATGGTCGACCGCGCCTGCCGCATTGCTTTCGAAGAGGGGTTTGGGCAGCCGGGCGACAGGGTCATCATCACGGCAGGCGTGCCGCTGAGGACGCCGGGCTCGACCAACATGTTGCGCATCGCCTATGTCGGATCGGACGCGCAGGTCAGCCGCAACATAGGCTGAGAGAAGGCTTCAACGCGTCACAGTTCGCAGCGCTCTTGCCGCGGCTTCGGCGTGATCGATGCGCCGAAGGAACCGGCGAGCCCGGGGAACGGGGTCGTGCAGGTACTGGTCCGGACCCAGCATCTTTCGCTGGTTGAGTTCGACTGTGTCGAGCAGATCGAAATCGACTCTCTCCAGCGCGCGGTGCCATCCGGGGCTGTGCGATGCCCAGCTCCTTCCATGGTGTTCCAGCAGCCGCTGACGGGCTGAATAACCATGGTAGTCGAACGCGATCACGCCGTTGGTCACATAGATATGGTTTCCGGAAAAGCCCTCGCCTGGAATGATCCGTTCGCCATAAAATCCCTCGAGAGGGGGGTGCTCGAGAAAGGCGCCGGCGAGGATGGCGCAGCCGCCATGACCGAAGAAGATGCGGTCCGGCAACGCCCATCGCTTCTCCGGGTTTTTCTTGATGCCGTGCTTCAGGACATACATGCGGCGATCAGGTCGGGGCGAGTTCCGCGTCGGGCACTGTGATATCGGGGCATTGCCCCTCATTGTAGGCGTCGCCGGCGATCCGCGTCTCCACGGTTTTCGCCAGCGCCTGCAGGTCAACGTCCTTGCCGGCGACTTTTTCGATGGCGCCGACGACGAGGTCTGGTGCTATCCAGTCCGGCTTGTGGCCGAGATTGTGGACCCAGATCAGCTCGGCGCCCGGAATGTCCCTGACCAGGCCGACCGAATGGATCGAGGCATAGACCACCTTGTCACGATCACCCGAGATGACGATCGTCGGCGCCCTGATGTCGCGGTAATGCGGCGCGGCCCTGAGCGCATAGTCGTAGAGGCCGGCGACATCGATGGCGTTGGCGCGGAAAGCACCGGGACGCAGCACCATCGGGATCGAGGCGTTGCCGACATAGAAGTCCGGCACCTTGTTGGGAGAAAACACGCAAGCCGTGGCGCCGTTCATCTGCAGCGTGCCAGCCGGATAGGCCAATGTCTCCGAGAACAGCCAGCCAATGATGGGGGTGGCGGTCAGCTTGTAGTACCAGGCGGTCGCGCCGCCCGGCCAGGGGTGGCTGACCGGCGACAGGAAGACCAGGCCGAGCGTCTTGTCAGGATGCTCGCGGCCAAAGGCGGCGGTGATCACGCCGCCGAAGGAATGGCCGACGATGATGGCCCTCTGGATGCCGAGGCGGTCCATCAGCTTGGCGATGGTGTTGGCCTGCGCCGACGGGCTTTCATTGTTGCCGGAGCCGCGTTCCGACCAGCCGAACCCCGGCCGGTCGAGGAACACCATTTCGGCGCGGCCCTCGAGCAAAGGCCTGATCGGCAGCATTTGATCCCTGAGGTTGGCGCTGGCGCCATGGATCAAGACGATCGCCGGCAGCTCGGCATTTCGTGGCGCCGGCACATGGACATAGTGGATGCGGGTGCCGTCGATCTCGGCAAATTCGCCGGTCGGCGGATTGCGCCACTCGATCAGCCACGCGCCGGCGCGGGTGACACCGGCAAGGGCAAAGACGAGCGCGAGGAGAAAGGCACAGGCGGCGTAGATGAGGTTCATGAGGAGAGGTACGGGGGTGGAGGGGGATAAGTTTTGAGGGAATAGGGCAGTAGGGCGCGAGCCATTCCCGGCACTTCACATACTGCCTTACTGCCCTACTGTCTTATTCCCCTAACTTAGATGCCTTCGCCGGCAAGCTCTTCCGAAAGGGTTGCGACCTGGTCCTGGGCGCTGCGCATCATCGGGTAGATGGCCAGCACCTTCTGCCAGGCTTCGAGCGCCGATTGCTTGTGGCCGGTGGCGGCCATGATCTGCGCCAGGCCGGAAAGCGCGCCGAAATGGCGTGGTTCCAGCTGCAGCGTCTGGTCGATGTCGGACATCGATTTCCCGAAATTTCTCATCATGTAGTGCACGGTGGCGCGCCGGTTCCAGCCCTCGGCATATTTGGGCTGCAGGCTGACGACCTGGTCGAGGAAGTCGAGGGCGACGTCGAACTTCTGGTCATCCATCGCCTTTTGCGACCATTGCATCATCAGGTCGATCGAGGCGCTGCCTGACTGGAACCATTCGCCCCAGATGCGCCCGGCGATGCGCTCGGCAGCCTTTTCGTTGCGTTCGCGCTTCAGGTCCGCAAACAGCTGGTCGAGCCGGGCTTCCTTGGTCACGGCAACCGGCGGCGTCGTGGCGGCCGGTGGATCATCCGCTCGCACTGCTGTCGCGCTGAACAGGAAAAAGGCCGAGAAAAATGCAAAAAGAATCCGCATCGCCCGAATCTAACCCCGGACGGCGGATCGTCAAACTGAAATTAGCGTGAAAGTGCCGGATGTCCGGCAAATAACATCACAGGGACGGAGGCAACGAGCCTCCGGCCGAAAACTCAGCCCTGGCGCGCCTTGTAGCGCGGAGCGGTCTTGTTGATGATGTAGACGCGGCCCTTGCGGCGAACCAGCTGGTTGTCGCGGTGACGCGCCTTCAACGCCTTGAGCGAATTCTTGATCTTCATGGTCTTGCCCGTCGGTCTGGGCCCTGTCCGGGCCGAATTATTAAGGCGCGCCAGAAGACGCGCCTTTGAACTTGCGTGGCTCATAAACGAGGAGCCTTGCCCGTGTCAACCGCAAGCGTGCTGCATAGAGGCTGAGAACGGCTTTGGCCATCAAATATCCGCCATCTCGGCTCGACGCCATTGCGCCGCCGAAGGCGGGCTGGAATGGTGCGGCGCCCGCAAGCTGATTTGGAGAGGTCCATGCGCCTGTTGTTTGTGTCCGCCTGCCTTGCCGTTCTGGCGGCGGCCTCCACCGCACAGGCGCAGGAATGCGACCGCAACGACGACAGCCAGCAGATGATGAACATCTGTGCCGGCGAGGACTATCAGGCAGCCGATGCCAAGCTCAACCAGGCCTACAAGGATCTGATCGGCCGTAACGACGACAAGAGCAGGAAGCTGCTGCAGGTCGCGCAACGCGCCTGGATCGCCTTCCGCGACGCCGAATGCGCCTATACCACGACAGACAGCGAAGGCGGCTCCATCCATCCGATGGAGGTTTCGCAATGCCTGACCGAACTGACGGAGCAGCGCACCAAGCAGCTGACGTCCGGCGCCAATTGCCAGGAAGGCGACGCGAGTTGCGCCAGCCCTGACGAAGACGGGGATCTGAACAACGAGCTGCAATAGGATCCACGCCCCTCAGGCAAAGTGCTGCGCGCTTTCCCGGAATTGCTTAGCCGCGACGGCTGATGCGCGTGAAATGGCCCATCTTGCGGCCTGGGCGGGCTTCCGCCTTGCCGTAGAGATGCAGCATCAGATCGGGCTCGGCGAGCAGAGCGGGTACGCGCAGGACGTCGTCGCCGATCAAATTCTCCATGACGCAGGTGGAATGCCGGCCGGGGTTGCCCAGCGGCAGGCCCGCAATGGCGCGGATATGCTGCTCGAACTGTGAAACGATGCAGGCGGCTTCCGTCCAGTGGCCGGAATTGTGCACGCGCGGCGCCATTTCGTTGGCCAGCAGTGAGCCATCAGCAAGAACGAAGAACTCGACGCCGATGACGCCGACATAGTCGAGGGCCGACAGGATCTTTGCCGCCGCCGCTTGCGCCGCCGCTGCCGTTTCCAACCTGATTTGGGCCGGCAGGGTCGAGGTATGCAAGATGCCGTCGCGGTGGATATTCTCGGCCGGATCGTAGGCGGCGACCGCGCTGTCCAACCCGCGCGCGGCGATCACTGAAATCTCGCGCTCGAAAGCGACGAAGGATTCCAGGATCAGCGGCACATTGCCCATGGCCTCGCAGGTGCCAGCAAAGCCACCGGTCTCCATGTTGCGGAAAACCCGCTGGCCCTTGCCGTCATAGCCCATGCGGCGGGTCTTCAAGATGCCGCTGCCGTTGAACTCTCTCAGCGCCGCCGTCAGCTCGCCGTCATTGTCGACGGCGCGGAAATCGGCGGTCTTGATGCCGATGCCGTTGAGAAATTGCTTCTCCGCCACCCGGTCCTGCGCCACTTCCAGCGCACGCGGCGGCGGATAGACCGGCACCTTGGCGGCAAGCGCGCTGGCAGCCGCCACCGGTACGTTCTCGAATTCATATGTGACGACGGCCGTGGCTGCTGCAAGCTCGGCAAGAGCGTCCCCATCGTCATAGGCGGCGGTGATCTGGCGGTTAGCGACCTGAGCCGCCGGGCAATCGGCCTGCGGTTCGAGGATGATTGTGTGGTAGCCGAGGCGCGCTGCGGTAACAGCCAGCATACGGCCGAGCTGGCCGCCGCCGATGATCCCGATGGTCGATCCCGCGGGCAGGCTCACGGCGCGTCCGTCGGTTCGGCGGCGACCTTGGCGGTCTGGGCGGCGCGCCAGGCGTCGAGACGGGCGGCAAGCTTGTCGTCGTTGAGCGCCAGCACGGCGGCCGCGAGAAGGGCGGCGTTGGCCGCACCCGCCTTGCCGATGGCCAGCGTGCCGACCGGAATGCCGGCCGGCATCTGGACGATGGAGAGCAGAGAATCCTGACCGGACAGCGCCTTGGATTCCACCGGCACGCCGAACACCGGCAGCGGCGTCATCGCCGCCGTCATGCCGGGCAGGTGCGCGGCACCGCCGGCTCCGGCGATGATCACCTTGTAGCCGGCCGCCTTGGCGCCCTTGGCGAAATCATAGAGCCGGTCCGGGGTGCGGTGGGCGGAGACGATCAGCCGCTTGTGCGGGATGCCCAGCGCCTCCAGCGTTTCGGCGGCGTGGCGCATTGTCGCCCAGTCGGACTGGCTGCCCATGATGATGGCGACGTCGGCGCGGTGATCGGTCAAGCGCATGCTCCCGGCGGCAAAGGCGCGCCTTAGCGGAATTCGGCATCGACGGCAAGGATGCGCGGCGCCTGGTGTCTTTTGATGATGTCAAAGCGGCCGTCAGATGCGTTCGGCCTCCGGTGTCGAGACCAGCAAGGCCGAAGCGGCGTTGGCGGCGGCCAGGGCCGCCCGCATGGCCTGTCCGCTGGCAAGGGCTGCGGCCAGCGCGCCGACGAATTCGTCGCCCGCGCCATGCGTGCTGACAACCTTGACCGGAATGGCAGGGAGCGCGAAGGCTTCGCCCCTTCGGTCACAACAGGCGACACCTTCGCCGCCCGCCGTGACAATTGCCGTGGGGCAGAGATCGACAAGCCGTCGCGCAGCCTGCGCCGCACCGTCGAGCGTTTCGACCACCGCCATGCCGGCCAGGAATTCGGCCTCGATGGCGTTGACGATGAGGATGTCGACCAGCGCGATCAGATCATCGGAGAGTTTGCGGGCCGGAGCCGCGTTGAGCACGACCCGGCCGCCCCTCGTTTTCACCGCGCGCGCGGCGGCGATGTTGGCGGCCTCAGGCACTTCGTTCTGCAGCAACAGCACCGCCGTCTGGGCCACCACTTCGGGAGCCGAGGCAATGTCGGCCTCACCCAAAGTGACGTTGCTGCCCGAGACGATCACTGCGCCGTAATCGCCTTCCGCGTCGAAGATCGCGACGCTCATGCCGGAGCCTGTATTTCGCGCCACACGCACACAGCTGTGGTTGACGCCGGCGCGCGTGAGATTGGCCAGCAGAGCCGTGCCGAAATCATCGTCGCCGACGGCTCCGATCATCGCCGCACGCACGCCGGCGCGCGCCGCCGAGATCGCTTGATTGCCGCCCTTGCCGCCGCATTTCGGGTGCCAGGCGTGACCGGTTACCGTCTCGCCCTTGCGTGGCCGGTCAGGCGCATCGACCATGATGTCGTAGTGCAAGCTGCCAACCACGGTGACCAGTGGCGGATTGCTCATGAGCCGCGGTCTTTTCGTTTTGATTTCACCGCCGACATGGTGCGGCCAAGATTGCGCTCCGCCGCCTGGTAATCGCGCTGCGCCACCGCCACGAACAGCGCGTCGAGAATATTGAGCTGTGCAATGCGTGCCGCCGCGTTTTCTCCCATCAACGGCGAGCCCTGCGCGGTCGAGCACAGCACGATGTCGGCTAGCCCAGCGAGTGGAGAACTGTCGTAGTTGGTGATGGCGAGCGTGCGCGCGCCATTCTTGCGGGCCAGCTGAATGGCATCGATGACGGCCGACGTGTTGCCCGAATGCGAGAAGCCGACGGCGATGTCGTCGGCGCCGAGCAGCGAGGCCGACATCAGCATCATGTGCGAATCGTCATAGACCGATGCGCGGATGCCGATCCGCAGGAATTTGTGCGAGACGTCGCGTGCGATCTGCGCCGAGCCGCCGACGCCGTAGAAGTCGCGATTTGAAGCGCGGTAGAGCAGATCGGCGGCGCGGTCGAAATCCTCGATGTCGAGGATGGCGAGGGTTTCCTCCAGCGCCTGGATGGAGGTGCGAAACACCTTTTGCACGATCTCGGCCGAACTGTCGTCGACCGACAGTTCCTGGTGCATTTCGGCGGTCGGCAAGCGGCTGTACTCATAGACGGCGGTGCGAAAGTCGCGATAGCCGGAGAAGCCAAGCTTCTTGGCGATCTTGACCACCATCGCCTCCGACACGCCGGCTTCCTCGGCGATCTGCTTCAGCGGAATCGTCTCGTCGAAACCGCGCCGGCCAAAAACGGTTTCCACCACCTTGGCCTCGAGCGGGGTGAGATGCGGCATCATCATGCGGATGCGCGGCCCCACGGCTTTCAGATCGAGATTGCTCAAGGTCATCCACGTCCCCTCGTCACGCGATCGATAAGCATCGCGGCGAGGATTATAAGACCAGTTGCCAAGAGCTGATAGAAGGACTGGACATTCATCAGCGTCAGGCCGTTGCGCATAGTGCCGAGGATGACGGCGCCCAGAATGGTGCCGACGATGCTGCCCTTGCCACCCATCAGCGAAGCGCCGCCGATGGCCGCGGCAGCGATGGCGTCGAGCTCCCACAGATTGCCGAGAATGGGTTCGGCCGCCCCCAGCCGGCCCATCAGGATCTGCGCGGCAAGCGCGGCCAGCAGGCCTGAGATCATGTAGGCGGCGATCTTGGTGCGGGCGATCGGCACGCCGGCGATATAGGCCGCCTCCTCATTGCCGCCGACGGCAAGCAGATATTCGCCGAACGGCGTCTTCTTGAGGATGATCCATGCGATCAGCGCGACGAAGGCGACGATGACGACCGACAATGGCAGCCCGAACAGCGAGCCGTTGAAGATGGCGCGAAAGCTTGCCGGCAGTCCCAGCACCGGATTGCCACCGGTGTAGATCAGCGCCAGCGCGCGGTAGGTGCTGAGCGTTCCCAGCGTGACGATGAAGGGCTGCAGCCCGACATAGGCGACCAGCACGCCATTGAGCAGCCCGCACAAAAGGCCGATGGCGAAGCCGGCGGCGATGGCTAGCAAAAACGGCACGCCGGCGACCAGCATCGAGGCCGAGATGACGGCCGAAAGGGCTGCCGTCGGTCCGACGGAAAGATCGATGCCGCCGGAGATGATGACCAGCGTCATGCCCAGCGCCAGGCAGGCATTGATGCTCGACTGCTGCAGGATGTTGATCAGATTGCGTTCGGCAAAGAAGCCCGGCACGAGCGCGCCGAAGACGGCCAGGATGACGACAAGGCCAATCAGCGTGCCGGCGTCGCGCATGGAAAAGCGGTGCAGGAAATTTGCCCCTGAGCTCACTGTCGCATTTTCAGAAACGTCCGTCATCATTGCCTTGCCTGCGATCCGGTTTTGCCGGCCTGCATTGTCGTTTGCGGGATGGCGTGCGCCGCGATCGCCTGTTCACTGAGGTTTTCCCGGCCGAGTTCGGCGGCGATCGTGCCGTCACGCATGACCAGCACGCTGTCGGCCAGCCGGATCACTTCGGGGAGCTCCGACGAGACGACGATGACGCAATGGCCCTCGGCGGCGAGCTCCTCGATCAGGTGGTAGATCTCCGCCTTGGCGCCCACATCGATGCCGCGTGTCGGCTCGTCGAACAAAAGGATGCGCGTGCCCGCCGCCAGCCAGCGGCCGATGATCGCCTTCTGCTGGTTGCCGCCGCTGAACAGGCGGATCGGCCGGTCGAGCAGGAACGGGCGCAGATTGACGCGGCTCATCTTCTCGGCTGCGACCTTCTTCAGCCGTCGATGGTCTATCACGCCACGCGGCGCGAACACGCCCATCGACGCCAGCGCCATGTTGCTGGAGATCGAGCGCAGCGGCACGATGCCTTCGCGCTTGCGCTCTTCCGGCACAAGGCCGATGCCGGCGGCGATGGCATCGCGCGGACTGGACAATTTTATCGCCTTGCCGTCGATCTCGACCGTGCCTGCCGAGGTGCGGTCGGCGCCGGCCAGCAGCCTCAACAGCTCGGTGCGGCCGGACCCGACCAGGCCGGCAATGCCCAGCACCTCGCCGCGATGCAGGTCGAACGAGACGTCGCGAACCTTGGTCGCCGAGGCGAGACTGCGCACGCGCATCCGGACATCGCCGGTCGCGTGCGAACGGTGTTGTTCCTGCGCCAGTTCGCGGCCGACCATCATGGCGACGACAGCTTTTTCCGATATGTTTGCCAGATCGACTGAATCGACGACGACGCCGTCGCGCATGATGGTGGCGCGCTGGCAGATGCCGAACACCTCGTCCAGCTTGTGCGAGACATAGACGACGGCGACCCCGTCGCGGGCGAGCCCGGCAATGACTTCAGCCAGCCGCTCGAACTCGCTCGGCGTCAGGCTGGACGTCGGCTCGTCCATGGCGACGATTTTCGCACGGTCGAGCAGCGCCCGGGCGATCTCGACGATCTGCCGCTGCGCCACCTTCAGGCTGCCGAGCGGGGCCGCCGGATCGACGGACGGATCTATTGCCGCAAGGGCTTCAGCGGCGCGGCGCTCCTGCTCGCGCCGGGCGACGAAGACACCGCCACGCGTCAGCGGATGGCCGAGAAACATGTTCTGGGCGACGCTGAGCCGCGGCACCTGCTGCAATTCCTGATGGATCATGGCGACACCGGCGGCGCGTGCCGCGACCGGATTGTTCAGCGTCACCGGCCAGCCGTCGATCAGCACGCTTCCCGCGGTCGGCCGGTAAACCCCCGACAGGATGCGCAGCAGCGTCGACTTGCCGGCGCCGTTCTCGCCGAGCAGGCCGTGGATTTCACCGGCGCCGACCGAGAAGGACACGTCGTCGAGCGCCCGCACGGCCGGAAACAGCTTGGAAATGCCAGCGAATTGAAGCCGGGGTGACATTGTCTTTCTCCGGGCGAAGGTGCCGGCCGACCGAGCTGAATGCTCAGGCCGGCACCCGCCTTTTCGGCCTTACTGGCCCGCCGCAGCGTCTTCGAGCAGCGCCTTGCGCACGGCATCGCCCGCGCCGGAATAGCGGTCGGCATTGTCCTTGGTGATCAGCGCCTGCGGCGTGGCGACGACACGCGGCAGCTTCTGCCCGGCGACGAGCCGCAGCGCCGATTCCAGCGCCACCTCGCCGGTCAGCACCGGAAAACTATCGACGGTGCCGGTCAGCTCGCCGGCGCGGATCGAGGCATAGGCGTCGGAGATGCCGTCGGTGCCGAAGACGGCGACCTTGTCCTGCAGGCCGGCGGCCTTGACCGCTTCGACGATGCCCAGCGCCATGCCGTCATTGTTGGCATAGAAACCGATCAGGTCGGGGTGCTGCTGCAGGATGTTGGTAGCCGCGTCGTAGGAGGTCTGGCGGTCCCAGTTGCCGGGAACGCTGGCGACGACCTCGAACTTGCCGGCCTCGGTAATCGTGGTCTTGAAACCGTCGGTGCGCTGCACGGCGGCATAGACGCCGGCCTGGCCTTCGACGATGGCGACCTTGCCGCCATCCGGCCGGTTCTTGATGAACCATTTGGCGACGCGCACGCCATTGTCGCGCTGGACGTTGCCGACATAGTGCTCGGCCTGCGGGATGACGGCGTCATTGACGTTGACGACCGGCACGTTGGCGGCCTTGGCCTGTTCGATGATCGGCTGCAGATTGGAGTCGGTCTGCGGCGAGACGAGCAGCACGTTGTAGCCTTGCGTGACCAGGCCTTCAGCGATGGTCAGTTGTCCCAACTGGTCGCCCTCGCTCTGCGCCGCCTGATAGACGACGGGCACGCCGACGCGATCGCCGAAGGACTTGTAGCCCTCACCCAGCGAGCGCCAGTATTCGTTGGTCAGCGTCTTGGAGACGGCACCCGCCTTGGTGCCGTCGGGCAATTTGGGGAACGCCCCGAACTTGGCTTCCAGTTGCGACCAGTCGATGCGGTCCTTCTCGGTGTCGGAATTCAGCGGCGCGAGGTCGGCCGAGAATGCCGAACCGATGGACAGGGCCATCAGGGCAGCGGCAGCAGTGGCAAGCAGAAGTTTCATGGTCATTCCTCCCTAGTGAAACGGCGTGTGGCGACGCCGGGCGCTTCAGGTATCTCGTGGCGTGTCCGGTCCGAGCATGGCTTCCTGGACGATGGCCTGCGATGTCACGGCGTCCTGGCTGCCCATGGCGGCGGACAGCCGGTTGTCCTTTTCCAGCCGGTCGACGACGCGGAGCATGCGCTTGACGGTGGCGATGTTGACTTCGCATTCGTGCACCGGATCGAGACCGGTCATGTCGGGGAAGGTGTCGAAGTAGATGGCGCCGGCGTAGCCGTCGCGGCGGATCTGGCGCAGCAGTTCGATGGTCTGCAGCGTGTGCACCGCGCCGACCATCAGGCCGTCGTCGCGCTTGGCGTAACCATCGTTGAGATGCACGCCGAGCAGCTTGCTGTGGCGGGCGATCAGCGCCGCGGCGAAGGCCGGCTGTTCGTCGGCGTAAAGCACATGGGCGAAATCCAAGGTGACGCCAAGATTGGGCAGACCGACATCGCGGATCGCCAGCAAGGTGGTCGCCGCATCGGGCATCAGGCTGTAGGAGCGCGGCTCGTTGGGCTTGTATTCCAGGCTGATCTGACAGCCGGGATCATGCGCGGCAACTTCACGAATCCCATCGATTTCGTGTTGCCATAGCGTCGCATAGTCGGCCTGGAAGGCATAGTCGAAGCCATCCTGACCAAGCCACAGCGTCATCAGGCTGGCGCCAGCCTCGCGCGCGGCGTCGATACCAGCCTTGGTTAGGTCGATGGCTTCGCGGCGTACCACTGGGTCCGGGTTGGTGAAGGCGCCGAGCTTGAACGCCGGATTGGAGTAGTAGCGCATGGCGAAGCCATTGATGGAAAGCCCGAGATCACCAAGCTTGCGAGCAATTTCAGGTGGCCTTTCGCCGACATGGTCGGGGAAATTGAGATCAAGATCAGTCAGCCCTGCAACCTTGGCGGCGCGCGCCGCCATCTGCATTAGCGACGGCTTGCCCGAAAGATCGGGCCATTCGGCCTGCGGCCGTGAGGCAAAGGAGTTCAGGCGCGTGGCAAAACGATTGACTGTCATGATTGACCCTTCAAGACTCATAACTTCACATAAATAGAAATATTTGTAAAGTTATCGTTTTAAAGGGCTGCGAGCAGCGGCCAGGCCGTATCCCGGCCAGGTTGAGCCGCGCGAATGCGCGCCGGGAACCGGCTATTCTTAATTGCCGCTGTAGGCTGGAGAACCTGTCAGGGTGGCGGCGGGATCAGTGACGAGACTGGACTCCTCACACCGCCGCCTTGCGGAAGCGGGCAACGAAATCGTCGAGTTCGGGGCGCTCCATGTCGGAGATCGCCCAGTAGGAGAACGCGCCGTCGCTCCAGTGCACCATAGAGAAGCCGCCCGAGGAAACGTCCTTCGGTTCGGTGACGCGGCCGCCTTGCTGTGGCTCCGCGACCAGCGTAATCAGATGCTCGCGGTGGCGGTAGACCAGCGCCGGCACGGGACGGCCCGAGACCACCTCGACCCGACCGCCGATCAGCGCGAAGCCATCCGTGGCAAGATCGGGCGCCGGCGGTGACACGCCGATGCGGGCATCGAGCCATGGTTTCACCGTGTGGCGGTCGGACGAGACGATGTCGATCGGGCTGGCGGCCAGCAGGCTGCGGCGATGGTCGCCGGCGATCTCTGCTGCGACGCTGTCCGATGCGGCATTGAACATCACCCATTGCGTGGCGCCGCTGGCCAGCACTGCGGTCATGACGATCGACGCCGCCATGGCGCGCCAGTCGAACGAGCCGAAGCGGCGCACTCTTGGCGATGGCCTCGCCTGGGACGGCCGCGTATCGGTCGCTGGCCGTTGCTGGGCTGCACCGGCGATCAATCCCGGCAGCGCCGACGGTGCCTCGTCCTGCGGCCGTTGTGCCGATGCCGTACCGATCGCCGCGATGCGGGCCCGAAAGGCATCGCTGACATCGGGGCGCGGCAAGCGGCCGACCGCGCCTTGCAAGGCAAGGATGCGGGCATGTTCGGCGGCAAGTGCCGGATCGGCGGCGATGCGGCGTTCCACGGCAAGTGCGGCGGCCGCATCGAGTTCGCCATCAACCAGAGCGTGGATCATCAGCATGATGCCTTCGGGATCGTTGGGCAGTCCGTCATCATGGGCGGTCATGGTGCTCTCCCCAGTTCAGACGCAAGCAGGCCGCGAGCCCGCGCCAGCCGTGACATCACGGTGCCAATCGGCACGCTGAGCATCGTCCCTATTTCACGGTAGCTGAAGCCGTTGACGTCGCGCAGTACCAGTGTCTCGCGGAACGGCTGCGGCAGCGCGGCGATCGCGGCTTCCAGCGCCGCCGTATCGGCCTTGGCGATCAGGCTCGCCTCCGGGCCGTCCTCGTCCGGCACACTCGTGCCGTGTGCAGCGGCCATTTCGTCGAGATCGCCGAGGTCGCCGACGGCCATCATGGCGCGCGGCCGGTTGCGTGATATCCAGGTGTAGGCGGTGTTGCGCACGATGGTCAGCAGCCACGCGCGTGGGTTACCACCAGCATAGCCCGCCATCCCGGCATGCGCCTTGATGCAGGCATCCTGCACGACATCCTCGGCGTCGGCGGCATTGCCGGTCAGCCAACGGGCAAGCGCAAGCGCGTCGCCGAGATGCGGCAGCACCACTTCGTTGAAGCGTTCGGCCAGAGCCTTCTCGCTCAAAGCAGCACCATGATCGGACACTCCAGGACGAACAGGCCTTGCGCTCTCAGCCAGTGCCGGTCTCGCCCTGCGTGTGCGGGCGAACCCCGCAGAAACAGGCAAAGCCGCCTGCAGTAGCGAAAGTGAATTCATCTGCGTCACCAGTGTCAAGCGCCATGGAAAGGGGACTGGTGACGCTCATGCGGTCCAGTGCATGACGACGGCTGATGCCGTGGCCATGGTGGCTGTCCTCGTGTCGATGCGGCATATCCGTCTCCTCAACGCCAGCGATGGCGTATGCCGAGAAGACCTGTCGCGGCCGGGATTTATTCCCGCAGCGTGCAAATCCGGCTGTTCACAGTCGCGTGATCAGCCGGTTGCATCAGCTTTGTCTGACCTGGTTGGTGCTCAATCCGGCCAGCGCAAGGCGCCGGACGAATCCTTTCGCGGCTGTTTCATCGCATCCGCCGGCCGCTCGGCCGCCGTCAGCACGGCGCGCAGGCGCTCGGCGACGATCTCGGCCTCGCCGGGATGCAGGTTGCAGGGGTCAAGGAAGAAATGGCCGCGCTCGACCTCGTGGTTGCGCACGATGATCGGCGGCGAGCCTGCGGCAAGTGCCGAGGCGAGGCCGGCGGCGGTGAAGCGGCTTTCGGGCGAGATGAAGATCTGCAGCCGGTCGAGCGGGTTGGCGGTAGGGTCGGGAATGATGTGGGCAGCGATGCCCGGTATGCCTTGCAGCGCGCCCTTCCACAGATTGAGCGCCGCTTCCTCGCGCCGGCGGATGCCGGCATGGTCGCGCTTTTCCCAGGCTTCCAGTGCCGCCATGGTGCCGGCGATGCTTTCCTTGCCGACCTTCATGGCGCGGGCGACGCCGCGGTTTTGCAGATAGGCGGCGCGGACAAGATCCTTGCGGCCGGTGACGATGCCGCTGGTCGGCCCCGAGAGGAATTTATGGCCGCTGTAGACGACGATGTCGGCGCCGCGCGCCAGGAAACTGCGCAGATCATATTCGGAAGCCGCGTCGACGATCACCGGCACGCCCCTGGCGTGGCAGATTTCGCAGAATTCCTCGAGGGACAGCATGCCGTATTGCACGGTGTGGTGCGCCACGACGTAGAGTGCCGCCGCTGTGCGCTCGTTGATCGCTTCGCGCACGTGATAATCCTGGGTGACGCTGACAGTGCCCGCCGGAATGACCTTGGCGCCGGCCACACGGATCGACTGGTCGATCGGCGCGCCGTAGTTGACGATATGGCCAAGCTGGATGACGACTTCGGACTTCAGCCCTTCGGTGTCGTCGGGCAGCCGTTCGATCGCCAGCAAATTGGTGCCGGTCATTGCCCCGGCGATCGCCATGGTGATGCCTGAGGCGCAGCAGGCGGTGATGAAGCCGGCCTCGCCGCCGGTCAGGCGGGCGGTGATCACGCTTGCGGCGCGCTGCAGATCGTCCATCTCAACCCATTGGGAGGCGATCTCGGCCATGGCGCTGATCGCCTCGGGAACGATGATCGAGGCGCCGAGTGTCGTCATCGTGCCGGAGACGTTGATGATCGGCCTCAGTCCGAGCCGTTCCCGGATCGTGGTGTTGGAGCCGGTGTCGGAATAGGTTTTCATTTTGAGCAGGTCCCTTGACTGTCAGTCAGCGATCTCGACGACCGCTTCGATTTCGACGGTGATGTTTCCAGGCAGCGAGCCGACGCCGATCGCCGAGCGGGCATGGCCGCCGATCTTGTCGAAGACGTTGGCGAACAGATCCGAGCAGCCGTTGACCACTTTCGGGTGATCGCTGAAAGTCGGCGTCGCGTTGACGAAGCCGAGCAATTTGACGACGCGCACGATGCGGCCGAGATCGCCGGCCGCGGCATGCATGACGGCCAGCAGATTTAGGCCGGTGAGGCGGGCATGCTCGTAGGCCTGCTCGACGGTGACGTCGTCGCCGACCTTGCCGGTGCACAGCGTGCCGTCGGCGCGCAGCGGCCCCTGGCCCGAGAGAAAGATCAACCGGCCGCTTTCGGCATGGGTGACGAAATTGGCGATCGGCGTCGGCGGCTCGGGCAGCGTCAGGCCGAGTTCGGCGAGCCGGATGTAAGGCGTCATGGAAGAATTCTCCCTGGGGCGGCTTCAGCCGCCCATGTCAGAAATGCGAGGCGCGGAACCGCGCCAGGAAAGAGCGCAGGCGCTCATTGGTGGTCTCTTGGGCGAGGATCTCCTTCGGCGGGCCGACAGCGCTGACACCGCCATCGGCCATGAAGACGATGCGGCTCGAAGCGTCGCGGGCAAAGGCCATCTCGTGGGTGACCATCACCATGGTCATGCCGTCTTCGGCGAGGCTGCGCACAACGGCCAGCACCTCGCCGACCAGTTCGGGGTCGAGGGCCGAGGTGATCTCGTCGAGCAGCAGTATTTTGGGCTCCATGGCGACGGCGCGGGCTATGCCGACGCGCTGCTGCTGGCCGCCGGAGAGCTCCGCCGGCAGACTGTCGGCCTTGTGGGCGAGACCAACGCGGCCCAGCCAGTGCTCGGCGATCTGGCGCGCCTCGGCCTTGCTCTTGCCGCGCACCTTGGTGAGGCCGAGCATGATGTTGCCGGCGGCGGTGAGGTGCGGAAACAGGTTGAAGCTCTGGAATACCATGCCGGTCTCGGCGCGCATGGCGGCCAGATCGCGCTCGCTGCGCCGCTGGCGCGCGCCGGCTTCGCGAAAACCGACCTCCTTGCCGTCGATGCGGATCGAGCCCGAGTCGTAGCTTTCGAGGAAGTTGACGCAGCGCAAAAGGGTCGTCTTGCCGCTGCCCGAAGGCCCGATGACGGTGACCACCTCGCCCTTCTCAACCTTGAGGCTGACCGAACGCAGCACCTCGACCGAACCGAAGGCTTTCGAGACCCCGGCAATGTCGAGAAGGGCTGTAGTGTCGTTCGAGCTTGTGGCCATCGTGCTAGTCCCGGATGAAGGCGAAGCGCCGTTCCAGCCGCCGGCTGGCGTAGGAAAGCGCATAGTTGACGGCGAAATAGATCAAGGCGCCGAGGAGATAGAGCGGCATCGCCTCATAGGTGCGGCCGATGACCTGGTTGATCGCCTGCATCAGGTCGGTGATGCCGAGCAGCGAGACCAGCGCGCTGCCCTTGACCGCATCGGTCACGCCGTTGATCCAGGGTGGCAGGAAGCGGCGGAAGGCCTGCGGAAAGATGACGGAGGTGAGCCGTTGGCGAAAGGTCAGGCCGATCGCCATCGCCGCCTCGGACTGGCCTTTGGGAATGGAGCCGACGGCGCCGCGCACATATTCGACGACCTGCGCCGTCTTGAACAAGGTCAGCGCCAGCACGGCGGCCCAGAAGGACTGCAGGTGCAGCCCGGCGGCGGGCAGGCCGTAATAGACGAAGAACATCAGCACCAGGATCGGGATGCCGCGGATGGTGTCGGAGAAGATGCGCACTGCCCAGCGCAGCGGCGCCGGGCCATAGACCAGGCCGACGCCGAGCGCGACGCCGGCAATCAGCGACAGCACGACGACCAGCAGCGACACCCACAAGGTCACGGCGAAACCCTGGGCGAGGAACGGCAAGGCGTAGAGGATCTGGCTAAGCATGTCAGCGCGCCGCCCTGAACCGGCGCTCGACCAGCCGCAGGCCGAAAAGCATGATGTAACCGGTCACCAGATACATCGCCGTCGTCACCAGATAGACCTCGACGATGCGGAAGGTGTTGAAGTTGATCCACTGGGCGCCATAGGTCAGTTCGGGAACCGAGATGACCGAGGCGATGGACGTGTCCTTGAACAGCGAGATGAAGGTGTTGGAGAGTGCCGGCAAGGTGATGCGCAGCATCGTCGGCAGGCGCACGTGCACCAGCCTTTGCCATGGCGTGAGCCCGATCGCCTTGCCGGCATCGAGCTGGCCGCGCGGCACGGCTTCGAGCCCCGAGCGGAAAACCTCGACCAGATAGGCGCCGCTATAGACCGACAGCGTCAGCACGAACGAGGTCGGCGCGCTGTAGGCGAGATCTACCACCGTCGGCACGCCGTAGAAGACGAGATAGACCAGTAGGATCAGCGGTACGTTGCGGATGAATTCGACATAGGCCGCGATGATGGCGCGTACCACGCGACCGGCCGAGACATACCAGACCGCCAGCACCAGGCCGATGATGATGCCGATGGCAATCGAGATCACGGCAAGCTCGAGGCTCAGCAGCAGGCCGCCCCAGAGCTTGTCGAAATGCCGCCAGATCAGGTTGAAATTGAGCGTATAGCCCATGCGTCTCCCGCAATGGCCAAAGAGGCCGCAAACAAGGCAAGGAGTGGAAGGGCGCCGAGCACCCTTCCACCGACTAATGTCAGCTTGTTATCATACAACCGGGAAACCGGGGTGACGGGCCGGCGGCTCCTGGCCGAAATAGTCCTTGAAGGCGGCGTCGTAGAGCGCCGTCTCGTGGCCGAACATGGCGATGGTGAAGGTCTGGTTGACGTAGGTCAGCCAGTCGAGGTCGCCCTGCCTGACCGCCGCGCCGTAAAGCATCGAGTACCAGCTTTTGCCGGCATCGAAATATTTGTCGGGGTTGCGCGAGGCCAGCCAGCGCACGGTCGAAAGATCGACGGCGGCAGCATCGGCGCGCTTCGATTCCAGCGCCTGCAGCACGTTGGCCTGGGTGTCGATTTGCAACACCTGCGCCTCCGGCAACGCGAAATGGACCGAGTTTTCGGCATCGACATTCTGCAGGATCGAGATGCGCGTCGCCGAACCGCCGGCGAGCAGCTTGTCGAAGGTCTTGTTTTCCGCCGTCGGCAGCGTCAGCAGGGCAACACCCTCGACATAGTATGGCCTGGAGAAATGGATCAGCTGCGAGCGCTGCGCGGTCATGGTCATGAACTGGATGGTGATGTCGACCTTGTTGGTGGTGACATTGGGGATGCGCTGCGCCGGATCCTGCATGACGAACTCGACCTTGCTCGGGTCGTCGAACAGGCCCTTGGCCAGGATGCGGCCCATGGTGATGTCCATGCCGACCAGTTCGCCGGCATCGTTCTCGAAATGCCAGGGTGCATTGGTGCTGCCGGTGCCGACGATCAGCTTGCCGCGGTCGAGCGCGGTGCGCAGCACGCTGTCGGATGCGGCTTGTGCTGCCGCCTTCTCGGCGCTGACCGCGGTCATAACGCCGGCCGTTGCCAACCCGGCCATGCCCAGTTTCAGAAAATCTCGCTTGGATGTGTCGTTCACTGCGACCTCCTGTTCGTTTGAGTTCCCCTTACAGGCACATGTGTAGCATGCGATTTGTCTCTTACAAAAGACACATGTATCCTATACAAGACAGATACTAACATTAGGAATCGACAATGCAAGACGGCAATGACGTCACCGATCAGCCAGTTCTTGGCCCAGCCGCGGACAGGACATCAGGCTCGCGCGAAAAGGGTCTCAACCGGGTGCTGGAGATCCTGGAGTTCCTGCATGTCACGCAGCGCGCTATCGGCATTGGTGACCTCGCCAAGGGGGTGAATGCGCCGCGCTCCACCACCTACACGCTGGTGCGCTCGCTGGTCGATGCCGGGCTCCTGGAGATGGAGGGCGATGGCAACAGGGTCTATTTCGGCAAGAAGCTCTACCTCTACGGGATGGACTATGTCCGGGGCAACGACCTGCTCCGCAGGGGCCGGCAGGAGGTCGACAATCTGTCGCGCGAGACCGGCGAGACCTCCGAATTGTGCATGCTGCAAAGCGGCCGCTACACCATCGTCCATTCCAGCCCCGGCACCAGGCCGTTCCGCATCAGTTCGGCCACCGGCCTGCAGATCCCGCTGCCATGGACGGCATCAGGGCGGCTGCTCCTGGCCGGGCTGGAAAGGGCAACCATCCAGGACATGGTGTCGGAGAGCGACCTTTTGCTGCCGGACGGCCGCAGGCTCCAACTCGACGATTTCATCGCCGATATCGCGACGGCCAAGACGACCGGCTATTGCATCACTTCGGGGCTGGTCGACGCCTATACCAAATGCCTGGCCGCCCCGGTGTTTTCCGTCACAGGCAAGGTCGAGGCAACTATATGCCTGGTGGTTCCGATCGACACCGCGAAGGAAAAGACCGACGAGCTTGTTGCGCTGTTACGTGAACGCGCCGCAAGGCTTTCGATCCCGGGATAAGAGGTCGGGCTATGAGGCTACCGCTCAGGCGATGATGTCCGGAATGATCTTGTCTTCCAGCGCCATCAGCCGGTCCTTGAGGAACAGTTTTTTCTTCTTCATGCGCTGGATCTGCAAGGGATCACAACCCATGGCTATCATCGCATTGATGGCCGCGTCGAAATCGGCATGCTCTTGTTTCAGCCGAGAAAATTCGAGGCGGATATCAGCCTGTTCCTGTTCGGACATTATCTACCGTCTGCACGTCTGCGGCGCCCAATGATGGGCCTGATTGGGCGGGACCGGCGGGGTTTTGTAGCCGGCGCGCAGCCCATACCACATTTCACATTGTCGTGGAATGCTACCACGCAGCATTCGACATCTCAGTTGGATGGTGGCAGAGTGTCATGGTGCCGTCACAGATACGACCTGCGGTGGACGTGCCTTTGACGGCTGCAATCGAGGAAACCATGAAAGGGAGAACCAATCATGTCTCTTGCATCCCATCTTGATGAGTTGCAGCGGAAACACGGTGATATCGAGCGCGAGATCGATGATGCCATGAACCATCCATCGGTCGACGACCTCGAAATCGTGAATCTCAAGCGACGCAAGCTGGCACTCAAGGACGAGATTGAAAAACTGAAGGCGAAACCGACGACACACTGAAGCCCTTCCTGGATTAGACGCGCCGCTCTGGCGCGCATCCATCGCTCCGGTGGCGACACGCCGCCGGAGACCTGCTTTTGTTACTGTATCCGATACTGTTGGCCGGTCGACCCCGTCTGTGACGGGTCGCCGCGCCGCCGTGATTTGGCGGTTCTGCTCGCCTGTCGCCATTGACAAGCCATCTTTGCTCCTCCACCTCATGCCCGAACCTCAGCGCAATGCGCTGATAACTGTTTGAGCGTAGGTTTGCGCGTCAACGCAAACGCAGGTCGCTCAGGAGCTCAAGAGGCTGCCGGCATGACCGGATATTTTTCCTCTCCCTTTCCGCGCCGGGCTTCGGTCGGTGTCGATGTCGGCGGCGTGATCGTCGGCGGTGGCGCGCCGGTCGTCGTGCAGTCGATGACCAACACCGACACAGCCGATATCGACCAGACCGTGGCGCAAGTTGCAGCCCTTCACCGCGCCGGCTCCGAGATCGTGCGCATCACCGTCGACCGCGACGAGAGCGCTGCCGCCGTGCCGCGCATCCGCGAGCGGCTCGAACGGCTCGGCATCAATGTGCCGCTGGTCGGCGACTTCCACTATATCGGCCACAAGCTGCTCGCCGATCATCCGGCCTGCGCCGAAGCGCTGGCCAAATACCGCATCAATCCCGGCAATGTCGGCTTCAAGGACAAGAAGGACCGCCAGTTCGCGGCGATCGTCGAAATGGCGATCAGGCACGACAAGCCGGTGCGCATCGGCGTCAACTGGGGTTCGCTCGACCAGGAGCTTTTGACCCGGCTGATGGACGAGAACCAGCGCCAAGGCTTTCCGCTGACGGCGCAAGAGGTCACCCGCGAGGCGATCGTGCAGTCGGCGATCCTGTCGGCCGAAATGGCCGAAGAAATCGGCTTGGCCCGCGAAAAGATCATCCTGTCGGCCAAGGTCAGCGGCGTGCAGGATTTGATTGCCGTCTACACCGAGCTTGCGACGCGCTCCAACCATGCGCTGCATCTCGGCCTCACCGAAGCCGGCATGGGCTCCAAGGGCATTGTCGCCTCGTCGGCCGCGATGGGCATTCTGTTGCAGCAAGGCATTGGCGACACCATCCGCATTTCACTGACGCCGGAGCCGAATGGCGACCGCACGCGCGAGGTGCAGGTGTCGCAGGAGCTCTTGCAGACCATGGGCTTTCGCCAGTTCGTGCCGATCGTCGCCGCTTGCCCCGGCTGCGGCCGCACCACATCGACCGTGTTCCAGGAACTGGCGCAGAACATCCAGGCAGACTTGCGCAAGAACATGCCGGTGTGGCGCGAGAAATACCCGGGCGTCGAGAACCTCAAGGTCGCGGTGATGGGCTGCATCGTCAACGGCCCCGGCGAATCCAAGCATGCCGATATCGGCATTTCGCTGCCCGGCACCGGCGAAACGCCGACCGCACCTGTCTTCGTCGACGGCAAGAAGTCGGCGACGCTGCGCGGCCCGACGATCGCCGCCGATTTCGAGAAGATGGTCGCCGACTATATCGAGCAGCGGTTTGGACAGCACGGCAAAGCCGCGGCCGAATAGGCCGATGCGCGCGTTACTCAAAGCCGGTGTGATCCTGCTCTGCGGGTTGGGTTGCACCGGACAGGCACTCGCCGATCCACCACAATCGCGCTCGGCGGCGAAACGATTGATCGGCCGCGTTTGCGATCTGATCGAGGCGCATGCCGAGCAAAACGGCCTGCCCAAGGACTACTTCGCCAGGCTGATCTGGAAGGAGAGCCGCTTCGACCCCAATGCGGTGAGCCCTGTCGGCGCCGAAGGCATCGCCCAGTTCATGCCGGGCACGGCCAAGATGCGCGGGCTGGCCGACCCCTTCGACATCGACCAAGCAATCCCGGCCTCGGCAAAGTATCTTGGGGAGATGAAGCTCGCCTACGGCAATCTCGGCCTGGCGGCTGCGGCCTACAATGCCGGCGAGAACCGGGTGTCGCGCTGGCTCGGCTCCGGCGGCTTCCTGCCGATGGAAACCGAAAGCTACGTCTTCGACGTCATGGGCGAGCCGGTCGACAAGTTCTCCGACAGCGCTTACGCCGGAACGGTCGAGCCGCTCGATGCCAAGACGAGCTTTCCCGTCGCCTGCCGCAAGCTGCCGGTGATCATGTCCAGAACCGTGGCGATGGCTTCGATCAATGTGAAGCCATGGGGCGTGCAGGTGGCCGGCAATTTCCGCCGCGGTGCTGCGATCAATCAATGGCTGCGAGTACGGAGCCGGTTTCCGGCGCTGCTGGCCAGCCATGATCCGGTGGTCAGCCGGGTGCGCACGCCGATCGGCCGGCGGGGCGTTTATGCGGTCAGGATCGGTGTCGACGACCGCGCTGCGGCCAATGTCATCTGCCAAAAGCTGCAGAGGGTCGGCGGCGCCTGTATCGTCGTGCGCAACCGGTAGGTATGCGCGAGACGCGGCGGCTCTTTGGAAGGTGTGCGACATGATAGCCAGGATTGTCCTGCTCAATGGTGTCGGCAGCGCCGGCAAGAGCTCGATCGCCAAGGCCCTGCAGACGATCACCTCCACGCCCTTCCTGCATGTCCAGATGGATGCCTTCATCGACATGCTGCCGGAGGCGCTTCAGGATCATGCCGACGGGTTTTCTTTTGAGACCGTGCTGGAAGACGGCAAGCCGTCGGTGGTGATCAAGAGCGGGCCGGTCGGCGCGCGAGCCATGCGTGGCATGCGCCACGCCATCGCCGCCATGGCCGGGCAAGGCAGCGATCTTATCGTCGACGACGTGATCTTCAGTGACGGGATAGCGGAGTATCGCGAATTGCTGTCCGCTTTCGACTTACATGTCGTCGGCGTTATGGCGCCGTTGGACGTATTGGAAGCGCGGGAAGCCGCGCGTGCCGACAGGCTGCCCGGCCTGGCGCGCTGGCAATATCCTCGCGTCCACAAGGGCATGGATTACGACCTCGAAGTCGACACCAGCCAACTGACGCCGTTTGAATGCGCCCGTCGCATCCAGCAGGAATTTCAGCTATAGGCCGGCGCTTAAGTGGCCGGGCTTGCCTTGGCTCTGACGAACGACAAGAGCAGTGAATGTTAGACGGCTATATAATCTGCGGTACGCCGAGAACCGGAAGCACTTTGCTGTGCGGCCTGTTGGCATCGACGAAGACAGCGGGCGATCCGCACTCGTTCTACCGGCGGCAGAACATAGCGGAGTGGGCCGAAGAGTGGGGCCTGCCCAGTCGCGATACAATGAGCGCGCATGAATTCGATGTCGCCTATCTCGAAGAGGCAATCCGGGCCGGAACGGGCGGAACAGGCGTCTTCGGCCTGCGTCTGATGCGGGAGAATCTGGATGAACTCTCGGCGATCCTCGACCGGATTTTCCCGGATCTGCCGTCGGACAAAGCGCGCTTTGAAAAGGCCTTCGGCCGCGTTCTCTACATCCACCTTTCGCGCGAAAACAAGCTGGCGCAGGCGGTCTCGCTGATCAAGGCGGAGCAGACCGGTCTCTGGCATATCGCGCCTGACGGAACCGAGATCGAAAGGGTCGCGCCGCCGCAGGAACCCCGATACGATTTCGAGCGGATCCAACATGAGCTCGCCAAACTCGAAGCCTATGACGCGGCCTGGAACACATGGTTTGCGGAGCAGGGGATCGTACCGCTGCGTATCGGCTACGAGCGTCTCTCAGCCGATCCGGCCGCCACGTTGGCGGCCATCTGCGAGGCCCTGGGCGTCCCATCGCCCAATGCCGGCGATGTAAAGCCTGGCGTCGCCAGGCTCTCGGACGAAACCAGTCTCGACTGGATGCGGCGCTTTCGCCTGGACGCGGCCGTCTAAGCCGTCTTCGCCGCCACAGTCTCGCTGAGCCAGGTGCCGATCTTGCTGCCGAGGCGGTCGGGCGAAACGGGCTTGGGCAGATAGTCGTCCATGCCGGCCTCGATGCATTTGTCGCGGTCACCCTTCAGCGCGTGCGCGGTGACGCCGATGATCGGCGTATGGTTGCCGGTCCCCGCCTCCGCCGCCCGAATGGCGCGGGTCGCCTCGTAGCCGTTCATCTCCGGCATGGAGACGTCCATCAGGATCAGCTTCGGCCGCAGCGCCCGGTACATCTCGACGGCGGTGCGGCCATTGCCGGCGATGCGGTAGCTTAGGCCAAGCCCATTGAGGATCTGGCCGAACACCAGCTGGTTCACGTCATTGTCCTCGGCAATCAGGATATCGATCGGGCCGTTCGGCGTGGTCATCGATTCGGGCACTGTGGCCGCAGGCATCACCGGGCCGCGAATGACGGTGAAGGCCGGTGGTGCCACGGGTGCCGCCTGCGCAACAACCGGCTCGCGAACGAAGTGGGCCTTGCCGATCTGGGCCCGCGCCTTCTGGATGACCGAGATGACGGTGCCGAGCAGGATGGCCGAGCGCGCCGGCTTGGTCAGGTGCGCGGCAATACCGAAATCGATGACCATCTTGCCGAAATCGACCTGGTCGACCGAAGTCAGCAGCACCATCGGTATGGCGGAGAGACGGCTATCGGCGGCAATCGCCTTGGCGACATCGGCGCCGTTCATGCCGGGCATCTGGTAGTCGAGGATGATGCAATCAACCCCCGCACCCAGCTGGCTGGCCCGGTCGAGGAAGGCGAGGCCGACCGCGCCGCTTTCGGCGGCCGCGCAGTCGAAGCTCCAGCTTCTGAGCTGTTCCAGCAGGATCTCGCGGTTGACCGGGTTGTCGTCGATGACCAGCACGCGGGCGCCGGTGACGTCGACCGGCACGATCTCGTCGCGTGTATCCTGCTGATGCGCCGGCAGCGGCACGGCGAACCAGAACACCGAGCCGCGGCCGATCTCGCTTTCGACGCCGATCTTGCCGCCCATCAGGTCGACGAGGCGGGCGGCAATGGCAAGGCCGAGGCCCGTGCCTTCATGGCGGCGCGTCGACGAGCCGTCGACCTGGGCGAATTTCTCGAACACGTTCTCCAGCTTCTCGGCCGGAATGCCGATGCCGGTGTCCTCGACGCGAACCTTGAGCTGGACCAGACCGTCGACCACCTCGCCGCCGACATCGATCAGCACATGGCCCTTTTCGGTGAACTTTACCGCATTGCCGAGCAGATTGGTGACGATCTGGCGGAAGCGGCCGGCATCGCCGACGACATGGGCCGGCAGGCGCGGGTCGACACGCACGATCAGCTCGAGGTTCTTTTCGGCGACGCGCGCCGACACCAGCGTCGCCACGTCCTCGACCGCTTCGGCAAGGCGGAAGGGCGCCGGATCGAGCGTCAGCTGGCCGGCATTGATCTTGGAGAAATCGAGGATGTCGTTGATGATGGTGAGCAGCGCATTGCCGGATTTGACGATGACGTCGGTGAAGGTTTTCTGGCGCGCGGTGAGGTCGGTTTTGGCGAGCAGCTCGGCCATGCCCAGCACGCCGTTCATCGGCGTGCGGATCTCGTGGCTCATATTGGCCAGGAATTCCGATTTGGCGCGGTCTGCGGCCTCGGCCTTGAACAAGGATGCGGCGGATTCGGTGAAGGCGCGGCGGATCGCCTTTTCCATCGGCCGGAAGATCCACAAGGCCGCAATGGCAAGAACCGCGAACAAAAGGCCGCTTGCCCACAAAAGCAGCCGGTCGCTGGAGGCGTCGGCCAGATGGCGTTCACTGTCCATGGTGGTGCGCACCCGCACCAGCATCGGCTGGACGAACAGATCGTTCTGGTTGAGGATTTCGCGCGAACTCCATTCGTCGGTCTTTTGCGCCGCCGACATCAGGTTGAAGTTGCGCACCATATCGCGCGACGACCAGAACAGGTCGCCGTTGACGGAAGCAGAGGAGAGTTCGTTGAGGGTCCTGGCCGACAGGCTCGGCTTGATCGCGGCAAGCTGGGCCGAGAGCGTTTCGATCTCACCGGTCAGGCGTTGCGAATGGCCGCGCGCGGCGGCGGCAAGGCCGTCACGGGTTTCCGTGCGCCAGGCGGTGCTGGCGGTTTCGGCAAAACTGGAGGCATTGCGCAGATCGCGGGTGAAGACGACGAGATTGCTGCTCAGCGCGTCGACGTCGTGACGAAAGGAATTGACGCGATTGAGCGCAAACATCACGGCGGCGGAGGCCAGCGCGAAGATCAGCAATCCCGAGATATAGCGGATCCGGATCGAACGGATGAAGGAAGAGTATTCCGGCATGCGCAACCCCAACACATACGCATCATTTTAATGGTCGGGATTACGCTTGATTTACATTAAAATTTCGTTCGCTCCGGATCCGTTGCATTCCTATGTGCCAAGCACGGACTGAATGCGATATCCCGAACTCAGGCGTCCTTGGCCCGGTAGGCATCCGGAATGACGAAGACTTCGTCGGCGCGACCGTAGCCTCCGTCGGCGACTTCCTCGATCAGCACCATTGTGTAGGGGCGAACGCCTTCGCCGAAATACTCGACGAACATTTGCGTGGTCCTGTGAACGAGTTCTTCTTTCTGTGTCTTCGTCAGAGCGGCCTGCGGTGTCTTGAAGTTGGCAAACGGCATTTTCAGTTTCCTTCAGGTTGAATGCTGGAGGAATGGATATAGGTTGCCACGTTGTCCGAATAATCCGCCTCTCCTTGACAGCAGTATTCGGGCAGAGCGAACAATAGGCTATGGATCGACTCGACAGGATGCGGCTGTTCGTTCGCGTGGTGGAACGGCGCAATTTCACAGCGGCGGCGGCCGATCTCGGCTTGCCGCGTTCAACCGCGACCGAAGCAATCAAACACCTCGAGGATCATCTCGGGACGAGGTTGTTGGACAGGACCACGCGCCACGTCGCCACGACGCTTGACGGACAGGCCTATTACGAGCGCTGCCTCTCGATCCTGGGTGAAGTGGAGGATGCCGAGGCGGGATTCCGCAGCGCTGAACCGCGCGGCCTGTTGCGCATCGACGCGCATCCGCTGCTCACGCAGAGATTCCTGTTGCCGGAGTTGCCTGCGTTCCTCGAACGCTATCCCCAGATCGATCTTCATATCGGCCAGGGCGACCGGCTGGTCGATCTGGTGCGCGAAGGGGTGGATTGCGTCATCCGTGCGGGCGAACCACAAGACAGCGGCATGATCATGCGACGGCTGGCGATGATCGGCGAAATCACCTGCGCCAGCCCGATCTATCTGAAGCGCCAGGGGACGCCCGCATCGCCTGACGCCCTGGAAGGCCACCAGGCCGTCGGCTTCGTCTCCTCGCGCACGGGCGAAGTCCTGCCGCTGGAGTTCACGATCGGCACGAGGGTGCATCGGGTCACGCTGCCGGGCCGGGTGAAGGTCAACAATTCGGACACCGCGGCCGCGCTGGCGCGCCTGGGCTTCGGGCTTCTGCAAGCACCACGCTATCGGCTCGAAAAAGATCTGGCGGACGGGACATTGGTCGAGGTGTTGCAGGATTTTCCGCCGACGCCGACGCCATTATCGGCGCTCTATCCGCAGAACCGGCAGCTTGCTCCGCGGCTACGCGCTTTCCTGGAATGGGCGTCCCGCATCTTCGCCGAGGCAAGGCTGTGAAGCTCGGACCGGCGTCGCGTCAATCTCAGTTGTTGCGCAAAAAAATCTGGCCTGATGTCACACCAGCCGATCCTGTCTCGTCATGAGAGCGTACCCAACAACAAGGACTGCAATCATGACTGCCAAACTGGACCTCTTCGCCGCTGCCCCTGCGTTGATCAAGCAATGGCAGCGCGCATCGACCGAACTTTCTGTCGCCGCCGGGCTCGAGCACAGCCTCAACGAGCTGGTCAAGCTTCGGGCGTCGCAGATCAATGGCTGCGCCAACTGCATCAACCTGCATGCGACCGAAGCCCGCGAGAATGGCGAGACCGAGCAGCGCATCTACCTGCTGCCGGCTTGGCGCGAGGCGCCCTGCTACAGCGACCGCGAACGTGCCGCGCTCGGCTGGACCGATGCGCTCACGCGCCTCTCGGAAGGACAGGACCGCGAACGCGCCTATGATGATCTGAAGGCGCATTTCACCGAGGAGGAGCAGGTGAAGCTCACCGTGTTGATCAATATCATCAATGGCTGGAACCGCATCGCCGTCGGCTTCGGGCTTTACACCGATGCGGCAGCGATACGCTCCAGCGCCAAGGCGGCGGCCTGATGACGGAGGCGGCTCCTGAGGATGCTGCGGCGGGCTTCGGCCCGCTGCGGCCGAAGCTGATGCGGGTCGCATACCGCATGCTCGGTTCGGTGACCGACGCCGAGGATGTCGTGCAGGAGGCCTTCATTCGCTGGATGGGAACCGACCGGTCGCAGGTGCGCGAGCCCGAAGCGTTCCTGCGCCGTACCGTGACGCGGCTTTGCCTCGACCAGCTCAAATCCGCGCGGCGCCAGCGCGAGACCTATATCGGCCCTTGGCTGCCCGAGCCGATCGTGGAAGAGGACGACCTGGAAGACGTCACCTTGCCGCTGATGCTGGTGCTGGAGCGGCTTTCGCCGCTGGAGCGGGCGGCCTTTCTGCTGCACGATGTGTTCGGGCTGGAATTCGAGGAGGTCGCGACCGCTATCGAGCGCGACTCCGCAGCTTGCCGCCAACTTGCCGCGCGTGCCCGCGCCCATGTCCGCCAGGCCCGGCCCCGCTTCAAGGTGGAGAAGCAGCGCGGCCTCGAAATCGCCGAGGCCTTTTTCGCGGCGTCGCGCAGCGGCAATATGCAGGCGCTCGGCGCGCTGTTGACGGCCGATGTCAGTTCGCATGCCGATGGCGGCGGCAAGCGTCCGGCAGCCTTGGCGCCGGTGCTGGGTTTCGACGCCGTCATGAAGCAGTACGCGCAGGTGGCGGCCTGGCTGCGTGACAACCGCTCGACGCTGGTTCGCGTCGGTTTCATCAATGGATTGCCGGGGTTCATCACGCTGGAAGCCGATGGCGAACTGCAGACCACCGCCCTCGACATAGAGGACGGCAAGATCGCGGCCATCTATGTCATGCGCAATCCCGACAAGCTCAGGCATCTGCACTAGCCCTTCGGGCATCGGCAGGCTTTCAGGACACCAGGCTTAAGGGCTGGGGTGCGGTGTCCTCCGGGCGCTTGGCTTGCGTCGCGATTCGGTAGCGCTTGGGCGCGCTGCCGGTGACACGCTTGAAGGCATTGCTGAAGGCGCTTTCCGAGGTATAGCCGAGCGAGCGGGCAAGGACCGCCACTGGCGTGTCCTCCTCGCGCAGCGCGCGCTCGGCGAGATGCATGCGCCATTCCGTCAGGTAGGTCAGTGGCGCGACGCCGGCGGTCCGCCTGAAATGGAAGGCAAAGCTGGTGCGCGACATGGCGATCGCGCTGGCGAGTTCCTCAAGATGCCAGTCACGGCCGGGGTCGCCATGCATCAGCCGCAGCGCCGGCGCCAGGCGCTGGTCGGCGAGCGCGCGCAGCCAGCCGGCGGGCATCAGCTCCGATGTTTGTAAATGCGCCCTCAGCACCTGGATGAACAGAAGCTGCGCGAGCTGCGCCGAGGCAAGGCTGGCGCCCGGTTGGCCCTCGGCCTGTTCGCGCACCAACTGGTCAAGAATCCAGCGCAGGATCGCTGCCTGTGGCGAGGCGGCGTGGATGTGGATCCACGGCGGCAAGACATCGGCGAGCAGCCGTCCGCTCGCCTGGTCGAGCAACACATGGCCGCCAATATGCGCGAAGTCGTTGCCGTCACCGAGCTGCGCGATTTTGCAGCCGGAGAACACCGCCATCGCATCGAGCGGCGGTACGGACAAGTCGCTGGCAAGGATGAAGGAGCGCCGCGCAGCAAGCAGCAGCACGTCGCCGGTTTGCGCATGCACCGGCTCGTCCTCGCCCTCCAGGCGAATCCAGCAATTGCCCTTCACAACGGCGAAGAACTTGACTTTTTCAGGTGCCGGAAATCGCAGCGCCCATGGCCCGCCGGCGGTGAAGCCGCCTGTCACCATGGTTTGCGCGCTGGTGAATCTGAGGATGTCCGAGAAAGGGTCGTCGCTCATCTTTGTACTTTCGCGCAATTTATGTGGATTTTCAAGCATTCACAATCCGGCCGAGCGCGCATAGCTGATGGCAACAAACGACGCCGCTCTCGGCGGAGACATCAGGAGACGGACATGAACGAAGAATTGGTGCTGGTTACCGGCGGCTCCGGCTTCATTGCATCGCATTGCATCTTGAAGCTGCTCGACGCCGGCTATCGCGTGCGCACGACCGTGCGTTCGCTCAAGCGCGAAGCCGAGGTGCGCGCAATGCTGAGGGAAGGCGGCGCTGAACCCGGCGACCTGCTATCCTTCGTCGCAGCGGACCTGAATGCGGATGCGGGCTGGGCTGAGGCTGTGGCCGGTTGTGCCTATGTAATGCACGGCGCTTCGCCGACACCCTCCGGCAGCCAGACGCGCGAGGAGGATTGGGTGAGGCCGGCAGTCGACGGCGTGCTACGGGTGCTCAAGGCCGCGCTCAATGCCGGCGTCAAACGCGTGGTGTTGACCTCGGCCATCGGCGCTGTCGCCATGGGCCACAAGCCACAGACGAGACCATTCAACGAGACTGACTGGTCAGACCTCAGCGGCGATATCGCGCCATACCAGAAATCGAAGACGGTTTCGGAGCGCGCCGCCTGGGACTTCATCGCCCGGGAAGGGCGCGGCCTCGAACTCTCCGTCGTCAATCCGGTGGCTGTACTCGGTCCGGTTCTGGCCGCCGACTTCTCGCATTCGATCGGGCTGATCAAGCGGCTGATGGATGGGATGCCGGGCTGCCCGAAAGTCAATTCCGGTTATGTCGATGTGCGCGACCTGGCCGACCTGCACCTGCTGGCGATGACCAACCCTGCTGCAAAGGGCGAGCGGTTCATCGGCATTTCGGGCCATAGCCTGTGGATGGCCGAGGTCGCGAAAGTGCTGCGCCAACGCATGGGAGCCGCTGCCAGCAAGGTGCCGACGCGCGAAATTCCCAACTGGGTGGTCCGCCTGCTGGCGCTGCGCGGTGATCCGACGACAAAGATGCTGGCCAGGCATGTCGGCGTGATGATGGACGCCACCAGCGAAAAGGCGACACGTCTGCTCGGCTGGAACCCGCGCCCGGTCGAGGAAGCTATCGTCGCGACGGCCGAGAGCCTGCTGCGGCTGGGCTTGGTGGGTGGTTCGAAAGCTTCGACGCCATGAAGCAGTACGAGCGATCGCGGCGTGGCTGTGCGAGAACGGCTCGACGCAGGTTCGCGTCGGCTTCATTGCCACTGCCGCCGCCGACTTCTAGAATGCCTTTCCACCCTCACCTGGCTGGATCAGCCTGCGCGCCGCATCTGCTCCTGCGGCAAGGATGCGATCCGACAATTCCGTCCCTGCCACTGCGCGGGCCAGCTCAAGTGCGCCGATGAGGGTCGCAAAGACACCCATGGCGGCGCCTTCCGGATCCCTGGTCTGCGGAAGCGCTGCAGACAACTGGCGCACCAAAACCAGCAAGCGTTCGGTGTAGGCTTCGCGCATTTCAGGCGGCTGGCGCGCGATCTCCGGCAGCAGTGCGGCGGACGCGCAGCCTTTGTCCGGATTGTCCCGGTGCTCGGCCGACAGATACGCCTGAATGGCCATTTCCGGACCGCCCGAAGCCAACAACTCCTGAATTTGCTGCGACTGGGCATCCAGGGCCGCCGCCACGCTTTCGCGGATGAGCTCCGCCTTTGATTGAAAGTGCGGGTAGAAGGCTCCGTTGGTAAGCCCGGCGTCGCCCATGATGGTTGCCAGTCCAGACGCGGCTATGCCGTCCCTCCTAAAACGCTGGGCGGCGACCTCCACGATCCGATCGCGTGACGCGTCCTTTCGGCCCTTCTCGTAGCGCATGGCTGCTATTCCTCTTTGCTATTGCATTATGTTCGTAATTTGATATTATGATCGTAATTCAAACAATGGCAAAAAGCTAGCCCTCATGTCTCCGGAGTATCAAATGAGTACCCTTTCAGGAAGAACCGCGATTGTGACCGGAGCCTCCTCGGGCATCGGCCGCGCCAGCGCCGAGGCCCTGGCGCGGGCAGGATATACCGTCTTCGGGACAAGCCGCAGGGCGATAAGCAACGGCCCGGCGCAGGTATCCATGCTGACGTGCGACGTGACCGATGGCGACTCCGTCAGCGCCCTCGTTTCAACCGTGCTTGCGCAGACCGGCCGGATCGACCTCTTGGTCAACAATGCCGGTGTCGGCCTGCTTGGCGGCGCCGAGGAATCCTCGGTCGCACAGGTGAAAGCCCTGTTCGACGTCAATCTGTTCGGCGTCATCCGCATGACCAATGCGGTGCTGCCGTCGATGCGGCGGCGCGGCGAAGGGCGCATCATCAACATCGGCTCGATTCTGGGATTGGTACCCGCGCCATACTCAGCGCATTACTCGGCGGTCAAGCACGCGCTTGAGGGCTATTCGGAATCGCTCGATCATGAGGTTCGTGCCTTCAATATTCGCGTCTCGGTCATCGAGCCTGCATTCGTGCGCACCGTCTTCGACCAGAACGGCATTGAGCCCGATTCGGTGTTGAAAGAATACGATCAGGCCCGAGCCGGGGTCGAAGCGCTGCTTCGCGATGTCATGCCCAAAGCCGATCGGCCGGAGATGGTGGCGGATGTGGTCGTCAAGGCGGCGACCGATGCCCGTCCGCGACGGCGCTATACCGCAGGGAAGGCAGCGCGCCAGGTCAGCCTGCTGCGCCGCTTCGCCCCCGCAGAGATGTTCGACAAGACCTTGCGCAAGCAGTTCCGCCTGCCGGTCTGAACAACGGTGAGACGGAGAGTTTCACGCACAAACGGTACACCAACAGACATTTTCAGAAAGTCACTGCCATGAAGGCATTCGTTGTCGATAAATATAACAAAAAAGGCATTCTGCGGCTGGCCGAGATGCCGGAGCCGGAGCTGCTGGACAATGATGTCCTGGTCGAGGTCCATGCCGCAGGAGTGAACCTGCTGGATTCCAAGGTCAGGACGGGCGAATTCAAGCTCATCCTGCCCTATCGCCGGCCCTTCATCCTTGGCCACGACGTGGCTGGGAGGGTTGTCAGGGTGGGCTCGAAAGTCCGCAAATTCAAACCCGGCGACGCTGTCTATGCGCGGCCGCGCGACGGTCGGATCGGGACATTTGCCGAATTCATCGCAATCGACGAAGCCGATGTAGCCCTGAAGCCCGCAAACCTCAGCATGGAAGAAGCGGCTTCAATCCCTCTGGTGGGTCTGACCGCCTGGCAGGCTCTCATCGAGAGGGCAGGCCTGAAGAAGGGCCAGAAGATCTTCATCCAGGCTGGCTCCGGCGGCGTGGGGACATTCGCCATCCAACTGGCAAAGCACCTCGGCGCGACCGTTGCGACAACGGCGAGCGCGGCGAGTGCCGACCTGGTCAAGGGGCTCGGCGCCGATGTCGTCGTCGACTACAAGAAAGACGACTTCGAGAACGTCCTGTCGGGTTACGACGTCGTCCTGAACAGCCAGGACGCCAAGACGCTTGAAAAATCCCTGAATGTGCTGAAGCCGGGCGGCAAGCTCATCTCCATTTCCGGTCCGCCGGATCCCGAATTTGCCAGGAAGCAGGGACTGAACGTGGTGCTAAGGCTCCTGCTGGGCCTGCTGAGCCGCGGTATCCGGACCAAAGCCAAGCGCCGAGGCGTGAGATTTTCGTTCCTGTTCATGTGGGCGCAAGGTGAGCAGCTGAGCAAAATCACGTCCCTCATCGAAGATGGGGCGATCCGCCCGGTTGTCGACAGGGTCTTTCCCTTTGAAGCGACCAATGAGGCGCTGGCTTACGTCGAAACAGGACGTGCCAAGGGCAAGGTCGTGGTCAAGGTGAGATAGCGCACCCACTCGCTTCGGGGCAATCAAGTGACCCTGGGCAAAGCGCCGCAAAGCGGACAAATTTCGAGAACGGTGTCAGCTATCCAATTGGCCAAGACGTCAGTTGTTGCGGATTGCCACGAAGCTTGCCGCGGCCTTCAGCAGGGTCGCCTGGTCGCCATAGGGTTCGAGCAGCGCATGCGCCTGGTCGACGAGGCCGTGCAGCTGCTTGCGGGCCCAGGCGGCGCCGTGCAGCGCCACCAGTGTCGCCTTGCCGGCGGCGGCGTCCTTGCCGGTCGCCTTGCCCATCTGGCTGGAATCGGCGGTCAGGTCGAGCAGATCGTCGGCAAGCTGGAAGGCAAGCCCGACAGCCGAGCCGAATTCGGCCAGCCGGTCGCGATCCTGCGGGGCTGCGCCGGCAATGATAGCGCCGGCTTCGCAGGCGAAGCGGATCAGCGCGCCGGTCTTCATCGCCTGCAGCCGGATGATGCCGGCCTCGTCCGGCCGGCTGCGCTCGGCTTCAAGGTCGAGCGTCTGGCCGCCGACCATGCCGCCGGCGCCGGCCGCGCGCGCCAGCGCCAGCACCAGGGCTGCGCGTCGCTCCGCCGGCAAGGCCGTCGCCTCGTCGGCGAGGACGTCGAAAGCAAGCGTCAACAGCGCGTCGCCGGCCAGGATGGCGGTGGCCTCGTCGAAGGCCTTGTGCACGGTCGGCTGGCCGCGGCGCAGATCGTCGTCGTCCATGGACGGCAGGTCGTCATGGATCAGCGAATAGCAATGCACGCATTCGAGTGCGGCCGCCACGCGCGATGCGGCCTCGCCATCGGCGCCGAAAAGGGCGGCACTTTCCATGACCAGGAAGGGGCGCAACCGCTTGCCGCCGTTCAGCACGCCATGGCGCATGGCAGCCATCAGGCGCTCCGGCCGGGCGATTTCGCCGGCAAGTGTGCGGCCGTCGAGCAACAGCCTGAGTTCGGTCTCGATCGCCGCCGCCCGCACCAAAAGTGCGGCTTCAAAGGCCATTTGCTCGTCTTTCGTCATGGCCGGGAGCGGTAGCCGACACTCAGACGTTGCGCAAGAAGCCTCGCGCCATTATGCCGGAGGCGGGAGAGTGGCGCGGGTGGGGCGGCTTGACGGAACCGATCGTCGATCATGAAACCGAAGGGCTGGACATGGCGCGACCGAGGCGCGTGAACCCCGCCGGTCTGAAGCGCCTGGCTCGGCGCTGCCTGGTTGTCGCCGCCGTGCTGGTGGCGATACCCATTGTGCTGACCTTCCTTTATTTGCCGTCCTTCGTGCATCCGATATCGACCTTGATGGTGAAAGACCTCGCGACATTTTCCGGCTACGACCGGCGCTGGGTGTCGATCGACGATGTGTCGCCGGTGCTGGCCAATTCGGTGATCATGTCGGAGGACGGGCAGTTCTGCTTTCATCGCGGCGTCGACCTCGGCGAATTGCGCGGCGTCGTCGACGATGCGCTGGCCGGCGAGGCCACGCGCGGCGCCTCGACCATCACCATGCAGACGGTGAAGAACCTTTTCCTGTGGTCGCGGCCGCTGGGCTCGGTGCGCAAGGTGGTCGAACTGCCGCTGGCCGTTTATTTCGACGCGGTGATGTCGAAACGGCGGATCATGGAGATCTACCTCAACATCGCCGAGTGGGGCCCGGGCATTTATGGCATCGAGGCGGCGGCGCAGCATCATTTCGGCGTTTCGGCCAAACAGCTGTCGCGACGGCAGGCGGCCCTGCTCGCCGTCTCGCTGCCCAATCCGATTGCCCGCAATCCGGCCAAGCCGGGTCCCGGCTTGAGGCGGCTGGCCTCGCTGATCGAGCGCCGCGCCGGCCGCTCCGGCGCCTATGTCGGGTGTTTGGACTAAGCTGCACCGATATTCAGACGAGGCCGGCCTGACCTCAAATCCCGACACACCTTGTGGGGCCGGTAAAAAAATTCGCCGCAGTGCTGGCCAAAACGGCGTAGGGCGTGTATAGGCACCCGACTTTCTCAGATTATGGCCCTGACGCGGCTCTTTCACGAGGGCTATCGGGGCATTTTGACCATGTAGTGGAGCATATCCATGGCCGTTCCGAAACGAAAAACCTCTCCGTCCAAGCGCGGTATGCGCCGCTCGGCCGACGCTCTCAAGGCCCCGACCTATGTCGAGGACAAGAATTCCGGCGAAATGCGCCGCCCGCACCACATCGACCTGAAGACCGGCATGTATCGCGGCCGCCAGGTTTTGACGCCCAAGGAAAGCTGAGACCAGCTTTTCGAAGGTTGAATACCCAAAAGACCGGCCATTGGCCGGTCTTTTTGCGTTTGGTGGCTGCCTGGCTGCTTCGCGCCGTTCTCTATGCCAAAGGCCGGACCGTCGCTGGCGATACACGCAGCCGTCGCGGTGCTGTATTGCGTTGCGTCGCCGCGATTGCGGCTGAGGCACGTGCCTGCACCGTTGGTGGGGCGACAGGGGAAACCGCATGACGAAGCTCACCACAGCGCCGCGCGACGTCTTCCAGACGTTCCTGAACTTCCCGCTGGTCGAGGATCTCGATGCGCTGAAGGCCGATGTCGCCATCATAGGCATGCCCTATGGCGCTCCCTACACGATCGACGAGCTGATCAATGACCAGACCAACGCGCCGACCGCGGTTCGGCGCGCCTCGCAGCGCATCAGTCTCGGGCTCGACCGTTATGATTTCGACATTGGCGGGACCCTGTTCGACGGACAGGACGTCAAGGTGGTCGATGTCGGCGATGTCCCCGGCGATGCCGCCGGCGGCCACTACAGGCGGGCCGAAGCGGCGATCCGCAAGATCCGCGCCGCCGGCGCCTTGCCGATCACCATCGGCGGCGATCACGGCATTCCGATCCCGATCTTCCGGGCGTTTGATGGCGAAGGGCCGATCACCCTGGTGCAGATCGACGCCCATCTCGACTGGCGCGACAACGTCAATGGGGTCAGGGAAGGCTATTCCAGCCCTATCCGCCGCGCTTCGGAGATGGCGCATATCGCCGAGATTTTCCAGCTCGGCATCCGTGGCCAGGGCAGCGCCCGGCTTGAGGAGGTCGAGGCGGCCCGCGCCTACGGCTCCAACATCGTCACCGCCAATGAATGGCAAGACATCGGCACTGCGGCGCTGCTCAAGCGCATCCCGGATGGCGGCCGCTACTACCTGACCATCGACGCCGACGGTCTCGATCCCTCCGTGATGCCGGCGGTCGAAGGGCCGGCGCCTGGCGGCATCAGCTACCGGCAGACGATCGAGCTGATCAAGGGGCTGTTCGCCAAGGGGCGCGTGGTCGGCATGGACATTGTCGAGATCGCGCCGGCGCGCGACGTCAACGAGATCACATCGATGACCGCCGGCATCGTCATCCTCAATGCCATCGGCGCTGCCGTGCGCACCGGGCAGTTTAGGCGCTGAGCCGGGTGACACGGTTGTTGCACCCGGTCTTCGACCGTGTTCAAGGCTGTTAGCGAAAAATCTTGACGGCGTGCCTGCGGAGCATTCTACAGAAGGTGCCCCCATTGTTTACGCAATTCCGGACCGCTCACACTTTCCTGGAATTGCTAGAGGAGACGCCTGATGTTCGGTGCCATCCCGCTGCTGATCGTGCCCTTCGTGGCCTACAATCTCGGACTCCTCGGAATATTCGGCAGCGGCGACGATCCGTGGGCCACCGAAATCTTCTCATTCCGCATGATGTCGGGCGGGGTGTTTTCGATGACGCTCGGCGACCTGATGGTGGTGATCGGGCTGATCTTCCTGTTCCTCGAAATGGTGAAATCGGTGCGCACGACAAACGCCTCGATCATGGACCATCTGTTGTCGACGCTGGTCTTCGTGGCGTTCCTGGTCGAGTTCCTGCTGGTGAAGGGCGCGGCGCACTCCGTCTTCTTCACGCTGATGGTGATCGCCCTGTTCGACGTGCTGGCCGGTTTCTCGGTCTCGATGCGGTCGGCGAGCCGGGATATCAACCTGAACTAGCCGAAGCCTCAGCCCGGATCGGCGGTGAAGCCGGCGGCTTCGATGCCGGCGATGGCGGCAGCCTCGTCATTGTCCGACGTATCGCCCGAAATGCCGACGGCGCCGATGACGGCGCCTGACTTGTCGCGGATCAAAACACCGCCGACGACCGGCAGGACGCGCCCGCCCGAGACATCGGAAATGCCGGCAACGAGATGTGGCCGCTCCTTGGCGAAAGCCTCGACGCGGCGCGAACCCATGCCGATGGCGAGCGCGCCATAGGCCTTGCCGGCCGACATTTGCGGGCGCAGAAACGAGGCGCCGTCCTGACGCTGGAAGGCGACGAGATGAGCCCCGGCATCGAGCACGGAGACGCCGAGCGGCTTGAGCTTCAACTCGGCGCCCTTGGCGAAAGCTGCGTCGATGATGTGCTTGGCCTTTTCGAGGGTCAGTGCGGTCATGGCTGTCTCCTGTTCAAAACGCGTCAATCATCGGCCTGACACGCGAGATGCGAAATCCCGGTTGCGGTTGAAATTGCTTCGCGTGGGAAAGCGGAATGGCAGGCGGTTACAGGGGCGTGGCCGATATGCTCAGCCGCTTCCAGTCTGCCATCGACCATGGGGATCGTCAGGCGATTTTTTTCTTGGCCCGCGCTGGCTTCTTGACCGGGGCGGTGGGGGCATTGGCGAGGTCTTCGGCTTCCTTGGCAAGGCGCAATGCCCGGAGCTTGTTGGTCTTGGCCTGGCGGGCGTCGGCCTCGGCGACATACTCCGCCATCGCCTTTTGCCGCACCGTGGCTGCCTCTTCCTGCTTCTTGAAACGCATATCTGCCCGGGCGCGGGCAGTATCCTTAGAGTTCTCAACCAAGAGCGTTATCCAATCCCATAAATTATGCTTTTCAGCTCCTTGATAGCAGAGCCGCCCCATAAATGGGAAAATAAGTTGGTCAGGAAGCGGCGGCCTGGCCGGCGCTCGACGCCTTGCGAGCCACCACCGCCTCATATCCAGCCTGCAATGTGGCGCGGACGGAAGGCCGCCCCGGCGCTGCAACTGGCGTACCCAGATGGTCGTGGCGCAACTCGTCCATGAACTGCTCCCACATTGGCGGACCGCCCTTCTCCAGCAGTTCGGCGCGGATCGACAGCTCCTCGCTGACCGGCAGCCAGACGCGGCCCCAGGCACCGAGATGCGCCATGATCGGCACCAGCGTGATGGCCATCTCGGTCAGGCTGTAGATCGCCTTCTGCTTGTGCGAGGGATCGTCAGCCTTGGTCAGCATGCCGAGTTCCATCAGCCGCTTCAGCCGGTCGGCCAGGATGTTGGAAGCGATGCCCTCGATCGAGCCGTTGAGCAACTCGCGAAAGTGGCGTTTGCCGCCAAAAATCATGTCGCGCAGGATGATCAGGCTCCAGCGGTCGCCGAATACTTCCAGCGACAGATTGATCGGGCATCCCGAGCGGTGTTCGGTTTTCATCCGACTCTCCCCAAAAAACTGGTTGCATTATCGTATCAGTTTTATTATCGTGCAACCGATTGCAAAATGCAATCAGTTTGAAGCTTAAGCGAGGAGACTCCCATGACAAAGGCCGCAGCACCCGAAATCGTCTCCCAGACGTTTGGCGATCCCCGGGACCCAGCCGTGCTGCTGATCATGGGCGCCATGGCCTCGATGCTGTGGTGGCCGGAGGCGCTTTGCAAAAAACTTGCCGGCGAAGGCCGTTTCGTGATCCGCTATGACAACCGCGACACCGGCCTGTCGACCAAATATGCGCCTGGCGAGCCGCCCTACACGTTCGACGACATGGCGGACGATGCCGTCGGCGTCCTCGACAGCCATGGCATAGGGAAGGCGCATGTGGTCGGGATGTCGATGGGCGGCATGATCGCGCAACGACTGGTGTTGAAACATCCCTCGCGTGTCATCTCGCTGACGGTGATCAGCAGTTCGCCGGTGGGCATCGACACATCGCATCTGCCGGGGACGGCCGAGGCCTATATGGAGCACTCGGCCGACGGCGCCAAGGTCGACTGGTCGGACCGCGACCAGGTGATCGACTTCGTCATCAAGGACGCGCGCGCCATTGCAAGCACACCGCATCCGTTCGACGAGAAGGCGATGAGGGCGTTCATTGAACGGGACTATGACCGATCCGGCGGCTTTTTGAGCGCGACCAACCATTTCATGCTGAAAGGCGGCGAGGATCTGAAAGGGCGCCTGCACGAGATCAAGGCCCCGCTGCTCGTCATCCACGGGACGTCAGATCCGATCTTTCCAGTTGAGCATGGCGCGGCCCTTGCCGATGCCATCGCCGGCGCACGGCTTGTCCGCATCGAAGGCGGTGGCCACGAACTGCATCCCCAGGATTGGGACACGATTGCCGCAGCTGTCATTGCCCATACCAAGCCCTGACAGAGGCTTGACAGGCTCCCCTGCGGAAATAGCCAGGTGACATTTCGGTGTTGTCAGGCAGTGTCAACGAATTCGAAAACAAGCGAGCAAAGCATGTCCCTGACGTTTCATTTCCATCCGCTGGCATCGTTCTGCTGGAAACCGCTGATCGCGTTCTATGAGAACGACACGCCCTTCACGCCGGTCATCGTCGATCTCGGCAACGAGCAGTCGCGCGCGGCGTTCCTGAAGGTGTCGCCGACCGGCAAAATGCCGGCGCTGCGTGACGAAGCGCGCAAGCGCACGGTGCTGGAATCGACCATCGTCATCGAATATCTCGCCGCGCACTATCCAGGTCCGGTCGAGCTCATCCCCACAGACATCGATCGGGCGCTGGCCGTCCGCCAGGCCGACCGTTTCTATGATTTCTACGTCCAGGCGCCGATGCAAAAGATCGTCGGCGACAGGCTGCGGCCGCAGGACAAGACCGATCCGTTCGGGGTCGAGGAGGCGCGCGCGCAACTGCGCAACGCCTACGCGATCGTCGAGGAGGAAATGCGCTCGAAAATCTGGGCGGCCGGCCATAGCTTCACCATGGCCGACTGTGCGGCCTCGCCGGCGCTCTTCTACGCCAACAAGGTCGAGCCGTTCGGCGACAAATATCCGGCCGTGAAACGCTACCACGACCGCCTGCTCAAGCGGCCCTCTTTCGCCAGGGTGATCGAGGAAGCGCAGCCCTATTTCAAGTTCTTCCCCTACAATAACGGCTGATCCGCACGATCTCGCCTAGGGTGCGATCAGCTTCTCGCGTCCTTTCGGCTCCACCATCTTGAGCCGGGTTTCGGGTCCGTCGGCTTCGAGGATGACATAGCTTACATCGTCGCCGCCAACGAAGCTCAGCCCGGAGCTGGCGGTCGAGGCGGCGATCTTGACCGAGGGCTGACCGTTTTCGGGGATCAGCCGGAACAGCACGGTCTCGGCCTCGCCTGCCGTCGCCGGCAGGATCGAAATGCTGGAGCGCAGCCGGCCTTCGCTGTCGACGATCTCAAGCCCGCTGCCGCGCAGGATGCCTGCGCTGTCCTGCGCTTTGGCCGGGAGAATCTGCATCAAACCGGTGGCCGCGAACAAAACCAGATTAACCGCAGTCACGGCACCAAGAAGCGTTTCGCGTCGCATCGGTGGTCCTCCTGTCGTAAGGCAAGGGGGCAAGGACCGGCTGTATTTTCCGCGTCGCGCCCGGCCTATGCTTCCCAGAACTGGTCTAGCCAAATATTGAGCTTGAGGAACCCGGCACTGCTGACCGTATAGACCCGCCTCGTGCCTTCGGCCTTGGCCTGAACCAGACCGGCGTCCAGCAGCACTTTCAAATGCTGGGACACGGCCGGGCGAGAGACTGGCAGGCCCGAAGCCAGTTCGTTGACGGTTTTTGGGCCGCGCCGGAGCTCTTCCAGGAGATAGCGCCGGTTGGGATCGGCAATCGCCATGAAGGCGTCAGAAAAGATCATGCCTATACTTGTGGGGCAAAGCTTTTCAAATCTCAACCGTCAGCTTCCGCTTTTCTGAGCCGCAATGCTTCAGGGGTGACCGAGCGATCGGCCGGCTGGGTCTTGAATGCGTCGCGGTCTTCGATCGGCACCGGCGCGCGGCGGCTGATGCGCAGCAGCGTGTAGGCGGCGAGGCTGAGATGCGCCAGCGCGGTGGCCAGGAAAAGGCCCTCAGGCCGGAACCAGCCCATCAGGGCGGCGGCCAGCAAAGGCCCGATCATGGTGCCGAACCCGTACAGAAGCAGCAGGCCGCCCGAGACCTTGACGAAATCCTCGGCGCGCGCGTGGTCGTTGGCATGCGCCACGGCGATCGAATAGAGCGTGTAGGCAAAGGCGCCATAGGCGGCGGTTAGCACAATGACGAGAACCGAGGAGTGCGGTTCGAACAGGAAGATCAGGATGGCGAAGAGTGCGGCGCCGAAAGCGGCGCCAGCCAGCACGAAACGGCGGTCGGTCTTGTCGGAGAGGCGTCCGGCCGGAAGCTGCATGGCGGCACCGGCAACAACCACAAGGCTCATCATCAGCGCAATCTCGGCCGTGGAAATGCCGATGCGGGCGCCATAGACGGCGCCCAGCGTGCCCCAGGCGCCGTTGGCGATGCCGACCAACAGGCAGGCGACCGCCGACACCGGTGAGTTGGCATAAAGCCCTTTGACGTCGAGCTTGACGTCCTGCAACGGCTTGGGAGACGAGGCCGATGACACCGCAGTCGGGATCAGCGACAGGCAGAACAATATGCCGGTGATCATGAACAGCGATGCCGATTTGACGTCGCCGCCGGCAACGATCATCTGGCCGCCCATGATCGAGGCATAGGTGACCATCATATAGAGACCGAAGACGGTGCCGCGGTTCTCGTTGGTGGCCTTCTCGTTCAGCCAGCTTTCGATGACCATGAAGGCGCCGGCCATGGTGAAGCCGGTGAAGGCGCGCAGCAGGATCCAGACATATTCGTCGATGATCAGGCCGGTGAGCAGGGCGACGATAGCGCCCGACGCGGCAAAGGCGCCGAACGCCCTGACATGGCCGGCGCGGCGCACGAGGCGCGGTGCGAAGAAGCAGCCGGTGACGAAGCCACCGGCCCAGGCGGTGCCCATCAGGCCGAGCGATGCCGTCGAAAACCCTTCGAGCTGGCCACGCAGCGGCAACAGCAGCCCATGCAGTCCCGAAGCCGCGAGCAGGAAGGCGGTGCCGCGAAGCAGCGAGAGGATCGGTCTGTAACTTGCAAACATTGTTTGATCCGGCTGGAGGGGCATGTCAGTTCTGAAGACGGGAGCAGCTCTGAAGACAGGCGCATTCGGGCTTTTCGGCGGCGGATGCTCCGACGCCGAAACCAACGCGAAAACTAGACGCGGCGAAACAGGGCTTCGGCCGCCGATTTGGTGCTGCCCTTGGTCTGCAATTCGGCTTCCAGCCGGGCGATCTCGTCGCGCAATATGCCGATCCGCTCGGTCAGGTCACCGACCGAAAGCAGCGACAGATCCTGTCCGATTTCATGCGGTCTGGATTTCTTTTTGGGTTCGTCGTCGAAGATCGCCATCGTCGCTCCTCCCTGATCAGCATTTGGCCGATCCAACATTGGCCTGATTCAGCATTTGCCTGATCCGGCAATCAGCATACATAGGGCAGGGGTGCTGATGCAAACAGCCGGCGACAGACCGGCAGGATCGGGACGGAAACTTCATGGCGAGCGGACATAAAATTCCGACCAGGATGACGGCCATTGCAATTTCGCATCCGGGCGGCCCACGGGTGCTGAAACCGGAAACGCGCGACGTGCCGGTGCCCGGCCCCGGTGAAATCCTGATCCGGGTGCGCGCCGCCGGCGTCAATCGGCCCGACGTGCAGCAGCGCAAGGGCGCCTATCCGCCGCCGCCCGGCGCCTCGGACCTGCCCGGTCTCGAGGCATCGGGCGAAGTGGCGGCCCTTGGCGACGAGATATCGCGCTGGCGCCTCGGCGACCGGGTCTGCGCGCTGACGCCCGGCGGCGGTTATGCCGAATATGTCAAGGTTCATGCCGGCAGCGTGCTGCCGCTGCCTGCCGGCTTCACCCACACCGAAGCGGCTGCCGTGCCGGAGAACTATTTCACCGTCTGGCACAATGTGTTCGAGCGCGGCGGCCTGAAGAAGGGCGAGACGCTGCTCGTCCATGGCGGCTCGTCGGGCATCGGCACCACGGCGATCCAGCTGGCGTCGGCCTTCGGCGCCTATGTCGTCACCACCGCCGGCTCCAAGGAGAAATGCGACGCCTGTCTGAAGCTCGGCGCCGACCGGGCGATCAACTACCGCGAGGAGGATTTCGTCGCCGCGGTCAAGGATGCCACCGGCGGCAAAGGCGCCGACGTCATTCTCGACATGGTCGGCGGCGACTATGTCCAGCGCAACTACGAGGTGGCGGCGGTCGAGGGCCGGATCGTCCAGATCGCTGTCCAGGCCGGCGCGGTGGCGAGCGCCGATTTTTCAAAAATCATGGTCAAGCGGCTGACCCATACCGGCTCGACGCTGCGGCCCCGCACGGTCGAGTTCAAGGCAGCAATCGCTGCGGCGCTCGAAGCGCAGGTGTGGCCGCTGCTCGGCACACGCAAAGTGTCGCCGGTGATGGACATGATCTTCCCGCTGGCCGACGCCTGGCGGGCGCATGAGCGCATGGAAGAGGGCGAGCATATAGGCAAGATCGTGCTCGACGTCGGCTAGGACGGACGTACCGGTATTCAGGTGAGGCCGGCCTGCAAACGGCGGCTGCCTGCGCTTCCGGTGCTCACGTACCTAAGTACGCTCCGCTCCGGTTCTCGGCAGTCACCGTTTTCGGCTCGGCCTGACCTGAATCTCCGCACGTCCTAAGTGCGCGCGCCCCGCCAATAAGCTGAACAGAACCTTAATGGTGCAATGCAGCATTTGCATTGCGGCTATGCAAAGACGTCTGTTCAATTCGTGGGCAGCACTGCCTATCTAAGCGTCATCGAAACGATTTGATCCAACAACTGGAGGAATACCATGAACCCGATCCGCGCTTTCCGTAACTGGCGTATGTACAACGAAACCGTGCGCGAGCTGAACAAGCTCAACGCCCGTCAGCTCAGCGACCTCGGCATCAGCCGCGGCGACATCGAGCGGATTGCCCGCAAGGCTATCTAATTCGAGGCATGGCCGGCCGTAAGGCCTGGCCATGTGCTGGAAGCAAGAGCCGCAGCAGACGTTTACCGTCGCCGGTTCCGAGCCCGCTGGACCCTGTCCGGCGGGTTTTGTCGTTTTGGACCTTTTTTATGACTCGGCATCAATGATCGCCGAGGCCGAGGCTTTTCCGGCCTCCACGCAGTCTGCGTCCGGCGGGCACCCTGCGCCAAAAACATTGCGAAACGGCAGCGGAGCGGTTATACAGGCCGCGAATTTCCCATTTTGGTGGCTCCAAACCACCGCCCGCGCGGGAACGCGGGCGAACGAGAAGGATTTTTGAAATGGCCAATACGCTGCTGATGCCCAAGGCGACCGCCGTCTGGCTGGTCGACAACACCGCGCTCTCCTTCGAGCAGATTGCGCAGTTCTGCGGACTGCATCCGCTCGAGGTCAAGGCGATCGCCGACGGCGAATCGGCGCAAGGCATCAAGGGCATGGACCCGATCATGACGGGACAGCTGACCCGCGACGAGATTGCGCGCGCCGAGAAGGATCCGAACCAGCGCCTGAAACTGTCCGACCCCAAGGTGCGGGTGCCGGAATCCAAGCGCAAAGGTCCGCGCTACACGCCGCTGTCGAAGCGCCAGGACCGGCCCAATGCCATCCTGTGGCTGGTGCGCAACCACCCGGAATTGAAGGACGCGCAGATTTCGCGCCTGGTCGGTACGACCAAGTCGACGATCGAACAGATCCGCGAGCGCAAGCACTGGAACTCGGCCAATCTGCAGCCAATGGATCCGGTGACGCTGGGTCTCGCCTCGCAGATCGACCTCGACATGGAAGTCAACCGCGCCTCGCGCGGCCGCGAACAGGCGCAGCCTGTCGGTGACACGCTGCTGCCGGCGGCCCTGACCGAGCGCCTGGTGCCGGCGCCGGAGAAGCCGAAGGATGAGGATGCCGAGCTCGACGCCAACGCCGTGTTCGCCAAGCTCTCGGCGCTCAAGTCCAAGAACGAAGACGCCGACGAAGAGTAAGGTCTGCGACAGACCAACAAAAAGCCCGCTTCGCGCGGGCTTTTTTATTGATTGTCAGCTTCGAGCAGCCCGGTCCGGCGTCATGCCGTAATCCTCCGAGCGTTCGACCGCGCGGTAGAAATCGGCAAGCTGCTTGCCGCGTTCCGGCTTGAAGATACGGCCGGCGATGACCACGGAGCCGATGCGATCGATGCGGAAGGCGCGGAAATCGTCGCGCATCTCGCACCAGGCGACCAGCGTCCATACCTTGCCCCAGAACCACAGGCCGAGCGGGCGGATATCGCGCCCGGTGCCGCGGCCGGCCTCGTCGCGATAGTCGATGGTCAGCACCTGGCGCTTCTCGACGGCGCGCTCGATCAGGTCGATAGCCTCGCGGGCGGCGTCGCTCACCACCCACATCGGCGTGTGGATCTCGGTGCGGGCTATGCGGTCTTTCTCGGCGTCGGGCAGCACGGCGCCGATCTTGACCAGCGCCTCGTCGGCGGCACGCGCCATGGCCGCACCACCAAAGGCGCGCACCATGCGCGCGCCGGCGACCAGCGCGACGATCTCGTCACGCGTGAACATCAGCGGCGGAAGGTCGAAACCCTCCCTCATCATATAGCCAACGCCCGCCTCGCCGTCGATCGGCACCCCGGTCGACTGCAGGTCGGCAATGTCGCGGTAGATGGTTCGCTCGGAAACCTCGAGCCAGGTGCCGAGCTTCTGGGCGGTGACCAGCCGGCCACCGCGCAGATGCTGCACGATCTGGAAGAGCCTGTCGGCACGGCGCATCGTATGATCCCTCGGCTGCGTTTCTATGAATGTCGTTGTTCCCAAACCGGTTCCGGACGACATCCATTATGGTTTCAATCCTTCGCGCTTGCGCTGCGCGGCGACGAATTCCGCGCCGAAGGACAGTTTCTTCGTCGTCGGCGCGTTGGTGTCGAGCACGCGCCAGAACGGCGCAATCGCTGACAGTTCCATGCCGCGCTCGAGATCCTCATTGGCGGCTTCTGCAACAGTGCGCAGATGATAGCCGATGGTGACCGGACATGTCACTTGCGCCCCGTGATCGATGGCGAGAGCGGTGCGTAAGGCGCGGACGTCCATCTCGACGCCTTTGGGTATGGAGCGGATGAAATCATCGACCTGGCGCGCCGTCGGCACCAGCATCGGTTGGCCCTCGACGACGTCACCTATCGTGCGCGGCGTCGGCTTGACGCCATTGATGCCCGGCGTGTTCAGCCTGTCGTTCCAGCTTTCCACCATTCATGTCTCCTGACACGGTTATGGCATGGTGCTCCTGACAGCATTCTGTCAGGAGCCTTCAGCATCGTCGGTAGCGAGCACAAAAAAGGCTTTGCGCCAGCCCGGGGCATCGCTGGCCGAGTTCCATGTCAATGATCTGGGCGTTGCGGGGGCCGGATCCAAGCATTGTCATGGAAAAAACGCCTCAGACCTCGCGAATGCGGCTGCGACCCTCATACATATCGGGCCAGCCAATGTCCTTGCGGATGTCTGCCGGCAGAGAGTTCAAGAAGCGCTGGGTACGGACTTCATTGCGCATCGTGCGGATCTTGCCGACATAGTGCTGTACGCTGTTCAAAATACCAAAGCTGTTCATGACCGTCTCCTCTTCTTTGATGGAGACACTATCGCACACCCCTCCTGACAGCAGTCTGTCAGGAGCCTGTCAGGTCGCTGAAGAAAGCTGCGAGGTGCGTTGCGGGCGGCTCGGAAACGAGCCGTTTGTCAGGAATGGCCGGATTGGCAAAGACCATGGAAGAAGCGCTTTGACAGCCGTCCGCGATGCTGGTCAAAGGCAGCATGTCGAAACTGCTCGCCCTTGTCATCATCGGCATGATGGCCATCCAGCTGATCAAGCCGCTCGGCTGGCCGGGTCTAAAGCGGCGCGGCGATTTCTGGAAGCTGGCGCTGCTGGCCATGGCGGCCATCGCGCTGGCCGGCGCGCTGGGACACTGGACATAGCACCGCCCTTGCCGGAGCAGGCAGGCTTGTGTCAGGTCGGATCGACCGTTCCCATGGCGATCATGCGAATTGCGGTGAGGCTGGGGACGAAGAAGTAATCGCCACCGCGCGTCGTCACGAATTCAGGCAGGTTCGCTGCGATGAAGGGCGTGGCATTGGCCGGCCCGGCCGGAATGACGTGCTTGCTGGATTCGGCCCGGTTGCCGGTCAGCGGGCAGGTGTCGTTGCCGGCTTCGAAATCCAGGCCGTAGCTCATCCATTGCTGCTGGATGAATTCGAACTGCCGGAAAATGCTTGAACAGATCGCCATCATGATGACGCCCTGTTCGCCGTCGGGATCGGCATAGGGCAGCCCGCGGCGCAGGATGCGGCGGCGGTTGGTGAGCGTGCTTGCCCCATGCGTGTCGCTCAGCAAGGGGTCCAGCATGTCGCGCGGATTGGCGCGGCGAATATGGGCGCCGAACGGGCATTTGGCGCCGTCGGGGTCATCGCCGTAACGGAAGCCGGTGAGCAGCCGGGCAAACGCCGCCAGCCGTTCCTGGTGCCTGGCGTCGTCGCGCGGCTTGCGCAGCGCGGGGTCGATGCAATCCGCCCATTCGGTCATCAAGCGCTGATGATCGGCCCAACTCGGCGCGGCCAGCAGCGGAATGCCGGACCGCCAGCGGCCGACCAGCTTGGCCGAGACGGTCTCATAGGCCTCCACGTCGTCGGCGATGCCGGTAACCTGCTTCCACAGGGCCGCCTGCCGCCGCATCTCGGCCTCGAACCCAGGCACGTTCTGGCGCAGCTTGCGCCAGACCATGAAGGTGCCGTTTCGGGCAAAGCCGGGCGGCTGCGTGGCGACCGGAAATTCCTGGCCCTCGTCGACCTGGCCGAGGATGAACTCGCCGGTCTCCAGCGCTTTCCAACTGGTCTTGGGATCGTAGGGCCCCTCAGCGATCTTGCCGGCGCCAATCACGGCGCGCGCCTCTGCGTCGGCCTGGAATTGGCCGCGAAAGACCGGATCGCTGATGCCGTCGGTGAAGCCGAAGGGCTCCTTCGGCTGCGGGACCATCGTGCCGTCGGGACCGGGGCACATCAGCGCGGCGGAATCCTGCCAAAGGCCTTCTCCGTCAGATCCGTGTCCTGCAAGGAGAGCCACGCCGCCGTTGGACTTTGCCGCAAGTCCCTGCAGCCATGTCGTCCACTGGGCAAGCTCAGGCAGCGGCGTGCCGTCGGGATTGGCGCCCACATTGAGCGAGACCCAGACATGAACCGGGCGAACGCTGCCGTCGAGATGCGCGTGCCACACCGGGTCCCAATGCCTTGGCGCGCTGCCTTCGACGTCGCCGAGGATGTCGGCGCGGCAGCCCATGCCGTCAATGAACTCGTCGGGCAAAAGGCGCAGCGTGCGGGTCGGCAGATCAAGCGCGCGCAGGCCGAGATAGGTGAAGCCGATGTCGAGCGTGATCGGCGGCTTGCGCAGCAGCGTGGGTGCGGCGCCGCCAGCCTCCGACTTTCCCCATGGCTCGGCGGTGGTGATGCGCGGCCGGATGCCTTGCACGAACAGCCGGCCGGTAGCGGCGTCAGTGATGGTGAAAAACAGATGCCGGCTGTGTGGAAAGCCAAAACGGCCATAGGGGCGATGGATGTTGCCCTGGATGTCGGGAAGGTCGAGTTCGATCATCGCGCCCACTCCGCCGCCGGCGCCCGGATTTCACCGGCCTGCTGTGTAGGTTCCGTCGGATCGTCCGGCTTTATGGCGCTGAGAAAGGCACCGAAGCGGGCGTGAAGTGCTGTGTCGTCAAGGCCCTGCGCCTCAATGGCGAAACGGGTGAAATGCTGCTGGATGAACAGCGACTTCAGGACCGAAGGCAGGTCTGCGCCGGGCGCGGTTGGAAAGGGCGTCATGCCCTGGCGGAAGACCTTGCGATACAACCCCCAGGCCATGAGCAACGTCAGGATGACCAGCAGCGTAACCACGGCGACGCCCCAAGTGGCTGCCGTCGCGATCCATTGCGCAAAAGCACTGTGCACGCCGAAGACAGCGAAGACGCCGTGCAGGAGCAGGACCGCAAGCCAGATTAGGATCGACCCAGCGGCGGCGATGCCAACCGGCTTGAGCGCGCCGAGCGCCAGGGTCTTGTCGTTCACATCGAGCCCGTCCGGCCAGTAGTCGTTGAACGGCATCGTCGTCTCGATCTGGCAGCGCTTGATATAGGCGTGAAAATCCTCGGCCGTCTTGACCCCGTCAAAGCCGACGCAATGGCCGAAGATGACCATCAGATCGCTTTGCATGGTCGCCCACAATTGATCGGTGTAGGCGCGTAGCGCATCGCCGTCGGCCTGTGCGTCGATATCGGCCGCAAACAGCAGAAAGGGCGTGCCCAGCTGGTCGACAGGCTGTGGCGCCAGCGGATTGACGCTGCGTATGGCGCCGACCAGCGCATCGCCCGAAATGCGTCCGTTGAAGGCCGGCCCGTTGATGATGACGAAGCGCGCGAGATGGTTCAGCGTGTTGCGCGAGAAGGGCGACGGCCATGCATCCGGCGGCGATACCGCCGTCTGCTTTCCCGTGGCCATCAGCGCCAGCTTCTGCGCCAGCATCTGCCGGTGCGAGCGCGAACGGCCGATTTCCGGGTCGATCATCACGTCGACCCGGATGGGAGCCAGGACCGTCAGGAAATAGTGGCCGCCGTCAAGGTTTGGCATTGGCCGCCCCATGCTTCTGGTTCAGCATGTCGATGAATTCGTGCCGCGCCTTGTCGGCCTTGCGTGTCGCCACCGAAGCGATCGGGGCGAAGCCTGGCGAGGCCAGCGAATTGGCCACCTTCACAAGCGCCTGCCTGTAAGCCTGCGCGAAGGCCTTCGGTTCGGCGCTGGCATGAAGCCTGGCAAGCGTCAGCACTTCGTTGCGCACCCGCAGCGCCGCCTTGATGTCGCGCTGCGCGGCGCCCGGCGTGGCGTTGTAATAGTAGTTGGTATGAATCTGGTTGGCGCCGATATAGTCCTTGAAACTCGAGATCGGGATCGAGTGGGGATATTTGGTGCTGGCGTACCAGAACATGTCGAGGCCGCTCGGAATGCCGTCGGCGAAGGCGTCGATATACTGGTCCCAGGTGCCGTTGAAATTGGACAGGAACAGCATGTAGTCGTTTTGAATTGCTTGCTTGCCCTGGCCGAGATCAGGCCATTGGTCGCGCCGGATGATCACCCAACGCGCGAAATGAATGAGCTTCAGTCCAAGCAAACCTGACAGCTGCGCAGGCCCGGCGCGCGCCACCATGAAAATCAAGTGCTGGATCCACGTCCGCCAAGGCCGCATCGGCGTCAGCACGTTCATGGCATAAGCTTTGCCGGCAATGTTCGACATGCCACCCCAACCCCCTTGCCCAATGGCAGAATGACCCAGCAGTCGTGAATCCGCAAGGCGGTGTCGCAGAAGTAACGCCTGTTTGGCGCATCCATGTTGTTTTGATTTGAAATATTCTGCTGCCAATCCATTGGAGGAAGCCTGCAATCAGCAGTATTTCGAAATAATCGTGCCAGTTCTCTGGAGCCGACTAGTCCGAGCCGATGACCACTCCGGTCAATCGGCAAGCACCCATCCGACCAGATGTTCGGCCCAGGCGTGGTAGCCTGCTTCCGAGGCATGAAAACCATCGGAGGCAAAACCGGCCTCCGGATTGGTGATCGGCAGCCGCGGGGCGGGTACGGCGCCGCGCTCGAAACAAAGGCGCTCACCCATGCGGTTCATTGCGCCGGCGCGGATCTCGAGGATCTTGCCGAGCAGCGGCGGCATGGCCGGCGCACGGGTAAACTCCAGCACCGGCGACCAGACGACACGCGCCTCCGGCCATTTGGCCCGAAGTGCGTAAAGCAGGCCGCCGAACTCTTTCTTGAAGCGCGGCACCGAGTGGAAATTCTTGGTGTCGTTGGTGCCGATGGCGAGCACAATATGCGTCCATGGATCGGCCGACAGATTGGGCAGCACATGGTCGCGGATCTGCCCCGACGTTGCCGAGTTGAAGCCGGCGGCGCGCCAACGCACGGCGTTGCCGGTACGCTGCGCGATCATGACGGCGAGTTGCGCGGCCAGCCCGTCCTCGGAATTGCCGATGCCGACCGAGGCGGCCGAGGAATCGCCCAGCACCAGCAGCGAGATTGCCGGTGCCTTGCCCGATATCTCATGCATCACCGGCCCTTGTGCCGGCAACATGCGGGTGGTGCGGCGGCGCACGCCGAGCCCCTGCCAGACATAGACGGGGTAGGCGAGCCAGGTGAGGAGGGCCGGGAAGCGCATGGCGATACCGTTATAGATTGGCGGCAGGCTTAGCGCATGTTCGGGCTGAGGTGAACGCCTTCAATCGTCGCAGCAGTTCGGCTTGTCCGCGTGCCTGTCCTGATATTCGTCATGCAGCCGCACCCAGTCCATCAGGTTTTGATAGGGGCCATTTTCGTCGCGGCCCTTCGGCGTCATGTCGAGATAATCGTAAGCGCCGATCTGCGCCTCGCCGCCACGGGCGCGCGACGTGAAGGTGAGGAAAATGTCCCCGTTCTCGTCCTTGTAGAAAACACTGGTGCCGGGAAGATCCTTCGATGTCCGTGGACGTGTCTCGAAATTGTAGGTGGTGTCGCCGGCGGCGATCTGCTTGTCGGTGAACGAGACCTGCATGTCGAAATTGAAATCCGAGGCGTAGGACGACACCCAGTCGAATTTCCAGCCCATGCGCTGCTTGTAAGGCAGCAGCTCCGCCAGTGGCGCGCGCGCAACCACGACCAGAGACACGCCGTGATGCCTCAAATGCTGGTTGGCGCCGTCTATATGGTCGGCAAGGAAGGAGCAGCCTTCGCAGCGATGATCCGACCCTGGCGTCATCATGAAGTGATAGACGATGAGCTGGCTGCGGTTGGCGAACAGCCCGGCCAGGTTCTTCGGACCTTGCTCGGTCTCGAAGACATAGTCCTTGCGGATCTTCAGCCAAGGCAATTCACGCCGCTCGGCTGCGATGCGCTCGCGAAACCGCGTCAGTTCCTTCTCGCGCGCCAGATGCGCCTTGTGCGCCTCGAACCAGTCTTCGCGCGAAACCACCTTGTTGCTAGGCATGAACTTCTCCCTGTCTGTCATCCCAAGGACGTTCGGGATGGGCAGGAACCGACATCGCCGTCAGCTTTTGCCGAAGGGGAGATAAGGATGGACAAGCTCCATCCCAAGCCCGCACGCCACAAACAAAAACCCGGGCGCATCGGCCCGGGTTTGTATGACAACGGGAGGACTGCGCTCAGGCAGCCTGTTCGAGGCTCGCCTGCCATTTTCCCAGCGCCGCCAGATGGTTCATGTGGGCGCGATGGGTGAAGGCGGCCTGGCCGGCGGCGACGTTCGATGCCTTGCCGCTCCAGGCCTTTTGCGGGGCGGCCTGCAGGGCACGGCCGTAGGAGAAGGTCAGCTTCCAAGGATGCGGGCCGATGGCGTTGATGGCGTTGAGATTGGCCGTCGCCTCCTCGTCGGACTGTCCGCCCGAGAGGAAGGCGATGCCCGGCACTGCTGACGGCACCGTCTCGCGGAAAAGCTTGATCGTCTTCTCTGCGATCTCCTCGGGGCTGTTCGTCTTGCCGGATTTCTTGCCGGCAATGACCATGTTGGGCTTCAGGATCGAGCCTTCCAGCACCACGCGCGCCGCATGAAGCTCGTCATAGAGCTTGATCAGCGTGGCCTTCGAGACCGCGTAGCAGGTGTCGATGTCGTGGGCGCCGTCCATCAGCACTTCCGGTTCGACGATCGGCACGATGCCGGCTTCCTGGCACAGCGCGGCATAGCGGGCCAGCGCATGGGCATTGGAGGCGATGGAGTTGGCCGAGGGCACGCCCTTGCCGGTGTCGATGTCGATCACCGCGCGCCATTTGGCGAAGCGAGCGCCGAGCTTGTAATAATCGGCAAGGCGTTCGCGCAGGCCGTCGAGGCCTTCGGTGATGGTATCGCCCGGGAAGCCGGCCAGCGGCTTGGCGCCGGCATCGACCTTGATGCCGGGAATGGCGCCCGCGGCCCTGATGATATCGACCAGCGGCGTGCCGTCGGCGGCCTTCTGGCGAATGGTCTCGTCATAGAGAATGACGCCGGAGATGTATTTGGTCATCGCGTCCTTGGCGCGGAACATCATCTCGCGGTAGTCGCGGCGGCTGTCGGCGGTCGATTCGACGCCGATGACGTCGAAGCGCTTCTTGATGGTGCCGGAGCTTTCATCGGCGGCCAGCAGGCCCTTGCCGCCGGCCACGATCGCGGCGGCAATATCTTCGAGACGTTCGCTCATTTTTGCTTCTCCTGAAGGGTTTCTTCCGCGCTTAACGGAAGTCTACCGCCAAAGGAATGGCATCGGAAAGCTCGAATCGATTGAAAGTTTCCGGCGCGTCATTTGGCGCCGTCGTTCCGGTCAGGCTTGCTTTTTCAGCACGTCGACGCCGGGCAGCGGCTTGCCTTCCATCCATTCCAGGAAAGCGCCGCCGGCGGTCGAGACATAGGTGAAGTCGTCGGCGACGCCGGCATGGTTGAGTGCGGCCACCGTATCGCCGCCACCGGCGACCGAGACCAGCTTGCCGGCGTTGGTGCGGGCTGCCGCGTGCCTGGCCGCTGCCACCGTGGCATGGTCGAAAGGCTCGATCTCGAAGGCGCCGAGCGGGCCGTTCCAGACCAGCGTCGCGGCGCGATCGATCCATTCGCCGATCGCCTTCACGGTCTTTTCGCCGACATCGAGGATCATGCCGTCGGCCGGCACGTCCGAGATGGCGACGGTCTCGCAGGCCGCGCCCGCCTTGAATTCCTTGGCGACGACGCCGTCGACCGGCAGGATGATGGCGCAGCCGGCTTCGGCGGCCTCGATCATGATCTGCTTGGCGGTCGGGGCAAGGTCGTGCTCGCACAGCGACTTCCCGACAGCGGTGCCGCGCGCGGCAAGGAAGGTGTTGGCCATGCCGCCGCCGATCACCAGCGCGTCGACTTTCTTCACCAGGTTCATCAACAGGTCGATCTTGGTCGACACCTTGGCGCCGCCGACAATGGCAACGACAGGGCGGACCGGATTGCCCAGACCTTTCTCCAGTGCCTCGAGTTCGGCCTGCATGGTGCGGCCGGCATAGGCAGGCAACAGCCGCGCCAGGCCTTCGGTCGAGGAGTGCGCCCGATGCGCGGCCGAAAAGGCGTCGTTGACGAAAATGTCGCCATTGGCGGCAAGCCTTTCGGTGAAGGCCGGGTCGTTCTTTTCCTCGGTCTTGTAGAAGCGAGTGTTTTCCAAGAGCAGCACGTCGCCCTTGTTCATGGCGGCGACTGCACTTCCCGCCGTGTCGCCAACGCAATCCGAGGCAAAGCCAACGGGACGGCCGAGCACCTCGGCTGTGGCCTTGGCGATCGGCTCCAGCGAGAATTCGGGCGAGGGACCGTCCTTCGGCCGGCCGAAATGGGCGAGCAGGATGACCTTGGCGCCCTTGCCGGACAGTTCGGCGATGGTCGGCGCGATGCGTTCGATGCGGGTGGCGTCGGTGACCTTGCCGTCGGCGACGGGCACGTTGAGGTCGACCCGCACCAGCACGCGCTTGCCGCTGATATTGCCGATATCGTCGAGTGTCTTGAAGGCGGCCATGCTGGTTCCTTTCCGTGAAAATCGCCGGGACCATACCTCGCATCAATGACGATGCAAGGCTTGAGCCGGGATGGAAGCGAAAATTTGAGGGCTGGATCGAAGGGAGCGTAGACGATCGCCTTGTCAGCTCTCGGTCGTTGCCTTTTCCACCGTCGGCTCCGGGGCGGCGGGCTTCTCATCGGCTCGTACCTCGGCCAGCTGCGTTTCCGTCGGCTTGCGCCAGTTGCGGACGAAGGCGGAGACACGGTCACCGATCTCGCCGGCGCTGAGGAACACCGGGACCCGCGCCACCGGCGCGGTCGGCTCGAAGGACAGGCCGAGGCCTGTGATCTTGCCCTTGTCGTCGACGTCGCGGACGATCAGCTCGATCGGCCCGATCAGCACCCGGTCGGCATATTCGGCGTGGCCGCCGAGCCTTGCCGTCACCAGCGCGCCGACGGTGAGCTTCTGCTCGGCTTCGGTCAGGCCCGGCGTGTAGGCGGCTTCCAACTCGGCGGCGGAGCGCGCCGGATCGACAGCGAAGGCGCCGAAGAAATCGGCATCCTCGGGGTCGACCACGGCGCGGCTGGCGAACAGCTTGTCGAGCAGGCGCGGATAGCGGTCAGGCACGAAGATATAGACCTGGTCGCCGGCAGCGAGCCGGCCCATGTCCTGGAAGCGCATCGAGCGGCCGTCGCGAAGCACCAGCGAGGGCCTGGCCCAGCGCGGGATGCGCTCGCCGCGCGCCACCGGGCTGCCGGGCGCGACGCGATAGGCGAGAAGCTCGTGATGGGCCGAGCCCGGCAGTTCGAGTTCGACCTTGTCGAGAGGCCCGAGCCTCGCCGGCACGATCAGGCCGAGGCGGCGCGCCAGTGGCCCGACCGTCCAGCCCTGCACCACCAGCGAGACCAGCACGATGATGAAGGCGGTGTTGAAGATGACGCGGCCGTTCTCCAGCCCGCCGAGCAGCGGGGTGATGGCAAGCAGGATGGAGACGGCGCCGCGCAGGCCGACCCAGGATACGAAGGCGACCTCGGGACGCGGCAGGCGGAACGGGATCAGGCAGAGCCAGACGGCGACCGGGCGCGCGACAAACATCAGGAACAGGCCAAGCGCGATCGCCGGCAGCATGATGGCTGGGAATTGGGAGGGCGTCGCGAACAGGCCGAGGATCAGGAACATGATGATCTGCGCCAGCCACGACATGCCGTCCTGGAAGCGCTTCAGGATGGTGACGGCGCGGATGTCGGAATTGCCGGCAATCAGACCGGCGATATAGACGGCCAGAAAGCCCGAGCCGCCAATGGCGCCGGCGGCGGCGAACACCATCAGCGACAAGGTCAGCACGAAGATCGGCAGCAGGCCGTGGTCGAGATTGAGCCGATCGACGAGGCGTACGATGGCAAGGCCGCCAAGCACGCCGACAATGGCGCCGAGGCCCATATTGAGCACGAAGCCAAGGACCAGATTGGTGACCAGCACATGGGTCTCGGGATTGGCGTGGGCGGCGATGACCTCGACCAGCGTGATGGTCAGGAAGATGGCGATCGGGTCGTTGGTCCCGGATTCGACTTCCAGCGTGGCGCGCACGCGCTCGCGCAGGTTGATCTCGCCGGCACGCAGGAGGAAGAACACCGCGGCCGCGTCGGTCGAGGCGACGGCAGCCCCGAGCAGGAAGGATTCCAGCCAGCTGAGGTCGAGCAGGTAATAGGCGGCGGCGCCGAACAGGCCGGTGGTCAAAAGCACGCCGAAGGTCGCCAGCGACAGCGCCGGCCCGGCCGCCTGGCGCAGCGCATTGAGCGGCGTGCCGAAACCGGAATCGAACAAGATGACCGCCAGTGCCAGTGAGCCGGCAAAATAAGCCAAGCGCGCATTGTCGAATTCGATGCCAAGACCGTCAGTGCCGGTGGCGAGACCGATGCAGAGGAAGAGCAGCAGCAGGGGAGCGCCGAAGCGGAAGGCGATCAGGCTCGAAAACGCGGCGGCGACGACGAGCGCTGTGCCGACCAGCGTGACGAGATAGATCGCATGCTCCATCCGTGACTTGCCCCTCGAATTCCTCTTTCTCCCGATTTACGGGAGAGTGGGGCGAAGGCATGGCCAGTGCAAGGCGGGAGGGTGGTTTTTTGCCCTATGCCGCTGATTTTCGTGCATTTTGGCTGGTCGGGAAGGCTTGGCACGCGCCCTGACGAAAAACGCCCGGACAAGCCGGGCGCTTCAAAGCTGTGAGACGATGTTTGTGATCAGGCGATGGTCTTGCCGAAGGCGACGGAGGTGTCGGCCATGCGGTTGGAGAAGCCCCACTCATTGTCGTACCAGGACAGCACCGAAACGAAGTTGCCGTCCATGACCTTGGTCTGGTCGAGCGCCATGATCGAGGAGCGCGGATCGTGGTTGAAGTCGATCGACACATTCGGGTGATGGGTGACGCCCAAAATGCCCTTGAGCTTGCCGTTGGAAGCGGCGATCACCGCTTCGTTGATTTCCTGCACGGTGGTGGCGCGCTTGGCGATGAACTTGAAGTCGACGACCGAGACGTTCGGTGTCGGCACGCGGATCGAGATGCCGTCGAGCTTGCCCTTGAGGTCGGGCAGCACGAGGCCGATCGCCTTGGCGGCGCCGGTCGAGGTCGGGATCTGCGACAGCGCGGCGGCGCGGGCGCGGTAGAGGTCCTTGTGCATGGTGTCCAGCGTCGGCTGGTCGCCGGTGTAGGAGTGGATCGTCGTCATCATGCCTTTTTCGATGCCGACGGCCTCGTGCAGCACAGCGGCCAGCGGCGCGAGGCAATTGGTGGTGCAGGATGCGTTCGAGATGACGATATGGTCCTTGGTCAGCTTGTCGTGATTGATGCCGTAGACCACGGTGAGGTCAGCACCTTCGGCAGGCGCCGAGACGACGACGCGCTTGGCGCCGGCGGTCAGATGCGCCGCGGCCTTGTCGCGAGCGGTGAAGATGCCGGTGCATTCGAGCGCGATGTCGACGCCCAGTTCCTTCCACGGCAACTGCGCCGGGTCCTTGATCGCGGTGACCTTGAAGGTCTCCTTGCCGACGGTGATCTGGTCGCCGGACACCGAGACCTCATGCGGGAAGCGGCCGTGCACGCTGTCATAGCGCAGCAGATGGGCGTTGGTCTCGACCGGGCCGAGATCGTTGACGGCGACGACGTCGATGTCCTTGCGGCCGGATTCATGGATGGCGCGCAGGATGTTGCGGCCGATGCGGCCAAATCCGTTGATGGCAACTCTGACGGTCATTTTACTCTCCCTGGGAGCTCGAAAGGCGGCAGATGGGTCCGCAGCTTCATAGCTGCGGATGGCACAAGAATCCAGCCGCAGAAGGCCGAATTTAAATCGATTAGGTTGGTCCAGTCCCGCGAAACCGCCTTGAGCGGATCGCGAGACGGACCCTGATCTTACTTGCTATGCAGGCGGGCTTCAGCCGCCTTGGCCGCGGCTTCGGCGGTGATGCCGAAATGCGGGTAGAGTTGCTCGATGGTGCCGGAGGCGCCGAAGCCGTGCATGCCGACGAAGATGCCGTCGGAGCCGATCAGGTGATCCCAGCCCTGGCGGATGCCGGCCTCGATCGCCATCTTGATTGGCGCGTTACCGATGGTCTTCTTGCGGTAGGCGTCGCTCTGCTGGTCGAACAGTTCGAAGCAAGGCACCGAGACGACGCGGGTCGGATGACCGTGCTTTTCAAGCAGGTCGCGGGCGCCGAGAGCGACCTCGACCTCGGAGCCGGTGGCGAAGATCGTCACCGCGGCGTCACCACTGGCCGCGGCCAGTTCATAGGCGCCCTGGCTGCTCAGGTTCTTGGCCGAGTATTCGGTGCGCACAGTCGGCAGGTTCTGGCGGGTCAGCGCCAGGGTCGACGGCGTCTTTTCCGTCTCAATGGCGATCTGCCAGCATTCGGCCGTTTCCACCGCGTCGGCCGGACGGAAGACATTGTGGTTCGGGATGGCGCGCAGCGCCGCCAGATGCTCGACCGGCTGGTGGGTCGGGCCGTCTTCGCCGAGACCGATGGAATCATGGGTCATGACGAAGATCGAGCGAATGCCCATCAGCGACGCCAGCCGCATCGACGGGCGGGCATAGTCGGAGAAGCACATGAAGGTGCCGCCATAGGCGATGAGGCCGCCATGCAGCGTCAGGCCGTTTAGGGCGGCGGCCATGCCGTGCTCGCGTATGCCGTAGTGGACATAACGCTGGCCGTAATCGTCCGGCGTGATGTTCTTGGTCTGGCTGGTCTTGGTGTTGTTGGAGCCGGTGAGGTCGGCGGAGCCGCCGATGGTTTCGGGCACGGCGCCGTTGATGACTTCCAGCGCCATCTCCGACGATTTGCGGGTGGCGACCTTCGGCTTGTCGGCCGACAGCTTCTTCTTGTAGTCGGCGATGACGGCATCGAAGTTCGACGGCAGCTTGCCGGCGAGGCGGCGCTCGAACTCGGCCTTCAGCTCGGGCTTGGCCTTGGCCAGGCGGCCCTCCCAGTCGGTGCGCGGCTTGGCGCCGGCTTTGCCTGCGGTACGCCAGGCGTCGAGGATGTCGGCCGGAATCTCGAAGGGCGGCGAGTCCCAGTTGAAGAATTTGCGCGCGCCGGCAATTTCGTCGGCGCCGAGCGGCGAGCCATGCGCCTTGTTGGTGCCGGCCTTGGTCGGCGCGCCGAAGCCGATGGTCGTCTTACAAGCGATCATCGTCGGCTTGTCGGAATGGCGGGCGGCTTCAATGGCGTAGGCGATCGCTTCCGGATCGGTGCCGTCAATGTGGCTGGCGTTCCAGCCGGAGGCCTGGAAGCGGGCGACCTGGTCAGTGTTGTCGGCGAGCGAGACCGGGCCGTCGATCGAGATGTTGTTGTTGTCCCAGAAGATGATCAGCTTGTTGAGCTTGAGGTGGCCGGCAAGCGCGATGGCCTCCTGGGAGACGCCTTCCATCAGGCAGCCGTCACCAGCCAGAACGTAGGTGTAGTGGTCGACGAGGTCGTTGCCGAAGGCGGCGTTCATGATGCGCTCACCGAGCGCGAAGCCGACCGAATTGGCAAGACCCTGGCCGAGCGGGCCGGTCGTCGTCTCGATGCCGGTGGCGTGGCCGTATTCGGGATGGCCGGCGGTCTTCGAGCCGAGCTGGCGGAAATGCTTGATCTGGTCGATCGTCATGTCCTCGTAGCCCGTCAGGTGCAGCAGCGAATAGAGCAGCATCGAACCGTGGCCGGCCGACAGGATGAAGCGGTCGCGGTCGGGCCAATGGGGGTTCTTGGGATCATATTTCAGGAACTTCGTGAACAGCACGGTGGCGATGTCGGCGCAGCCCATGGGCAAGCCTGGATGGCCGGACTGGGCCTTTTCGACAGCGTCCATGGCGAGAAAACGGATCGCATTGGCCATCCGGTCATGTTGTTCACGCGACGTCATGGTACCTCCGGGGTGGGGATTTACGGGCTTGGCAGAGCCCTGGAAAGGGTGCGCGACACATAGCAGGCGCGGGCTTTTAGTCAACAAATCGGCTGCATATTTGCCGGTCTTGTGATGCCGGCGGCAGGCCAACATTAGTGTTAGCAGGGGACAGTCGCGAGAGCTTTGTTGACGTTGCCTTCACCCGGTGCCTAATGTTTCCGGTATAACGCGTTCTGAACGCGAGCGATTCGGTGATGGGCAGGGCACAGGACGAAGGCCATGACCGGGGAAACCACACTCAAGGAAGTCATCCACAGGCTGGGCAAGGCCATTGAGGGGCTGGAAAACGCCGTCGCGGCCAAGCTCGAGCACGAGCGCGACTATACCGAAGCCGAGGCTGAAGTGCAGCGCATGAACGCCGACCGTTCCCGGCTGGCGCAGGAACTCGACAATTCCGAAGCCCGCGCCGAAAGGCTGGAAGATGCCAACAAGGAAGTGTCGCGCCGCCTGGTGACCGCCATGGAAACCATCCGCGCGGTGCTGGACAGATAGGAGCTGCAGGCCATGGCACAGGTCACGGTTTCCATCGACGGCAAGCAGTACCGCATGGCTTGCGACGAGGGCCAGGAAGAGCATCTGATCGACCTGGCCGAACGCTTCGACCGTTATGTCTCGCATCTCAAGGATTCGTTCGGCGAGATCGGCGACCAGCGGCTGACGGTGATGGCCGGCATCATGGTGATGGACGAGCTGTCTGAGCTGCAGAAGCGCGTCAAGGGCATGGAGACCGAAGTGCAGACGCTGCGCAAGACGCGCGACGAAGCGCTGACCAAGGCCGACAAGAACGACACCGTGCTGACAAACGCGCTCGGCGCGCTCGCCCAGCGCATGGAAGACCTGGCTACGTCGCTGGCGGTCAACAAGGCCTGAGCGCAGGCTTTTCTCGCGGAAACGAAAGATTGTCGGGCCCAACGTTGGGTCCGTAGCACGAAAGTGCTCGTTCCGCCGCCGACAAGAGTTTCGTATTATCTCACAGCCGCAATTTATGCGCTAAGATGCGGCAATGCCGGAGCGTGGACGCCGCTTTGGTGCCGCTCCTAACGAAATCTGTTGCAGGGGAAATGTGCCATGAGCCTTCGTATCAACGACATCGCGCCCGACTTCACCGCCGAAACCACACAAGGGACGATCAATTTCCATGACTGGATCGGCGACGGCTGGGCGATCCTTTTCAGCCATCCGAAGAACTTCACCCCGGTGTGCACGACCGAGCTCGGCACGATGGCGGGTCTGGCGGGCGAGTTCAAAAAGCGCAACGTCAAGGTCATCGGCATCTCTGTCGACCCTGTTGCGAGCCACGACAAGTGGCAGGCCGACATCAAGACGGCGACCGGTCAGACGGTGAACTACCCGCTGATCGGCGACAAGGACCTCAAAGTGGCCAAGCTCTACGAGATGCTGCCGGCGGGGGCCGGCGAGACGTCTGAAGGCCGCACGCCGGCCGACAACGCCACGGTGCGCTCGGTCTATGTCATCGGGCCGGACAAGAAGATCAAGCTGGTGCTGACCTATCCGATGACCACCGGCCGCAACTTCGACGAGATCCTGCGCGCCGTCGATTCCATGCAGCTGACCGCCAAGCACCAGGTGGCGACACCGGCGAACTGGAAACAGGGCGAGGACGTCATCATCACGGCTGCCGTCTCCAACGAGGATGCGATCAAGCGCTTCGGCGCTTTTGACACGATCCTGCCCTATCTCAGGAAGACCAAACAGCCGTCCGCCTAGGTTTTCGCGACCCGGTCGTTTCGATTTTTGTCTTGTTTCTGGCAGGGTGTGCTTGACGGGTGCGCCTTGCTGGATGACCATGCTCCTGGTTCATTCTGGCAGGGAAAATCATTCCTGCTGGAGCGAGGGGCAGGGGGCCGGAAATTGGACGCAGCTTTGGCCAAGCCGCTGGTCAGCGGCTTCTACGACAAGCCAACCGGAGCCATACAGTATGTCGTCGCCGATCCGGCGACGAAGCGCTGCGCCATTATAGATCCGATCCTCGACTTCGACGAAAGGTCCGGCGCGACGGCGACGAAAAGCGCCGATGCCTTGCTGGATTTCATCCGGGCAAACGGACTGGAACTCGAATGGATCCTGGATACCCATCCGCATGCCGATCATTTCTCGGCGGCACGTTATCTTCATGAGAAGACCGGAGCGCCGACGGCGATCGGCGACAGGGTCGTCGAGGTCCAGAAACTGTGGAAGGCGATCTACAACTGGCCCGATTTTCCCGCCGACGGGTCGCAGTGGGACCGGCTGTTTGGCGAAGGCGAAACGTTCCTGATCGGCAGCCTTCCGGTCAAGGTGGTGTTCTCGCCGGGGCATACGCTCGCCTCGATCACCTATGTCATAGGTGACGCCGCCTTCATCCACGATACGCTGTTCATACCCGACAGCGGCACGGCGCGGGCCGATTTTCCCGGTGGCAGCGCGGCGCGGCTCTGGCGATCGATCCAGGATATCCTGGCGCTGCCGGACGACACGCGCGTATTCGTTGGCCACGACTACCAGGAAGGTGGCCGCGAGCCGCGTTGGGAAAGCACGGTGGCGGAGCAGAGGGAGAAGAATATCCACCTGGTTGCGGCGCACACCGAGGCCGAATTCGTCGCCTTGCGTGAGGGACGCGACAAGACACTGCCGATGCCGCGGCTGATCCTGCATGCGCTGCAGATCAACATGAATGGCGGACGGCTGCCGGAGCCGGAAGCCAATGGAAAGCGATATCTGAAATTTCCGCTGGATGGGCTTTGATAGCACGGTTAGTCCCTTCTCCCCGTCACTATACGGGGAGAAGGTGGCGGCAGCCGGGTGAGGGGCAGCGCCGACGTTTTTGTGATGATCACGCCGCCGGTTGCGGCGCCGGCAAACCCGCAATCTCTGCGCTGCCCCTCATTGTCCTGCCGGACATTTCTCCCCGTATAGTGACGGGGAGAAAGGGCTGTCGCGCCGGTTTCGCCAATCGCCAGCGGACACAAAAAAGGCGGCGCCGGTTTCCCGACGCCGCCTTTTTGTTCCTTGCCGGACCCGGCCTTAAGCCGCGGGCTGCGCCTCAATTGTGCGCAGGGCCTGCATCTGGCGCTTGGCAGCGGCTTTGACCGCGTCCTGCACCTTCTCGAAGGCGCGCACCTCGATCTGGCGCACGCGCTCGCGGCTGATGTCGAACTCGGCCGACAGCTCTTCCAAGGTCAGCGGCTCTTCGGCGAGGCGACGAGCCTCGAAGATGCGCCGTTCGCGATCGTTGAGCACAGCAAGAGCGCCCGACAGCATTCCGCGCCGGTTTTCCAGCTCGTCCTGCTCGATCAGCATGTCTTCCTGGCTTTCGTGGTCATCGACCAGCCAGTCCTGCCATTCGCCGGATTCGCCTTCGCTGGCGCGGATCGGCGCGTTGAGCGAGGCGTCGCCCGACAGGCGACGGTTCATCGACACGACTTCGGCTTCGGAGACGTTCAGCCTGGTGGCGATCTCGGTGATCTGTTCGGGCTTAAGGTCGCCATCGTCCAGCGCCTGGATCTTGCCCTTCACCTTGCGCAGGTTGAAGAACAGGCGTTTCTGATTGGCGGTCGTGCCCATCTTGACCAGGCTCCACGAACGCAGGATGTACTCCTGGATCGAGGCCTTGATCCACCACATGGCGTAGGTCGCGAGACGGAAGCCACGCTCGGGTTCGAATTTCTTGACGGCCTGCATCAGGCCGACATTGCCTTCCGAGATCACTTCGCCGATCGGCAGGCCGTAGCCGCGATAGCCCATGGCGATCTTGGCGACGAGCCGAAGGTGGCTGGTGACGAGCTTATGCGCAGCGGACGTGTCTTCATGCTCGGCGTAACGCTTGGCGAGCATGTACTCTTCCTGCGGCTGAAGCATGGGAAAGCGGCGGATTTCTTCCAGGTAACGGCTGAGGCCGCCTTCGCCGGAAACGATACTGGGTAATGACTGGGCCATGATAGCGCCCCCTCTCTATTGGAGTGATGCCCCCGAAACGCGGCGGGCATGTGACGCGAGCACCAAAAGGCTCGCCCGCGACAACCGATTTATATAGGAACAAAACCAGAAAAGACAGGCATTTGTTCAACACGAAACAGTGTGTCACGCCAAAGTGAACAATGCCGCTCAGGTTTTAGATGGCGGGTTCAGAGTTTGCGAAAACCGCCGACGAGTTCCTCCATGTCCCCCGGTATCGGCGCCTCGAACCTCATCGATAAATGGGTAGTCGGGTGACGAAATGCAAGGAGCCAGGCATGCAAAGCCTGGCGGGAAAATGCCTTGACCTGGCTTTTCAGCGGCTCGGGCAGCCGGTTGGCCTTGGTGCGGAAGGCCTGGCCGTAATCGGGGTCGCCAATGAGGGGATGGCCGATATGAGCCATGTGGACGCGTATCTGGTGGGTGCGGCCGGTTTCCAGCCGGCATTCGACCAGGCTGGCGGTGGCGAATTCCTGCTGGTCCTCGCCGAAACGCTCCTGCACGGTGAAATGGGTGATGGCGTGGCGGGCGTCGTCGCGGCCTTCCGGCACCACGGCGCGACGCACGCGGTCGGCGGCGCGGCCGAGCGGCGCGTCGACCGTTCCGGCCGGCCGGGGCGGGATGCCCCAGACCAACGCCAGATAAGCGCGTTCGAGGTCGCCGGTGCGGCCATGGTCGGCAAAGGCCTCCGACAGCGCCTTGTGGGCGCGGTCGGTCTTGGCCACCACCATGACGCCGCTGGTCTCCTTGTCAAGGCGATGGACGATGCCCGGGCGCCTGACACCGCCAATGCCTGAGAGACTGTCGCCGCAATGATGGATCAGGGCGTTGACCAGCGTGCCGGTCCAGTTGCCGGCGCCGGGATGGACGACGAGGCCGGCCGGCTTGTTGATGACGATCAGCTCGTCGTCCTCATAAAGCACGTCGAGCGCGATGGCCTCGCCTTGCGGCTCGGCCGGTTCGGGTTCGGGCATGACGACCGAGACGCGCTCGCCAGCGCTCATCTTGCGCTTGGTCTCGTCGACCGGTTTGCCGTCGATCGTGACGGCTCCCTGTTTAATCAGCATCTGCACGCGGCTGCGCGACATATCAGGGCCGAGGCTCGCCGCCAGCCACTGGTCGAGGCGCTGGCCGGCCGCTTCCGCGCCGGCTTCGAGCACGGTTGGCGCCGCCTCTATGAATTGTCTGGTCTCTTCGCTATGAGCGCTCATCGAAAAAAGTTCCGGAAGTTCTGCCATGGCCCGGCCCGTTGCCGACGAAGAAGAAAAGCCGCTCGATCCCGAGATCGAAAAGGTGCGCGGCAGGCTCATCCGCTTCATGGCCATCAATCTCGGCCTGCTTTTGCTGGCCCTTATGGTGGTGATCGCGGCCATTGTCTACAAATCGCGCAAAGCGCCGTCCACAACCCCGCCGCTCGCCAACGATATTCCAGTGCCGCCCGGCGAGCCGCTCGCGGCCGACATCGTTCTGCCGGTGGGAGCCAAGGTGATCAGCCAGGCGCTGTCGGGCAATCGCATCTCGATCGACGCCGAGCTTGCCGACGGCAGCCGCACCATCTTCGTCTACGACATCGGCGAGCGCCGCATCATCGGCCGCTTTGCAATCCGCAACAAATGAGCCTGCAGGCATGACCGGGTTTGCCAAGCATCGCCGGGTCGCGACCGTCACGCTCGTTGTCGGCAGTTACGATGAGGCGATCGCCTGGTATGTCGAACGGCTGGGCTTTCTGCTGACCGAAGACGTCGATCTTGGCGGTGGCAAGCGCTGGGTGACGGTGGCGCCGGCGAACGGGCAGGGCGCCAGGCTGCTTCTGGCTGAAGCTGACGGCGAGGCGCAAGAGAAGAGCATCGGCAACCAGACCGGCGGTCGCGTCTTCCTGTTCCTCGAAACCGACGATTTTGCCCGCGACCACAGAGCGATGCTGGAAAAGGGCGTCGGCTTCCGCGAAGCGCCGCGCTTCGAGCCTTACGGCACGGTGGCGGTTTTTGCCGATCTCTACGGCAATCTGTGGGACCTGATCGAGCCGAAAGGCTAGGTCCGCAAACCTACACTCCACAGAAGCGGTCCGGCCGCTCGAAGCCCAGTTGCTTTTTCCAAACCGTCAGCCTATATCGCCGGTTCTTGAACGCGCCCATCGTCTAGCGGTCAGGACACCGCCCTCTCACGGCGGGAACAGGGGTTCGATTCCCCTTGGGCGTACCAAGTAACGGCTCGGCCGTTTCTCCCCTCGACAATTTCAGGTAAGCAGTCCTGCGGATCGCGTTTGACCGCGGGGGTCGGCGGCATCAGCGAAACCCGGCTAGTCCGTATGCCCGATGCACCCAATTTAAGTCAGGCCGCGACGCGAGCGTCCGAGGGAGCAGCGCCGAGTTTGACAAAACAATCTCTGCGGAAGACGTTCCAGTCAATTGAAAGAAAGCCCGCTGCCGAACCTTGAGGGGTTAGACGGCAGCGGGCTCCGATCGTCCACGGAGGTCCGATCTACAGCGGAGGAGAAAGCCATTTCATTCCACTGCCCCATGCCAACATCGCTGCTTGCCCTAGGTTCCCGGCTCAAAGAAAAAAGCCCGCCGGCGCCAGCCAGATGAGCTTACGGAAAGACCCGCCGCTCCATTCACGGCAGCGGCGGGTCCAGACGATGCCTGGGGGTTGAGTGACCCGACGCAAACGAACGGTCGAGACGCTCAGATGTTCCGGCGGCTTCAATTTCCAAGGTGGGTCATTGGCACCTGGCCAAGGCGATGGGCCTAGCTGTCGGCCTAGGCGTCGGCATTGGGATGGCGATCGCCGCTCAGGGGTTAAAGGTACACGGCGTGAACTAAGCGGGCTAACGGAAGCCAGCCCAGGACGCGCGGCGTGGTATACCATCACTATCCGGGGAAGCATTGGATACGCAGCCGCTCAGCGCCATCAAAATCAACACCAAAAATAGTCGCATCTTTCCCTCCGAATTGGGGGCACTTAGCACGGATGTCATGCTGGTGACTGGCCGCCGACCGAAAGCGAGGCCCGTTCAGAAACTTATGGAGACCGACATTCCCCGGATGAACCCGGTTTCTGGCGACACAGTAGGCGTCATGGCCGCCCCAGGCAAGTTTGAGCGCGGTGCCCAGCGCGCGTTCTTGCCGGCCGCTCTCCTACACCGGCGAAGCGTCCCGCGCGTCCTGGCGCCCGTCTGTGGCCTGCAGGAAGCGCGCATTCGACCTTGCCCGGAATAGATCGACAGCGGCTTGTTTCTCCGCTTCGCGCGCCAGCCTATAGACCTCCGGCAACGGTTGCCAGTCGGCCGGCTTAAGCTTCATCGTCCATTTCTCTTGGCGATGTCCCCAATGCCAGATGCCGACGACTTCCGAGCCGTCGAACCATGTCGAGGACGTTCAGCTTGGGAAAATGCAGAACGCGCGCCGCCCACCAGACCTTTTCAATGTCGTAGTCGCCTGGACCCTTCGCCCATGGCGTCCAGCCTTTGCCGGGACGCTCGGTAAGCTCGGCATCGCGCATATTAGCAACCTCTTGACGAACCAGTTGGCCGCACCAGAATCTATGCATGGCGCGGGATATCAACATCGGTGACAAGGTGGCGATCTTCGCCACGGTAGGCAAACGCATCGAGGATCGCGTGATCCTGTACATCCTTACGGCCAACAATCCTATTCGATCGTCGATCCAAAGGCGAAGCCAGGCGACAGGATGAGATTCGAGGGCGATGTCGTCTTTGTCGACGAGGATCTGGGCCGTGTCACTGTCCAAGTGCTCGGCCGTGTCACGGTCGAAGCCAGTACGGTCGAGCTGGTGAGGAAGTTCCGACGGCCGAAGGGTACAGAGTCGCTACTCGACAAGCACTTATAGATGCCGCGAACTGGGAGCAACGATGCCCGAGCGGCGACTGAAATGGCAAAAGACCATTCAGATTGAACATGTTCGTCAACCGATGGGAGGACTTCGATGATCAATAGTATACGTGGTTTGATCCTTGGCTTGGCTGCCCTCGTGGTCACCTCGTCATTTGCGCAGGCAGCAGGCGACATCACCGCCGGCCGGAAAGTCATGGTGCAATGCCAAGCGTGCCACGGCAAGGATGGCCTAGGCAAAATGACTTACACGCCCAATATCGCCGGGCAGAAGTACGAATATCTCGTCCACGCTCTTATGGCTTACAAGGCCGGAGAGCGCAGGAGTCAAATGATGTCGGCGGTCACCAAGAACCTGAGCCAGGAAGACATCGCCAATGCTGCGGCTTACTATGCCGCGATCAAGATTACCGTCGAAGTTCCGCAGGAGTAGGCGCCGCTGCGCAGACAGTGCGTCTAAAACGGCCATGCCAGCGCCAGGACGACGCCAGCGGCGATGGTGAAGGCGAGGAACGGCATCATGCGGCGTCGTCCGGCTGTTTGCCGCCGGGAACGACCGTGAACATCGGCTTACTGCCCTCCAGGATGCTGACACCGATCGTGCCCGCGAATAGGTGCTGGAGGCGCGGCATCACCTGCTCGAGCTTCGGGTCCATCTGCCCGGTCATGCAGCATCCCCGACTAGCAGCTGGCCGTCGCCGTCGCGTTCGCCCGCGGGAACCAAAGCAGTCGACGGGTGTTGGTTTATCGAAGGGACCTCGAACCGGAAGGATTCGGAACGATGGTCGAAATCTATGACTTTGAAGCGGCGAAGGCCCGGCTGCGCGTGAAGCGTGCGGAGCGTTCGCTTGATCAAGCAAATCAGGCTTTGGACGACGATGCCGGCGTTTGTCTCAGCCTCGCGACGCTCTGTAGTCCAATCGGATCCGATCAGCTGCGCCTTAAGGATGATCCAAAGCGACGCCTGGTCACGCTCAATCGCCCGCCCAATTGAGGGGGTACGATGCTCCCGAACTTCCACATTGTGACCGCAAGGACCGGCAGCTTGTTTCGCGAAGCTAGGCTGGCGATGCTGACGCACCGTATGATTTTTCAAATGGATATGACCGAGGCTGCGGCCGACAAGGTCGAGGCCGCGCTGGCGGAATTGCTCGATGCGACTGCGGCCGAGCGACATTAGGCACGGCGCTCTGTGATGGATTACCTCAAATCGGTACTTCGGGAACTGCTGCCGGCCTGGCTGATGCGAAGATCGATCGACGTGGACGTGCGCCCCGTCGAGCAGCAGCCACCAATCCGCGAGCTTGTAGGAGCTGCGCCGCCGCGGCGGTATCGCGGTCCCGTCAGACCGGAATCCAACGATAATCGGGCACACGGCTCGCAAATGTAGCGGTGGCGAGATCATCAGCCGCCCCACGACGCTGGCGCGACATTGCGCCTTGGAACAAAAGTGCTGAGTGACCATTCCGAAAGTATGCGGCGCACGACAGCGCATCGGGAATAAGCTCTACCCCGACAGCGCACTATTGAGGAGCCGTCACCATGCCCAATTTGTTTGAACCGCTCAACTCGGACGGACACAAGCGCAGCGTGATTTACCATGCCGCCCGGTTGACGTTGCTCCACGATCGAATGATCAAGCGTTTCGAAAAGGTCGACGATGCGGCTGACAGAGTTCAGGCAGCGGCGGAAATGCTCGCAGATGTTGTTCGGCCCGCCGGAAGCACACAAACGCTCCGCATGTGATTCCGTCTCCGCGACGACGTGTGACAGGCTGTAGCCAACCGTGACGGAACTTACACAGCCGGGATATGTTTCACCTGCCTGTAGCTCAAACCAGCGCAGCGAGGTTGTCCCGTGATCCCGAACTTTGAGACGATTGCAGATGCCGAGGAGCAGATCCACTCCGCCGAACTCGCACTTCAGCGCACAGAAGAGATGCTGGCCGAAAACATCGCGCTCCGCCGCAAAATGCGGTGTCTGGTCGATGCCGCAGACCAGAAGATCGATCCCCCCAACAACCAAGGACGTCGCGCCGGCTGAACCAGGCCGGCGTCTCATTCGTCCCGGCCTTCCGGAAACCTGCGCCACCACTCGCGCTCGAGCACAGATGCCACCATGTCGACGGCCGGCGAGCGCGGCTCGTCATGCGGCCTGGTGCCTCGCCAAGAAATCGCTCTTCTGGCATGCGCTCGACGGCCTCGGCCAAGCACGCCAGCGATTGCTCAATCCAGACAGCGGCGGAACGGTAGGCCCTACAATCCGACACCATTTTCCCTTTCTGCACAGCTGCGCCCTTTCCGCCTTGAGGTATGGCCCTTGGCCTCCTTCACGCTCCGACGAGGGAGAGGACCGAAGTCCCGCGTACTCACTTTCCCTTCCCCTCCCGCAAGAGGGGACGCGTATTGTCCCTACGCGCTCCGCCAGCAGTTTTTTTCGGCGCTGCTACGTCGCTTGCTGGTCAGGTCGTCATCCCGATGACAGCGAAGCGCCGGTCGATACCGTTCCGGGGATTGCCCGGTCTCAAGGCTGCGGGGTGTAATGGGCACAACAGAGCCCGCATTTTTTTCTGGTTCCGCGTTTCGTCGAAGGCCGCGGCGAGGGTCGGCGGCATCAGCGAAACCCGGCTAGTCCGTATGCCCCGATGCACCCAATTTAAGTCAGGCCGCGACGCTTGAAAGCGTAGCAATCTCTGTTACTTGCGGTGCGGGATAGCATCTGCGGCAACGCGGATTTGGGTCGGGTAGAGCAGGTATGACCTCGGTGAGAATGACGTGCCCGCACTGCCACGGCAGCGGGAAGGTTTTCGATTGCTTGAAATGGTGTGAGTCGAAAGGGCACTGCTGCCCGCAAGGCACGCATCGAGCCGGCTGTCCGGGGCAGACCATGGCGTGCGCCGAATGCGCGGGTCTCGGCACACTGGCGGAAGCCGAGCTCAGAGCCGTCGCTTAGCCAAGGTTTTGCAACCTTACCCCCGGCTCTTTTTCACTGCCACGCAGCGGCGTCGCTTCTGGCGCGTCGGTGCCAATTGCACTAGCATCATTGTAGGACGCCGTTACGGCGCGCAGAACGCCGGGGAACGGATCGGGAAAAGCCGCCATGCATGCACATCCGCCGCGCGCATGGCGTGCGGCGATGCTATGATTTGGCAAGTTCTAAGCTCGCCCAAGAAGGCGAGGAGTCGGCGGGGAGGAGACCGATGCAGAAACTGCAATCGCAGGGCGTCCATCACATCACGCTGGTCGGCGCTGGCCGCCAGACGTCGATCGATTTCTGGGAGGGCGTGCTCGGCATGCCGTTCATCTTCGAGCAGCCGAATCTCGACAAGGCCAGCGAAAGCCATCTCTATTTCGATCCCGGCGACGGCAGGCTGATCACCATCTTCACCGATGAAAGCCGCACGCCGGTCCAGCGGCGCACGCCGACAGAGCCGGGCTGCGTCCACCACATCGCCTTTGCCGTGTCGCGCGTCACCTTCCTGCAGGCGGTCGCCCGGCTCGACGAGCGCGCCATCAAGCACAGCGGCGTCAAGGATCGCGGCTTCATGGACTCGATCTATTTCGAGGATCCGCTCGGCCTTTTGATCGAGCTCGCGTCCTACCGCTTCGAGCCGCCGGCGGGCTTCACCCATGCCGACGTCTTGATGCAGGCACACAAGCTGCGCGTCGCGCGCGGCGACTACGCAATAGCCGAAGTGCATCTCGCCGACGCGATCCAGACGCTGGTCGAATGGTCACGCGCGACCTTGTCGGACGACCGGACGCCCAAGAATCCATACTGACGACCAACAAAAAGGGGAGAACCACGATGGCAAAGACTGCAAAGAGCCCTGGGAAATCTGCGGCCAAGGCCGTGCCGAAAACCGCCGCCAAGCCGGCAGCAAAAGCGGCTGCCAAGCCTGCGGCGAAGGCATCCGCAAAGCCGGCTGCGAAAGCCGCGGCGAAGCCGGCCGCCAAGAAGTCCGCACCGAAGACGGCCAAGGCTGCGAAGAAGCCGGCATTGAAGATCAGCATGCTGAAGCCGAGCGTCAACAACATGACGGTCCGTGTGTTTGCGCGTGCGGCCGGGTTCGACCCCGCCGAGACCGACGCCTGGGGCCACACGCGTTCGCCCGAATATATGGCGCGCAATCCGGCGCATCTGACACCGATGATCGAGGACAAGGGTCTCCCCAGAGGCGTGCTCTGGGAAAGCTGCGCCATCATGCAGTATCTCGCCAACAAGCACGGGTTGGAGAAATTCTACCCGAAGGCGCCGGCCAAGCGGGCGATGGTCGACAGCGCCATGTTCTACCTCATCGGCACGCTCTACCCCTATGTCGCGCGCGCCACCTATCCGGCACTCAACTTCCCGCAGTATGCCGGCGAAGTCGGCCACAGCGACGCCCATCCGGACAAGAAATCCGAAGCGCAGAAGGCTGCGATGGCGGCGATTGCCGAGCCGCTGGAAGTGTTCCACTCCTTCTTCAGGGACGGCAAGCCGTTCATCGGCGGCAAGCACCCGTCGATCGCCGATATCCGCCTGGCATCGACGCTCGAGTTCCTGGCCGTCATCGACTACCCGCTGCCCAAATGGGCGAAGGAGTACATGGCGGCGATCGAGAAGAAACTGGGCAAAGCCTATGCCGAGCCGGCCGGCGATGTCAGAGGCTATATCGCCTATGTGAAATCACAGGCCAGCGCGCAAAGCTAAGGATTCGTTAACCAAAGACCTGTCTATTGAGGGCAATCCACCCCGCGACCACGGATGTACTGGCGCCGAAGTGGAAGGAAAGGTCGGCGCAATGCCGGCCTTTTTGCTTTTCGCCGATGCACTGTCAGGCGCGCCTCCGCGCTCTGCCATAAAGTCTGACATCAGGCATATTGCCATTGCTGGCGTCGACCCTACCATCATCCTTGGCGGCCGAGATACGAGGAGCTTTGCGATGAAGGGCGTGGCGAGATTGTTTGCGATTGCCGGTGTTGTGTTGGCCGGAGGCTACCCGTCAAATGCCGCGCCGCTCGACACCATGAGCGACGTCGGCGATGCGATCCAGGCGTGCTGGACGCCGCCGGCGGATGCTGGAAATGCCAGCGTCACCTTGAGCTTCAGCTTCAAACGCGACGGCACGCTGATCGGTCCGCCGCGGCCGACGGCGATCAAGGTCGATGGCGACGCCAATGCCAAGAAAGCGTTTGTCGACGCCGCGACCACGGCTTTACAGAAATGTCTTCCCCTGAGCTTTTCGCCCAAGCTTGCACAAGGCGTCGCTGGCAATGTCTTCACCATGCAGTTCGCCTCGCCCAAGCAATAGGAGAGCGGTAGAGCGTTTCACCGTTTCACAGAAACGGCGACCCGCTCTCTCGTTGTTTTGACGCAATTCCGGACGAAAAACCGCTCACACTTTTCCTGGAATTGCTCTGATCAGTTGTGCCGGCGCCTGATGTCGACATGCCGCTGCAGGTCGGGTGTCTCGAAGACGTAGTCGGCCCAGGCGGATTCGGGAATCTGCCCGGCCAGATAGCATTCCAAAAGCAGGCTCTGTTCGGGATCGAGCGCTCTCGGCGCCCGCTCATGGTCCAGCCCCAGCGAATGGAACAGGTTCCTGGTCAGGCCAGAGACAGTGAAGTGAATAGACATCTTCGGTCTCCTTTGCCCGATACAACGCGAGACAGCGGAGAAAGGTTTCAACCGCAAGGGCCGATAAAGCGGGATTGATCATGGCGACGCCCAGCCATCGTCGATGCCTGGCTTCGTCTCAATCTTGAAACAAAAGTGTAATAGCGAATTTACAAGAGACGGCCTAATACACTTGGTGTAAATACCTGGCTGTTGCTGGTTTCTTCTGAATTAGACTTGCCTCATATACTGAGGCTCAATCGGCTGGAGCGGCTATCGGCTCCACAGGGTACAAGGACCAGAGGCCGATGATGCGTTTGTGGCCAGTCGTGATCTTTGCACTGGTGATGACGGCGACCGTCCTCGGAAGCTCGGCTGCCCTTGCCGATGCTTGCGCCGCACTCAGGGGCCAGATGGCGTCGTCCGGCCGCGGCGGCGGGATCAGCCCCGAGCTTGCGCAGCTGCGCCGCCAGCTTGCGGCGATCCAGGGCCTGGAGAGGCAACGCCGCTGCACGGCGCAAAGTGCGATGGGCGGCTTCTTCAACGCTTGCGCCGACCTCGCCAAAAGCCGCACCCAGGTGCAACGCCAGATCGCCGGCGCCGCGATTTCGGGCCGGGATACGTCCGGGCTGCAGGCCAGGCTCGTCGCGCTCGGCTGCGCGCCGGCCGCCAGGCAACAGAAACAGCGTCCGGCGGGCACCATGATCGGCAGCAATTCTATGCTGTTTTGTGTTCGCCTGTCCGACGGCTATTTCTTCCCGGCGCCGAAGTCGCAGTTCGTGCAAGGCGACGATGTCAAGGAGATGGTCGATCAGTGCCGCTACATCTGCGACGATGCCGGCGTCGACCTGTACACGCTGGGCGACCCAAGCCTTGAAACCGAAGAGATGGTCGCGCTCGATACGCGCAAACCCTACAAGGATCTGCCGGCGGCCTTCAAATACCGCGACGACGCGACTTTCAAAGCCTGTGACGTCAAGCGCTACTCCAGGCGTGTCGCCGAGCTGAGAGCGCGCACGGTAACCCCGGCCAATATGAGCAACACCATCATTCCCCTGCCGTCGGCAAAGCCGGATCTCGTGACCGTTGCGCAAATCCCCCAGACCGGCGCCGATGTCCCAGACGCCACGGGCGCTGCCCAGCAGCAGTCGGTCGAAGCTTTGGCCGGCTCGCGGCCGGTCAGGATGGTCGGGCCGGCTTTCTTCCCGGCGGACTGAGCCGCGCGGCGCCGAAATACCCTGTTTTATCCATGTCTTGATCCCAAAACCGCGGGCCGCTCTTGGGCGACATGCATCAGGCTATTCGCAGACCATCTTGTAGCGTTTGCCGGGTTGGCTGACATTCTTGCAGGTGAGCGGGTTGGCCGGTTCGGAAGTCATCGCGGGCGGGCTGGACCTGACGTGCCGTCTCGGCGGAGCCGATGTCCTCTGTCGGCGCGCCGTCGGCCGGTACGGCTCCTGCGGCGGCGGCGTCGGAAACACGCCAGCTGCCGCCTGCATCTTGCTGGCCTCGGTCAGCGACGGATCGCGATCCCAGACCCGCCTGATATCGAGCGGCCTCGGGATCACAACCGTGCCGTCATAGCTGCGCGCGCAGCCGCTGCTGGCAAGCAGCGCCACGCCCAGGAAACAAGGCACGATCCAACCAGTCATCCGCAATACCCCTGCCAACTTATAGCCCGGCCGGGGTTCCGCCGACAACCGGCGGAATACCGCAGGGCAATGTGGGCTCTGGTTGGAGTTTGGATGCGTTATGGTTAGCGGATCATTAATGCTTCTCGGGCACATTTCGCCGGCGAACCGCTGAGGGGTTCGGCCTTGGCTTTCGGGGTGGGAACGGAATGGCTGACGGGACTGTTGGAACACGCGGCGGACGCGGTTCCCGAGAGGGGGCTGTGAACGGCGAGGATACGTCCGTCGGGGGTTCACCCGAAGCGCCGCATGAGCCGGTCGAGGCCGGTTTGCATGGCGAGGACGATTCCGCCGGGGCTTCGCCCGAAGCGCTGCGCGCGCTGTTCGAGGCCGCTTTGCGTGGCGAGGACACTCCTGGCGAGGATTCGCCCGAAGCGCTGCGCCGGCTGGTCGAGATTGCTTTGTGTGGCGAGAACGCGTCCGCCGGGGCTTCACCCGAAGCGCTGCGCGAACTGGTCGAGGCCGGTGCTGACTGGGTCTGGGAAACCGACGCGGAACTGCGCTTTTCCTGGCTTTCGGAAAATTACCAGGCCGCCACTGGCATCGATCCCGCCACCATTCTTGGTCGCTTCCGCTTCGATTTCCTCAAGCAGATGGTGCATGGCAATCGACACGCCGCCGCACATCTGGAGGATCTGCAGGCGCATCGGCCATTTCGCGACTTCGTTTACGAATTGAAGGGCGGCCGCCCTGGCTGCCGCTGGGTTTCGATCACCGGCTCTCCCCGTTTCGACAGCGAGGGCGAGTTTACCGGCTATCGCGGCATTGGCCGCAACGTCACGGCGCTGGCCGGTGCGCTGGACGACCTTCGGCAGGTGCCGCCAGCCGCAGACGAGAGCACGCAGCATCTTGCCGATCTCGAGCGGACGATGGATGCCATGCATATGGGCGTCGTGCTGCTCGACGCCAAGCTCGACACGCTCATTGTCAACAAGGCCTATCTCGACCTCTCAAGGATTCCCGACGGCGCCATCACTGTCGGCGCGCCGTTCAGCCTCCTGATGGAGCTCAACCGCCGCAACGGCATCTATGGCGATCTCGACGAACAGCAGTGGCAGCACTACCTCGCCACCCGTATCGAGGAGATCCGCGCCGGCTCGGTTGCGCCACGCGAGTTCACCCATGCCAATGGCCGCACCATGATGTTCTCGGTGACGGCGCTGTCCGGCGGCAAGCGGCTCCTGACCTATTACGACATCACCGAGCTGACGCTTCGCGACGCCGCGATCGAAAGCGCCAACGCCAGGACTGCCGAGACCTTCGCCAATCTGCGCACGATGGTCGATCAGATGCCGATCGGCGTGCTTGTCCTCGATGCGGACATGCGCACGGAGGTGATCAACCGCGCCTTCTATGATTTCTGGGAAATCGATCCCCGACGCGCCGGGATCGGCTGCGGCTTCCGCGAGCTGATGCAGGCCAGCCGCGATATGGACCCCTACGGCGCCGACGACGCCGAATGGCAGCGCCACATCGCCGAGCGCGAAGCAGAAATCTCGGCCGGCGTGGTGGGCTCCAGGCAATTGCCGCGCAATGACGGCCGTACGCTGATTGCATCGCTGGCGCCACTCGCCGGCGGCAAAAGGCTGATCTCCTATGTCGATGTCACCGACATGAAGGACCGCGAGGCCGAGCTTGCCGAGGCGCTGGAAAAATCACGGCTGGCCGAGGCGGTGATCAACGCCGTCGAGGACCCGATCTTCGTCAAGGACGACAATCTGCGCTTCGTCTTCGTCAACGAGGCGTTCTCGGCCCTGTTCGGGCAGACGCCGCAAGCGATGCTGGGCAGGCCTGGCGGTGACTTCATGCCGGGGAAGGATGCCGCACTGTTCGAAGACAGCGAACGCGCCGTGCTGGCGACCGGCACGCCTTACGAGATCGAGGAGAATTTCGAGGTCGAGGGCGCCAGGCGTTCGCGCATCGTGCGCAAGAACCGCGTCGGCATGCCAAGTGGCCGCAACTATGTCGCCGGTTTCCTGTTCGACATCTCCGACATGAAGCGCCGCGAGACGGAAGCCGAGGACGCGCGCAAGAACCTTGCCACGGTGCTGGAATCGCTGCCCGCGGCCGTCATCATCTACGACCGCGACGACAAGTTCGTCTTCGCCAACCGCAAGCTGCAGGACACCCTGCCGGCGCTGGTGCCGGCATGGCAGCCCGGCAGCAGCTTCCGCGACGCGCTGGAACTGGGACACTCGGTCGGCTATTTTCGATCGAGCGGCGATCCCGAGATCGACAGACTCTATGACGGCGACCGCGAGGTCTGGCTCAATGCCATCCTCGCCCGCTATCACTTGCCGAACACCTCCTACGAGCGCCTCAATCCGGACGGCCGCTGGTACCAGGTCTACGACATGCGGACCGAGGACGGTACGTTCATCGGCGTGCGCGTCGACATTTCGGAGATCAAAAGCCGCGAAAAGGCGCTGCAGGAAAGCATGCGTCAGATCGACCTTTTCCGCCACGTCATGGACGAATTGCCGGTCGCCGCCTTCATCAAGGCGCAGGATCTGAGCATGGAATTCGTCAACAAGGCCTGGTGCGCGCTGACCGGCATCCCCAAGGAGGAGGTTATCGGCCGGACCGATCTCCAGCTTTTCAACATAGACGACGCCGAAACCTACACCCATGACGACACCGAGGTCGTCGTCACCGGCCGCGGTCGCGAGATCGAGGAGCCCGTTACCCATCGCGACGGCACGGTGCGGCAATTGATGACGCGCAAGAGCCGGCTGGTGGCGCTCGACGGGTCGGTGCATCTGGTCGGCTCCAGCACCGATATCACCGACGTCAAGGCGCGCGAGCAGGCGCTGGAAGAAAGCATGCGCGAGAACGAGGTGTTCCGCAATCTCATCGACAACGTGCCGGTGTCGATCTACGCCAAGCGCTCAGATCTTCGCCAGTTTTACGTCAACAAGGGCTGGTGCGACCTGACAGGCCTGAGCAAGGAGGAGGCGATCGGCAAGACCGACGTCGAGATTTTCGGCGCGGACGGCGAGGCCTTCGTCGCCGGCGATCTGGCCGTGCTGCGCACAGGCGAGACCCAGGAGATCGAGGAGACGGTGACGCTTGCCGACGGCAATGTGCGTCATCAGTTCGCGCGCAAGGGCGCGATGATCGCCTCCGACGGTTCGCTCTATCTCATCGGATCGACCACCGACATCACCGAATTGAAGATGCGTGAAGCCGAGCTGCGCGAGGCGCGTCAGCGCGCCGTGCTCGCCGACCGCGCCAAGTCGGAATTCCTGGCCAATATGAGCCACGAGATCCGCACGCCGATGAACGGCGTGCTCGGTATGGCCGAGCTGCTCGCCAAATCCGACCTCGATCCCAAGCAGAAGACGTTCACCGACATCATCGTCAAGTCGGGCAACGCGCTTTTGACCATCATCAACGACATCCTCGATTTCTCCAAGATCGATGCCGGCCAGCTCGTGCTCGACCCGGCGCCGTTCAACCTGCCCGAGGCGATCGAGGATGTGGCGACATTGGTGTCGACACGCGCCAAGGAGAAGGATCTCGAACTGATCGTGCGCGTCGAGCCGGGCCTGGAAAGCCAGTTCATCGGCGATGTCGGCCGCTTCAGGCAGATCGTCACCAATCTGCTCGGCAATGCGGTGAAGTTCACCGACGAAGGCCATGTGCTGGTCGATGTCACGGGGACAAGGGTTGCGGCCGGAACCAGGCTCACCATCTCGGTCACCGACACCGGCATCGGCATTCCGGAGGACAAGCTGAAGGCTGTCTTCGAAAAGTTCAATCAGGTCGATACCTCGTCGACCAGGCGCCACGAAGGCACCGGCCTCGGTCTTGCCATCACCTCGCGGCTGGTCGAGCTGATGGACGGCGAGATCGGCGTCGAGAGCGCCGAGGGCAAGGGCTCGACGTTCTGGTTCACCGTCACGCTGCCCAGGGCCGGCCAGCAGACGGTGCAGCGCATCATGCCCGTCGACGTCACTGGCGCACGGGTGCTGATCGTCGACGACAACGCCGTCAACCGCTCGATCCTGACCGAGCAGATGGTGTCGTGGACGTTCGATTCCTGCGCCGCCGAAAGCGGTGCCGAAGGGCTGAAGGTGCTGGTCGCCGCGGCTGCCTATGGCGTGCCTGTCGACTGCGTCGTCCTCGACTATCAGATGCCGGGGATGAGCGGCGCCGAAATGGCGCGCATCGTGCGCAACACCGCAGGGCTGGCCGACACACCGATCATCATGCTGACCTCGGTCGACCAGTCGCTCGCCAACACCAGCTACCGCGACCTCGGCATCGACGCGCAGCTGATCAAGCCTGCGCGCTCCTCGGTGTTGCTGGAGACGCTGGTCGCGACCATCCAGCGCCATCGCCACGGCACGACAGGTCAGGCGCCGGAAGCCGCAAGCGGCGGTTCCGGCGAAGCGATGGTACAGCGGGTGTCGGCGCCGCCGGCACGCGCCGCGTCCGAGCGGGCGCAGTTGCATCCGCCGCCAGTGCGCGCCCGCGCCCGGGCCGGCGGCAACGAACGCGGGCTCGATATCCTCGTTGCCGAGGACAATGAGGTGAACCAGATGGTGTTCACGCAGATCCTCGGTGAAACCGGCTACAGTTTCGAGATCGTTGGCAACGGCCGCAAGGCGCTCGACGCTTTCGGCCGGCTCAATCCGCGCATGATCCTGATGGATGTCTCGATGCCGGAGATGAACGGGCTCGAAGCCACGGCCGCGATTCGCCGGCTGGAGCAAGAGAGCGGCACGCATATCCCGATCGTCGGCGTCACCGCGCATGCCTTGAAGGGCGATCGCGAGCGCTGCCTGGAAGCCGGCATGGACGACTATCTGCCCAAGCCGATTAGTCCCAAGGCGCTGCTCGAAAAGGTCGAGCGCTGGGCCGGCATCGCGAGCGAAGCCCAGCGAGACGCCGGCTAGCTGATATCAGCGCCGGGATTCGGCGGTGCCGCGACGTCCAGGGATATGGTGCGATCGCACCATATCAAAGCTTGCGCCCAGTCGGGAAAATGGCGGCGACTCAACCGCTCATTCAGTTACGGGCGGGAGCAAGCGACCGCCGACAAAGAAACAGCGTCGAAATCTACCCCAACGGACCTGTTTTTGGCGATGGCTCGGCCAAGATACGCTCTGGCCACGGGCAACGCGCTCCCGTCCGGTTTTTCTTTCCCGGCATCGCACTCTGCGATCCGCCGGGACAAATGTCGGCGCAAAATCCCGCAAGCTCATGATTCCAGCGGCAAAGTGCGGCTCTCGCGGAGAGGCCGGACGGTTGCGGTTTTCAGTGCATCCATCCGACGTTACCGGGCTGACACGAAACTGTCATGCGACTGTAATAATCGAAGGCTATTGGCCTCAGCGGGCGCCGGCTGAAGAGGGCGCCGAGAGACCATCTTCCGAACAGGAGCAGGCCACATGAAGAAATTCCTCGTTACGGCATCGGCCGTGGCGGTAGCGTTCGCCGCATCGTCGGGTGTCGCCGCCGCGCGCGACCAGATCCAGGTCGCCGGTTCGTCGACCGTGCTACCTTACGCCAAGATCGTCGCCGAGCAGTTCGGCGAAACCTTCACCAACTTCAAGACCCCGGTTGTCGAGTCCGGCGGCAGTGGCGCCGGCATCAAGGAATTCTGCAAGGGCGTCGGCGAAGACACTATCGACATCGCCAACTCCTCGCGTCCGATCAAGAAGGACGAGCTGAAGTCCTGCGCCGACGCCGGCGTCAAGGAAGTCCAGGAAGTCCGCATCGGCTATGACGGCATCGTCTTCGCCACCGACATCAAGGGCCCGGATTGGGCGCTGGTTCCCGCCGACATCTACAAGGCGCTCGCCGCCAAGCTGGTCGTTGACGGCAAGCTGGTCGACAATCCGAACACCAAGTGGAGCCAGGTCAATCCGAAGCTCCCCGACTGGGATATCGCTGCTTACATCCCCGGTGAAAAGCACGGCACCCGCGAAGTGTTCGAGACCAAGCTTCTCGACGCCGGCTGCGACAAGGCCGCCATCAAGGCCACCGGCATTGCCGACGACAAGGAAATCAGCAAGACCTGCGTCGCCATCCGCAAGGACGGCAAGGCTGTCGACATCGACGGCGACTACACCGAGACGCTTGCCCGCATCGACTCCAACAAGACCGGCGTCGGCGTGTTCGGCCTCGCCTTCTACGAGAACAATGCCGACAAGCTGAAGGTCGCCACCGTGGAAGGCGTCGTGCCTTCGACCGAGACGATCGCGACCGGCAAGTATCCGGTTTCTCGCCCGCTGTTCTTCTACGTCAAGAAGGCGCATCTCGGCGTCGTTCCCGGTCTCAAGGAATATGTCGAGTTCTTCCTTGACGACCAGATGATCGGCCCGGAAAGCCCGCTCGCCCAGTACGGCCTGGTTTCGGCTCCGGATGCCGAACGTCAGGCGCAGCGCGACGCGTTCGCTGCCGGGAAGAGCATGTAATCAACGACTGGATCAGGGCGCGGACCAAATCCGCGCCCTGATTTCGCTGCATGCCGCAACGGCGGCGGCGATCTGAATTTTCCCTGGGGTGGGTGATGTCGTCCTTGCTCGTACTCGCCATAGTCATCGCCATCGGCGTGGTCGCCTTCGTGATCGGCCGCCAGCGCGCCACGGCGCACGAAACCGGCAAGGTAAAGCCGCATTCGCGCGCCCACTATCACGGCTGGTGGGCCTTTCTGCTCGCCGTCCTGCCCGCCGTCCTGCTGCTCGCCGTCTGGGACATCGGATCGTCCTTCTATCTTGACCGGCACATCCACGCCGCTCTGCCCGAGCGCACCGTCGACTCCAAGGTCGCCAGCGAAGCGCTCGACGCCAGCCTGGTGAAGAGCCTCGCCAAGGGCCTGCGCAGGCTCGATGCCGGTACGCCGCTTCCCGCCACCTTCGCTGAATTGCAGCCGTTGCTCATCGCCAAGGGCGTGGCGCTGGCGACGGATACCCAGGACTACATGATCCCGATCGCGGTCGAGGCGAATGCCGTTCAGGACCGGCTTGGGCTGTTCGGCGCCGTCATCACGTTGGCATTGTCGATCGCCGGCGCCTTCTACGCGATCAGGCAAATTGCGCCGCGCGCAAGGGCGCGCAACAATGTCGAGAGGCTGATGCTGTGGGGGCTGCTTGCGGCGTCGACCATCGCCATCCTGACCACGGTCGGCATCGTGCTGTCCATGTTGTTCCAGACGATCACCTTTTTCGAGAGCGTGTCGCCGATGAGCTTCTTCTTCGGCACGGTCTGGGACCCGCGTTTCGCCGCCGCGGGCTCGGGCGGCAGCCAGGGTCAGTTCGGTCTGATCCCGCTTCTGGCCGGAACGCTTTACATAGCATTCATTGCATTGCTGGTCGCGGTGCCGATCGGCCTGCTGTCGGCGGTCTACATGGCCGAATATGCATCGCCCAGGCTGCGCTCGGTGGTCAAACCGGCGCTTGAATTGCTGGCCGGTATCCCGACCATCGTCTACGGCATCTTCGCCGTCGTCACACTGGGGCCGTTCCTGCGCGACCTGTCGGCGGCGCTGACCGGTGGTTCGCCGTTCATCCAGGGCCAGAGCATCTTCACCGCCGGCCTGGTCATGGGCGTAATGCTGATCCCGGTCGTGTCATCGCTGTCCGACGACATCATCACCGCGGTGCCACGCGCCATGCGTGACGGCTCGCTTGGCCTGGGTGCGACGCGCTCGGAGACGATCAAACGGGTGATCCTGCCGGCGGCACTTCCCGGCATCGTCGGCGCCATCCTGCTAACCGCGTCGCGCGCCATCGGCGAAACAATGATTGTCGTGCTGGCGGCGGGTGTCGCCGCCAATCTTACCATCAATCCGTTCGAGGCGATGACGACCATCACCGTCAAGATCGTCAACCAGTTGACCGGCGATCTCGAGTTCAACTCGCCGCAGACGCTGGTCGCCTTCGCGCTCGGCCTGACGTTGTTCGCGCTGACGCTGGTGATGAACATCGTCGCCCTCTACATCGTGCGCAAGTACCGGGAGCAGTACGAATGACCGACATTCCCCTGGATACGATGGCGGGTGCCGTTGCGCGTCCGCGCCGCGACATAGGCCTCAAGGCCCGTTATGCCGCCGAGCGCCGCTTCCGCATCTATGGCATGGTGGCGATCTCCATCGGTCTGGCGTTTCTGGCGATTATCCTGCTCACCATCGTCTCGAAAGGCTATACCGCCTTCTGGCAGACGACGGTGACGCTGCCGATCACTTTCGACGAGAAGGTCATCGACCCTTCCGGCAAGCGCGCGACCGATCCGAGCGTGCTGATCAAGGCAAACTATCCCAAGCTTGCCGATACGGCGCTGATGGCCAAGCTCGGCATCGACCCAAGCAACAAGCCCATGGTCATGAAGCTCAAGGGCTTCCTGTCGGAAGGCGCCCGCGTCCAGCTGCGCGACATCGTCGCCGCCGATCCGTCGGTGATCGGCACGACGCGCGACGTCAACATCCTGGCCGCGGCCAATCTCGACTCCGCCTTCAAGGGCCAGATCGACCTCAGCGTCGATGAAGCGCGCCGCAAGGTGTCCAACCAGCAGATCGACTGGATGAACAAACTCAAGGCCGACGGCGTGATGGCCGAGCATTTCAACACCGGCCTGTTCACCTACGGCGCCTCCAGCCGGCCCGAGACGTCGGGTATGGGCGTGGCGATCATCGGCTCGTTCTACATGATGGTGATCGTGCTGCTTTTGGCGCTGCCGATCGGCGTCGCGGCCTCGATCTATCTCGAGGAGTTCGCCAAGAAGAACCGCTTCACCGACCTGATCGAAGTCAACATCAACAATCTGGCGGCGGTGCCGTCGATCGTCTTCGGCCTGCTCGGCCTTGCCGTGTTCATCAATTTCCTCGGCATGCCGCGTTCCGCCGCTTTCGTCGGCGGTCTGGTGCTGACCCTGATGACGCTGCCGACCATCATCATCGCGACGCGCGCCGCTCTTGCCGCGGTGCCGCCATCGATCCGTTCGGCAGCGCTCGGCCTCGGCGCCTCCAAGATGCAGATGGTGTTCCAGCACATCCTGCCGCTTGCCGCTCCCGGCATCCTGACCGGCACGATCATCGGCCTGGCGCGCGCTCTTGGCGAAACAGCACCGCTGCTTCTGATCGGCATGGTTGCCTTCGTCGCCGACTATCCGAAGACGCCTTTCGATCCCTCGACCGCGCTGCCGGTGCAGATCTATCTGTGGGCGAACGAGGCTGAACGCGCTTTTGTCGAGCGTATGTCGGGCGCCATCATCATTCTGCTCGTCTTCCTCATGGCCATGAACATCACCGCGATCGTGCTTCGGCGCCGGTTCGAGCGGCGCTGGTAGAAAAAAGGCAATTTGGTATGAACATCATGACCGAACAGTCCCTTGAAAACGCAGTGGGCGACAAAATGAACGCCAAATCGAACGAAGTCATCAAGATGCGCGGCGACAAGGTCGGCGTGTTCTACGGCGAGAAGCAGGCGCTGTTCGACGTCAATCTCGACGTCCGCCAGAACCAGGTGACGGCGCTGATCGGCCCGTCCGGCTGCGGCAAGTCGACCTTCCTGCGCTGCCTCAACCGCATGAACGACACCATCGATTCGGCGCGGGTGACCGGCAAGATCACGCTCGACGAGGACGATATCTACGACAAGAACATCGACGTCGTCGAACTCAGGGCTCGCGTCGGCATGGTGTTCCAGAAGCCCAATCCTTTCCCGAAGTCGATCTACGAGAACGTTGCCTACGGCCCGCGCATCCATGGGCTGGCCAAGCGCAAGTCCGACATGGACCAGATCGTCGAGTCGAGCTTGAAGAAGGCGGCGATCTGGAACGAGGTCAAGGACCGCCTGCAGGAGCCCGGCACCGGACTGTCCGGCGGCCAGCAGCAGCGCCTGTGCATCGCGCGCGCCATTGCGGTGTCGCCGGAAGTGATCCTGATGGACGAACCCTGCTCGGCGCTCGACCCGATCGCCACCGCACGTGTCGAGGAGCTGATCGACGAGCTGCGCCAGAATTACACGATCGTCATCGTCACCCACTCGATGCAGCAGGCGGCGCGCGTGTCGCAGCGCACGGCGATGTTCCACCTCGGCTACCTCGTCGAGGAGGGCGCCACCGACAAGATGTTCACCAATCCCGACGACAAGCGCACCCAGGACTACATTACCGGCCGCTTCGGCTGAGCCGTCCAGCGGTTGAATTTTCAGGCACGAGGATCAGGATCATGGGTGAACATACCGTCGCCTCCTTCGATGAAGAGTTGGGCCAGATCAGCAAGCTGATCCGCGACATGGGCGATCTGGCCGGGTCGATGGTCAGCGGCTCGACCAAAGCGTTGCTCAATTCCGACAATGCGCTGGCGCAACGTGTCGTGTCCGACGACGCCATCATGGACGCGCGCCAGCGGGAACTCGACGATCGCGCCATCACGCTCATCGCCAAGCGCCAGCCGATGGCCAACGATCTGCGTGCCGTGGTCGGCTCGATCCGCATGGCCGGAGACCTCGAGCGCATCGGCGATCTCGCCAAGAACATCGCCAAGCGCGTCGGCACCGTGGGCCTCAGCGTCACGCCGCGCGACCTCTCGCATTCCATCGATGCGATGGCGCAGCTGGTGCTGATCCAGGTGCAAGGGGTGGTCGAGGAATATGCCGCCGCGGATGCGGCAGCACTGGCAAAGCTCAGGAATGAGGACGAACGTATCGACGTCAAATACACGTCGGTGTTTCGTGAACTCTTGACCTACATGATGGAAGACCCGCGCAACATCACCGCCTGCACGCATCTCCTGTTCTGCGCCAAGAATCTGGAGCGCATCGGTGATCATGTCACCAACATCGCTGAAAATGCGTATTATGTGCTGACCGGCCAGCAATTGCCCGCCAATCGCCCGAAGCAGGACGAGACGGCGATGGCCACTTCGGCCTGACAAGGGTGAACTGCTGATGATCGCGCCACGCATCATGGTCGTGGAGGACGAGGAGCCGCTGGGCGTGCTTCTCCGCTACAACCTCGAATCCGAAGGCTACCAGGTCGAGGTGGTGACGCGCGGCGACGAGGCCGAAATCCGGCTGCAGGAAAACGTTCCCGACCTGCTGGTGCTCGACTGGATGGTGCCGGCGGTGTCCGGCATCGAGCTCTGCCGGCGGCTGCGCATGCGGCCCGAGACCGAACGGCTGCCGATCATCATGCTGACCGCGCGTGGCGAGGAGAGCGACCGTGTGCGTGGCCTGTCCACCGGCGCCGACGACTATCTGGTCAAGCCGTTTTCCACGCCGGAGTTCATGGCGCGCGTGAAAGCGCTGCTGCGCCGCGCCAAGCCGGAAGTGCTCTCCAGCGTGCTCAAGGTCGGCGACATCGTGCTCGATCGTGAATCGCACCGCGTTTACCGCAAGAAGAGCGAAATCAGGCTCGGACCGACCGAGTTCCGCCTGCTCGAATTCATGATGCGCCATCCCGGCCGCGTGTTCTCGCGCAGCCAGCTGCTCGACAATGTCTGGGGCGAGACGATCTATATCGACGAGCGCACCGTCGACGTGCATGTCGGGCGCCTGCGCAAGGCGGTCAACAATGGTCGCATGCCCGATGTGATCCGCACCATCCGCGGCGCTGGCTACGCAATCCGGGAAGACTAAGGCCCGGCGCGCCGTGCCGTCGCCGGCCCTCTCAGGCGACGTGCTTGCCCGTCTTCGCTTGAATCCCCGGTGCGAAAATCTCTTGGTCGACGAAGCTGAGCGCGCGCATGGCGCAGCCTTCGCGGATCAGCGGCAGTTCGTTGGGCTCGGTGTCGAAGGAGATCGATTTCGAGTGCTGGCCGCCGGCGGTCTGAGCAATCGCTTCGCGCAATGCCGGTTCGATCAGATCGAACGCGGCGGCGCTGACTCCGACCATGGCGACAGGTGCTGGATCGATCAGCGCGAACAGGCTGCCGAGGCCGAAGCCAAGCGCCTCGCCGGCCTTGCGGTAGGCTTCGCGCTCGGGGCCATCGGTCTCGCGGGCACGTGCGGCGAGCGCCCGCATGTCGGCGTCGCCGACATCGACCGGTTCGGCATCCTCGCTCATCATTTTGGCGCTGCGCCAGATGGCGTAGTTGCCGGCATAGGCCTCGACGCAGCCGCGCCGCCCGCAACGGCACAGCGCGCCCCCGGGCCGGTGGATCATGTGGCCGAACTCGCCGCCCGAGGAATGGGTGCCGGTGAACAGCGCGCCCTTCAGCACCAGCCCCATGCCGATGCCATGCGAGAGCAGGATAGCGATGAAATTGTCGCGGTAGCGCTCAGGCTGGCGCCATTGCAGCGCCACTGCCATCATGTTGCAATCGTTTTCCATGGTGGCCGGAATGCCGAATTCCGCTTCCAGTATGTCGGCGAAGGCAATGTCGGTCAGCGGCGTGATCGGCGACCACAGCATGGCGCGCGCCTGCGAATCGGTGATGCCCTGGATGCCCATGGCAATGCGGGCGATGCTCTGAACATCGAGGTCTGGATCCTCGAGCCGCCGCCGCACGATTGCCGTGCATTCGCCGATCAACTCGTCGCGCGGCATGGTCAGCGTATCCAGCCGGCGCTGCTCCTCGGCGACCACCTGGCCGGCATAGTCGATGACGGTGACGGAAAGGAAATTCAGCGACAGCACCACGGTCATCACCGCGGCGGCCTCCGGGTTGAGGCCAAGGCCGACCTGAGGCCGGCCGCGCTTCAGCGCACCGGTCTCGCCAGGCTTGCTCTCGGCCAGGATGCCTTCTTGAATCAGATCAGACGAGATCGCCGATATGGTCGAATGGCTGAGGCCTGTGGTCGCCGCAATCTCGGTCCGCGACGGCTGGCCGGCCCGGCGCACGGCCGAAATCACCATCGCGCGGTTGCGACGACGCAGATCATCGTGGCGGATTCCAACCGACATCGTTTTTGTTTTCCTCCCGGTCCTCCTCGCGCCTCATGATAGTGGAGGCATTTGGTGGTGCCAGCCAAATATTGGCAGAAGCAGGCCGCGCTGTCATTGTTTATTGCGGGTCTCGAAAAAATTCGGCGAAGCCATCAGAATCCATCAGAATCGATGTTGACAGCGCCTCGCCGTTGGACCAGTATTTTTTCGAGGCTCGAAAAAATAGAGCCTCTGTGTGCCGGCCTTCGGGCCAGTTTTGTCGCGCCGCGCGCGGCGCAGGGAGGATTATCATGAACAGATTTGCAGCCGCCATGCTGGCGGGTGTCGCCATGTCGCTGACGCTGGTGTCGGTCGCGCAGGCGAAGGACAAGGTCATCGGCGTGTCGTGGTCGAACTTCCAGGAAGAGCGCTGGAAGACCGACGAAGCGGCGATGAAGGCGGCGATCGAGGCGGCCGGCGACAAGTACATTTCCGCCGACGCGCAGTCCAATCCCGGCAAGCAGTTGACCGACGTCGAGAGCCTGATCTCGCAGGGCGCCAACTCGCTGATCATCCTGGCGCAGGACGCCTCGGCCATCGGCCCGGCGGTGCAGAAGGCGCTGGACGAAGGCATTCCGGTCGTCGGCTATGACCGTCTGATCGAGAACAAGGACGTCTTCTATCTGACCTTCGACAACAAGGAAGTCGGCCGCATGCAGGCCCGCGAAGTGTTCAAGGCCAAGCCGGAAGGCAACTACGTCTTCATCAAGGGCTCGGGTGCCGATCCGAATGCCGATTTCCTGTTCGCCGGCTCGATGGAAGTGCTGAAAGAGGCCATCGACAGCGGCAAGATCAAGAATGTTGGCGAAGCCTATACGGATGGCTGGCTGCCGGCCAATGCCCAGAAGAACATGGAACAGTTCCTGACCGCGAACGACAACAAGGTCGATGCGGTGGTCGCGGCCAATGACGGCACCGCCGGTGGCGTCGTCGCCGCGCTGACGGCGCAGGGTCTTGCCGGCACGGTTCCGGTATCCGGCCAGGACGGCGACCATGCCGCGCTGAACCGCATCGCGCTCGGCACACAAACCGTGTCCGTGTGGAAGGATGCGCGCGAACTCGGCAAGAACGCCGCCGAGATCGCCTCGCAGCTGGCCGACGGCAAGAAGACGAGCGACATTGCCGGCGCCAAGGACTTCACCACACCTGGCGGCAACACCGTCAAGTCGCTGTTCCTGACCCCGGTCGCGATCACCAAGGACAACCTCAACGTCGTCATCGACGCCGGCTGGATCAAGAAGGACGAAGTCTGCGCCGGCGTCACTGCCGGCAGCGTTGCAGCCTGCAACTAAAACCGGACCGCTATCGGTTCGAAATCTCGGCGCCGCGGCCCAAAAGCCGCGGCGTTTCTCCAAGGGCTTTCCGCTTCAAATGACCACGGAAAGCAAATAGCATCCATGTTCCGGCATCCGCGCCAGACGGCAAACCGGTGGGAGGATAGCATGACCGACACGACCTCTAATCAGCCGGTCGCCAGCACTGCCGCGGACCGGGCGCGCGCATCCGAGCTCAGCGCCGTCGGGCGGTTCCTCAAGGCTACCGAACTCGACACGCGCATGCTCGGCATGGTCGGCGCCCTGCTGGTCATCTGGGTCGGCATACACATCCTGTCGGGCGGGCTTTTCCTGACGCCACGCAATCTGTGGAACCTGTCGGTGCAGACCTCCTCGGTCGCGATCATGGCGACCGGCATGGTGCTGGTCATCGTCATGCGCAACATCGACCTTTCGGTTGGCTCCGTCGAAGGCGTGATCGGTATGGTCATGGGCGTGGCGCAGGCCGAATTCCTCATTCGCGTCATCGGCTTCCAGCTCGGAAATCCCTGGCTCTGGATCATCGCGCTGGCCGCCGGCGTGATGCTTGGTCTGCTGATCGGCGCGTTCCAGGGCTTCATCATCGCCTATATGGAGGTTCCGGCTTTCATCGTGACGCTGGGCGGCCTACTGGTGTGGCGCGGCATGGCGTGGCTGATCACCAGCGGGCGCACGGTCGCGCCGCTCGACGCCACCTTCCAGCTGATGGGTGGCGGACCACGCGGCTCGATCGGCGCTACCGCCAGCTGGATCGTCGGCATCGTCGCCTGTGCGGCGGTTGCCTTCGCGCTGCTCAACGGCCGCTCGCAGCGCAAGCGGTTCAGCTTTCCGCTGCGCCCCGTGTGGGCTGAGATCTTGCTTGGCGTGGTCGCTTGCGCGGCCATCCTCGGCGCCGTCTGGATCGCCAATTCCTATCCATGGCCGATCGGCATCGTGCGCCAGTATGCGCTGCAGAACGGCATCACCCTTCCCGAAGGCGGGCTGTTTATCGCGCATGGCATCGCCATACCGGTGCTGATGGCGGTGGCCACGGGCATCATCATGACCTTCATCACCAAGCGCACGCGTTTCGGCCGCTATGTCTTCGCCATCGGTGGCAATCCGGAAGCAGCAGAACTTGCCGGCATCAACACGCGCTGGGTGACCATGAAGGTGTTCATGATCATGGGGGTGCTGGCGGCGATCAGCGCGGCGATCTCGTCGGCCCGCCTCAACGCGTCGACCAACGCGCTGGGCACGCTGGACGAGCTGCTGGTCATCGCCGCCGCCGTCATCGGCGGCACGTCGCTGGCCGGCGGCGCCGGAACGGTGATGGGCGCCATGCTCGGCGCGCTTCTGATGCAGTCGCTGCAATCCGGCATGGTGCTGCTCGGCATCGACTCGCCGCTGCAGAGCATCGTCGTTGGCGCCGTGCTGGTCATCGCCGTGTGGCTCGACACCGTCTACCGCAAGCGGGTCTAGGGGAGGAACGATCATGGAAAAAACTGCTCCCACGGGCACAGCGCTGATCGACATGCGCAACATCTCGATCGCCTTCGGCGGCATCCGCGCCGTCGACGATGCGTCCATCGATCTTTTCCCGGGCGAGGTCGTGGCGCTGCTCGGCCATAACGGCGCCGGCAAGTCGACCCTGATCAAGATTCTGTCGGGCGCCTACAAGCGCGACGCGGGCCAGATCTTCGTCAACGGCCAGGAGGCTTCGATCTCCAACCCCCGCGACGCCAAGAAATACGGCATCGAAACCATCTATCAGACGCTGGCGCTGGCCGACAATGTCGACGCCGCCGCCAACCTCTTCCTCGGCCGCGAGCTGATGACCGGCTGGGGCACGCTCGACGATGTCGCCATGGAAGCCGAGGCGCGCAAGGTCATGGGCCGGCTCAATCCGCGTTTCCAGCGCTTCAAGGAGCCGGTGATCAAGCTGTCGGGCGGCCAGCGCCAATCGGTGGCGATCGCGCGCGCCATCCTGTTCAACGCCCGCATCCTGATCATGGACGAACCGACGGCGGCCCTTGGTCCGCAGGAAACGGCGCAGGTCGGTGAACTGGTCAAGCAACTCAAGGCCGACGGCATCGGCATCTTCCTGATCAGCCACGACATCCACGACGTGTTCGAGCTTGCCGACCGCGTCTGCGTGATGAAGAACGGCCAGGTCGTAGGCACTGCACGCACCACCGACGTCACCCAGGACGAGGTGCTCGGCATGATCATCCTCGGCAAGTGTCCGCCTGGCGCCATTCCCGGGCCGGGCGCGCTGAAGATCGCCGCCTGAGACAAGCGCCATCATCGGCTGACGGTCATCTTCTCCGATGTGCGATCGATAAGCCGGCTAATATCTGGAACGTGATGTGCCAGCTGTCACGATGGTTTGGCCTCGCCATTGTGTTGGCGCGGTGACATGCCATAAAGGTCCCAGACACATGGGCCGCAGCATCCTTTGAAGAAGTTTTTCCCGATCGTCGCCTTCATTGCCGTCGCGCTGATCAGCATGACGATGGCAGGCTTCGCCTACTTCGCCACCCAGGAGGCGGCACGGATCAAATTCGAGGCGACGGCCGACGATGCGCTCAACCGAATCGAAAGCCGCATCGACCTGCATCTGTCGCTGCTGCGCTCGACGCAGGCGCTGTTCGCCGCCCGCAATGGCGAGATTTCGCGAAGCGAATTCAAGGCTTTCTTCAGCGCGCTCGACCTCGACAGCAATTTCGCCGGCCTGCGCGGCATAGGTTATCTGAGGTTGGCAAAAACCGGCGACGAAGCGGCGGTCGAGCGCGACATGTTGCGCGACCGTGGCGTGCCCCACGCTGTCTATCCGGACACGGCACAGTCCTGGCGCACCCCCGTCGTGCTGTTCGAGCCGCTCGATCCTGCCAACGAGTCGACCATCGGCTACGACATGTTCACCGAACCGGCGCGGCGCCAAGCGATCGAAAAGGCGATGGCCGATGACGCACAGCATGCAAGCGGTCTGGTGCAACTCGGCCAGGGCACGGGCGCGGCACAGACCTTTACCGGCTTCCTGGTCTTCGTCAGGCTCAATGTCGAAACCGCGCCGGATGGCATTAACGCCTCCAGGTCGTCGACATCAGGCTTTCTCTACGCCGCTTTCCGCGCCCGCGACCTGTTCCAGACCGCGCTCAGCCGCACGCCGCTGCTGCCGGTCAACACCGAGGTCTATGACGGCAAGGTCGACGCCGGCAATCTTCTGTTCCAGTCGGAAACGCCGCCGGTTGCGAGCTTCGGCGACAGACTGTTGGTGACGCGCAAGATCATCGTCGCCGGCCGGCCGTGGACGGTGCTGTTTCGGCCGACCAGCGCTTTCTCGCAGCCGTCTTCACGCGCTATTCCGGTGATGCTCGGCCTGTTGGGGTTGCTCCTGGCGGGCGCGATCGCGCTGGTGGCGCGCTACCAGGAGCGTGCCTATGACGCCAAGTCGCTGTTGCACGAGACGACGGAAAAGAGCCTGCTCGAAAAGGATCTGATGCTGCAGGAGATGAAGCATCGGATCAAGAATTCGATTACGCGGGTGCTGGCGATCGCGCGCCAGACAGCAGCGCACGCCACCGACGTAAAGGAGTTCTCCTCTTCCTTCTCGGCCCGCCTGCAGGCAATGGCGGCGTCCCAGGACATGCTGACGCGCTCGCGGTGGCAGAAGGCCGACCTTGGCGATCTCTTGCGGATCGAGCTTGGCCAGGTGTTCGGCAAGGAGCTTCCGGAAGGAATATTGTCAGGCCCTCAGGTGCTGCTCAACGAGACGACAACGCAGGCGCTTGGCCTTACCTTCCACGAACTGGCGACCAATGCGCTGAAATATGGCGAGGCCGGCAATTCGGTTGGCGCGCTGAAGGTCGACTGGTCGTTCCAGGGGCGCGGATCCGACAGGATGCTGGTTCTGAATTGGCGCGAAGCCGGGCAAAAGCAACTCGAAGCGCCGGTCAAGACCGGCTTCGGCACCAAGCTGATCGATCTCAATGTCACGCGCGAATTGCGCGGCACGATCAGCAGGGATTTTCGCGCCGACGGGCTTACGGTGGAAATCAGGATTCCGCCGCCCGACACAGGCAAACAAACGGAGACCGGCTAACCGGTCTCCGTCTCGATTGTTTGACGCTTTTGAAGCGGATCAGCAGCGAGCGGTGTAGAGCCGGCCGCGATTGTCGCGATACTGGCAATAACCATTGCGCAGGTTGCGCACCAGCAGACCGGAACCGGCACCAACGGCTGCGCCGATGAGCGCACCCTTGCCACCGCCAACCAGGCCGCCGACGCCGGCGCCAACCAACGTACCGACACCCACGTCCTGCTCGGTCGTGCTGCAGCCGCTGACGGCGACCACGGCAACCATGGCAATAATCAATTTCCGCATAGAGTCTCTCCTCACTTTCGTCCTCACTTTAATAAGCTTCAGCCGCCATTTAGCATGAAATGACGGCCTTTGCCCGCTCGATCTTATTGTTGGCTAAGATAGTCTTTTTCTGGGCGCGATACATTCGACGCGACCGTGACGTTGGAAATCTGCAAGGATGCGTCGAGCGAACCGTCCGGGCGCACGTTCCAGACGATCTGGTCGTAGTCGTCCTCGAGTGCCGGGTCGACGGCAAGACATTTGGAAACGACGTGCTCAGCCTGGCCTTGCACGTCGCCCATGGCGAAAGGCCGCTCGGCGGTGCATGCGTCCGCAGTCTCGAACACGCTGACCGGCACCGGCAGTTCGCGGCATTCGGTCATGCTGTTTGAACAGCCGATAACCAGAAGCAAAGCGGCGATGTGTTCCACGGCGAAAGATCCTCTCGCCATAAGAACGGTCAACAGTCGTCAAAGTTCCTGTGATGCAAGCCGGAGACGTTAATAATCGGCTCGCCAGGAGCCAGACCAGCCTTCAGCTTAGCCAGATTTGGGAGCAGCGTGAACCCGAAGCGAACGTGGCTCAGCCCAGCTGCGACGCCACGATCAGAACGATGGCGGCGACGAGCGCGACAGCGGCGAAGCGAAGCAAGGGATGCCAGGCGTGCGGCGCCGGCGAGGCGGATGCATCAGGATCCTGAAAGCCGCTCATCGAAACGCGGGCGGCCTGCTCCAGCCTGTTCATATCGGCAACCGTCAAGATCCATTCCTCCCATAGTTGGGTCGCAAGCCAGGGCCGAAGCGTCGGTTGAATCGGTCAAGAGCCGGCAATCTCTGGGAGCCTCAGCATCAGACTTTATGGTGAACAGCCGGTTAAGGGATCCGGCGTTCCGGGCTCTCTGTTTGACGCAATTCGGGACGGAATTGCTCTGAGGCACATCCGGCCGCTCACTCGGTTTCGAAATTGCCGTGCGGAACGAGAAGCCGATATTCGAGGCGGTCGCCGGTGATTTCCAGCGTCGCCGTGCCGTTCAGCGATACCGGCACAACGCGTTCGAGAGCAACGCTGCCGAAGCGTTTCTCGGTGCGCCTGTTGTCATTGGCGACAATGGCCTCGACCCAGGTCAGCGACAAAGCCGGCTTCTCAGCGGCCCCTGTGACGCTCGACAGATTGGCGGTTACCTCGACGAAGCCATCCGGCCGCGCCAAGGCGCCGTAACTGAATGAATTGACCGCGAGCTCGTGCATGGCCAGGCCGATATGAAGAGCGGCGTTGGGATTGAGGTAGGGATTGACGCCATTGAAGCGCAGGCTCTGCGCGGGATCGGCGCCGTAGCGCACGACCTGGCCGCGGACAAGCTCGCGCAGCGCGGCACCTCGCCAGTTCGACGACGTCACCAGATCCTGGGAGGAGGCCAGTGACTGCAACCGGCCGCGAAAGCGCGTCAGGAAATCGTCCGATGTCTCGGAATAGCGGCCAGTCTGGGTGGCAATGCTCTGGATGATGGCCAACAGGTTCTTGGAGCGGTGGCTGACCTCGCGCAGCAGCGTCTTCAACGTCTGTTCGCGGCGTTTCTGCTCGGTTGTCTCGACCATTGTGGTGACAACGCCCTGAACATCGCCACCATCGCCACGATCGGCATCGACCCAGACCTGGAACCAGCGGATGCCTTCGGCCGTGGGAACGTTGAGCTCGAGGTGTTCGGGATTGCCGGAAGCTATGACATGGCGTTTGGCGGCATCGATGTGTTCGGCCTGCGCCGGCGGCAGTATGCCGTTGCTGTCCGCGGTGTCGGAAGCCCATGGCTCGCGCATGTTGCGCGCCCACACGGTCTTCATCTCACGGTCCTGGTACAGAACGGAAATGCCGGCATTGTGCAGAGCGTGGAGCAAGGCACGGCCGAGCTGCATGCCGCTTTCAGCGGGATGCAGGGCGAGGACTTCGTCATTCCGCCCGCTTTCGTCTGTCTCTCCGCTTCTGGAACGCATCAGTCACCTGTCCACCCCTCCAGCTGAAATAAGCCCCAAAACAGGTCCGCCGGACGATGTCCCTTGAAGGACACCGCCCGGCGGTGGCTGGAAACCGTTTGAGGGGTGCGGCTTCCAGTGTTGGCTCGCTACCGGGTCTTACGACGCCCGCCTGAACAGGCCGGCCAGAAGCGAGATGACCAGGAAGGCGAGAAAGATGAAGAACAGGATTTGCGCAATGCCGGCCGACGTGCCGGCGATACCGCCGAAACCAAGCGCGCCGGCGATAATCGCCACGACCAGAAATACGAGCGCCCAGTAGAGCATGATCTGTCTCCTTCCGATGCTGAGATAAAAACGTGGGTGGTAGGTGTTTGTTCCACCATTTGCCGAAAAAGACAGGCTTTGGAAGAGGCCCGGACGCGAATTGATTCAGGCACGCGAGCGCGACCCGCAAGCGCGGCATGGAGCGACCGACAACCGGCGATCACCGGGTGAACGATCGCCAGTGCTTGGCAACGCCGGGATGCGGCGACGTTGGAGATTGTGCTAGAGCCGTTCACCGTTTCACGGAAACGGCGACCGCTCTATCTCTCTGTTTTTTTCGCAATTCCGGACGGAAAACCGCTTCACACTTTTCCTGGAATTGCTTTAGGCGGCGGCCTTGGCTTGCCGGTCAAAGAACAGCGCCTGGCTGATCAGCGCCTTGACCATGTCAGGGTTGAACGGCTTGGTGACGAGGAAAGCGGGTTCGGGCCGCTCGCCGGTCAGCAGACGCTCAGGGAAGGCGGTGATGAAGATCACCGGCACCGAGGTCGACGACAGGATTTCGTTGACGGCATCGATGCCCGAGCTGCCGTCGGCAAGCTGGATGTCGGCCAGCACCATCTTCGGCCTTGTCTTGCCGAACATCGCCACCGCCTCGGCATGGGTCCGGGCGGTGCCGACGACACGGTGGCCGAGGCTCTCGACCATTTCCTCGATGTCCATGGCGATCAGCGGCTCGTCCTCGATGATCAGCACGTCGGTCGCCACCTGGCGGGAGATCTCGTTGCTCGCCTGGGCCAGCAGTTCGGAGAATTCCCTGGCGTCGACATCGAGAATTTCAGCCGCCTCGTCCTCGCTAAAGCCTTCGACGGCGACCAGCAGGAAGGCCTGACGTGGCCGTGGCGCAATGGCGTTCAGATTGGCGGCGGCGCGCTGCTCCCATGCCGATTGCGCATGCTCCTGCGGAACGCGGATGGCAATGGAGGTGAACAATTTTGCGAAAACCTTGTAGATCGCGATGCGATCGTTCGACGCTTCGGGGAAGATGTCGACGTCGGCGATGATGGCTTCGAGCATCGCGGCGACCAGCGCATCGCCACTCTCCTGCGATCCCGAAACGGCGCGCGAGAAGCGGCGCAGGAACGGCAGGTGCGGAGCAATGGTTGCGGAAAGGCTCATGATAGACGTCTCCCTCAGATGACGTAATTGCATAGATTCCAGGTCAAGCTGATTGCAAGCCCCGGCAAACAACGCGGGTTTTATGAAAAAGTTCCGAGGGTTGTGGAACGAATCTCCAAGGACGACGTTTGTGGTGCGATGGGCAACCAGACGAGGGGGCCGCTTTGTGTTGTGTGATAGGGCGGCTAGAGCGCTGGAATTAAGGGCGAAATGAGGACATGAATAAAGAAACACTGGCTGGCGCCGCTGACAGGCGCCGGGCCAATTCCGGTGACCCGCTCGGGGCGAATTCGGAAATCGGCCGCAAACTCAAACAATATTATGACGAGCTGGTCTCCGACAATGTGCCGGATCGCTTCGCCCAGTTGCTCAGGCAACTGGAACAGGCCGAACCCGCACAGAAGAAGGACTGAGGCATGGCAGCTGTCTCACAAGGGTTCAAGACCGATCTGCTCGGCTCGATCCCGAGCCTGCGGGCCTTTGCCGTGTCGCTGACGCAGAATGCCGACAAGGCCGACGATCTGGTGCAAGAGACGCTGGTCAAGGCCTGGGACAAGCATGAGAGCTTCCAGCCGGGCACCAATCTCAAGGCATGGTTGTTCACCATCCTGCGCAACGAGTTCTATTCGCAGATGCGCAAGCGCGGCCGCGAGGTGCAGGACAGCGACGGCATCATGACCGCCAGGCTCGCCGTTCATCCGGCCCAGCACGGCCAGCTCGACCTCAAGGATTTTCGCGGCGCGCTCGAGCAACTGCCCGAGGACCAGCGCGAAGCCATCATCCTCATCGGCGCTTCCGGCTTTTCCTATGAGGAGGCCGCCGAGATTTGCGGCTGCGCGGTCGGAACCATCAAGAGCCGGGTCAGTCGGGCTCGCACGCGGTTGCAGGAGATCCTGAAAATCTCCGGCGAAGACGAATACGGGCCGGATGCCATCTCGTCCCAGGTCACGGGCTCAAACGCCGCCTGAGAGTGGAGGCCGTTTGCGCGCTCGGGCTCTCAAGTACCGATCGAAGGCATTTCAGACTGGCGCGCGGCCGCAGGCCACCGCCAGCGCCTCGACGAGATCGTCTCCCGAATATGGCTTGGTTACCAGTCGCACGCCGGGGAAAGACGCCCTGATCTCGTCCGCGTCCGAATAGCCGGAGGCAAAGACGAAGGGCATGCCCGCATGGCGCAGTTGCGCGGCGAAGTCGAGCGTCGACGTCCCACTCAGCATCAGGTCGACGATAACGCCGTCGAACCTGTCGGCGACCGTCTGCTCGTCGATCTCTGCCAGGTCGCGGGCAATCACCACGTCGCCGGCGCCATGGTCGCGGCAAAGCTGCTCGACATCCATGGCGATCAGGAATTCATCCTCTAGGACAAGAATTCGCAATCCCTCGAGCAATGGCGGCACCTCGCAAATTCTCCTCGTTCCGGCAGCACTTCAAATCAACACCACACTGGATCGCAACAATCCACCAGTGGCTTGCATCCTGAATTCGCTTGCCGGGGCTGCTCCAACGTCAGACGAACTGGATTCGTCTCACTGGAGTGGGGCAAGTCATGATCGGTATTCGACACCCTGTCATTTAAAAAAGACATGCCCCAATCGCCGACGCCGGAACCACAGCCCCTGCAAGCCGTTGCAGTCAGTCTGCCACAAAGGCTTTCGAAAGAGGGATCGAAATGTCTGGCCAGAATGGTCGTTCTTTTTCCAGCCGTCAGTACCCCTGCGAGAATTGCCCGCTTCGGCCATTGCCGGTGTTCCGGGAGTTCGAGAAGCAGGAGCTCGACTTCGTCAGTAAGTTCAAGAAGGGCGAACTGGCCGTCGACAAGGGCGCAACGGTGCTGGTCGAAGGCAGCCACAGCGCTCATCTCTATACGGTGCTTTCGGGCTGGGCCTTCCGCTACAAATTGCTGTCGGACGGCAGGCGCCAGATTCTCAACTATTCGATGCCCGGCGATCTCATCGGCCTGCAAGGCAGCGTGATGGGTGAAATGCAGCACTCGATCGAGGCGCTGTCGCCGATGCTGTTGTGCGTCTTCGAGCGCGAAAACCTTCACGAGCTCTACCGCAACCATCCGGGCCTAGCCTACGACATCACCTGGCTGGCATCGCGCGAGGAGCGCATGCTGGACGAGAATTTGCTCAGCATCGGCAGGCGCACGGCGCTCGAGCGCACCGCCTATCTCATCGCTTTCATCGCCAGCCGCGCGGCGATAGTCGGGCTCAACGGCAAGGCGCCGGTGCAAATCCCGATCACGCAGCAACACGTCGCCGATACGCTCGGCCTGTCTCTGGTCCACACCAACAAGACCATCCGCATGCTGATCGACCGCAAGCTGATTGTCTGGCGCGACGGCGGTTGCGAAGTGGTCGACCGGGAGGCGCTGAAGGACCTCGCACGCTGGGAGGGCTTGAGTGAGGGCCGCCGGCCGCTGATCTGATGCAGCTAATCCAGCAGGGAAACCAGTCCAGCCGGGGCTGGACTCGCAGAGGCAAACACCCTTTCATGGATATGGTCTCCGATTTCGGAACCTTGGAGTGTGTGGGGCGTTTGAAACCAAGCAAACGCAAGGAGTTATGGGAATGGCAACTGCCACAGGAAAAACCGCTGGTGAAACCCAGACGAACGCCGATCTCGAAGCCGATATCCGGCAGTTGAAGGCCGACATCGAAAAGCTGACCAAGCAATTGGCCAAGACCGGCGAGCATGGCTACGGAACGGCACGGCGCGCTGCCGCTGAAGGCGTCGAGCAATTGCGCGCCCAGGGTGAGGCTGCCTTCGACAGCCTGCGCGGCAACGCCAAGGACATCGAAGCCCAGATCACCGCCAATGTGCGCGAAAAGCCGGTGACGTCGCTGGCCATCGCAGCCGGCGTTGGCTTTCTGTTCGCGCTTCTCGCCCGGCGCTAGTTTTCGCTAGAGATGGGGACGCTGGCATCGTTGATTTCGGCTTTGGCCTCGGGTGAAGCCATTGCCGCCATGCGCCGCGCGCGCACGGCGGCAATCGTCTATGGGCTCGCCGCGGTTGCGTCTCTGTGCGGGCTCGGATTTCTCCTGGGGGCGGCCTATATCTGGGCCGCCGACCGCTATGGGTCGATGGCGGCCTGCCTGGGCATCGCGGCCGGCTTCCTGGTGCTTGCCGGGCTCATCCTGCTCATCCATCAACTGGCGGCCGGTACGCGCGCCCGTAGACGTGCGCGAAGGCGCAATGCCGACCTCAAGGCACTCGGCATCGCGGCGGCCCTTGCCGTATTGCCCTCGCTGCTCAAGGGGAAAGGCGGCAAGGAACTTGTCCTTGGACCGATCATCGCGCTGGTGGCCTATGCCATCTACAAGGAAAACGTCAAACCGCGGCCGGGCGATCCGGACGACGAGGCCGAGTAGGCCCGAACTCCCCCGACGCTTCAGCTCGGCAAATCTTCCAGCGGCATCGATATTTCCGCGAACACACCTTCCCGACGGAACTCGTGCACAACCTCGCTGGACAAGACCTTGGCGAGGCTGCGGCGGATCAGGATCGAGCCGAATCCCTGGCGTTCCGGCGGCTGGACCTGCGGCCCACCGCTTTCGCGCCAGGTCAGCACAAGGCGGCGTGCGCCCTTCTTGCCCAGCGCCTTCCAGTCGACGCCGACCTTTCCCGAGCCCACCGACAGCGATCCGTATTGCAGCGCGTTGCTGGCCAGTTCGTGCATGATCAGGCCGAGCCCCACCGCCTGGTCGGGCGAAAGCAGCAGATCCGGGCCGGAAATCGCGATGCGCGGCTGTTCGGTTGAATCGAACGGCTTGACCTCGATCTGCATCAGTTCGCGAATGCCGATGCCGCGCCATTCGCGATCGGACAAGAGGTTATGGGCAGCCCCCAGCGCCTGCAGTCTGGCGCCGAAGGCTTCGAGGAATTCGCTTGGGCGGCGGGCGTGGCGAACGGTCTGCGTTGCCAGCGCCTGCACCGTCGCCAGCGTGTTCTTGACCCGGTGGTTCAGCTCGCGCAGCAACAGCCTTTGCCGCTCCTCACCGAGCTTGCGTTCCGATATGTCGTAGTTGACGCCGAAGATCAGCGTCGGCTTTCCCTCGCCGTCGCGCTCGATGACGCGGCCGCGGGTGGCGATCCAGCGCGGCGGATCGAAGCCTTTGACCCGGTATTCGCCGAAATAATCGTCGCTGCCGGTCAGGGCGTCGCGAAAGCGCGTCTCGGTCTGGTATACGTCGCGCGGGTCGATGGCGCCCAATATGTCGCGCGCCCGCAACCGGTTCGAGCGCGGCAGATTGAACAGTTCCGACAGGCGCACATCGCATTCGATCATGTCGGTGCGGATATCCCAGGCCCAGCTGGCAAGCGAGGCGGCATCGAGCGCGATGGCGCGGCGCTTTTCCTCCTGCGCCAAAGCTGCGGCGGCGATGGCGCCGCTGCGGGTGGCGTTTTTGAGCGTAAACAGGCTGGCGGCGAGACTGGCCAACGCCTTCAGTTGATCGAGTGCGGCACGAGAGGGAAAGTCATGCGGTTCCCGGTCGAGTACGCATACGGTGCCAATGCGCGCACCGGCCACCACCATTGGCGCGCCGACATAGAACCGCAGATGATGCTTACCGGTCACGAGCGGATTGGCGGCGAAGCGGGGATCGATGCTGGCATCGGCCACCACCATAGGCTCGTCGCCGGCGGCAATCGCGTGCGCGCAAAACGAGAAGTCGGTGGCGGTCTCGGTCTCGTCCAGACCGACGCAGGACTTGAACCATTGTCGTTCGGTATCGAGCAATGTGACCAGCGCGATTGGCGCCTGCATCACGGCGGCGGCAAGACCGGTGATGTGATCGAAGTCGGGATCGGAGGCCGTGTCGATCGCGTCGAGCCCGTGCAGCATGGCAAGCCGCTCCGGCGCCGCCACGGCGCGTCGAACGTCGGCCGGCAGACCCTTCTCCACCTTCTTATCCACCAAGTCCCCTCGCTTGCAGGTCCCATCCGCGGTGCCGCGCGTTGTGCGCTGCCGTCGGGACCCGGAACTTTTGTAGCAAGCAATCGTTACCCGACCATGTTTCGCCAGACATGGCTTTGTCCGCCACGCCTGCAGTCGCATGATGGGAACGCCGCCAATGACCAAGATCATCCCTGAGAACAAGGCCCGCCAGGGGCGCTGGGGCTGGCATGGGCTGCGCATCCTGATCGCAGCGCTGCTGTTGGCCTTCATCGCCTGGGGCATCGCCGAAATCTATGGTGAAAAGATCGACAACAGCGCGCCCGCCAGTCAGAGCCAGCCGGCCGGCGGCTAAAGCGCTCGTCGTCTTCGGCGCTCGCATCAGGCGGCCTTTGCCTGCGCAGCGCGCGCCGGCACCAGCACGTTCAAAGCGCCGGGATGGATTTTGAATGTCGTTTCGCGCTCCAGCTTGACCAGTTCGCCGTCGATGACGGCGCCGAACTTCTTGCTTCCCGTGTGGATTTTCACGACTGCCTTGTCGGCCTGATGGATCTCGACATGGTCGCTGTCGCGCCATCTGCCGCGTGCCATGTCGAAGAGGGCCCTGGCCAGTTCGCCGCGCCGCCGTGCCACGGTGACATAGATGCCGAGCACGCCGCCGGCAGGATTGTCGGCATAGGGCAGGTGACCCTCGCCGAACAGGTTGTTGGAGATGCCGATGCCGCTGATGCGGGTCACGATCTCGGCGTCGCCGACCGTCAACGTCACCTTCATGGCGGGCGGATTGTTGATCGTCGTCCACGCGGCCTTTGCCGAAGCACGGATCTTTCCCAGGCGCGAGGCGAACTCCATGGTGTCGCGCAGCCTCACCATCCTGGCGTGCAGGCCGATGGAGAACTGATGCACGAAAGGTCGGCCATTGGCGCTGGCGACGTCGATCGCGATGACCTCGCCGTCGGCAAAGGAAGTCAGGGCTCCGTCGAGGGTCTGCGGAATGCCCAGGCCGCGGGCGAATAGGTTCATGGTCCCGGCCGGCAGGACAGCCAGCGCCTTCTTCGTGTTCATCAGCCGCGCCGCCGCGGCCGAAATGGTGCCGTCGCCGCCACCGGCCAGCACCACATCGATGCCGCGCCGCGAGGCGACCTTGTCGAGCGCCGCGACAATGTCCTTGCCTTCGACGATGTCGATATCGACAGTGTGGCCAGCCGCCTCAAGCGTCTGGCGCATCCGGTCCGAAAAAGCGGAAACATCGGTCGTCCGCAAGGTGCCGCCGTCCCGGTTCAGCACCGCCGCAAATCGCATGCCCGCTCCGTATCCATTTTAGCGGCTGGAATGCCCAGCCGCAGGCTGAAACGGCGAAGCCTTACAAAGGTTCCATCGGCCGGCCGGAAATGTCGGGCGATTCCACGGACTTGCCCGAGGTATCCCGATGCCCCCGTTTTTTCGGAACAAGCGCCTTGTCACGACGTTGTGAACGCATTGGAGGCGCCGCTTTCGGCCTCCCGGTAACGGTCTGCCGGTAGCGGCGCGCACGAGATCACGCAAGAGGAGACTTAATCATGATCCGCACTCTTTTCGCGACGACCGCGCTCGCAACGCTTATCGCAACCGGTGCGTTTGCGCAGTCAACGACCGCCCCGGCGACGACCCCGGCACCGGCTGAAGCCCCCGCCACCATCGCGCCGGCCGCGCAGCGGGCCGAGGGCGCCCTGATGACCAATATTATCGGCGAATCCGTCTACAACGGCACCGCCGATGACGCGCAAAAAATAGGCGACGTCAGCGATGTCGTCTTCGATGAAAATGGCCAGGCGAAATCCGCCATCATCGGCGTCGGCGGCTTTCTCGGCATAGGCAGCAAGAATGTCGCTTTCGACTACGGCAAGCTCAAATGGGTCGAAAAGAATGGCGACCGCTGGCTGGTTGCCGAGACGAGCAAGGAAGCGCTCACTGCGCTGCCGAACTTCGACCGCAAACCTTATGATCCGGCGCCGGCGCCCGCCACTACGGACAGCGCGCAGAATGATCCGCAGAAGCCTGTCGATCTGAACGCCGCGCCGTCAGAGCCGGAGGTGAAACGCGCCGACGGCAATCTCGCCACCAACATCATCGGCGAGAGCGTCTATAACGGCACCGCCGACGATGCCCAGAATATCGGCGACGTCAACGACATCGTACTGACCAAGGAGGGCAAGGCGCAATCACTGGTGATTGGCGTCGGTGGCTTCCTCGGCCTGGGCGAAAAGAATGTCACCTACGATTTCGCCAAGGCCGAGTGGGCGCAGAAGAACGGCGATCGCTGGCTGGTGGCGCACACCACGAAGGAGGAACTGCAGGCACAGCCTGATTTCGACCGCAAGGTCTATGATCCGGTGCCGGTGACGACGATGTCCGACGCCGGGACGCCCGCCGCCCCTGCAGCCACCGCTCCGGCTGACACGGCTGCGCCGATGGACAAGACGGCCGAGGCTCCGGCGGCCGAGTCGCCTGATGTGAAGGCCACGGACCCGACCCAGACGGCAGCGATCGACAAATCGACGCTGACCGAAATGCCGGTCGGTGAAATAAGGGGCGACGATCTGAAAGGCACGACCGTCTATGGCGCCAACGACGCCAAAGTCGGCGAGATCGGCGACGTCGTGCTGGCACCCGACAGCAAGCCGGATGCGGTGATTGTCGATGTCGGCGGGTTCCTCGGCATCGGCGCCAAGGAGGTTGCGGTCGGCATGGACAAGCTCAAATTCATGACCGACAAGGACGGCAAGAAGTATCTCTACACCAACTTCACCAAGGAGCAGCTGCAGGCGCAGGCTGCCTACGACAAGGGCAGCTATGCGGAGAAGCGCGATCAGCAGCGGATGATGATGCAGTAAAGGAAAGGAGTAGGGCAGTAAGGCAATAGGGATAAAAATTAGGGAGCGCGGCAGCACCGCCTATCCCATAATTTCCTACTGCCCTACTGCCCTACTGCCCTACCCACATATCCAGCCACCCCATCCTCGGTCAGCTCCGCCAGCGCCAGCGACTGGTCGAGATGTTCGGCGCGCCAGGCAAGCAGACGCTCGGCAAATTCAAGCCGCACGCTGAGATAGGTCGGGTCGGTGGCGACATTGGCCAGCTCGCCCGGATCCTTTTTCAGATCGAACAGTAAGGGCGGCAAACCACCACCGAAATGCACATATTTGAAGTCTTCCGTGCGGATGACGGCGAGGTTGCACTGGCGCGAGCCGATGCCGAAATGCCGTTCTGCTTCACCCTCGGCAATCGAGCGGAAATCGAACTCCCAATGCGCCGCGTCACGCCAATGCTTGGGCGGCTGACCTTCCAGGAACGGTTTCAGCGAGCGGCCGTCGAGATGCGGCTGGGCGTCGGCATCCAGCAGATCGAGCAAGGTCGGGAAGATGTCGACGGCCTCGGTGAAGCGATCGACGGTCGAGCCCGCCGCCTTGCCGCGGCGCGGGTCGCGGACGATCAGCGGGATGTGATAGCTGCCGTCAAAGAAACCGCCTTTGCCGAGCATGAAATGGTCGCCCATCATCTCTGCGTGGTCCGATGTCAGGATGACGATCGTGTCGTCCCAGGCTCCCGCCGCCTTGATCGCCTGCCAGATGCGGCCAAGCTGCGCGTCGACCTCCGAGATCATGCCGTAATAGATCGCGCGGATGGCACCGATGTTGTCGTCCCCCCAGTCGCGCACCTTGCCGTCCGTGCCGGGGCGGAAGTTCTTACGCTTTTGCCGGCCGAGATCGTAGGCCAGATAGGGATGGCTTTCCGCCTCCGCCTGCCAGCTTTCGCCACGAGGGAAGGCCGGGCCGTCCGTGGGATCATACAGCGTGTTGTAAGGTGCCGGCACGATGAAAGGCGGATGTGGGCTGATGAAGGACACATGCGCGAACCAGGGCGCATCCTGTTCGCCCAGCCAGCGGATGAATTCGCCGGCGAGGAAAGCCGTCGGCGTCTCGTCCCTGGAATAGACCGGCGGCGCATTGGTCACGGCGTTGCCGGCTTCCTCGCCCACGGGGCGGTGAATGCCGGGAGAGCCGGCCCTGGTGTCGAGCCCGCGCGCCTTCAGCCATGACAGCCACGGTTTCTGATGCTCGGGCAGGAACTGGCGCACGCTGAAGCCGGGCAGCACGCCCTCATAGGTTTTCAGCCTGGGATCGCCCGGCGCCAACGTGCGCGGATCGGACGAGACGTCGGTGTAGCCGAACAGCGTCGGATCGTAGCCGAGGGCGCGGCCCGAAAGCGCGATATTGCCGTGACGGGCGTCGAGTGGCGTGCCATTGCGGCAGACGCGGTTGTTCATCTGGTAGAGGCCGGTGTAGAGACAGGCGCGAGCCGGAGAGCAGGGCGCCGCGCCGCCGTAATGTCGCTTGAAAAGGACGCCCTCGGCGGCCAGCGCATCGGCGTTCGGTGTCCTCACCGTGGAATGGCCGGCAGCCGACAGGCAGTCGCCGCGCCACTGGTCGCAGGAGATCAATAGGATGTTCGGACGTCTGCTTTTCGCGGCCAATGGCTGTATCCTGTCACGTCGGGAAGACGTTCAATGAACCGGATTCTGGCGGCGGCGCAAGGCCGTCAGCTTTACTGAAATGGTGAACGTAATTTTTCTACTGTTCACGATTGGGATACAGTCCATTCTGAGTTTGCCGCCTTTGCCGTTGCCGGGCGGCCCCTCATATAGGCGTGGACAGCGGCGAGGGCCGCACAAACACCAAGGAAGGAGCAAGAGAATGCTCGACCAGATCAAGGGCTTGCATCACGTCACGTCAATGGCCGGCGATGCGCGCCAGAACAATGATTTCTTTACACACAAGCTCGGTCTGCGCCGGGTCAAGAAGACCGTCAACTTCGACGCGCCCGATGTCTATCACCTCTACTATGGCGACGAGCACGGCACGCCGGGCTCGGTGATGACCTATTTTCCGTTTCCAGACATTGCCAGGGGCCGGCACGGCGTCGGCGAGGTCGGCACCACAGCCTATTCGGTGCCGGCGGGTACACTCGGCTATTGGGAAAAGCGCTTCGCCGATGAGGGCGTTGCGGGTGTTTCCCGTGCAGAGACGTTCGGCGAAAAGCGACTCACTTTTGCTGGCCCCGACGGCGACGGCTTCGCGCTGGTCGAAGACAAGGCGGACAGCCGTGCGCCATGGCTGAAGGGCGGTGTTCCCGCCGACGAGGCGATCCGCGGCTTTCACTCGGTGTCGCTGCGCCTCAAGGATGGTGGTGCCACCGAGGAGCTGTTGAAGTTCATGGGTTACGAGCAAGTCGACAAATCCGGCAATGTCAGCCGGCTCGCGATCAAGAATGGCAACGGCGCCGATGTCGTCGACATCGAATCGCTGCCGACGGCTGGCTTTGCCAATCTCGGCGCCGGCTCGGTGCATCATGTCGCCTTCGCGGTGGAGAACCGTGCCAAGCAGCTCGAAGTGCGCAAGGCGCTGATCGATACGGGCTACGGCGTGACACCGGTGATCGACCGCGACTATTTCTGGGCGATCTACTTCCGCACGCCGGGCGGCGTGCTGTTCGAAGTCGCCACCAATGAGCCGGGATTCGACCGCGACGAGGACACCGCCCATCTCGGCGAGGCGCTGAAGCTGCCGACGCAGCACCAGCATCTCAGGCCCTATCTCGAAGAACATCTGCAGAAGCTGGAAGGCTAAGACAATGAGCAAGGACGCTTACATCCATAAGGCGCTGCCGGGTTCGCCCGGCGGCCCGCTGCTCTTCGTCTTCCACGGCACCGGAGCCGACGAAAGCCAGCTGCTGTCGCTGGGGCGCGACCTCGCGCCTCAGGCGACCATCGTGTCGCCGCGCGGCGATGTCTCTGAATATGGTGCTGCCCGCTTCTTCCGCCGCGCCGGCGAGGGTGTCTACGACATGGACGACCTTGGCCGGGCGACCGCAAAGATGACCGGCTTCATCAAGGCGCAGATCGCGGCGGCAAAGCCGTCTTCGGTGCTCGGCCTGGGCTATTCCAACGGCGCCAACATCCTGGCTTCCGTCATGTTCGCTGCACCTGATCTGTTCGATGCGGCCGTGCTGATGCATCCGCTGATCCCATTCGAACCTGAGGTGAAAGGCAGCCTTGCCGGCCGTCGTATTCTGGTGACCGCCGGCAAGCGCGACCCGATCTGCCCGCCCAATCTGACGTCGCGGCTGGAAGCCTATTTGCGCGCCGATGGCGCCGATGTCACAGTGGAATGGCACGGTGGCGGCCACGAGGTGCAGCCAAACGAGATCGAAGCGGCAAGGCGGCTTTTTGCTGCCGAGCCGGTTGAAGGAGCAAGCAATGCCTGACCAATCGCCTGAAATCGAACTGGAGGACCGCGGCTCGAAGGGCCGCTATGTCCTGCGCGGACCGGGCGGCGCCGAGGCGGAGATGACCTTCACCAAGATCGGCGAGCACCAGATCATCATCGACCACACCGAAGTGCCGGACGTGTTTCGCGGCCAGGGTGCCGGGCTTCGGCTCGTCACCCGCGCCGTCGAGGATGCGCGCGCAGCGGACAAGAAGATCATCCCGCTCTGCCCCTTCGCCAATGCCCAGTTCCGCCGCCATCCGGAATGGGCCGATGTGCTGAAGCAATAGGGTGAGCCGCCGGTTCGCGAAGCGAATTCATCGTGCCGGTGGCACGATGAAAGGCCGGCGAACGCCCGGACGCTGCGAAGCAGCGGGACCCGGCAGGTGGATCGGAGCCGCTCAGCCACAAGAGCGAACACGTCTCTGGCATTTGCGCAGTTCAGCCTTCTTGCCTAAGTACACAGTTCGCTGCGGTTCGTCCGCTCCTGCCAACTGACCGAATGGCTTCCTGATGACCGAATCCGATCTCGTCCCCGTCTTCGACGGCCACAACGACACGCTGCTGCGACTGTACCAGTCGAAGGACACCGACGTCGAAAAGCTGTTCATCGAGGGGACGCAGGGCGGCCATATCGATCTGCCGCGCGCCAAGAAGGGTGGCTTTGCCGGCGGCATGTTTGCGATCTTCCCGCCGCCGGTCGAGAAGGCCAAGCGCTCAGCGGTGCCACCGGCGCCGAGCGACAACGAGCCGTTGCCGCCGGAATTGCCGCGCGCTGACGCGTTGAGGTCCACCATTGGCATGGCTTCGATCCTGTTTCGGCTGGAGCGGGCGGGAGCGCTGACCGTCTGCCGCAGCGCCGGTGACATTCGCGCGGCGATGGCGAAAGAATCGATCGCGGCGGTGTTCCACATCGAAGGCGTCGAGGCGATAGACCCCGAGCTCACGCTGCTCGATGTGCTCCATGAAGCCGGCCTGCGCTCGCTCGGCATCGTCTGGAGCCGTCCCAACGCCTTCGGCCATGGCGTGCCGTTCCGCTTTCCCTCATCGCCCGACACCGGTCCGGGACTGACCGATGCCGGCAAGGCGCTGGTCAAGGCCTGCAATCAGCTGAAGATCATGATCGACCTGTCGCATCTCAACGAAAAAGGCTTTCGCGATGTCGCCGCGCTCAGCGACGCACCGCTGGTCGCTACCCATTCGAACGTGCATGCGCTGTGCACCCATTCGCGCAATCTGACCGACTGGCAGCTCGGCGCCATCCGCGAGACCGGCGGCATGGTCGGGTTGAATTTTGCCACCGGCTTCCTGCGCGAGGACGGGCGGATGAATTCCGACACCAGCCTCGACATCATGGTGCGCCATGTCGATTCGCTGCTGCAGGCGCTGGGCGAGGACGGGGTCGGTCTCGGCTCGGATTTCGACGGCGCCATGATCCCGGCGGTCATCGGCGACGTCGCAGGCCTGCCGAAGCTGATCGATGCGCTCGCCGCGCGCGGTTTCGGCCGCGCGCTGATCGAGAAGATCGCCTATCGGAACTGGCTGAGCGTGCTGGAAAGAACCATAGGGTGAAGTGGGTGCGCCATGCTCACATATGTCTACTTCGGAACAAATGACCTGAAGCGGGCCACAGTGTTCTATGATGCCGCGCTAGTGCCGCTAGGCATGGAACGCTGCATCACCGGCGATCCCGACTGGGACAGCACTTCCGCTGGATGGGGCACCTACGAGGACGGCGGTGTGCGCGAACTGGCGTTCTGGATTGGAAAGCCATTCGACCAACAGGCAGCGACAACAGGAAATGGCAGCATGGTCGCGTTCAGAGCGCGATCATGGAAACAGGTCGACGACTTTTATGTTGCGGCCATCGCCAATGGAGGACGCTGCGAAGGTCCCCCGGGCCTACGATTGCACTACAGTCCGGACTTCTATGCAGCGTATGTGCGCGATCCAGACGGCAACAAGCTCGCCGCAGTCTGTCGCGGCGTGCGGGCGCCCTGATGCGCGGTGCTTATTCAAAACCCACACGCTTCAGCCAGTCCCGGCCGGTGCCGCGATCCCGGATGATGGGCAGTGGGTTCTCCGAATCCAGCCGCGCGCAGATGCGGTAGACCTCGAGCGTCTCGGCGCTCATCTCGCCGCGCTTGTAGAAGTACATGGCGGCGGCATAGCGTGTGCGGCCCGACCATTTTTCGCCCAGCGGCGTGTTCACCAGCTGCCACTGTTCGGCGGCTTCCGCCGCATCATCCGGTTCGTCAGCCATGATCAGAAATCCGCCGGCGGATTGGCGGTGCGGCGGTCGAGCTTGATGAACGGCCGCGCCACCACCTTGGCCCGCTTCATCAGCTTCTGGTATCGCAACTCGCGCATGGCATAGATCTCGACCCAGAGGTCTTCCACCATCGTATCACCGTAGGGCCGCGCCAGCGAGGCGATGGCGATGTTGCGCTTGGCCATCGGCGACCACATGGCGGCGCTGACCAGACCGACCTCCTGGCGTTTCTTGTAGTAGACGATGGCGTGTTCGGCCGGGATATTGCCCTCGATCTCCAGCCCGACCAGCACATGGCGCAGCTTGCGCTTGGCGCGGGCTTCAAGGATGGCGCGGCGGCCGTTGAAATGGCCCTTCTCCAAATCGATCATGAAGCCGAGGCCGATCTCGTCCGGCATCCGCAGACGATCGGCGCGGATGGCATGCTCGGCGGTGGTGAAATCGGCATTGGCGACAATCAGCCCCGCCTCGAGGCGGGCGCGGTTGAGCGCGGTGTAGCCGATGGTGCGGATGCCGCGCAGTTCGCCTGCCGCCATCAACCGGTCCCACAGGCTCAGCGCCTTGTCCGCCGGTACGAATAGTTCGTAGCCGAGATCGCCGGTAAAGCCGGTGCGGGAAATGGTGACGGTGCCGCCATCATGCGGAAACTCGGCGAGGTCGAATATCTTGAGTTTCTCGACACCGGCAAAGCCGGCATCGCGCAGCACGGCAAAGGAGGTCGGGCCTTGCAAGGCAAGACCGGCGACGCTTTCGGTCTCTTCCTCGACCGCGACGTTGAAGCCAATTGCACTGTCGAGCAGCCAAGGCAGATGCCGCTCCTGCGAGCACAGCCTAAAGCGTGTCGGCGACAGGCGGAACAAAGTGCCGTCGTCGAGCACAAAACCTTCGTCGTCGCACCAGGCGGTGTAGTGGACGCGGCCGGGCTTCAGCTTGGTCACATCGCGCAAGGTGACACGATCAAGAAAGGCTTCGGCATCCGGCCCCTCAACGCGGTATTTCGTCATCGGCGAGATGTCGAACAAAGCGGCTTGGCTGCGGATAGCGAAATATTCGAGCTCCTCGTCCCAAAGCGAATGCGGAGCGCGGTAGCCGGCCCAATTGTACCAATCCTGGGTTCTGGCCAGCGCATCGATGCGCGGCTGGAACGGGGTGCCAAGGCGAAGCGTGCGGAAATGCGATTGCGCTGCGATGCGGGGCGGGATGAGCTGGCTTGTCGTTGTCGGGCCGGATTTCTTTTTGGTTGCTTGCGCCATGACCTAGCCCTTCATCGCGATAATGCGCCTGGCCCCGTTCAACCCCGGAGCACCCGAAACGCCGCCGCCGGGATGCGAGCCGGCCCCGGCGAGGAACAGCCCTTCGACCGGCGTATCGTAGCCCGACCAGCCGGAGACCGGCCGCGACATCAGCATCTGGTCAGCCTGCAATTCGCCATGGTGCCAGTGGCCGCCAGGCATGCGGTAGCGCGCCTCGATGTCGGCCGGTGTCAAAAGCTCGGCGTGCAGGACGGATTTGCCGATGCCTGGCGCATAAGGCTCGAGTTGCGCCATGACAGCCCTAAGGAATTTTGGTTTGCCGGCGTCCCAACCTTCTTTCAGTGCATAGGGCGCGTATTGCACCACCGCCGAGAGCACGCAGGCGCCAGCAGGTGCGAGCGACGGGTCGGAGAGCGAGGGCAGAGTGATTTCCATCACCGGTTCGGCTGAGAACTCACCGTATTTCGACGGGTTGAAGGCGCGTTCGACATGGTCGGGCGAGGGCGCGATGACCAGGCGGCCTTTGTGGCTGGCGGCGTCGACCCCGGAAAATTGCGGCGGCCGGTCGAGCGCCAGATGGAGCTTGGCCGCATCGCCCTTCATGCGGATGTTCTTCACCTTGCGCACAAAGCCGGTGTCGATATCGCGCGGCCCGACGAGGTCGAGCATGGTGGTGGCGGGATTGATGGCGGAGACGATGGTTCTGGCGTGCAGCATCTCGCCGCTGTCCAGCGCGATGCCGACAGCGCGCCCTTTCTCGACGATGATCTTGGCCACCGGCGCTGCCGTGCGGATGGTGGCGCCGGCTTTCTCCGCCGCAGACCTGATGGCGGTGATGACCGCGCCCATGCCGCCCTTCGGCAGCATCTGCGCGCCGGCCGCACCGTCGGTCTCGCCTGCCAGCCTATAGTAGAGGCCGAGCAGCGAGGTCGGCGATCGCGGGCCGAGATGGCTGCCCAGCGTGGCGTCGAAGGCGAGCAGGCCCTTCAGCCTGATATCGGCTAGCTGCTCATCGAGCAGGTCGGCGACGTTCATCAGGAGCACGCGCAGGAAATCGCGCATGTCTTCCTTGCCGAGTTTTTTCAACGCCAGAGCGGTCTGGCCGAGCGCCGCTGTCTCCTTGAGCGACATGCCGGCGAGATCGGGCGGGCGGCGGGAGAGGAATGGTTTCAATATGCCGGCATAGCGGAGCAACTGCGCGCGCAATTCCTTCCAGGCGGATTGCTCGGACGGAGTGGAGCCTGTCAGCACCTCACCATAGGCGCCATGCAGGACCAGCGGCGGGCCATCCTTCGATAAGGCAACTGATGGCATGAAGTCGGTGCGCGCGACTTGCAGCCCGTGCTTTTCCAGCTCCAGTGTCTTGATGACATCGGGATGCAGGCGGTTGAGCACATGGGCGATCGAGGAGACGCGAAAGCCCGGCGCGAAGCCTTCGGTGCGCGCGGCGCCGCCGACATCGCCAGCGGCTTCCAGCACCAGCACCTTGCGGCCGGCCTTCGCCAGCGTGGCGGCAGCGACAAGGCCATTATGGCCACCGCCGATGACGATGGCATCAAATGACGTCATGGGCCGGGCTCATATGCGAAGTTGACTTGGCGAGGTCGCGCAGGATTTCAGCTGCCGCATTGCGGCCGGGTGCGCCCATGACGCCGCCGCCGGGATGGGTCGAGGAGCCGCACATATAGAGCCCGCCAACCGGCGAGCGGTACTGTGCGTAGCCCGGTATCGGGCGGTTGAACAGCAACTGGTCGAAGGTCAATTCGCCCTGGAAAATATTGCCTTCGGTGAGGCCGACCTCGGCCTCGATCTCTCGCGGCGTGCGCACCTCCATGTGCACGATGCGATCGCGGAAGCCGGGCGAGTATTCGGCGATCTGCGAAACCACGCTTTCCGCAAAGCCGTCACGGTCGGCGTCGGTCCAGTCTTGGCCGTTCACCTTGGGCGGCGCGTATTGCACGAAGCAGCTCATGAAGTGCTTGCCTGGTGGCGCCATGGTCGGGTCGAGCGTCGTCGGGATGACCATGTCGAGGAACGGATCGGCCGACCAGCGCCCGGCCTTCCAGTCGTCATAGGCGCGCTCCATGCGCTCCATCGAATCGGTGAAATGCATGTCGCCGCGATAGACCGGCGAATCCTTCGGTAAAGCCGGGAATTCCGGCAGCGAATCCAGCGCAATGTTGACCTTGCCGGACGAGCCGCGGATCTTGAAGTTCTTCACCCGACGCAGAAAAATGTCGGGCAGTTCCTTTTCCTCGACCAGTTTCAGGAAGGTGCGTTTGACGTCGGCGTTGGAGACGACGAGCTTGCCGTAAATCTCTTCGCCGCCAGCCAGCACCACGCCCTTCGCCTTGCCCCTGCCAACCAGCACATGGTCGACCTCGGCGCCGGTGCGGATGGTGCCTCCGCTGGCCTTGAACGAGGCGGCGAGCGCCTTGGTGACGGCGCCCATGCCGCCGCGCGCATAGCCCCAGGCGCCGACCGAGCCGTCGACCTCGCCCATATAGTGGTGCAGCAGCACATAGGCCGTGCCGGGCGACATCGGCCCGAGCGCGGTGCCGATGATGCCGGACAGAGCGAAGTTCGCCTTGATGACGTCGGTCTCGAAATATTCGTCGAGGAATTCCGAGATCGACATCGTCCAGAAGCGCAGTGTCAGCGCCATTTCCTCGGCCGACAGGCCGGCGAATTTCTTGCCGAGATAAAGCAGTTCGCCGAGGTCGCGTGGCTTGAGGCTGGTCGGGTCGGGCGCGGTGCGCATCAGCAGCGGCTGGATGAAGCGGCACTGCCGCGTTACGTCGCGGGAATAGCGGTTATAGGCTTCGGCGTCGCGCTTGGAGAAGCGGGCGAATTCGCGCCGGTGCGCATCGTGGTCGCGGTAGTTGGCGAGGTAGTCGCCGTCGCGCGTAAACACCGCGCCGCCTTCATAGGAGATGACCTGCAGGCCGAAACGCGGCAGTTCGAGGTCGCGCATGATCTCGGGGCGAAACAGCGAGCAGACATAGGAGCAGTTGGAGTAGACGAAGCCCGGCGTCAGTTCGCGGCTGGTAGCAGCGCCGCCGACCCAGTCGTTCTTCTCGACGACCAGCACGTCGAGGCCGGCGCGCTGCAGGTAGCAGGCGTTGACCAGGCCATTGTGTCCGCCGCCGATGATGATCGCATCCCAAGCTTTCATTCAGTGTTCCCTTGCGATCCGCGTTCATTTTTGCGCGATCTCGTTCCCGAATGCGCGGAATTTGGCATGGCAGCCGCCATTTTGTCCAGCCATATTGAATGAATGTTCAACAAATGGTCTTGCGTTTTCTCTGGTATGCGCTACGCTTTGCCGGCAATCGAACGTGTTGAATTCGGCTGACGGGACCGAGGTTCGATGATCGAAGCGGCAGATGCCGAGCCGGAATATGACGACACCGCCATCCGCTTCCTCGAGGCGCTGTGGGGCGAGGGTTATCTGTCGCCGGGCGGACCTGATGAGGTCGACCGGGTCATCGAAGGGCTCTCGCTGAAGGGCAAGACCATCCTAGATATCGGCTGCGGTTCCGGCGGTATCGCGCTGCATCTGCTTGAGCGCCACGGCGCTGCCCATGCCACCGGCTTCGACATCGAACGGCCGGTGATCGAGTCGGCCAGGAAGCGTGCCGCGGCGCGTGGGCTTTCGGACCGAACCAGTTTTGTCCAGGCGCCGCCGGGGCCGCTGCCTTTCGCCGATGCTTCGTTCGATGTCGTCTTCTCCAAGGATGCGCTGTTGCATGTGCCCGACAAGGACGCGCTGTTTGCCGAGATTTTTCGCGTGCTGAAACCGGGCGGCGTCTTTGCCGCCTCCGATTGGTTGATTGGCCATGACGGAGAGCCGTCATCGGAGATGAAGGCCTATGTCGCGGCTGAAGACCTGTCCTTCGCCATGGCGTCGCCGGCGCGCTATGCGCAGGCGATGCAGCGCGCCGGCTTTGCCGATGTGGTCGTTAAGGACCGCAATCCCTGGTATCGCGAGGTCGCGCGCGGCGAGCTGGAGAGGCTGAAAGGCGCGCTCTACGAGACAGCGGCGGCGGCCGTCGGGGCGGCCTATGTCGACAAGAACATCAAGACCTGGGAAGCCATGCAGAAGGTGCTTGACAGTGGCGAGCACCGTCCCACTCATCTTCGCGGGTGGAAGCCGGCTATGGTGGGATAGCCGGCAATGTGGAGCATGACGGCACCGATGAAAGCTGCAGCGCGCGAAGAGCGGTCCTCCGACACGTCCGGAAAAACCGAACCGGAAAAACGCGGCCGCAAGGCGTCGAAGGAGGTCAGGCAGCAGCAACTGATCGAGGCGACCATCGATTCGCTGGCCAAGCGCGGCTATGCGGAGACAACAATGGCCGATGTCGCCGATGGCGCCGGCCTCTCGCGCGGCATCGTCAACTTTCATTTCGAGAGCAAGGAGAAGCTGCTGATCGCCACGCTGCAGTATATGTATGACGAGTATTCGGCGCATTGGCGTGCTGCCCTGCAGAAAGCCGGTGATGATCCGGCCCGCCAACTGCAGGTGCTGGTGTGCGCCGACTTCGACCGCTCGATCTGCAACAAGCGCAAGCTCGCCGCCTGGCTCGCTTTCTGGGGCGAGGCCAAGTCGCGGCCGGTTTATCAGGCGCTGAGCAGTTCCCGCGACGCGTATTACCAGCAGGTCTTCATCGATCTCTGCGCGACGCTCAAAGAGAGCGGCGGCTATGGCTATGAGCCGCAGGTGATGGCGCTGGCGCTGTCGGCCATGCTGGAAGGCTTGTGGCTGCGGCTGATGATGGGAACCGAGGACACCACGCGCGAGACCGCCCTGCAGGCGGCGAATGCGTTCCTCGCGGCGGCCTTTCCCAAGCACTACGGATAACCGGAAGCCGGCCAGTCGAGCCGGCGGGCGCAACGACAAGAGAGGATGGAACAGCAATGAAAAGACTAACCAGACGCCTGACGCTGACATTGGCGCTGACGGCAACGCTGGCGGCTTCGGCTGCAGCGCTCGCTGTTGCCGCCGACAAAGACCTGATTGTATTCGACTGGTCCGGCTATGAGGATCCGAGCTTCCACCCGAAATATGTCGAGAAGAACGGCGACTCGCCGACCTTCGCCTTCTTCGGCGACGAGGACGAAGCCTTCGAGAAGGTGCGCTCCGGCTTCAAGGCCGATCTCGGCCATCCCTGTTCGCAGAGCGTGACGAAGTGGCGTGAGGCAGGCCTGTTGCAGCCGCTCGACACGTCGAAGATTGCCGGCTGGAAAGACCTCAATCCCGGCATCATGGCGATGAAGGATCTGGCCACCACCCCGGATGGCAAGGCCTGGTTCATGCCCTGGGACTGGGGCAACACCCAGCTCACCTATAACTCCGACAAGATCGACGCGAAGGATGTGCAGTCGCTAAAGGCCTTCGCCGATCCCAAGTTCAAGGGCCGGGTCTCGATCGGCGACAATGTCGACGACGCCTATGCGCTGGCCAGCCTTGCCATCGGCCTCAAGGACTGGACCAAGATGACGGATGACCAATTCAAACAAGCATCCGACTTCCTGCGCCAGGTGCACAAGAATGTCCGCTCCTATTGGGCCGACACCACCGATATCGTGCAACTCCTCTCCGGCGGCGAGGTTGATCTCGCTTGGGCGTGGAACGACGCGACGGTCCAGTCCGTGGCGGCCGGCGTGCCGATCAAGTCCAGGAAGGACACGGATGAAGGCATTTCGACCTGGGTCTGTGGCTATGTCCTGTTCAAGGACGCGCCCGGCAATATCGACAAGGCTTATGACTATCTGAACGCCGTCAACGATCCGGAGACGGCCAAGGTACTGGTCAAGGACTGGGGCTATGGACAGGCCAACGCCAAGGGGATGGCCGGTGTCGACCAGGCGATCCTGAAGGAAAAGGGCTATGACGACGTGCAGAAATTCGTCGACAAGACGCTGTTCCAGTCGCCTCTGCCGTCCGACCTCAAGCTCAAGATGATTGCCGAATTCGAGAAGATTAAAGCGGGCTATTGAGCTGGGCTGGTGCGTTTGATGCAGGTGCGTTAGGCCAGATATTGAATGCTCGGTTTCTTTTCCGAGCGTTTGTGCTGCCCCTCACCTGCCTGCCGGCATCCTCTCCCCGTATAGTGACGGGGAGAGGGATGCTGTCATCGATGATTTCGCCAATCTCCAGCGTTGCAAGAAATAGTGCCGAGGATGCGGTCAGCCCTTTCTCCCCGTCGCTATACGGGGAGAAATGTCCGGCAGGACAATGAGGGGCGGCGCCGGCTTTTGCAGGCTCGCCAAAACCGGGGAATTCTCCTAACCTCGCCTGAGATCCTTGCGACGGGGGAGTTTCACATCATGAATTCCATGCTTCGCAGCCTTGCCCTTGCCGCTGCCCTAACATTGGGCGCCGGCGCCGTGCTGGCTTATGCCGAGGGTGATGGCGACCTCGTCGTGTTCGACTGGTCGGGCTATGAGGATCCGCTGCTGCATCCCGACTACACCGCCAAATATGGCGCCGAGCCGACTTTCGCTTTCTTCGGCGACGAGGACGAAGCCTTCGAGAAGATGCGGGCCGGCTTCAAAGCCGACATCGCCCACCCCTGCTCGCAAAGCGTGGCCAAATGGCGCGCGGCCGGCATTCTACAGCCGCTCGACACCTCCAGGATCGCCGGCTGGAAGGACCTCAATCCCGGCATCATGGCGATGAAGGATCTCGCCGTTGCCGCCGACGGCAAGGCCTGGTTCATGCCGTTCGACTGGGGCAACACCTCGCTGCTGTACCGCACCGACAAGGTGACAGCGCAAGAGGCGCAGTCGCTGAGGATTTTCGCCGACCCGAAATTCAAGGGCCGCGTCACCATCGGCGACAATGTCGACGATGCCTATGCGCTGGCAAGCCTGGTCGTCGGCCTCAAGGACTGGACCAAGATGACCGACGCGCAGTTCCAGGAGGCGTCCGCCTTCCTGCGCGACGTGCACAAGAATGTCCGCTTCTACTGGACCGACGACACCGATCTCAACCAGGCCTTTACCGGCAATGAGGTCGACCTCGTCTGGGGCTGGAACGAAACCTTCGTGACGCTCAAGGGTCAGGGCATGCCGATCGCCATGAACCGCGACACCAAGGAAGGCATTTCGACCTGGGTGTGCGGCTATGTGCTGATGAAGGACGCGCCGGGCAAGCTTGACCAGGCCTATGATTTCCTGAGCGCGGTCAACGCGCATGCCGTGTCCGACTATCTGGTGAAGACTTTCGGTTACGGTCACGGCAACAGCGCCGGCATGGCGGCGATCGACCACCAGGTGCTGACCGACCGCGGCTTCGACAATCTCGACAAGTTCCTCGACAAGACGCTGTTCCAACAGCCGGTGCCGCCAGAGCTCAAGCAGCGCATGGTCACCGAATTCGAGAAGATCAAGGCGGGCTATTGAGCGACAAGACCGAAAGAACCGACGTCGTCATCGTCGGCGCCGGTTTCACCGGGCTGTCGGCCGCGCTTGTGCTGAAGAAGGCTGACATCGATTTCGTGCTGCTCGAAGCGCGCGACCGTGTCGGCGGCAGGGTCGAAGCGGTTCGCAACGGGCTTGGCGAACGGATCGACAGCGGCGGTCAGTTTTTCTGCGAAGACATGCCGGAGGTGACGGCGCTGGCGGCGGCCCGCGGCAAGGCCTTCGTCGAGACCTATGTGGATGGCGATTTGATCACCCATCCGTCACTGTCGGTCGAACAGGCCGAACGCACCTATTACGGCGCGATGGCGATCCGCGAGCGGATGAATGCGATCGAGCCGGACGACCCTGCGATCGCCGGCATGAGTGTTGCCACCTGGCTCGAACATCAGCCTGATCCCACTGACGCCAAGACGGCTTTCCGGTCGATGATCGAAGGCCTGTGGTGCCTGGCGATGGACAAGGTGCCGCTGTGGCACCTGATCGACAATGACCGGCGCATCACCAACGAGGTGCCGGAATTGCAATATTCGCTGCGCGAGACCATGCAGTCGCTGGCCGAGGATGTTGCAGGCGATCTCGGTGACCGGGTCAGGCTCAGCGAACCCGTGACGCGCGTCGAGCACGGGCCGCACGGGGTTCGTGTCGTCTCGGCAAACGGCGCGATCGAAGCGCGAAAAGTGCTGGTCGCACTGCCGCCGGTGACGGCCGCAAAGCTCGATTTCGCGCCGGCCTTGCCGGCGGTCCTCGAGAATGCGCTTGGCGTCTGGGAAAGCGGCGCGGTCATCAAGATCCTGGTGCGCTATGCCACGCCGTTCTGGCGCGAGCGCGACCTGTGCGGCATGGTGATGTGGCGCGATTTGCCGGGCCTGTTTGCCTGTGACGCCAGCAAGGATGTGGACCATGCGGCGCTGGTTGTGTTCGTCGGCGGACCGCTGGCCCTGCGCTGGCGCCCGTTCGACGATGCTGCGTTGCGCGCGGAAGTAACGGCGAGGCTGGTGGGCGCCCTTGGTCCGGACGCGGCCGACATTATCGATTTCAGCCAGCGCGACTGGATCCAAGACCGCTGGAGCGGCGGCGCCTACAGCGACCTCATTGTCGATGTGACGGCACGGGATGCCGAACACACGATCCGTGCCGGCGCAGCTCCTGTCCATTTCGCATCATCGGAACTGTCGCCCTCATTTCCGGGCTATGTCGAGGGTGCGATCGTGATGGGGCGCATCGCCGCCAAAGAGATCGTAGCCGAGCTTCAGTCAGCCATAGCCACCAGGGCCTCGGGATCGTAGGCAAGGCGGATGGAGGTGCCGACAGGGATATCGTCGGCGCCGAAATCATTGGTCTCGGTCACCGACAGCGGCTTTTCCAATCCCGGTATCTCGACGATCAGATGGGTGATCTCGCCGAAATAGTGGCGTTCGACCACCTTGCCGGCGACCTCGAACTTTGCCGTCGCATTGTCCCACAGCACGCGGAGGCGCTCCGGTCGGATGCCGAGCGTGGCGCCGCCGCCATTGCGCACAAAGGCCTTCGGCTTGTCGGTTCGGACGCGGCCGAAGCCCAGCGTGTCGACGACCAGCGAGGCGGCATTCTCCTCGATGATCTCAGCCTTGACGAAATTCATGCCGCCGAGGAAGTCGGCGACCTGGCGGTTGACCGGCCGCTGGTAGATTTCCTTGGGCGAGGCGACCTGGGCGATCTTGCCGCCGAACATCACCGCGATGCGGTCGGACATGGCCAGCGCCTCATACTGGTCGTGGGTGACCAGCACGAAGGTGATGCCGACCGCCTGCTGCAGCCGGCGCAACTCGACCTGCATCTGCTCGCGCAGTTTCTTGTCCAGTGCCGACAGTGGCTCGTCGAGCAGCAGCACCTTGGGCCGCATCACCAGGGCGCGGGCGAGTGCAACGCGCTGGCGCTGACCGCCCGAAAGCTCGGTGGCGAGGCGCTTACCGAGGCCGGTCAGCGACACCTGCGCCAGCGCTTCCTCGACGCGGCGCTTTTCTTCCGGTGCGCCCAGCTTCAGCCGCTTCAGCCCATAGGCGACATTCTGCTCGACATTGAGATGCGGGAAGATGGCGTAGCTCTGGAAGACCATGTTGGTTGGCCGGCGGTTGGCCGGAATGCCTTCCATCGACTGGCCGCCGACCGAGATCGAACCGCTGGTCGGGCTGTCGAAGCCGGCAATCATGCGCAGCAGCGTTGTCTTGCCGCAGCCGGAGGGGCCGAGCAGCGAAAAGAACTCGCCTTCCCGGATGGTCAGTGTCGCGTCGTCGAGCGCCTTGAAGGCGCCGTAGCTGCGGGTGACGCTGCGGATCTCGATCATCGCTCGGTCGGTTTGGGGCCGTTCGGCCTGGTTTGACTCAGGCATAGAGGCCTCCCTCGCTCTGCGTACGCCTGGCTGCACGGCGGCGCAGGACTTCGGCAACGGTCATCAAGACAAAGGAGGCAACCAACAGCAGCGTGCCCAGCGCCAGCACACCCGGCAGCTTGGCTGCGAAGCGCAGCTGGCCCCAGATATAGATCGGCAGCGTCGTCTCGGTTCCGGTCAGGAAGAAGGCAATGACGAACTCGTCGAGCGAGATGGTGAAGCAGACGAGCAGGCTGGAAATGATCGCCGGTGCCACCATCGGCAGCGTCACCCGACGGAAGGTGCCGAAGGCGCTTTCGCCGAGATCGGCGGAGGCTTCTTCCAGGCTGCGGTCGAAGCCCTCAAAGCCTGCGGTCAGCACCGTCATCGAATAGGGAATGCAGATCAGGACATGGCCGAGCACGACGGTGAACAGCGACAGGCTGAGGCCCAGTTGCAGCATGACCAGCAGCATGGAGATGGCGAGGATGATTTCCGGCAGCACCAGCGGCGCCATGATCAGGCCGTTGATGGTGCGGCGGCCGGGATAGCGGTAGCGGGTGATGGAACGGGCGGCGAGGATACCGAGGAGCGTCGCCAGCACCGATGCCGAGACACCGACGATTAGGCTGTTCCAGGCGGCATCAAGCAGTGCCGGCGTCTTGGGCAGGTCTTCGTACCATTTCAGCGTATAGCCGGTGAGAGGAAACTTCGGCGTCGGCGCGGTGTTGATCGAGAAGATCGGCAGGAAGATCACGGGCAGATAGAGAAAGACGATGTAGAGGAAGGCGTAGGCGGACAGCCAGCCGTCGGCAAGGAAGCGCCGCATCGCCGTCATCGCGCCAGCCTCTGAATGGCGCGGATGATGAGCACCGTGGCGCCCGCCATCAGCGACACCACCAGCATGGTGGTGACCGAAAGTGCCGCGCCGAGCGGCCAGTTGGCGGCCTTGCCGAACTGCGCCTGGATGGCATTGGCGATCATCACGCCGTCCTTGCCGCCGACCAGCTTCGGGGTGACGTAATCGCCGACCGTCGGGATCATGACGATGAGCGCCGCCGAAATGACGCCAGGCGCCGACAGCGGCAGCGTCACCCGCAGGAAGGAGCGCAGCGGGCCGTCGCCTAGATCGGTGGCCGCTTCGACCAGCGTGCGGTCGACCTTTTCCAGCGAGACGAAGATCGGCAGGATGGCGAAGGCCGCCCAGGCATGGGTCAGCGTGATGATGACGGCGCTGGAATTGTAGAGCAGTGCTGTCGATGGCTCGTCGATGATGCCGAGGCCCATCAGGCCGGAATTGAGCACGCCATTATAGCCGAGGATCACCTTCCACGACATCACGCGCAGGAGATAGCTGGTCCAGAACGGGATGGTGATCAGGAACAGCCACAGGCTCTTGTGGCGGCCGCCGTGGAACGAGATGAAATAGGCAATCGGATAGGCCAGGATAACGGTAAAGAAGCTTACCGTCAGCGAGATGTAGAGCGAGCGCCAGAGGAGATCGCGGTAGATCGGCTCGGTCAGCGCGACGCGGTAGTTTTCCAGTGTAAAAGTGTGGTCGATGTCGAGGTAGTGCTGCGTCCAGAACGAATGGGCGAGCACCACCAGGATCGGCAGCACAAGCAGGATCAAAGCGTAGACGAAGGTCGGGCTGATCAGGGCAAAGCCCTGAACGGATTCGGACTGCAGAAGGGCGTTTCGCCTGGCCCGCGTCATGCCGAACACGGGCGACCCTTCGGCAGCAGCTGTCATTGCAGCGCTCCGGGCGTGATCTCGGTTGCTGGCTCGTGTCCCGCCATGATGCTCCCATTGACCGGGCCGGCTGCCTGTTCCCAATCTTTTGCGAAGCGCGATTTCTGGCCGCGCTCCAAGCTTGCCGGCTTTCTTTCATCATGAGCGCATCCGTGGATTGAAATCAAGCGCTATTTCTGCAATATTGATTGAACGGACATTCAAAACGAAGTGAAGAAAGCCCGCTTTTCAACGCTTCGCGCTTCGTTTCGTGTCCGGCGAAAATGACGCTCCAGACCTGCGAGGCAATGATGGCGGCTGCAAGAGACCTAAGAGCGATGGAGATGGCTGGCGACGGCGACGCGGTCGAGCTTGCCAAGCGCCATCTTGTCCAGCCCTGGCCTTATGCCGGCTCGGTCGGCAATGAAGCACGTGCGCTGATCGGCGAAGGCGACGGCATCTACATCACCGATGTGACAGGCAAGCGGCTGATCGACGGTCCCGCCGGCATGTGGTGCATCAATATCGGCCATCGCCGCGAGGAACTGGCCCGGGTGATGTACGACCAGGCGATGATGCTATCCTACAACACGCCCTGGTACACGATGAATGCTCCCTCGGCCGAACTCGCCAAGCGCATTGCCGATCATGCACCGGGCGATCTCAGCCATACCTTCTTCACCACCGGCGGTTCGTCGGCTGTCGAGACGGCGCTGCGTTTCATGCAGTTCTACAACAATGTGCGTGGACGCCCGGAAAAGAAGCTGATCCTCAGCCGCGGCGCCGCCTATCACGGCTCGACCTATCTGTCGGCCTCGCTCAACGGCCGGCCGCGCGACCGCGACTGGATGGACGGCGCCGACGATCTGGTGGTCAAACTGTCCTCGCCCGACCCGTTCCGGCGGCCGAAAGGCACTGATATCGCCGTCTTCACCGATTTCCTGGTCGATCAGTTCCGCGACACGGTCGCCCGTGTCGGCGCTGAGAAGATCGGGGCTTTCGTCGGCGAGCCCGTGCAGGCCTCGGGCGGCGTCGTCGTGCCGCCGGACGGCTATCTCAAGCGCATCCGCGAGATCTGCAGGGACAATGACATCCTCTATGTCTCCGACGAGGTGGTGACCGGCTTCGGCCGGCTCGGCCATGTCTTTGCCTCCGGCGACGTGTTCGGCATCGACCCCGACATGATCACCTTCGCCAAGGGCGTCACCTCAGGCTATTTCCCGCTCGGCGGCGTCATCATCTCGGAGCGGCTGCTCCAGGACATGCGCCGCTCCAACCATCCCGACGCGCTGTTCGGCCACGGCCTGACCTATACCAGCCATCCGATCGGTTGTGCGGTGGCGCTGAAGAACCTGGACATCCTCGAAGACAGCGTGCTTGCCCATACGCGCGAGGTCGCGCCCTATTTCCAGGCGCAGCTGAAGACGCTTGAGGAACTGCCGCTGGTCGGCGAAGTCCGCGGCATGGGGCTGATGGGCTGCGTCGAATGCGTCGCCGACCGCGAAAGCAAGGACCCGCTGCAGCTCGACAAGGATGTCGGCAAACGCATCGACGCCCATTGCCACGAGCTTGGCCTCTTGGTGCGGCCGCTGATCAACATGTGCGTGATGTCGCCGCCGCTGATCATTACGCGCGCGCAGATCGACGACATGGTGGCGATCCTGCGCGAAGGCATTTCGCGGACCATGGATGATCTGAGGAAAGAGGGCGTTTGGCAGGGGTGAGTAGCGTTCCTCGCCCCGTTCTACGGGGAGAGGGGCGCTCTCACCGACTCCCCACCCTACACCTGCGACCGCATGGCCTCGTTGAGGTTCCACATGTCCTTTTCCTCAGGTGCCGTCTCCAGGCCCAGAATCGGAATCTGCTTGCGCAGATGGTCGTGGTGGGTGCGCACGCCATATTCGAGGTCGGAGAGATAAAAACCCTCGAAGGCGTCTGAAATCATGGACTCGTTCGACCACACGGAAAGCTGCACATCCTCGTTCATGGTGTCGCGGTCGATGCGGTAGGCGAGGTAGCGGGCCGCGGCCTGTTCGCGCGTCTCGTCGGGGTAGCGATAGATAGCGCCGCGCAGCAGCGTCTGCCCGGTCGACAGCGGGAACTCCTGATAGAACTGCACCGATTCCGGCATGATCGACAGCGCGTTGTTGGGGAAGATGCCGTAATAGATCCAGGCCCTGCGCAGATGCTCCGGCAGATGCGACGCATCGGGCGTGAGCTTGATGTATTCGCGCACGCTCCAGCGCCGTCCCGCATGCGGATTGTAGGTAGCGAAGGAGCGCGACACGCCGTTGATGAACGGCTCGTCGAAATAGGTCGCGCCGTAGAGATCCTGCAGCGCCGGATGCGCCATGGCGACGTGGTAGCCTTCGTTGTCGACGTCGCGCACCGACTTCCAGTTAACCGGCGACTTCTGCGTCCAGATACCCCAGGACGGCACCATCTCGGCCACATTGTAGTGAGCCATCTCGGCTTCGATCGGCTTCAGCAGTTCGGCCACCGAGGCTTGAGGTCCGCCTTTGCGAAAGCGGATGAAGATGAAGCCCATCCAGATTTCGAGGTCGAGCGGCATCAGGCCGAATTCGGTCTTGTCGAGTTCGGGGAAGGAGCGCGGGCGGGCGGCGCCGCGCAGCGTGCCGTCGAGGTTGTAGACCCAGCCATGGAACGGGCAGACCAGCGCGTTCTTGCAGGTGCCCTGGCTGTCGGCGACGACGCGGCTTCCGCGATGCCGGCACATATTGTTGAAGGCGCGCACGACGCCGTCCTTGCCGCGCACGATCAGCGCCCGCTCGCCGACCACGTCCATGGTCAGATAGTCGCCGGCATTCGGCACATCGGAGACATGGCCGGCGATCTGCCAATGGTTGCGGAAGACGTATTCCTTCTCGAGTTCGAGAAGCGCGTCGGAGTGATAAGCCCAGCCTGGCAGGCCCCGCCGGTCCCAATCATTGGGGATCGCCACGTCACGGAGGTGCGGGTTCATAGAAAGCTCTTTTTTTGTTGAATACTCATTCAATAAAATCACATTTTGCATTGAAATGCAATGGTTTGTGGAAATCAGGAGGTTTCTCAATGGTGTAGTCGAGCCAGCTCGGAGCCGGCTCTATCGAAGAAAATCCCGGAAAATCCGGGCGTTAGCCCAGGTCGTGAAATGGCCGTCTCGTATACGGATTTGGACGCGCCGGACCGAAAAAGCGGCCCTGTCCGGAGATGAAAAAATGCCTGCCGTCGCAAATTCAGTCCGCAGTGTGAGCTTGTTCATAGTTTGACTGGCCAGCAGTAGGCTTTGCTGCGTTCACGGCCCGCCTGTCGTCAACGTTTTGATTGTGCGCATGAAACAGCACCGCAAACGAACCCTGCCGTCGGCACATGACCGGATTTGCCCGGATATGCCCGAATTTCTTGTTTCAAACCTGTTACGCGGGCAAGCCAAGCGCATCATTCGCCCGTTACCAGGCGCGTTTAAATTCGTTTCATAAGAAATCGAAGGGGAGCAATATGTATACGAAAGCCAAGATCGCCAGGAATGAACGGCGCGCCAAACTGGCACTGCGCCAGCGCGCCAGCGACCATCCGGTCGTGATGTTCTCGATGCTGGGCGCCTGCGCGCTTGCCGTCCTGTTCCTGACGCCGACTTCCGGTCCGGCCTTCGCTTCGCTCAACCCGCCGGCCAATGTCGTCGATGGCGCGCCGACCACCATCAAGACCGCCCGGCTGCCGGTGCCGGAAATCGATTTTGCCTGCAAGGGCCAGGCCTGGGGCGCCGAGAGCGCGGAGTGCCTGCGCGTCATCGCCGCCCAGTCCGGCGTGCACAAGGCACGTGCTATCCGCATGATCGCCAACGCCGCGCCGCTGACCACGACACCCAACGTTTTTTGAACCTCCCGAGCGCTTCCTCCCGCGCTCTTTCTTGGCTCCCGCCACCCTGCCGGTCGGGAGCCTCTTTTTTTTCCGGGTCAGGCGATATTCAGGTGAGCCCGGCCTGCGGATGGCGCTCAGCTCCGGTTCTCGGAAGCCGCCGTTCTCGACTCGGCTGACCTGAATCTCGACTGGCTCTGGGGTGGCCCCGGAAAGAAAAATCAGCCGGCGGCGGCGACCTGGTCGGCGATGGCGGAGAGGACGCCACGGACGTCGAGCGTCGAGAACGGCTTTTCCAGGATCTGCGGCCGCTGCTGCGCCGGCAAGGCTTCGATCTCGGCCTTGGCGCCGATCAGGTCGCCGGTGACCAGAACGAAGCGTTTGGCGAGCGCCGATTGCTCGGCCAACAGCTCGCGGTAGATGGAGATGCCGCTGATGCCGGGCATGCGCAGGTCGGAAAAGACGATGTCGGGTGGCATGTGGCCGATCAGGGTTGCGGCCGCGGACGTCCAGGCCGGCACGATGCGCGACTTGATGCCCATCAATTCCAGAATGTCGGAGAGCGAGCCGGCGACGTCGGGTTCGTCGTCGATGATCAGCGCATGGCGCAAGCCGCTGGAACGGGCCGGGCTGTCGCCGACCGTGGCCGCACCGCTGCTGATCGCCGGCAGCTGGACGACAAAGCGCGCGCCGCGCGGCAGCACCTCCTCGAACCAGACATTGCCATTGTGCCGCTCGATGATTGACTTCGAGATCGACAGGCCGATGCCGGTGCCGACGCCAACCGGCTTCGTGGTGAAATAGGATTCGAAGATGCGGCCGCGGATCGCCTCCGGAATGCCCGGTCCATTGTCCTCGACCGAAAAGCCGGGATTGCCGCGGTCGCTGCGGAATGTCCGCACCTTGATCAGGCGGTCGCCACCAATGCCGGCCAGAGCGTGCTGGGAGTTGATCAGGAAATTGGCGGCCACCTGCGTCACATGGTCGGCATCGGCCATCGCCAGCAGCGGCCCCGGCGCAAAATCGGTGTCGATGATGATGCCGCTCGAGCGCGCGCCATAGGCTGTCACTTCGAGTGCGGCGCGGATCACCTGGTTGAGATCGGTCTCGGCCTGGGCCGCCGGATGCAGGCGCACCATCGACAGGAAGCTCTTGACGATGCGGCCGCAGCGCTCGGCGGCGGCGCGCACTTTTTCGGCGCGTACCTTGGTCTGCGGGTCGGTGGCGAATTCGTGCAGCAGCGTCGACTGAGCGACGACCACGGCGAGCGGGTTGTTGAGCTCGTGCGAAACGCCGGCCAGCAGCGAACCCATCGCCGCCATCTTCTCGTTCTGGTGCAGTTTCTCGCGTTGGCGGTTGATCTCTTCCTCGGCGCGCAGTTTGTCACGCAGGTCGCGGATCGAGCCGAAGATGAGGCGGCGGTCGGCAACCCGCATCTCGGTCGCGGTCAATTCGATTGGAAAAACCTCGCCGGCGGCATTCTGGGTCACCGTCTCCAGGCGCTGTCCGACCATCGGCGCGCCGCGGCCAGACATGTACTCGGCCCCCGAGACATAGCCCTTGCGATAATATTCCGGCACCACCGTATCGAGCAGGTCCTTGCCGAGAATGTCGCTGCGCTGGAAGCCGAACATCTTTTCAGCGGCCGGATTGAATTCGATGATCGAGCCGGTCTCGTCGATGACGATGATGGCGTCGAGCGAGGCCTGCAGCATGGTGCGGCGAATGACTTCGCTGGCATGGGCATCCGACGGCGACCGCTCGATGGCGTCACCGATGGCCAGCGCGATGATGTGCAGCGCCGCCTCTTCCTCATCGGTCCACTCACGCTCATTGACGCAGTCATTGACCGCAAGCGTCCCCCACAGATGGCCGTGGGCGAACACCGACACCGACAGGAACGATTTGATGTGCTGCTTTTCGAAATCGGTCCTGAGAAAACCGTCGAGGTTGCGCGTGTGGCCGGCGAAGATCTTGCCTTGCCGTTCGTCCTCCGCAACCCGCTCCAGCAGCGGGTCGTTGTCGACGATCGATTGCATGATCACTGTCGGCGAGGCCAACTCGCCGCCGAAGCGCGGGTCGATCCAGTAGGCGGCGACCGACTGGGCAAAACCCTGGCCGGGCAATTCGCGCAGCCTGAACAGAATGCCGCGCTGGCAGTGCATGGCGACGCACAGCGTCTCCAGAATGGTGTGCATCTCGCGCTGCCAGTCGCCGGCTTCGCGCAGCCGGCGCACGACACGCACGGCCGCCATTGCGGCGCCCTGGCGAACGCCCTTCAGGTCCATGCGTGCTGGGTCAGCGGTCATGTCAGCCATCTATACAGGGCCGTGGGTGTAGGGCTCTAGAACGGTGCACCCGTTCCATCTCTTTGTTCCGACGCAATTCCGGACGGAAAACCGCTACGCACTTTTCCTGGAATTGCTAGTGTCCGTCGCCGGTCGGCAGCGAGAAGATATAGCCTTCGCCGCGCACCGTGCGCAAAAATTTTGGATTGGCCGGGTCGGCTTCGATCTTCTTGCGCAGCCGCATGATGCGGATGTCGACCGCACGCGACGATTCCGGATCTTCGACGAAGCCGATCGCCTCGGAGATCGCCGCCCGCGTCAACAGCCGGTTGGCACGGGTCAGGAAAACCTCCAGCACGTCGAACTCGCTCTTGGCCATGTCGATGACGGCGCCATTGGCGCCGGTGACAAGCCTGCCGTCGAGGTCAGCCTGGAATTGACCGAAGCTCAGCCGGCGCCCGCCGGCTTGCGCCTTCGCGGCCTGCGGCGGGCTCGGTTGCGGCACCCGGCGCAGCACGGAGCGGACACGGGCCAGCACCTCACGCAATTCATAGGGCTTGACGATGTAGTCGTCGGCGCCAAGCTCCAGCCCGACAATGCGGTCGAGCGCGGTGCCGGCAGCAGTGGCATAGATGATGCCGATCGGCATTTTCGAGCGCAGCCAGCGGCCGAGCGAGAGGCCATCCTCGCCGGGCATGGCGATGTCGAGGATGGCTAGGTTGAACGCTTCGGTCTCCAGCAAGGTGCGCGCCTCGGCAGCGCTTCCGACCTGGGTCACATCGTAACCATTGGCGCCGAGATACTCGGCGACCGCGTCCCTGAGATCGGGCTCGTCCTCGACGATGACAATTCGTGCCCGCACTATGGCCTCGCTCCCGCTTTCAGCAGAAAGTAGATTGGGTATAAACATGATGTCCAGCACTCATATCCGGTTGCAGGGGCAGGGGAAGAAAATATGGCTGCACGATCCGTCATCGCGCTGGTTTCCGTCGCTGATGTGGTGGCCGGCGATCTCGCCGACCATCTCGACCGGCGTGGCCATGACGTGCGCGAGGCGCGGCAGCCCTGGGAAGCCGAATCCCTGCTCTCGGCCGGAGGCATCGACGTCGTCATCGTCGGTGACAGCGTCAGCCAGGCGGAGGGGCGGGACCTGCTCAGGCGTTATGGCGGCGGCAAGAGCGTGGACGGGAAGGCCGGGCCCGATTTCATCCTGATCTGCCGACCGGCCGATCTGGTCGACAAGGTGCTGGCGCTCGAGCTTGGCGCCGCCGACGTCGTTGAAAGCCCGCTCAATGTCCGGGAGCTTGCCGCGCGCATCGGCGGCCTGCTGACGCGACGCGGCAGGTCTGCCCAGGAACTGATCGTGCTGGAAAATGCCACCGTCGATTTGCGGTCGGCTATCGTCATGCACCGCTCGGGTGCGGAAGAGCAGCTGTCGCCGGGTCAGGTGGCGTTGCTCAGGCTGTTTCTGGCCAGCCCGCGCAAGGTGCTGACGCGCGACGACATCATTGCGGCGGCGCCGGCTGAAAATGCCGATGCCTTCGACCGCTCGATCGATTCGCGCATCGTGCGGTTGCGCCGCAAGCTCGACACCGAAACCATCATCACCATACGCGGCGCCGGTTACCGGTTCGACCCGCCGACGCAGCGCGCCGACTGAGAGCAGTAAGGCTGGATTGTTACGCGGCTCGCCCAAAACCGCTGCGCAATTTTGGGCGGCATGCATAGGCGTCAGCGCACCACCAGAAGCGATGGTCCCGACGGCAATTCACTGGCGACCACGATGTCGCTGGAAGCCTGCGCGCGGTCCTTCAGGAGAACTGTGGCGAGACCGGCAAAGCCGAGCAGGCCCTGTGCGTAGAGCAGTGCCGAAAGCACCGTGGCAGCAGATTTCGTCTTCATCGGTATCCCCAAAAATCAAAACCGCGGGTGCTTCAGGATAAACCCGAAGTGCCCGCGCCGCCCACGGAGCCCCCCGCTGCGGCGCGGGCCTTCGGTCCTCTCGGCAGCAAGTTGCCGGAGGGGCCGCGCATCCACTTCAATCCAAGGCCGACCCGCCAGAAGGCCTTGAGGCGGTTGATGCGCAGACTGGAGACAATCCAGACCAAGGCTATGAACAGCGCGGCATGCAGCGTCGAAACCTCACCCGAATTCATGGCCGCCAGTTTCGTCATCGGGGTGCCGGCTACTGTGCCGATGCCGCCGACAACAAATGCGGCAATGCTGATCCTGAAAAGCCAGGACAGGGTGGTCGATCTGATGCTCATTTTCGTTTGGCGCCGGCTGTTCTCGTTGGGATGACTGTGCGGTTGGCCTGTAACCAGATCATGCCGCCCCGACCGCGCTTTGTTGCAAGTGGGTTTCGAGCGAAGCCAAACCTCTTTCATATAAGGATATCCGCGCCTTCGTTTGGCGAACTGGCCACAGCCGGAGTGCGCAGGACGGACGGGACGCTCCTCCTCGGCTTCTCCCTTGCCCGCCTTGCTTGTTAACCAGAGGAAACAGATTCGAAACACAAACGAGTATCAAGCGAAGTCAGTCTGAAACATGACGCAGGGATAAGGCGGTCATCGAATTGACGCCGGCCGGGCCGGCAAAAAGGGGAGCCATCATGTACAGAGCCATTTCCGCCAAACTCATCAACGTCACCGTCGCCGCTGCCGGCGCCGCGCTCCTGCTTGGCGCCGCCAACAGCGCCGCCCATGCTGCGGCAAACCAGATCGTGGCGCGTGTTTCGCTGTCGCAGCAGACCATGGAAGTGCTGGTCGACGGCCGGCCGACCTTCGCCTGGAAGGTCTCGACCGGCGACAGGGCGCATGTCACGCCGACCGGCTCGTTCAAGCCGACCCGCATGCATGAGATGTGGTACTCGAAGAAATACGATAACGCGCCGATGCCGCATTCGGTGTTCTTCAGCGGCGGCTACGCCGTGCATGCGACGTACGCCATCAAGCGGCTGGGACAGCCGGCGTCGCATGGTTGCGTGCGGCTGCATCCCGACAATGCCGCCGACTTCTACCAGCTGGTTGAAACCTTCGGCCCGACCAACACCAGCATCGTCATCGTCAAGTAGCAGACTGCGGTTGGAGTGGTCGTGCAGCGCAGCCAGACGGCCGTGCCGCACCGCAAGCTCCCGCCTGAGGCTCCATCAGGGCTTCGCGGTAAATCAATCCAGTCAAAAAAGAGGCCGGAAGTTTCCGGCCTCTTTTCGTTTGTTCGCTTCGCAGTTCGACTGGGGCAGTTTTAGTCCACGGGCACCGGCATCAGCTTCGGGTCCGGCTTCTCGGCGTGATGCGGAAGGTCCTTGCTGGCGATGAAGGTGTAGAACATCGGCACCACGAACAGGGTGAACATGGTTCCGACCAGGATGCCGGTGAAGATCACCAGGCCCATCGAATAACGCGCCGCCGCACCCGCGCCGCTGGACACGATCAGCGGCACGACGCCGAGCGCCATTGCCGCCGTCGTCATCAGGATCGGCCGCAGGCGCACCTTGGCCGAGGCGATGATGGCCTCCCTTCGCGACATCTTGTGCTTCTCGCGTTGCTGGTTGGCGAACTCGACCAGGAGAATGCCGTGCTTGGTGATCAGGCCGATCAGCGTGATCAGGCCGACCTGCGTGTAGATGTTAAGCGTTCCAAGCCCCAGATTGAGCGGCACGATGGCGCCGAAGATCGACAGCGGCACCGCCATCATGATGATCAGCGGATCGCGGAAGCTTTCGAACTGCGCCGCCAGCACCAGGTAGATGACGATCACGGCGGCCGCGAACGCGATCAGGATCGTGTTGCCCTGTTCCTTCTCCTGCCGGGACTGGCCGGAATAATCGATGAAAAAGCTTTCGGGCAAGCTCTCCTTGGCAAGGTTCTCCAGGGTCTGCAGCCCGTCGCCCGTGGTGACGCCTGGAAGCGGCAGCGCTGATATCGTCGCCGAGTTCAGTTGGTTGAACTGCTCGATCGCGGCCGGCGAGGCGTTGGTCGAAATCTTCACAACCGCCGAAAGCGGCACCATCTCGCCGGTCACGCTGCGCACGAAATATTCGCCGAGCTTGTCGGGATTGTCGCGGAATTCCTGCGGCACCTGCGGGATGATGTCATAGCTGTTGGAGTCGCGGTCGAACTGCGCCACTTCGGCGCCGCCGACCAGCAGCGTCAGCGTCTGGCCGATGTCGGCAATCGGCAGGTTGAGAGCCGCGGCGCGGTCGCGGTCGATGGTCACCGTCACCTGCGGCGCGTCAAAGGACATCGAGTTCTGCACGACGATGAAGCGGCCGGAGGCCTGCGCCTTGTTCTTGATCTGCTCGGCCGCCTCGTAGACCTCCGCCGAACCGCCGGTCGAGCGAACCACCATGGAGATCGGCAGCCCGCCGCCGGAGCCGGGCAGCGTCGGCGGCGCGAAGACGAAGGCCTCGACGCCGGCGACCTTGGCGAGACGTCCCTGGATGTCGGCCTGAAGCTCCTTTGAACTGCGCTGACGCTCGGCCCAATCCTTGAAGGCGAAGCCGACAAAGGCGCCGTTGGTCGCGCCGCCAAAGGCAACGGCGGAGAATTGCGCCCTGGTTTCAGGAATGTCCTTCACCAGGCCGAGGATCTGGTTGACATAGGTCTCGGTGTAGTCGGATGTCGCATAGCGCGGTGCCGTCACGATCGACAGCAGGAAGCCCTGGTCCTCTTCCGGCGCCAGTTCGCTTGAAGTCTTGGTGAACATGAAGCCGGTGAGCGCAACCAGCGCCACGACCATCAGCAGGGTCACCGGCCGATTTCTCAACGAGGCGGTGACCGCCCGCTCGTAGACGTGCTCGACACGGCTGAAGGTGCCGTCGACGATGCGCTGGAAGCGGCCGGGGGCGCCGGCCTTCAGCAGGCGCGCCGCCATCATCGGCGTGATGGTGACGGCGATGACGCCGGACAGCACCACCGATCCGGCCAGCGTCACCGCGAACTCGCGGAACAGCGCACCGGTCAGGCCGCCGGTGAAGGCCAGCGGCGCGAACACGGCGGCCAACGTAATGGTCATGGCCACGATGGCGGAGAAAATCTCGCGCATGCCGTTGAAGGCCGCCTGCATCGGCGACATGTGGTCTTCCTCCATGTGGCGATGGATATTCTCCACCACCACGATGGCGTCATCGACGACAAGGCCGATGGCCAGCACCATGGCCAGCAGCGACAGAAGGTTGATCGAATATCCGACCGCAAACAAAAGGAAGCAGACGCCGACCAGCGACAGCGGGATGGTCACGATCGGCATCATCACCGAGCGGAACGAGCCGAGGAACAACAGGATGACCACGATGACGATGGCGACGGCCTCGGCGATCGTCTTGAACACCTCGTCGATCGAGGCGCTGATCTGCTCGGTGGAATCGTAGACGATCTCGATGGTCATGCCTTTCGGCAGCGTGTCCTGAATCAAAGGCACGATCTTGTGGATCGCTTCCGCCGTCGTCAGCGGGTTTGCGGCCGGCGTCGGGAAGATGGCGAGGAAGGTGCCCGGCTTGCCATTGAAACTCACCCTGGTGTCGGTGCTCTCGGCGGCAAGCTCGACGCGCGCCACGTCGCGCAATCGCACCACCTGGCCGTCGGTCGAACGCAGCGGAAGTTCGGCAAAGGCCTCTGGCGTCTGCAAAGTCGAGCGAACGGTGATCGAGGATACGACATACTCGTTCTCGGTGTTGCCAGGCGCCGACAGGAAGTTGGAGTTGTTGATCGCGGTCAGCACTTCGGCCGCGGTGACGCCGCGCGCGGCGAGCTTGACCGGGTCGATCCAGACGCGCATCGAATATTCCTCGGCGCCGAAGATCTGCACGTCGGCGACGCCCTCCACCGTCGATATGCGCGGCCGCACCACGCGCTCGATATATTCGGTGAGCTGCTCCTTCGTCATGTTCGGATTCTGCATCGAGATGTACATCATCGCGAATTCTTGGCCGGTACCCTTGACGATGACAGGGTCCTTCGAGGCGTCAGGCAAGGTGCCGCGCACGCCCTGCACCTTCGACAGCACCTCGGTCAGCGCGACATCCGGGTTGGAGCCGAGCTTCATCTGCACAACCACGGTGCTGGAAGAGGGCCGGCTGGACGAGGTGACGTAGTCGATGTTCTCGGTCGATGCGACGGCACGCGCGATCGGGGCGGAGATGAAGCCCTGGATCAGGTCGGCACTGGCGCCGGGATAGGCGGTCGTGATGGTTATCGCCGTCTCGTCGACCTTCGGATACTGCCGGATCGACAGGTTGAAGATGCCCTGGAAACCCAGGAGCAGGATCATGCAGGCCAGCACGGTGGAGAGCACCGGCCGGCGAATGAAGATATCGGAAACGTTCATTGCTGAGCCTGCTGGTTAGCCGACTTGCTGGGGTCAATGGTGTTGTCGACAGCAACGGACATGCCGTTGAAGAGACGGTTCTGACCGGCGGTGACAACCTCGTCGCCGGCCTTGATGCCTTCCACGATCTCGACCATGCCGTCGTTGCGGCGGCCGGGCTTCACGAACACCTGCGACAGGACAAGCGCCGGCTTCTCCTCGTCAGCGGCGGGTTTGCCGGCGTCAGCAGGAGCGGGCTTTTCGGCGGCCTTGTCCGTGGACTTCGCCGCGTCGGCGGCGGGCTTGGCGGCCTCGGCCTGCGGCTTTGCGGCGTCGTCGGCTGGCTTGTCGGCGGTCGGCTTCTGATCCTCGGCCTTTGCCGGCGGAGCCGCGCCCGCCTCGGCGGGCTTTGCCGGAACGACCACGAAGACGAAGTCGCCATAGAGGCTCGACGTCAATGCCGTTTGCGGCAAGGACAGGATATTTTTCTCCTGCGGCAGCTCGACGCGAACCTGGACGAACTGGCCGGGCGTCAGCTTGCCATCAGGGTTGGCGACTTCCCCCCGGACGGACACCAGGCGGCTCGAAGCGTCGATCTTGGGGTCGATGCCGCGAATGGCGCCGGCAAATGGCATGTCGGCGCCGCCGCCGCTGCCGCCGATGCCGAGCCGCACGGTCTGGCCGATCTTGAGCAGCGGCAGCTGCTGTTCGGGCACGGTGAAATCGACCCGCATGGTGTCCAGATCTTGCAAGGTTACCACCGCGTTGCCGGGCGAGAGATATTGGCCGAGATCGATCTTGGGGATACCGACCGTGCCGCTGAAAGGCGCCGTCAGCCGCTTCTGGTCGAGCACCGCCTGCAGTTTGGCCACTTGGGCTTCGGTGGCTGTTGCGGTTGCACGTGCCGTGTCGAGCGTAGCTTCCGGATTAACGCCGCGCTTCTGCAGTTCGATGGCGCGCTCCAGCGCCGTCTGGACGACCGCCACTTGCGCCTTCGTTGCTTCGAGATCGGCGCGCTCGACTGCGTCGTCGAGCTGCAACAGGACTGCACCGTCTGCAACCTTCTGATTGGCGTGAAACAGGATCTCCTTGACAACGCCGCTGGTCTCGACGGTCAGGTCGACGCCGCGCACGGCGCGCACCGTGCCGATCGCCTCGACGCCCGGCGTCCAGTCGGAAGGTTTGACGACAACCGTCGACACGGTCGTCGCCGGCGGCTTCATGGTGGCAAAATACTGTTTGATGGCGCTGTCACGGAACAGGTTGAAGCCGACGACGCCGACGCACACCAGAGCGAGCAGAAGCAGAATTGCTGTGATAGAGATGAAGCGCTTCACGAACTGTCCCCTGGGCCGGTGTCCGGCAAAATAGCCGAATTTCGGGACACCTATCCACGGGTAGGTCCCGATTACAAATGACGGCGAACTTACTGTACCGTCTGGACGGTCTTGTCAATTCCGCCTAGGCTCGTGTGGGGGGAGGGGACCGATGAAGACCCGAAGGGCAAATTCGCGCGACAAGATACTCGCCGCCGCTGCCGACGTAGCACGCGAGACCGGCCCCGGCAGCCTGTCGCTGGATGCCGTCGCCAGCCGCGCCGGCGTGTCGAAAGGCGGCTTGCTTTACAACTTTCCGACCAAGGCCAAATTGATGCAGGGCCTGGTGGAGAATTACCTGCGCGCCTTCGAGCTGGCGCTGGAATCGGGCCGTGTCGCCGGCGCCAGCTGCGAGAGCCTGCTTGCCACTTATATCCGGCTCTCGGCGGCTGATTGCGAGGAACCGAAGCCGACGGCCTCGTGGATCTTCTCGGCGATCGCCGAGGATCCGGATTTCCTGACGCCGATAAAAGCCTTCAAGTCGCAGCTTCTGCAGCGGCTGAAGAGCGAGACACCGGACCTCAAGACGCTGCTGGTCTGCTTTCTGGCCATCGAAGGGATGCGCAGCATGAACCTCTTCGATTCCGATGTGCTTTCTGCCGACGAACGCCGCTTGCTCGTATCGGCGCTGCTCGAGATTGCGGGATAGTTCCATCAGGGCGATGCAAGCGGGCGGGTCAAATTCCGGCGCTGCTGCGCCTCCTTGCGCGATCAAAAAGACCATAGCCGTCACATCAGCTTCATCGTCCAGTCATAGCGTCACCCGTGGTTCTTTGCTGCAGTGCAAACGGAGTGGGACGATGGTGGACGTTGTTTCTAGCGAGGCGGGTATTCCGAGACCGGACCATCCGCTCAATCGATCAGGCGGCGCGAAGTGGTTCCTGCCGGCCTTCGGCGTGCTGGTGCTCGTCGGTGTCATTTATGTCGGCTACGCGCTCAGCCAGGATCTGGCGGTGGCCAAGACCGTGCCGTGGATCCTGCTTGGCATTGCCTTGCTGATTGCGCTGGGTTTCGAGTTCGTCAACGGCTTCCACGACACCGCCAATGCGGTGGCGACCGTCATCTACACCCGCTCCATGCCGGCTGAATTCGCCGTCATGTGGTCGGGTGTCTTCAACTTCCTTGGCGTTTTGACCTCGAGCGGCGCGGTTGCGTTCGGCATCCTGTCGCTGCTGCCGGTCGAGCTCATCCTTCAGGTCGGTTCTTCCTCGGGCTTCGCCATGGTGTTCGCGCTGCTTGTCGCGGCGATCCTGTGGAACCTCGGCACCTGGTTCCTCGGTCTGCCGGCTTCCAGCTCGCACACGATGGTCGGCTCGATCATCGGCGTTGGCCTCGCCAATCAGTTCATGGCGCCGGCCGGCAGTGCCACCAGCGGCGTCGACTGGGGTCAAGCGACCAATGTCGGCATCACGCTTCTGGTGTCGCCGATCGTCGGCTTCTTCGCCGCCTTTGTCCTGCTCTATGTGATGAAGCTGCTGGTCCGAAATCCTGCTCTCTATGAGGCGCCGAAGGGCAACACACCGCCACCATGGTGGATCCGCGGCCTGCTGATCTTCACCTGCACCGGCGTGAGCTTCGCGCACGGTTCCAATGACGGCCAGAAAGGCATGGGCCTGATCATGCTGATCCTGATCGGCGTCGTGCCGACGGCCTATGCGCTCAACCGCACGCCCGACATCAACTATCTCGAGGCCTACAAGGCGGCTTCGGTCAGCGTCGAGACGGCGCTCGGCAAATACGTCAAGCCGGGCGCCACCGTCACCGACGCCAAGGCTGCCGTCCAGGATGCCGTACGCACCCGGACCTGGAGCGATCAGACGACCGTTGCGCTGCAGACCTACATCCACAACACCACGACTTCGCTGCAGCCCTATGCCTCGGTCGACAATGTGCCGACTGACCTCGTCAGCAATGCGCGCAACGACATCTATCTGATCGGCGAGGCGCTGAAGCTGATCGACAAGAAGAAACTGCTGCCGATGGAAGCCGCCGACCTGAAGGCGGTCACCGACTATCACAAGGCCGTCGACAACGCGACGAAGTTCATCCCGCTATGGGTGAAGATCGCGGTGGCGTTGGCGCTCGGTCTGGGCACCATGGTCGGTTGGAAGCGCATCGTCGTCACCGTCGGCGAGAAGATCGGCAAGAGCCACCTGACCTATGGCCAGGGCGCTGCCGCCGAGCTGGTGGCGATGGTGACCATCGGCATGGCCGACCGCTTCGGCCTGCCGGTTTCGACCACCCATGTGCTGTCCTCGGGCGTTGCCGGCACCATGGCAGCCAACGGGTCGGGCCTGCAATGGTCGACGGTGCGCAACCTGTTGCTGGCCTGGGTGCTGACGTTGCCCTGTTCGATCACGCTCGCCTTCGTGCTGTTCGTGATCTTCCGCCAGGTTTTCTGAGCGGCGGACCCTCAAAGGAAGCGGCGCCGCTTGCGGCGCCGTTTCCTTTTGTCGGCCTATCCTGCGAAGACCCATGAAGAGTCAGAGCGTGCGCCTGCCCGCAAGCGGGCCACCACTTCGAACGGTTCAGCTTTTGATGGAATTGTTGGCCGGCTCCAGCCGGGGCTCATTCCTACCGCCGCGCAACTTCCGCCCTGTTACGGCGGCGCAGCTGGCGTAGCGACAACATGTGCAGCAGGATCGAGCTCGGCACCACGAAAGCAGGGGTCAGCACACCCGGATAATCGCCTGCGCCGATGCTCTGCACATCCGGGACAATCAACTGCCACGGGCCGGGCGAGGTGATTATGCCCATGGTGATCGCGACAGCGAAGTCGGCAAGGCCCAGGATGTTCCAGAGAGTTGCCGCCCTCCGGCCCTCGGCTGTGCCAGTTGCCACTGCGATCGCAGCCGGCAACGCGAATAATCCGGTCAGCATGTCGCCGATGCCTGCCGGCGCTGCGAACGCGCCGGGCAGCGCACCGCGCAGCCAGGCCGCGATAGCCCAGGTGCCGAATACGCGGTAGAGCTGAAGCATGACGAGCCAGCTCGCTGGCATCGCATCGAGCACCAGCCCGATCCGCTTCGAGAGCAGCAAGAGCGGCGCCCCGATGATCACCGGTAGGAAGATCGCGGATGGCAATACCGGAAAAGACGCGGTGCCCACGTGAAAGACGCCGTTGATCGCGGCGCTCCAGGCGAAGGCTAGCCACAGCGTGTCCGGGATCATGATCGCCAGCCAGGTCGCGCGGCGTTGAGCTGGCGTCAGGCTCGTGTGTTCGAGGCCGAGCCACAATCCCAGCGCGATGAGCCCGTGGGCTGCGAGCTGGTGGGCCGTGGTCGGAACGCCGGTGGCCGGGATCGCCGGCCATCTGTAGATCACCAGGAGCCAAAGCGCCGTGAGCGGCGCAAACCAGAGCAGGCCGCGCCAGGCGTCACGCGATGGAACGATAGCAGGGGAAACAGCTTCGGCAGTCATCAGCGGCACTCCATTGAGCCCAGCGCATTTGTTTGCGCTCAGATGTACGCCTGCTTTCCGCGAGCGAATATTCGCGACAATGTTGATATGCCATGAAGAAGAACTTCACAGTCCGGCAGAGCTTGCTCGATGGCGTGAAGGCGTGCCCACGCGTTGCACCGTCGTTTCGTCGAGCTGCCGCGGAGCTCATGGTGACTTTATCGGATCGGCCGAGCGGATCGCATCCTTGTCCCGCATGTCGGGGCAGCGCTCGTGATAGACACGATGCGCGGCGTCGGTTCGACCAACCGGTGCAGGATTCCGTTCGCGGGCGATGTCCGCTTTGTAAGATTGCTCCGCCTGTGCCGGACGCAAATGTCAGGTCGGATCCTCGCGGTGCAGATCGTGGATGGTGACGCCGTCGGCATTGGTCGGCAGCATCAGCCATTTCTTATGGCGCAGCGTGCGTTCCGTGTCTTCCTGGCCCATCTCCCAGTGCTCGCGCATCGAGGTGCCGGAGAATTCATAATCCTTGGCGTGGCCTTCGTAGCCTTTGTGCTGGTAGATCAGGTGGACGATGTTGACCACGCCGGCATCCGAATAATCGGCGATCAATTCCTTCTCGCCGTCCTTAAGCTGCTCCGGCGGCACGCGCTTCAGCGCATCGAGCAACTTCATCTTCAGCGCATGGATGCGCTGGAAATTGTCGGTGTTCTGGCGTGTGCGGCTGGAATACATGATGTCCTTGTGGCGCGACAGCACGTCAGCCATGCCGCGCGGCAGCACGCCGCGGGCGCTGAACAGGTCGACCTGGAACACCAGCGAGGAGCGGTCCTCTTCCTGGTCGAGCAGATATTGAAGCGGCGTGTTGGAGACGATGCCGCCGTCCCAGTAATATTCGCCCTCGATGCGAATCGACGGGAAGGCCGGCGGCAGCGCGCCGCTGGCCATGATGTGCTCCGGCTCGATGCGCACCTTCTCGGTGTCGAAATAGACGAAATTGCCGGTCCGGACATTGACGGCGCCGACGCTCAGCCGCTTCTTGCCGTCGTTCAGCACGTCGAAGTCGATCAGGCTTTCCAGCGTGTCCTTGAGCTCGGCGGTGTCATAGAAAGAGGTAGCGCCTTCGGCGCCCGACAGCTGGAGCCAGGGATTGGGCGAGCGCGGCTTGAAGAAGCCGGGCTGGCCCATCGCCATCGTCATGAAGGACGAGGTCCGGTTGCGGATGTCGCGGTAGATGTCGCCTTCCGGCGTGTAGGGCCAGATCTTGCGGCCCGAGACCGTCTGCCAGAACTGTTCCAGCCGCTGCAGCCGGCGGCTCGCCTCGTTGCCGGCAATGATGGCGGCATTGATGGCGCCGATCGAGACGCCGGACAGCCAGGTCGGCTCGCACCCGGCATCGGCCAGCGCCTGATAGACGCCGGCCTGATAGGCGCCGAGCGCGCCGCCGCCCTGGAACACCAGGGCGATGCGATCGTATTGCGCGGTGATTTCCGCGATCGTGGCGGCAGCTGCCTTGCTGCGGTTACGCTCAAGCACTGACTTTCTCCAGTCTGGTCGCGCCGGCAGCAGACTGGTCGGCGAGGTAATCATGCACGACTTCGCCGAGGCCAAGCGTCAGATCTGCTTTGAAGTGGACGGCCGAGACGATGTCGAGCACCGGCAATTTCGCCACATCGGCCATCACGTGCGGGCGAAGGTCGAGCGCGGCCGGCGCCGTCCAGGCTTCCTTCAGCGTGATGTCGGTCAGGTAATAGCGCACCAGCTCGCAGATGCGCGGGGTTCCGTCGACATGCGGTATGATCTTGATCAGGAAGTTTGGCGCGGCGAGCGAGGCGAGCACCTGGTCGTGGTCGGCCTCGCGATGCTTGTAACCCATGGTTCCGGTGGCGCAGAGAACGCTGCCATAATGCAGCGTGCCGACCACCACTTCGCCCTCGTGCACGATCTTGGGGTTCGCGAGCTTTTTGGGAAATCCCCAGAGTTCACGGCCGCCGGCGATCGGCGCGTCGTCGTCGAGATACATGGAATGGACGTAGCCGCCATGCTGGCCCTTGTAGCGGACGGGGATGACCTGGCCGGTCTCGGTGTAGTCGCCGAAGCCGGTTGAGTCAGGCATGCGGATGAATTCGTATTTGACCAGCGGCTCGTCGATCTCCAGCGGCGCCGGCACCACTGCTTCGAGCGCCTCGCGCGTCGTGCGGTAGGTGATGATGACGTATTCGCGATCGAAGAAACGGTATGGGCCGGGCGGGAAGGAAGGGTTGGTCAGCGGCATCGCATAGGCGCGCTTCACGACATCGGCGATTTCCAAATTGCTCACCCATCGGTTCAGGAACGATCTTGCGGACGTGCAGGACGATTATGTTGCACGGCAGCATGACAGTGCCATGTCGTGTCACTTCGATGCCAGCGCATGGCGCGCGTGAAGGATCACAACATTGTAATCGCAATGACATATGGTCATGCCATTGTTATGTTGCGATGCACAAACCATCTGCGTCAAAGCTCCTCCCACCAGTCGCGAGATCTCCATGGGTTCTCTGTCTTCGAAGAATGCGCTCGTCACCGGCTCGACCAGCGGCATCGGCCTGGCCATTGCCCGTGCCTTTGCCGCCGAGGGCGCCAACGTCACCATCAACGGGCTCGGCGACGCCGCCGCGATCGAGCAGGAGCGCGCCGGCATCGAGAAGAATTTCGGCGTCAAGTGCCGCTACTCCGGCGCCAACATGATGGACGGCGCCGCGGTGACCGCCATGGTGCACGAGGCTGAAGCTGCCTTCGGCAGCCTCGACATTCTGGTCAACAATGCCGGGATACAGCACGTCGCGCCGATCGAGGAATTCCCCGACGACAAGTGGGAAGCCATCATCCGCATCAACCTGCTGGCTGCCTTCTACGCCATCAAGGCGGTGGTGCCGGGCATGAAGGCGCGCAAATGGGGGCGCATCATCAATACCGCGTCGGCGCATGCGCTGGTCGCCTCGCCGTTCAAGTCGGCTTATGTCTCGGCCAAACACGGCATTGCCGGCCTGACCAAGACGGTGGCGCTCGAAGTCGCGCAGGACGGTATCACCGTCAACGCCATCGCGCCTGGCTATGTCTGGACACCGCTGGTCGAAAAGCAGATCCCCGACACGATGAAGGCGCGCGGCATGACCGAGGAGCAGGTCAAGCACGACGTGCTCCTCGCGGCGCAGCCGACCAAGGAATTCGTAACCGTCGAGGAGCTTGCCGCGCTGACGCTTTTCCTGTGCTCTGACGCGGCCAGGCAGATCACCGGCACGACCTTGCCGATGGATGGCGGCTGGACGGCGCAATAGGGCTGTCCCCGAGATCAACTCGCCATCACAGACTGCAGATTGACTCATCCTCCCGGGGGGGATAGTCGACTGGCATGACAGACAACACGCACCGGTCGCATCCCGCTATCGTGAAGCGTCTAAAGCGCGCGCAAGGCCACCTTGCGGCAGTGCTCTCCATGTTCGAAGCTCATCGTTCCTGTGTTGACCTCGCACAGCAACTCCATGCCGTGGAAAGCGCCATAAGCAGCGCCAAGCGAGAACTGATCCACGATCATATCGAACATTGCCTGACCGACACCGCCGAGAGCGGAGCGCACGACTCGCTGACGGAACTCAAGCAGTTGGCCAAGTATCTATGAGCGGTCTCGGCAGGCGCACCCTCGACTGGTTCGGCTTCGGTTCGCACGGTCGTGCCGGCCACGATCACGACCACCACGGTCCGCATGGTCATACACACGGCGTCATCGATGCAACCATCGCGACGACCGATCGGGGCATCTGGGCCATAAAATGGTCGTTTGTCATCCTGGCGGTCACCGCAGCGATGCAAATGGCCGTAGTGGTTCTCTCGGGCAGCGTGGCGCTTCTTGCCGACACCATTCACAATGTTGGAGACGCAACCACTGCCATCCCCTTGTGGGTCGCCTTTATGCTGGCGAGGCGCAAGCCGTCATCAACCTTCACCTATGGACTGGGTCGGGTCGAAGACCTCGCCGGTATCGTCATCGTCCTGATCATTCTGTTCAGCGCCATCGTCGCGGGATACCAGGCTATCGAGCGCCTGATCCATCCGCAGGCAGTGACGCATCTTGGCTGGCTGACGGCGGCGGGTATCGTTGGTTTCCTCGGCAATGAGGCCGTCGCGGTGTTTCGCATCCGCATCGGCAGGGAAATCAACAGTGCGGCGCTCGTCGCTGACGGCTACCATGCCCGTACCGACGGGCTCACCAGCCTTGCCGTGGTCATTGGCGCTATCGGCGTCTGGCTCGGATTTCCGCTGGCCGACCCGATTATCGGGCTCCTCATCACGGTCGCCATTTTTGCTATCGTCTGGCAGTCGGCGCGCTCGGTGCTCACCCGTATGCTCGACGGCGTCGAGCCGGGTGTGATGGCCGAAATTCATCATGCTGGCGAGCATGTGACAGGTGCTCACATCGTCGATGCCAAGGCCCGCTGGATTGGCCACAAGTTGCACGCCGACATCGCCATCGCTGCGGACGAAACGTTGCCGCTCGCGGAAGCAAACAAGATCACGACAGCGCTGGAGAATGAGCTGTTCGAACACATGCCTGCACTCGCGACTGCCAACATCCGGTTTTCGAGCGAACATGGCGCGCACGAGCATCCACATCCTCACGACCACAATCATGGCGAACACGGCGACCACCAACACTGACGTGCGCAGAAATCCATCCGCTTCTGCCGGTCCAGGCTGATGCTCCAGACGCTTGTCGAATTCCAGCGCACGATCTACCTGGCGCTCGCCGATCAGATAAAGCTGCTCTCGGCTGGCGGTGGCTGGCTTGCGTTCCTCGCCTTTCTGCCGATGGGCGTGCTTTTCGGTGCGGCCCATGCCCTGACGCCGGGACATAGCAAGGCCGTCCTGGCCACGTATCTGGCCGGTTCGGACGCGAAGGTTTCACGCGGCCTTCTGGTGTCACTGACGCTTTCCTTCACGCATGTGACGATCGCGGTGCTGATCGCGGTGTTCTCGTTACCGCTGGTATCGATTGCCTTGGGAAGCGTTGGCCGAGCGCCGCTGCTGGAAGACGTCAGCCGTGGGTTGCTTGGCCTGATTGGCGTCTGGATGTTGTGGCGCGCATTGAGCCACGGCCACCATCACAAGCATGAGGGCGAAGCCGTTGGAGTCATGGCCGGCCTGATTCCATGCCCGCTGACCCTGTTCGTGATGACCTTCGCGATATCCAGAGGCGTTCCGCTTGCCGGTATTCTGTTTGCGGTCACCATGATGGCCGGCGTGGCGCTGACCTTGTCCTGCGTGGCGGTGTTGTCGATCCTGTTTCGGGAACGGCTGGTGCATTTTTTCGACAGCCGGCCACGCTTGTTCGACATAGTATCCAGAAGCATCGAAGGTTTCGCCGGCCTCATTCTTGCTGGCGTGGCGGTTTGGCAAATTTCTTCGCGCTGAAGACGTTGAAACGAACAGCCGGGTTGTGGATTGACAAGCACGAAGGATCATTCCAGCATAGTGACAAGGGGTTCCCTTCGCGACGACCCCGTGAGGCGTCAGCCCAACGATCGCGTCCAAACTCTCACTCTGGAGGTGGACGCCATGCCGTCAACAACCGCAATCACCGTAGCGCAACTCTCCCGCCTCGTCGGCCTGCCGGACGCGCCTGTTCTTGTCGATGTCCGCATCAACGAGGATTATGACGCCGATCCGCGCCTGCTGCCGGCCTCGTCCCGGCGCGACTTCAAGACCGTTTCCACCTGGGCGGCCGAGTTCGCCGGACGCCACGTCGTCGTCATCTGTCAAAGGGGCCAAAAACTCTCGCAAGGCGTTGCCGCATGGCTGCGCCATGAGGGCATCGCTGCCGAATCCCTGGAAGGCGGCTTCGAGGCCTGGTTGGCGGCCAAGGGTCTTGTGATCAAGACCGACAAGATGCCGCGCCGCGACGACAAGGGCCGCACGGTCTGGGTGACGCGCGCCCGCCCCAAGGTCGACCGCATCGCCTGCCCATGGCTGATCCGCCGCTTCATTGATCCTTCAGCGGTGTTCCTGTTCGTCGAACCGGCCGAAGTGCTGGCTGCCGCTGACCGTTTCGCGGCGATCCCCTTCGACATCGACGATGTGTTCTGGAGCCATCGCGGCGAGCGCTGCACCTTCGACACAATGATCGAGGAATTCGGGCTGCGCTCCGAGGCGCTCGACCGTCTTGCTTTGATCGTGCGTGCAGCCGACACGGCGCGCCTTGATCTCATACCGCAGGCGGCAGGGTTCCTGGCGGCATCGCTCGGCCTGTCGCGCATGTTCCGCGACGATCTCGAACAGCTCGAGGCCGGCATGCTGCTCTACGATGCGTTTTTCAGGTGGTGCCGCGACGCCACCGACGAAACCCACAACTGGCCGAGCGGGGGCAAAACATGAGCGCCGTTGCCGCCGGCGAAAAGGCTCATGGTGTCGAGGCGCCCCCAGCGCCGACCTTCGGGCAAGCCACAAAACTGTGGGCGAAGATCGGTCTGCTCTCCTTCGGCGGGCCGGCCGGACAGATCGCGCTGATGCACAAGGAACTGGTCGAGGAGCGGCGCTGGATCGGCGAGCAGCGTTTTTTGCATGCGCTCAATTATTGCATGCTGTTGCCCGGACCCGAGGCGCAGCAGCTGGCGATTTATATCGGCTGGCTGCTGCACCGGACCGCCGGCGGCCTCGTTGCCGGCATCCTGTTCGTGCTGCCCGGCGCCCTGGTCATGCTGGGTCTCAGCATCTTCTACGTGCTCTACAATGATGCCCCTGTCATCGATGCGCTGTTCTTCGGCATCAAGGCTGCGGTGCTGGCCGTCGTCGTCGAGGCGGTCATCCGCATCGGCAAACGGGCGCTCAAGAACCGGGTGATGGTGGCGATCGCGGTGATCGCCTTCCTTGCTATCTACGTCGTCAGGCTGCCGTTCCCGCTCATCATCCTGTTTGCAGGGCTGACCGGCTGGATCGGCAATCGCCTGGCGCCGGCCTGGTTTTCCGGAGCCGCACACGGCAAGGACAATTTGCCTGATGTCAGAGGCGCGGTCGACCTGATGTTCGAGCGCGGCGAACTTACCCATACCAGGCCGACGAAATGGCACGCGCCGCGCACCATCGCGATCTGGCTGCCGATCTGGCTCGGACCGGTCGTGCTGATCCTGGCGCTGACCGGCCCAGCCAGTGTGTGGACACAGCTCGGCGGCTTCTTCAGCCTGATGGCGGTGGTCACCTTCGGCGGTGCCTATGCAGCGCTCTCCTATGTCGCCCAGGCGGCCGTGACGTCATTCGGCTGGCTGGCGCCCGGTGAAATGGTCGACGGCCTTGGCCTTGCCGAGACGACGCCGGGACCGCTGATCCTCGTGCTGCAATTCGTCGGCTTCATCGCCGCCTACCGGCATGCCGGCGCGATGATTCCGCTCGTCGCTGGATCGCTCGGCGCACTGCTGACGCTCTGGGTGACGTTCGTGCCCTGCTTCTTCTGGATATTTCTCGGGGCGCCCTACATCGAGGCGCTGCGCGGCAACAAGGCTCTGTCGGCGGCACTGAGCGCGATCACGGCGGCTGTCGTCGGCGTGGTGATGAACCTTGCGCTGTGGTTTGCGCTGCATGTCGTCTTCGGCGCGGTGCACCGCGTCGGCCTCGGGATGGAGGTGCCGGTGCTGTCGTCGCTGGACTGGCGTGCAGCACTGCTTTCGGCAGCCGCGATGGTCGCCATGCTGAAACTGAAGATCGGCATGCTGCCGACATTAGCCGGCTCAGCACTGGCCGGACTGGCATTGCTGGCTTTGTCTGCGTAGCGCTCGAGGCAAGCAAAGCTCGATCGGCAACGGCACGTCAAAAAGGCCGGTATCCCCGGCCGCGTCGGCGCGGTCCTTGATGTCGTCGGTCTCAGCGGCTTTGAAAAGCGCCGCATCGAGGAATTGTCCCGCGGCCAACCCAGGTCCATCTGACAATGGCCGGCGTGCCGGCGGTCGCCGTGTTTCCCGAAAGGATCAGCGCGCGTCCGGGCGATGCGCTTTACGTCGAACCCGACACCGCCAAGCTGAACCTCTTCGACGCCGAGAGCGGGCGAGCGCTGGTAAGCTGATTTGACGAGGTTAGCCGAGCTGTTTCAAAGTCGGTCCCGGATCGCGCAACGGGATACGACATGGTGGATTTTGAGCGGATCGACAAGCTGATCGCAGGGGTGCCCCCGGCCTTGGCGCTTCGCGCCGGGCTGGATCTCGGCATTTTCACCCGGCTCGGCGGCAATGCGATGACTGCCGACAGCCTTGGGGCGGCGCTTAAAGTCGAGCCCGATCGTCTGTCGCGGCTCCTCTACGCGCTCGCCAGCATCGCTCTCCTCGAAGTCGAGGATGGTCAATTTCGCAACGGAGCCGAAGCGTCGGAGTTCCTCGACGCGTCCAAGCCGACCTATCGCGGTGGCGACCATGCGCTGCTGCGCGAGCTCTGGGGAGCCGACCTTTTGACCGCAGAATCGCTGCGGCAGAACCGGCCGGCTGCGCTGCACGACTTTTCCGAGGCAGGGCCTGAGTCCGCGGCGGCCTTCAGCCGAATGCTCGCACCGGGCGGGGTGTTTTTCGGCCGAAATCTGGCCCGCGCGTTGAACCTGTCGGCGATCGGCTCGGTGATCGACATTGGCGGCGGCGCCGGGACCATTCTTGTCGGACTTCGCGAGCGGTGGCCGCACATTGCGGCGACGCTGATGGAACTGCCAACGGTCGCAGCGGTCGCGCCAGCCATCCTGTCGGAATACGGCGCCGGCGACGTGGCTGTCGAAGAAGGCGACATAACGGTCGCGCCATCGATCGGCCGGCACGATCTGGCGATCCTGAAGGCCGTCGTCCAGGTCCTGCCGCCGGACCAGGCGCGCAGTTCGATCCTGAACGCGGCGCGTTGCCTCACACAGGGCGGCGAGATCGCAATTGCAGGGTGGGGCGTCGTCGATGACGACCGCCTCGGCCCGCGTGAGGGCGTCTTTCTCAATCTCACCTTCCTGAACCTCTATCGCGCAGGCGAATCGTACACCGAAGGTCAGTATCGGGCGTGGATGAGCGAGGCTGGATTTCGGGATATCTCCAGGTCGCGCCTGACCGATGGCTGCACGTTGTTTCGTGGGCGCCTCACGAGCTGATTGCCGCGGAATGGCTGGTTTCGGATGGAACGTCTGTCCGAGGCGCGTCCCGTCGCCGTGGCTCTCAAAGCCAGCCCTGGATGGATTGCACAAAGGCCCTGAGGCGGCGGGAGCCGATCTTTCCCCTTACCGGGCACCGTGGGGTATCGGCGGTCTTCTTTACGATGAGCTGTTTGGTGCGCGAGATCTCCTGAAACTCTTGCGAGTAGGCGACCAGGAAGCCATCGACGGCGGACGTGGGACGCTCCCAATTTGCCTTGTCGTCCTTATAGTCGGTGTAGTCGTCCCAAATGAGCATGCCGCCAAGCTTGAGCATCCCCCATGCCAGGACGCTATCCATCATGACGCTTTCGCGCTCATGACAGCCATCGATATAGACCAGGTCGAATTCCGCCCCTGCCTGGCGTAGTCTGATCAGCGCCGGCAGCGAGAAGTCGCGAATCTTCGTCACCCGATCGGCGTAGCGCTTCAAATTCCTGTCGAACCGTTTCCCCCGTTTGTGGAAGGGATCGACGCAGGTGATGACGGCCTTTCGCAAATAGCTGGCAAAGAAGAGCGCGGAGCGACCTTCCATGGAGCCAATTTCCAGAATCGAAAGCGGCGTGTCCCTTAGAGGTTCAAGAATGGGCATCCACGTCGACAGCTTGTTCGTCACGTAGTCGCGCTCGGCAAACGAAGCTGAAGCGTTGATGCTTTGCCAATCAAAATCCATTCCTGTCAGGCGCCCCTTCAGTGTACCCGTGATTGTCGTTCCGGCCTCGCCGCACATTTGAACAATTTTGCGTCTTGAAACCATCCCCCTGTCTTCTCGATAGCTTCGTCTCTGACGGGTAAAATGTCATTTTGGTCGACAACAAAGTTCGCGATAGCGGCGTATGACCTCTTCATGAAAACGATGTTTCGCATTCATCGTTTCTGGGGCGATACCTCCGACGGTCAAGCGGCGGCATGAGGCGCGATCGCAACAATTGCGCCTGGCCCGTCGGACTACGTCGAATCGGAATGGAGTTTTTAGACATTCGTTTATCTATTCGTGGTTTCTAATAACATATGGCATTCAATGCGTTCACATGGATGTGGTTTGTTTTCGGCCGCCTAAAACGCGCCGCGAACGGTAACGTTGCCGTCACCTTTGCCTTCACCTTGCCGATCGTGGTCGGCGGCGCCGGCCTCGGTGTGGAGACGTCCTTCTGGTACTACAGCAGCCTTAAGCTGCAGGCCGTCGCCGATGCCGCGGCCTATGCCGGTGCGCTTGAGAAAGTCGCGGGTTCCGACAACCCGACCATCGTCGCCGCCGCCACGCAGTCGGCGACCTCGAACAATTTTGCCACACCGGGCACGATCCAGGTCAACACGCCGCCGTTGTCCGGCCCGAACACCGCGAAGAAGGCGGTGGAGGTCATCGTCAAGCAGAACCTCGATCGCTACTTCACGGCGATCTTCAACAGCACGCCGGTTCCGGAACAGGCCAGGGCCGTGGCGCTCATCACCGACGCCTCGAAAGCCTGCGTGCTGGCGCTCAGCCCGTCGGCCCCCCAAGCTGCGCTCTTTTCCGGCAACACCACCGTCAACCTCAACGGCTGCTCGGTCATGTCGGACTCGATTGCCTCGGACGCCATAAAGACGCAAGGCTCGGCGGTGCTCAAGGCCGACTGCCTGATCACGGTGGGCGGCATGGTGCTGAACAATCCAGCGACCACGGTCTGCAAGTCCAACATCACCAAAGCCTTGCCGGCATCCGATCCTTTCTCCAGCCTAGCGACGCCCGCGGCCGGCAACCCGTGTAAGAATGTCAACGGCAACAAGACGTCGCAAACACTCCAGCCTGGCACCTACTGCAGCGGCATGAGCCTCAGCGGCAACGTCACCCTGCAGCCCGGCGTCTATGTCGTGCAGGGCAGCATGAAGGTCAACGCCAACGCTGTCGTCGCGGGCAGCGGGGTAACCATCTTCATGGCAGGCAGCAACACCGTCAGCATGAACGGCAACGCCAAGGTGACGCTGAGCGCGCCGACATCCGGAACCTATTCCGGCGTGCTGTTCTACGGCGACAGGACCGGGACTGCGGCGCAGAGCACCTTCAATGGCACCGCGGACTCGCTTTTGACCGGCGCCATCTATTTCCCCAGGCAGCAGGTCAACTACCTCGGCAACTTCTCAGGGAACGGCGGCTGCACTCAGGTCATCGCCGACACCATCCAGTGGTCCGGTAGTACGACCATCAAGCAGGACTGCACCAGCCTCGGGATGAAGGACATTCCGGCGACGCAGTCCGTTCAGCTCGTCGAGTAGCGCGATGGGAGGGCGGACCTTGCGCATTGTCCGGGACAAATCCGGTATAGCTGCCGTGGAATTTGCCATGTTGCTGCCCGTCCTGTGCTTGGTCTGCTTCGGCATCGCCGACGGCTGGTCCTACGTGACGAGTTACCTGCAGATGCGCGCCGGCGTCAAAACCGCGGCCAATCTCGTGATGGCCGGCGCGTCCAATGACACGGGAACGCAGGCGGTGGCGCTTTCGAGCTGGAACAACAAGCCCGATGACGCCGCGGTCGTGCTGGTCCGCTCCTATTTGTGCGGCGCCACTGTCGTGGATGAGACCACCATCTGCGGCGGAACGAAGCTGCCGACCGTCTTCGTCCAGATAACGGCGACGGGCACCTGGGTGCCCCCGTTCAATTTCGGTGTCTTCCCGGACCCGCGCGCGATCAGTCATCAGCAGGTGATCCGTGTCCGCTGAAAGGATCTGGTCCAGATGGCGCCGTGACTGCTCCGGCGGAGCAGGGCTGGAATTCGCCTTGATCGCGCCGATCCTGGTGATGCTCTTGTTCGGAATCTTCGCCTTCGGCTGGGCCATGAATGCCGTGTCGACCGTCCGCTATACGCTGGAGACCTCTTCTCGGGCGCTGCAACTGAACAACACGCTTTCGCAGAGCGACATCCAGGCCATCGCTACGGAGAAATTGGCGAACCTGGGTCTGCAGAACGTCGTTGTGACGATCGCGATCGACCCTGCCAGCGGCGGCTTCAAGATGGCGCATCTGACCGCCAGCTATGCCTTCGTCATCGCCTTCCCGTATTTCGACCAATATCCGATAAATTACGCTACGACCGTCACCGTTCCGCTGGTTGCCAGCTAGGTTGCGGCCGGCTTTCGTTGAGTTGGCGGCGCCCAACTCAGACCGTAACGGAACCACCGGGAGCCATAGCCGCCCATTCGAGTTGTACTTGCAAGGCGGTCGATTTCCTTTCTGGATGTAGCCCTTAAAAGCCCGCTGCTGGCACCTCAGTGGTGGGCTTTTTCTCTATCGGACTAAAGTCTTGCTGCTTGCTCTCGAAGGTCTGATGTAACCGCTTTGGTTCTGTTCCTGTCCATTTGATGTTCCGAACTTTTTAGTGAATCCTCATACATTTTCGTTGGTCTGGATGATGCTACCCAGCCTTAGGTCAAGTGGCCCGAAGTCTCTGGGGATGCTTCGCAACTTTCCGCACGTCGAACAGTACAGGTTGGAGGTCGCTCCGTTATAGCCTCATGCCGGGGCGGCTGGCTCGCTGAGAATTCGGGTGGGGTTCTCTCGGCGAGCCTGCAGGGGCAGAACTTACGGAAGCCTACCGGCTATCGCCACGTGACAAACAACGGAGGAGACAATTCCGATGAAGGCAATTGTTGTGACGGACCAGGCCGCGGGAACGGCCGGGATGAAGCTAGTGGAACGCCCCGAGCCACAGGCGGCTATAAACGACGTCGTCGTTCAGGTTCATGCGTCGGGATTCGTTCCGACTGAACTGACATGGCCCTCGACCTGGACTGATCGGGTTGGCCGTGACCGAACGCCATCGATCCCCGGGCACGAGCTGGCCGGAGTGATTACCGCCCTTGGCTACGGCACGACCGGGCTGTCGGTGGGCCAGCGGGTGTTCGGTCTCACCGATTGGTATCGCGACGGCACCCTTGCGGAGTATGTGGCCGTCGAGGCGCGTAACCTTGCGCCGCTGCCGGGCGACGTCGACTTTACGGTAGGCGCTAGTTTGCCGATCTCAGGCCTGACTGCGTGGCAGGGTCTGTTCGATCACGGCCGCCTTCAGGCCGGGCGAAGCGTCCTTGCGCATGGTGCGGCCGGCGCGGTTGGATCGATGGTGACACAACTCGCACGGGAGGCCGGCGCCTACGTCATTGGCACCGGACGCGCTGCCGACCGTCAGAAGGCGCTCGACTTCGGCGCGAACGAGTTCGTCGACCTCGAGAAGGACGCCCTGGAAGACGTCGGCGGCGTCGACCTGGTGTTCGATGTCATCGGCGGCGACATCCAGAAGCGGTCAGCAGGCCTGATTCGAGCCGGAGGAACACTGGTGACCGTCGTCGGGCCGCCCGACGCACAGCCCGCCAAGGGCCTGGCGGTCGACTTCGTTGTCGAGTCCGATCGTGCTCAACTGAATGAGATCATCCAGCGGGTGCGGGACGGTCGACTGCGGACGAACATCGGCAACATCTCGACCCTCGACGATGCCGTTTCCGCCTTCAACCCGACCGAGCGACGCTCGGGGAAGACAGTCATCCGCGTTCGTCCGTGAGCGACACGCGCGTATCGATGCACGCACCCGGCCGGCACTATACTGATCGGCTGGGTGCCGCAGGCGATCGACGGGCGCCAAGAGTCGTATCTGAATCTATGCCCCCTTCACGATTCTCGGTTTGGTCGGTCGTCGGGATTGAGCGGCGCTCTCGATGGCCAAGGCCAGCCGCTTCTCGTCTTCGATGGCGCGATCGACTGCCTCAATTTCCTCTTGAAGCGCCTTCAGCTCGGCTCCGTAGCTGGAGCCGTCGCTGTCCCCGATCTGAAAGCCACTTGCCCGCATTGCGTCGCGAGTATGGTGCACGTTACGGACTCCTTCGCGTCGAGTCGCGACCAGGATCTCCCTGAACTCATCAAGACGTTCAACGTGACTGCGAGTCATTGCGTTCTCCTATTTCTTCGTCATCGTCGCCGACGGCAATCCTGAACGGCGGATCCTTGCGGCGCAGAAGGTCTAAATGACTACAGGAGATACTCTCGACAAAGCATGAGTGCGGAAGCTCAAATTTGAACGTCTTGCAATAAAGTAGAGTGCGGCAGGCGGAAATTGGCTTGGCAAAACAGTCGGGCGCGTAAATTGCCCTGCAGAGACGCCTGCTAGGAATCGAACAGAACGGAGACTTTTGGCCAGCGCTCCGCCAACAGTCAGGGTATCCTTATCGCTAACAAGCGGAAATGTCCGCCCAATTCCGGGGCCGTTCAACGCCGCCAAAATGGCAGTGACTGAGTGGTGATCCCGACAGGAATCGAACCTGTGACCTACAGATTAGGAATCTGCCGCTCTATCCTACTGAGCTACGGGACCACGCGGCCCGACACATAGCCGCTTCAGACCGTTTCGCCAAGAGGCTCGCCGAAGGCAAATCAAGAGGCCGGCCGAAGGCAAATCGGCCGGCCTTTCGGCGGCATAGGTTAGGCGGCGAGCGCTGTTTCGGCCAGTTTCACCCAGTAGCTCATGCCGTGCGGGATGACTTCGTCGTTGAAGTCGTAGGCCGGGTGGTGGAGGCCGGCGGTCTCGCCATTACCGATGAAGATGAAGGCGCCGGGCCGGGCTTCCAGCATGTAGGAGAAATCCTCGCCGCCCATCACCGGCTGGATGGCGCGGTGGACCTGGGTGTCGCCGGCGACACTTGCCGCGACATCGCTGGCAAAGACGGTTTCTTCCGGATTGTTGAAGGTCACGGGGTAGTTGGCGTCATAGTCGACAGTGATCGTCGCGCCGAAGGCGGTGGCAATACCGTCGCAAATAGCGCGGATGCGCTCTTCCGACTTCTTGGCGATCTCCTTTTTCAGCGTGCGCACCGTGCCGGCGATCTCGGCGGTCTCCGGAATCACGTTGTAGGCGTCGCCGGCGTGGAATTTGGTCACCGACACCACCACGGCCTCGACCGGATCGGTGCTGCGCGAGGCAACGGTCTGCAAAGCGCCGACGAGTTGGCTGGCGATGACGATCGGGTCGATCGTGCCGTGCGGCATAGCCGCATGGCCGCCGCGGCCCTTGACCGTGATGGTGAACTCGGCCGTCGCCGCCATGATGGGGCCCGGCCGGATGGCGAACTGGCCGACCGGCAGGCCCGGCATGTTGTGCATGCCGAACACTCTGGAAATGTCGAAGCGCTCCATCATGCCGTCCTTGACCATCTCGTTGCCGCCGCCGCCGCCTTCCTCCGCCGGCTGGAAGATGACAGCCACGGAGCCGGCGAAATTGCGCGTCTCGGTTAGGTATTTGGCTGCGCCCAGCAGCATTGCCGTGTGGCCGTCATGGCCGCAGGCGTGCATTTTGCCGGGAACGGTCGAGGCGTAGGACTTGCCGGTGATCTCGTTGATCGGCAGCGCGTCCATGTCGGCGCGCAAGCCAATGGTCGCGCCATCGCCCTTGCGGCCATGGATGATGCCGACGACGCCGGTCTTGCCGAGGCCCGTCACCACGTCGTCGCAGCCGAACTCCTTCAGCTTCTCGGTGACGAAGGCCGCGGTCTTGAAGACATCGAAATTCAGTTCTGGCGTCTGGTGCAGATGACGTCGCCAGCCGGCAACTTCATCCTGCATCTCGGCGGCGCGGTTCAGAATCGGCATAATGGTTCCATCTCGCTGTTGGAGCAGACGGTCTGGCCTGCTGCTTTGCAATTGTGATTGCCAGGCACTTTGCCATCTTGGCGTCACATAGGGTAAATAGCACCGCAAACAACGTGATCCGGAAATTGAGGGCCGGATCTCATCATGCTGGCCATCGCGTAACGAAATCTTACGGAGCCAGGGGCGACTACGGCAAGAGGCGATTTCGGATTCCATGATGCGGCACAGCCATATCCTCAAATTACTGCTAACGGGCGCCTTGGCGCTGCCGATGCTGGCTGGGCCGGCTTCGGCCAATCCGATTGTCCTGTTCGACCTGAACAGCGGCAAGGTCCTGCAGCATCAGGACGCCTTCAGCCGCTGGTATCCGGCTTCGCTGAGCAAGCTGATGACTGCCTATGTCACCTTCCGGGCGATTGCCGCCGGCGAGGTCCAACTCGATTCACCGATCAAGGTGACCAAGCATTCGGCCGGCGAACCGCCGAGCAAGATGGGCTTCAAGCCTGGTTCGGTGATGCGGCTCGACAATGCGCTGAAGATGATGCTGGTCAAATCGGCCAACGACATCGCGATGGCCGTCGGCGAGAATATAGGCGGCTCGCAGGCCGGCTTCGCCATCCGCATGAACGCTGAAGCCGCGCGGCTCGGCATGACCGGGACGCATTTCGTCAACCCGAACGGGCTGTTTTCGCCGGAGCAGTATACGACGGCGCGTGACCTTGCCTTGCTGGTGATGGCGATCCGCAAGGAATTCCCGCAATATGCGCCCTGGTTCTCGATCGAAGGCCTTGCCGTCGGCAAGAAGGCGATCTCAAACTACAATCTCTTGATCGGCCGCTATCCCGGCGCCGACGGCATGAAAACCGGCTTCGTCTGTCCCTCGGGCTTCAACATGATCGGCTCTGCGACGCGCAATGGCCGCACGCTGGTCGCTGTCGTGCTTGGCGAAAAATCGGCGATCAGCCGCGCCGAGACCGCCGCCAGGCTGCTCGACCAGGGCTTTGCCATGTCCGAGCCGAACTGGCTCACGGTCGCGGCCATGCCTTCCTATGGCGATACCATGTCGCCTAACGACATGCATGACGAGATTTGCAAGAAGAAGGCGCGCGAAGAACAGTCCGAGGCAGCACCGCCGGTGGCCGCGAAAGACGCCGCGGCCGCACCGAAATCGCCCTATCAGGAAAAGCTCGACCACGTGCCGACGCTGGTTGCCGTCGGCCTCGGCGGCGCCACCGGGCCGGCGCCGAAGGCAATGCTCGACCAGGGCGGCCAGGAATTCGCCGATGTGCCGCTGCCGAGCTGGCGGCCCGACATCCCGGCTCCAAAGGGCTCGGAACCGATCGTGGTGGGTTCGGCAAGCCCGGTGCAAGGCGACCAGCCGGTCAAGGCCGCGAACTAGGCCGATGGCCAGCTTTCCGATACCCGTCACTGTGCTCACCGGCTTCCTCGGCGCCGGCAAGACGACATTGCTCAACCGGCTTCTCAAAGACCCGGCGCTGGTCGACACCGCCGTCATCATCAACGAATTCGGCGAGGTTGCGATCGACCATCTCTTGGTCGAGCAGGCCTCCGACGGCATCATCCAGCTGTCCGATGGGTGCCTGTGCTGCACGGTGCGCGGCGAACTGGTCGACACGCTGGCCGACCTCGTCGACAGGCTGCAGACAGGTCGTATAGCCCGCCTTGCCCGCGTCGTTGTCGAGACCACGGGGCTCGCGGATCCGGCGCCGGTGCTGCAGTCGATCATGGCGCATCCCGCCCTGGTCCAGGCCTTCCGGCTCGACGGCGTCATCACGCTGGTCGACGCGGTCAACGGCAATGTCACGCTCGATGGTCATGTCGAGGCGGTCAAACAGGTGGCGATGGCCGACCGTATCGTGCTGACCAAGGTTGATCTGGCCGGCGATCCCGCCGATCTCAAGGCCCTGCGGGCGCGGCTCCATCAGCTCAATCCGGGAGCCAGAGTGCTGGAGGCCGGTGACAGCCAAACCGGCGTCGCGGCGCTGTTCGATTGCGGCCTCTACAATCCGGCGACCAAATCCGCCGATGTCCAGCGCTGGCTCGGCGAAGAAGCCGCGCATGAACATCACCATGATCATGGCGACCACCATCACCATGGCCACGGCGATCATGATCACGCCGAGCACCGCCACGATTCCCGTGTGCGTTCCTATTCGCTGGTCCATGACGGGCCCGTGCCGTTTTCGGCGATCGAGATGTTCCTCGACCTGTTGCGCTCGGCGCATGGCGACAAGCTGTTGCGCATGAAGGGCGTCATCGAGCTTGCGGAAGATCCGTCACGGCCGCTGGTCGTCCACGGCGTGCAGAGGATCCTGCATCCGCCGGCGCGGCTGCCGTCCTGGCCGGACGGCCAGCGCGGCACCAGGCTGGTGCTGATCACGCTCGACATGCCGGAAGACTATGTGCGCCGGCTGTTTGCCGCCTTCACCAACCGCCCGTCGATCGACACGCCGGATCGTGCGGCGCTGGAGAGCAATCCGCTGGCGATTGCCGGGGGCTAGAGCATTTCCAGGGCGCTAAGCGCCGCGCTCGACCAGAAAGCGATGGCCGCCGGTGACGGCCACTGTTTCAACCAACTGGTGGCCGGCGTCGGCGCAAAAGGCGGGGATATCGATGACCGCCAGCGGGTCGGTGGTCTCCAGCCACAGCCGGCTGCCCGGCTGCATCGCCGCCAGGCGTTTTTTCGCCTTGAGAACGGGCAAGGGGCAGTTCAGACCCTTGAGATCATAGATCGCGGCCAAGGTGAAACCTCAGCCGCCGAACATGCCGAGCAGCTTGTTCTTGATCTTTGACAGCCGGCTTTCGTCGGCCTGCGGCTCGGCCGGGGCTGCTTCGACGCTGGCGGTGGCGACCGGCTGCTGGGCGGCCTGCTTGGCTGCTTCCTTCTCGGCCAGCGCCTGGGCCTTGGCCGCTTCCTTTTCAGCCAGTGCCTGGGCCTTGGCGGCTTTCGCGGCTTCGATGGCCGCAACCCGCTGTTCCTCGGCCTTGCGCTTGGCTTCCTTCTCGGCGTCGAGCGCGGCCATCTTGCGACCGGCCGGCGAATCGATGCGGCCCATGCGCGCCGTCTCGGTCACCGTGCCGTCGGAATTGAGCGACGGCGGATCGATCGGCACGCGCTCACCGCGGGCGCGGCGCTTCGACCAGTCGGAAACGATGCTGGCTTCCTTGATGCCGGCGATCGTCGGCTTGGGCGCCGGCACGCTGGCCTTGACGGCGCCGCTGAAGGCCGCGTCATAGCTGCTTTGATAGGCGTTGTAGGCGCTCTTCAACGAATCCGGCTGCGTGGTCGGAGGGCAGGCGCCGGTCGGATCGAAGGTCGTGCCTTCGGGCGCCACCTGGTTGAAGACATAGCGCTTCTCGCAGACATCGACCTTCGGCGGCACCTTGGTGATCTCGAAATTGTCGTAGCCGACCTTCAGCATCTTCCAGAACTCGTAGTTCGGGTCGTTGCGGTAGCGCGCCATGTTGGCGGCGGTCATGCGGAACGGAAAGGCCTGGATCTGGAACTCGGTCTGGCCACCCTGGAAGGCGTCGCGGCCGAAGGCGTAGATCTGTTCGATCTGCGGGTCGGTCATCGAATAGCAGCCCGATGACGAGCAGGCGCCGTGCACCATGAGATTGGCGCCGGTCCGGCCATTGGCACGGTCATAGGCGTTGGGATAGCCGATGTTGAAGGACAGGTGATAGTTCGAGCGCGGGTTCATCTGCGATGGGCGAACCGTGTAAAAACCTTCCGGCGCCTGGCGGTCGCCCTCGGTGTATTTCGGTCCGAGCTTGCCCGACCATTTGCAGATGTCGTAGCTGGCGACCATCTCGTAGCGGCCGTTGGTCTTGGCCTTCCAGATCTCGAGCTTGCCTTCTTCCTTGAAGATGCGGGCCATCACCGACGAGGTGCGGATCATGCCCTTGGCCTTCATGTCGGCGAGGATCTTGTCCGGCAGCGGCTTGTTAGCCTCCGGCGCGAAATCCTTCATCGAGGAATCGTTGCAGCCGGCAACGCCGAGGGCGGCGATCAGTATTCCGGTGCGGGCAAGCTTGGCAAACATGGTTACGGCTATGTCTTTTTCCCGGGGCGTGGGGCTTCGCAGCCGCAGGCCAACACACTAAACCTTCACGGACCCTAAGCCCGTTAACCTTGAAAATTCCTTACCGCAAGCTCCGGACGGCTGCCCCCACGGCATTTCGCTCGATGTCACGGACTTTTCATTGAACCGAATGCGGCGGCATTTTTGTGGCGAAATTGCTCGCTGACGCCACATTGCGGCGCCCGGCCGGCCTGAAATCAGAGGCTGCGGCCCATCGCCAGGTATTTTTCGCGGCGCTGCTCGCGAAAATCGGTGTTGGCGCCGGCAAAATCCTTCATCGTCTTGGCGATGAGGTCGCCGGTGGCGGCGATCACCGTTTCGGGCGCGCGCTGGGCGCCGCCGAGCGGCTCGGGGATGATGGCGTCGATGATCTTCATTTCCAGAAGATCCTGGGCGGTGATCTTCATGTTGGTCGCCGCATCCTTCGAACGCGTGGTGTCGCGCCACAGGATCGAGGCGGCGCCCTCCGGCGAGATCACCGAATAGATGGCGTGTTCCAGCATGTAGACGCGGTTGGCCGTGGCGATGGCGATGGCGCCGCCCGAGCCGCCTTCGCCGATGACGACCGAGATCGACGGCACTTTGAGGCCGAGGCAGGCCGAGGTCGAACGGGCGATGGCTTCGGCCTGGCCGCGTTCCTCGGCGCCGACACCGGGATAGGCGCCGGCGGTGTCGACCAGAGTCAGAAGCGGGATCTTGAAGCGGTCGGCAAGCTCCATCAGCCGCACCGCTTTGCGGTAGCCTTCAGGCCGGACCGAGCCGAAATTATGCTTGAGCCGGCTCGCCGTGTCCGAGCCTTTTTCCTGACCGATGACGGCCACCGGTTCGCCGCGGAAGCGGGCGAAGCCGCCGATGATCGCCTGGTCCTCGCCGAAATTGCGGTCGCCGGCGAGCGGCGTGAAATCGCTGAACAGGCCCTTGATGTAGTCGACACAATGCGGCCTGTCGGTGTGACGCGCCACCTGCACCTTCTGCCACGGCGTCAGCGCCTTGTAGATATCGCGCAGCGCGTCGCGTACGCGCTTCTCAAGCCGGCTGATTTCGTCGCCGACATCGACCGCCTCGCCATTCTCGGCAAGCTTCTTCAGCTCGAGGATCTTGAGTTCAAGGTCCTGCACCGGCTTTTCGAAATCGAGGTAATTGTACATTCTTGAGCGGACCGATGCGTCGGAAGGCAAAGACTGACGGAACCCTGAAAAGCGGGGCGCCGCGCGGTGGAACGTGCCCTCACATAGCGATATGAGGCCTAGTCGGCAAGCGGATGATGATCGTTGACCAGCCGCACCAGCCGCTCTTCCAGCACATGGGTGTAAATCTGCGTGGTCGAGATATCGGCATGGCCGAGCAGTTGCTGCACCGCCCTGAGATCGGCGCCGTTCTGCAGGAGATGGCTGGCGAAAGCATGGCGCAGCACGTGCGGCGATATTTTCGCCGCCGATATGCCGGCCCGTGCCGCAAGGCCTTTGAGGTCGCGGGCAAAGACCTGCCGGGAGAGATAGCCGCTGTCGCCGGCGGCCGGAAACAGGAACGGGCTGTCGGCGAAAGCCGGCACCGTTTTGCGGGCCGCGAGCCAGGCCCGCATCGCCGTGCGCGCTTTGGCCGACAGCGGCACCATGCGCTCCTTGTCGCCCTTGCCACGCACCATGAAGAAGCGGTCGTCGCGCTGGGCGACGGTCACCGGCAGGCCGACCAGTTCGGAGACGCGCAGGCCGGTGGCATAGAGCACCTCCACCAGCGCGTGCAGGCGCAATGCCGCCAGCCGGTCGCCATTGACACCATCACCTGCTTCGAGGGCCGCGCGGTCGAGCAGCCGGCCGGTATCGGCCTCGCTCATCGTCTTGGGTAGCGGCCGGCCCTTTTTCGGGCTGTCGAGCGTGCCGGTCGGGTCGTCGCCGCGCAGGCCCTCGGCATAGAGAAATTTGAAGAACTGGCGGATCGCCGACAGTTTCCGCGCCTGCGAGGTCGGGGCAAAGCCGCGTGCGGCGATGTCGTCGAGATAGGCGCGGATGTCGGCCGCAGCAGCACCGGCAAGCCCGCCGCCAATCTGCTGCGAGGCATCCTCGAGATCGCGGCGATAGGAGGACAGCGTGTTTTCGGCGGCACCGCGTTCGGCGCTCATCATTTCGAGAAAGGCTTCGATGCGAGCCGCGCTGTTCATGTCCTTGCGGTCAGTTTCTTCGGGTCAGTTTTTCTTGGGGTTCAGCTTTTCCGGCGGAATGCGCACGGTGATTTCCGCCTTTTTCGGCTCGACGAACATCGCCAGCGCCACCATCATACCATAGGCAATGCCGGCAAGAATCATCATCGTCACGACAAAGCGGAACAGTGTCGGCATCAATTTTCGCCCGTCTTCTTGTTCTGCGATTCCAAACCCTGAGCCCTTATGGGACGCCAATCCGGCCAATTCAAGGACGAAGGGTTTTGTCTAACGCAGGTCCATACGGAAAAACCACTGCACTTTCCGGGACCTGCTCAGGGCGCCATGCTTGACGCAAACCGGCTTTTGATGTCGATACGCCAGCAAAGACGGCTTAGAAACAGCATGGTTTCATGAACGCGTTACAAGCTAATCCTCCTGGCGAGAGCCATGCTACGCTGCTCGACAGGCTGGGCAGTCGTTCGATTGTCTTTGTCGGCCTGATGGGCGCCGGCAAGACAGCGATCGGCCGCAAGGTGGCGACCATGCTGTCACTGCCGTTCATCGACAGCGACCAGGAGATTGAAAGCGTGTCGCGCATGACCGTGCCGGAGCTGTTCGAACGCTATGGTGAGACCGAATTCCGGGCGCTGGAGCAGCGCGTCATCCTGCGCCTGTTGGAGAACGGCCCGCAGGTGCTGTCGACCGGCGGCGGCGCCTTCATGAATGCGCACACGCGCGACGCGATCGCGTCGCATGGCGTCTCGGTGTGGCTGAAGGCCGAGCTCGATCTGTTGATGGAGCGCGTCTCCAAGAAGCAGAACCGGCCCTTGCTCAAAAACCCCGATCCGCGCGCCGTGCTGGAGCGGCTGATGGGCGAACGCTATCCGGTCTATGCCACGTCAAACGTCACCGTGCCGACCCGCGACGACCGCAAGGAAGTCATTGCGACCGAGGTCGTCGACGCATTGTGCGGGCATTTCGGCATTCCGGCCACCACGGCGCCGGGCGAGGTGCGGCCATGAGCGAGCCTGTCATTGTCGAGGTCGGCCTTGGCGAGCGCGCCTATGACATACTGATCGGCCCCGGCCTTTTGGCGCGTGCCGGCGCCGAGATATCGCGCCGCCTGCCCGGCACAAGGGCCGCGGTGGTCACCGACGACAATGTCGCGGCGACACATCTCGACGCACTGAAGGCCGGTCTGGAAAAAGGCGACATCCAGCCTGCCGTGATTACTCTGCCGGCCGGCGAAAAGACCAAGAGCTTTGCCCATCTCGAAGAGGTAGTAGACGGCGTGCTGGCCGCCAGACTGGAGCGTGGCGATGTCGTCATCGCTCTCGGCGGCGGGGTCATCGGTGACCTCACCGGCTTTGCCGCCGGGATCGTGCGGCGCGGCATGAATTTCGTCCAGATCCCGACGTCGCTCTTGGCGCAGGTCGATTCCTCCGTCGGCGGCAAGACCGGCATCAACAGTCCGCGCGGCAAGAATCTGGTTGGCGTCTTCCACCAGCCGAAGCTGGTGTTGGCCGACACCGAGGTGCTCGACACGCTGCCGATCCGCGAATTTCGCGCCGGCTATGCCGAGCTTGCCAAATACGGGCTGATCGACCGGCCGGCGTTTTTCGCCTGGCTGGAAGAGAACTGGACAAAAGTATTCGCCGGCGGTGCGGAGCGGGCCGAGGCCATTGCCGAAGCCTGCCGCGCCAAGGCCGATGTCGTTGCCCGCGACGAGTTCGAAACCGGCGACCGCGCGCTGCTCAATCTCGGTCACACATTCGGCCATGCGCTGGAAGCCGCCACACAGTATGACGGCTCCCGTCTGGTCCACGGCGAAGGTGTCGCCATCGGCATGGCGCTGGCGCATCGGTTCTCCGCGCGGCTCAACCTGGCAAGCCCGGACGACGCGGCAAGGGTCGAGGCGCATCTGCGCGCCGTCGGCCTGCCGTGGCGGATGTCCGACATCGCTGGCGAACTGCCCGACGCCGAGGCGCTGCTTGGCTTCATCACCCAGGACAAGAAAGTCTCGCGCGGCGCGCTGACCTTCATCCTGACGCGCGGCATCGGCCAGGCCTTCATCGCCAAGGATGTGCCGGCGTCGGAAGTGCTGTCATTCCTCAGGGAAAATCATCCGGACAACGGGAAAGCCGGCTGAGATGGACATTGGCTGGATCGTCGTTGCCGTCCTCGCCATCCTCATCCTGTTTTTCATTGCCGTGCGCACGCGCCTGCTTGCCATGTTCGGCTATGAGTTGTCGCGCATCGAGCCGCAGCGGTCGACCCAGGACGAATTGCGCGGCGCGGTCGACGATTTCCGCCGTGACGGCCAGGTGGTGCGCGAGGACCGCGACCGTGTCGGCGGCCTGTTCGACCTTGACGAGCTCGAAGTCTCCGACATCATGGTCCACCGCACTAATATGCGCTCGGTCAATGCCGACAATGCGCCGGAAGCCGTGGTGCGCGAGATCCTGCAGAGCCCGCACACCCGCATGCCGCTGTGGAAGGGCTCGCTCGACAACATTGTCGGCGTGCTGCACGCCAAGGATTTGCTGCGGGCGCTGAATGAGGTCGGCAACGACTTTACCAAGATCGACGTGATGAAGATCGCGTCGAAGCCTTGGTTCGTGCCCGACACCACGACCTTGCAGGAACAGCTCAACGCCTTCCTGCGCGCCAAGGCGCATTTCGCCATCGTCGTCGACGAGTATGGCGAGGTCGAAGGTCTGGTGACACTGGAGGACATCATCGAGGAGATCGTCGGCGAGATCGCCGACGAGCACGATGTCGACATCCAGGGCGTCAAGCAGGAAGCCGACGGCTCCGTCGTCGTCGAGGGCACGGTGCCGATCAGGGATCTCAACCGGGCGCTCGACTGGAACCTGCCGGACGAGGAAGCCACCACCATTGCCGGCCTGGTCATCCACGAGACGCAGTCGATCCCCGAGGAAAAGCAGGCTTTCACCTTCCACGGCAAGCGCTTCGTGGTGATGAAGCGCGACAAGAACCGGATCGCCAGGATCAGGATCCGGCCGGCGGGAGACGCTTAGCAAGGGCGACCAGTACCATCACTTCGTCATCCACGGGCGGAGCAGCCGCGAAGCGGCGTCGCGAAGACCCGAGGATCCATGCCGTGACGTTTGTCGTAAAGTGCAGCAGAGCAGAAATCTGCACCGTGGCAACGCTCCGAGGTCGCGGCATGGATCCTGGGGTCTGCGCTGCGTCGCTTCGCTCCTTGCTACGCCCCAGGATGACGACACGATGGGCGCTGCCGCGAATCGCCAAGGTATGTGACCCCGTCGAACGTTGGTATCGAGGACTAAGTTACCAATCCTTCATTGGAACTCCGCGGCGGCGCAGGGCATTCTGCGACGGGCGGCCAGGAGAGAATGATGATCGACCGGCGAACATTGCTGTTGGGCTCCTTGGCGGCTTTTCTGCCGACAGGCGCTTTCGCGTCCTCGGAGCGGCCGTCTGCCCAGACCTTCGATTACGGACCGGCCAAGCTCGACATCTATGCACCCGAAAACGCCAGCGGCCTGCCGGTGGTGTTTTTCGTTCATGGCGGCACCTGGCAGTTCGGCAAACGCAGCCAGGTCGGCGCCAAGCCCGCCTTCCTGCTCGCCAACGGCTTCTGCTTCGTCTCCATCGACTATCGAATGTTGCCCGAGGCCGATGTCGCCGCCCAGGCCGGCGATGTTGAGAAGGCCTATGCCTATGTCAGGGCCAACATCGCCAAACATGGCGGCGATCCCGACCGCATCGTCGGCATGGGCCATTCGGCCGGCTGCCATTTGATCGCGCTTACCGGCATGCGCGGCGGGCTGCCCGGTGTGGCCGGGCTGATCCTCGACGATACCAGGGCTTATGATCTTGCGGCGCTTGAGAAAAGTGGCGGCATGGTCCGCGCTTATGCCCGCGTCTTTTCCGATCCTTCGCAATGGGCGACCCTGTCGCCGGCGAGCTATGTCGACGGGCGCAAGCATCCGCCGACCTTCATCGCCTACTCTCGCGCCGATGGCCGTGACGAGCAATCGACGGCCTTTGCCAAGCGCCTGCGCGCCACCGGCACAGCGGTGACGCTGTTCGACGGCAGCGCCTACACGCATATGTCGATCAACCATGATTTTGGCGAGGACGGCGATGCGTTGACGGCCGCCGCGCTGGCGTTCCTCAAATCGACGGTCAGCTGATCGCCGCGAGCGTGCTGGATCAGACCAAAAGTGCCGGGGGATATTGCCGAGCCGGCGCTTGCAGGTGCTATTGCACTCTTCGACTGTCGACGGGAGAGAATTCATGAAGGTGCCGACCTGCTGTGCGACGTGCTCCTGAGATGCGGTGCGTGCTCGGCCTGTTCGAGGGCCTAGTCACGGCTGCCGCCGACGGCTATGCGCGCATAGCTCGACGTGGTCACAATCATCCTGCATGGTGAAATGACAAATGTCGGTGTGAATTCGATCGGCGAGAACGCCAGGCGCATGCTCGATCTCGACCATCCCGCGCTGGACTGGGTTGCACTGGCCAATGGCATGGGCGTCGAGGCGGACCGCGCCGATACGTGCGAACGCTTCGACGCGCTGCTCGACAGCGCGCTGTCGCGACCCGGGCCGTTTCTGATCGACGCAGTGATCTAAGGCGAAATCCGCCTACCAGCGGGTCTTTTCGCCGGGGGCGGCCGGTTCGATGGCCAGAGCATGGACGCCGGCCTTCAGCTCCGCCGCCAGCAATTCGTTGACGGCGCGGTGGCGGTCGATGCGACTCATGCCGGCAAAGACGGGCGAGACGATGCGGACGCGAAAATGCGTCTCGCCGGTGCCGTCATAGGCGCCGTGATGGTGGTCGGAGCCGTGGTGATGGTGGCCGGCATGGAGGTGGCTTTCGTTGACGATAACCAGCCGCTCCGGCGAAAACGCCTTGTTCAGCTTGTCTTCCATGGTCGCCTGTATGGACATCGCCGTTTCCCTTCACCATATCTGCAAGGCGTGATCGGGAAATCGGGATCGATCTCGCCGGGCCGCCTCAAAAATCACCATTCGCCCTGCTTTATGCCGCGATTCAGCGGTTAGGGCGATCATCGCGAAAATGTCAATTCTTGTTTCGCACGTGCGAACAGCCCATAAATGGGTGAGATGAAACCGTACCCCAAATATTTCGAGAAGATTCGGATCCGTCCCGAAAAGGACGCGGAGCTGAAGTCGCGCTCGCCGATCTGCCAGTGGGACGGCTGCAAGGAGGCCGGCACCCACCGCGCGCCGGTTGGTCGCATGAAGGAAGGCGAGTATTTTCAGTTCTGCTTCGACCACGTGCGCGAATACAACAAGGGTTTCAACTACTTCTCCGGCGTGCCGGACACCGAGATCGCCCGCTTCCAGAAGGAGGCGATGACCGGCCACCGGCCGACATGGAAGATGGGCCTCGCCGGCGCTTCGACGCGCTCCTCCCCCGATATGGCGCAGATGCGCTCCGGCCGCGCCGGCTACTACAACCGCATGCGCGACCCTTTCGACCTGTTCAAAGGGCCGAAGGACCCGCGCGAGGCGCGCGAACGCAAGGCCAAGCCGCTTGAGGCCAAGGCGCTGGAAACGCTTGGCCTTGATACAAAGGCGACTGGCAAGGACATCAAGGCGCGCTATAAGGAACTGGTGAAGCGTCACCATCCGGATGCGAATGGCGGCGACAGAGGTTCGGAAGACCGGTTCCGCGATGTGCTGCAGGCCTATCGCGTGCTCAAGCAGGCGGGTTTGTGCTGAGCAACCCAACGGTTCGTGTCGTTTTCCAACTTTCATAAGGGTGGAAAAGGCTCTAAGACCGCCCCCGGACAAAATCGATTGCCGGCGAAATCAGGCTTTTCGCCCGTGGAGACGTGGATAGAGATGAACAAGGTCGATCGCGACATCGCCAATTTGCCGGACACGACGGTGTCGGTGAAGGAAAAATTCGGCTTCGAGTCCAAGATGGTGGTGCCGGCCTATTCGGTGACATCAGAGCATGTGCCGGACATCGATCCGGACTATCTGTTCGACAAGGCGACGACGCTGGCGATCCTTGCCGGCTTTGCCTACAACCGCCGCGTCATGGTGTCTGGCTATCACGGCACCGGCAAGTCGACGCATATCGAACAGGTCGCCGCCCGCCTCAACTGGCCTTGCGTGCGCGTCAACCTCGACAGCCATGTCAGCCGCATCGACCTTGTCGGCAAGGATGCCATCGTCGTCAAGGACGGGCTGCAAATCACTGAATTCCGCGACGGCATCCTGCCCTGGGCCTACCAGCACAATGTCGCGCTGTGCTTCGACGAGTATGATGCCGGCCGTCCCGATGTGATGTTCGTCATCCAGCGCGTGCTGGAATCGTCGGGCCGCCTGACGCTGCTCGACCAGAGCCGGGTCATCCGTCCGCATCCGGCGTTCCGGCTGTTTTCGACCGCCAACACGGTCGGTCTCGGCGACACCACGGGCCTCTATCACGGCACGCAGCAGATCAACCAGGCGCAGATGGATCGCTGGTCGATCGTCACGACGCTGAACTATTTGCCGCACGACAATGAGGTGAACATCGTTCTGGCCAAGGCCAAGCACTATCGCGACGGCAAGGGCAAGGACATCGTCAACAAGATGGTGCGCGTCGCCGACATGACGCGCTCGGCCTTCATCAATGGCGACTTGTCGACCGTGATGAGCCCGCGTACTGTCATCACCTGGGCCGAAAATGCCGAGATCTTCGGCAATATCGGCATGGCGTTCCGGCTGACCTTCCTCAACAAATGCGACGAGCTGGAGCGGTCGGTGGTGGCCGAGTTCTACCAGCGCGCCTTCGGCGAGGATTTGCCCGAGAGCGCCGCCAACGTGGTGCTGGGGTAACATCGCTCCATGGGAACAACCGGTCGGACGTTCCTGTGGGGCTTCTCAATCCTCTGCTTTGGTCTCTCTCAGGCAGCTATGGCCCAGAACGAACCCTTCAAACCTGGGCAGACCTGGACCTATCACGGTGCGACGCCAATATCGTCGCGGGTGATCATAGGCGCAGTCGACAATCTGGAAGGCGAAGATCAACCGATCGTGTCGATTTCAGTTACCGATGCGCCGATACCGAATGACGGAAAGCCGCTGCAAACCGTTCCCCACCTTCCTGTAGCGGCTGACGTGCTCAGAGAGAGTGTGGTTGAGCTTGAGGGGACTGCACCAATTCCCGATGGCTTCGGCCATGGATACAGCCTGTGGAGACAGGCATATGACAGTGGCAAGGGAGGCTATTTTACAATCTCGGTGCAAGAGATTGTTGGCATCCTGCGCACTCAGCTCGGCCAGCAGCCGGCGGCGAATTAGAGATAGATAATGGCGGGTCCGGGCGACAATACGCGCAACAAGTCAAAGACGGGGTCTGAAGCCGACAGCTTCAAGCGCGCCGTCACGGTCTGCATGCGCGCCATTGCCGGCGACAAGGAGCTCGAGGTCGGTTTCGCCAAGGATAGGCCCGCCCTTGCCGGCAGCCGCGCCCGGTTGCCGGAACTGCCGAAGAAAGCCTCGAAAGAGGATATCGCGATTACCCGCGGTCTCGGCGATTCCATGGCGCTGAAGCGGGCCTGCCATGATCAGCGCATCCACACCAAGCTGGCGCCGGAAGGCAAGTTGGCGCGCTCGATCTATGACGCGGTCGAACAGGCGCGTGTCGAGGCGATCGGCAGCCGTGCCATGCAAGGCGTTGCCGACAATATCGGCTCGATGCTGGAAGACAAATACGCCAAGGCCAACCTTGTCGACGTCAAGGACAAGGCCGACGCGCCGATCGAGGAAGCACTCGCGCTCATGGTGCGCGAGAAGCTGACCGGCCGCCCGATCCCGAAGAGCGGCGAGCGGCTGGTCGAACTTTGGCGGCCCTGGGTCGAGGAGAAGGCCAAGGCCGACCTCGATGGTCTCTCGGCCAAACTCGGCGACCAGCAGGCCTTCGCCCGCGTCGTGCGTGACATGCTGGCGTCCATGGAGATGGCCGAGGAACTCGGCGACGACCAGGAGACCGAAGACTCCGAGGACAATGACGAGAACCAGCCCCAAGGCGAGGAGCAAAGCGAGGAGGGCGGCGAAGACGATTCCGGCTCCGAGCAGTCGCAGTCCGAGGATGCCGAAGCGTCAGCCGACGACGAACAGTCGTCCGAGACGGAGGCGTCAGACGCCACCGCCGACGATCTCTCCGACGATGACGATGCAGACGCCGAGACGCCCGGCGAAGCGCGCCGCAACGACAATCCCTTCACCAATCTGCCAAAAGAGATCGACTACAAGGTCTTTACCACTGCCTTCGACGAGACGGTCGGCGCGGAAGAGCTATGCGAGGAGGAAGAACTCGACCGGCTGCGTGCCTTCCTCGACAAGCAACTGGCCAATCTCTCCGGCGTCGTCGGCCGGCTCGCCAACCGGCTGCAACGGCGCCTGATGGCGCAGCAGAACCGCTCCTGGGATTTCGACCTCGAAGAGGGCTACCTCGATCCGGCCCGGCTGGTGCGTGTCGTCATCGACCCGATGCAGCCGCTGTCGTTCAAGCAGGAGCGCGATACCAAATTCCGCGACACGGTGGTGACGCTGGTGCTCGACAATTCGGGCTCGATGCGCGGCCGGCCGATCACGGTCGCCGCGACCTGCGCCGACATTCTGGCGCGCACGCTGGAGCGTTGTGGCGTCTCGGTCGAGATTCTCGGCTTCACCACGCGGGCGTGGAAGGGCGGCCAGGCGCGCGAGAAGTGGCTGAAGGACAGCAAGCCGCCGAACCCCGGCCGGCTCAACGATCTGCGCCACATCATCTACAAATCCGCCGACCATCCTTGGCGGCGGGCCAGGCGCAATCTCGGCCTGATGATGCGCGAGGGCCTGCTCAAGGAAAACATCGACGGCGAGGCGTTGCTGTGGGCGCACAACCGGCTGATCGCCCGGCCCGAACAGCGCAAGATCCTGATGATGATCTCGGACGGCGCGCCGGTCGACGATTCGACGCTGTCGGTCAATCCGGGCAATTATCTCGAGCGCCATCTGCGCGCCGTCATCGAGCTGATCGAGACGCGCTCGCCGGTGGAGCTTCTAGCCATCGGCATCGGCCACGACGTCACCCGCTATTACCGGCGCGCCGTCACCATTGTCGATGCCGAGGAACTGGCCGGCGCCATGACCGAGCAGCTGGCCTCGCTGTTTGCCGAGGAAAACGCGCGCGACACGCGCCGCGGCGGCTATCGGCGCGCCGGATGATCTTTTTGCGCGGTGGCTTCAGGCAGACGTTTTTCGCCGCCACTGCCTTGTTTGGCATGGCTCTGCCGGCATTTGCTGCGGGACGTACTCCGGTCGAGTCGGTCGAAGTCTCGGCACGCCCGATCAGCGCCTTCCATATAGGCAGCGCCGACAAACAGTTCGGGCCGCTGGAATTTGTCGGCGGGCTGGAAATGACCTCGCCAACGCGCGATTTCGGCGCGCTGTCGGCGTTTCGCTTCCTCAAACCCGGCGGCGATTTCATCGGCGTCGCCGATACAGGCTTCTGGTTCTTCGGTACATTGACCCACGATGCCGAGCGGCGGCCGTCCGGCATCCAGAATTTCCGCATGCAGCAGATGGTCGATGCCTCGGGCCGGCCGATCGACAAGAAATGGCAGGTCGACGCCGAAGGCCTGGCGGTCAAGGATGGCATCGCTACCGTCGGCTTCGAGCGCGACCAGCGCGTCGCCCAGTTCAAGATCGACCCCGACAATATGAAGGCGCCGTTCAAGCAGCTGAATTTCCTGGTTCCAGCCCGGGAACTCAGGCAGAACCGAGGCTTCGAGACTGTCACTCACGCCAATCCCTACGGCCAGCACGAGGGCGGGTTGGTCGTGGTCTCCGAAAAGAGCCTGGACAAATCAGGCAATATCTATGCGGCCATCATCGAAGGGCCGCACAAGGGTGTCTTCACCGTCAAGCGCAATGGCGATTTCGACATTACCGACGGCGCCTTCCTGCCGGATGGCGATCTGCTGCTCCTGGAGCGCAGTTTTTCGATGGCCGGCGGAGTGAAGATGCGGCTCAGACGCATCTATGGCGAAAGCGTCGAGAAGGGCGCTGTCGCCGACGGACCGGTGCTGATGGAAGCCGATATGGGCTACCAGATCGACAATATGGAAGGGCTCGACGTCTGGACCCGCGACGACGGCGCGGTGATGGTGTCGCTGATCTCGGACGACAACCATTCGATCCTGCAACGCAACCTCTATCTGGAATTCATCCTGCACCAGGATTGAGCCGACCGGATTTCTGCTTTCCCGTCTGCAACCATGCACGGTTTGGTAACGCCGAATCGGCAAACTGCCTTGCAATCCCTGGTTTCAGTCGGGCGACGCCTGTCTGGAACCGTGCAACCGGTTCCGGACCCATGACGAGCGTCTCATCCGTATCCCGACAGCAGGTGGCCCTGCAATTGCTGCTCAGAGGCGGTTCCGGTGAGAAGCCGAAACCGATCGGCCTCCTGACCGATGGCCCAAGCCTTCGCAGAGGCGACAGCGCCCAGCAAAGTGCGTTGGCGAGGATCATCAAGCTGTCGATTGAAGGCGCCGGGAGCAGCGACGGCTTCCTGCTCGTTATGCCCGTCAATGCCGAGTTTATCGAAACCGGATCCGGCAACGACACCGTCAACATCATGTCGTCCGGCGACGATACCGCACCGAACTACGTCTCGCTGGGCGACGGAAACGATCGGCTCAATCTGGTGTCGACTGAAGACGCCACCTCCGACTATTGGCAGGGAAAGACCGCACCGGGCGCTGTCGTGACGAACACGATGGTCGGTGGCAAAGAAATCGCCGTCGTCATACCCAGTGGTCGTGGCATCTTCGCCGGCGCCGGCAATGATGTCGTCAACATTGCTGCCGGACGGGATGTCTATAACGTCTCCGCCGGCGAAGGCGATGACGCGCTCGCCGTTTCCGCAGGACGGGATATCTCGGGAATCTGGGGCGGCGACGGACGCGATGTGCTTGCCCTTGCGGGCGGAATGAACATCGACAACATAACCGGCGACGCCGGCGACGACATCATCACCGTTGCTGCGGGCAACGAAGCGCGCGGTATTTCAGGCGGCCAAGGCCGCGACATCATCACCGCCGCCGCCGGGCAGAGGGTCGATGGCATCTCCGGCGGCCAGGGCTCCGACATCATCACGATCGCGAGCGGTCAGGCCGTCTTTGGCGTCTACGGAGGCGATGATGACGACGCCATCGCCATCGCCGCCGCCAAGGTCGATCGCGTCGAGGGTGGCAGCGGCGACGATACGATCAGGATCAACGCGCGCACCGCCGACGCCATTTCAGGCGGGCTGGGCGACGATCGGATCGATCTCACCGGCACGGACAAGGCCAAGCTGTTCTTCGATCGCGGCGACGGTAAGGATGTCGTCCGGGTTGCCGGAGAGACAACGATCGTCTTCGCCGAGCGTTCAATCGACGACGCCGACATCAGCTATGGCGACGGCAAGATCACCATCTCCTTTGCCGACACTGGCGACTCCGTGACGCTGGATTACAGCGGCGCGACGTTGAAAGGACCCACGCCCGAGTTGAGCTTCGAGGACCCAGATCACCTCGAAGTCCGCCGCGAGGCGCCGCATGGCTGGAATGCTTCCACCTTGTACCGGTATTTCGACGCGCACGGCGCGGGCGGCTTCTCGCTCACCCTGAGATAAGGCGCCGGCTCCCTGGCTCTTGCTGCCGATGATCTCAGTTTCGCCCGGCAGGCTTATCGCGGGTTGGTTGCGATCCAGATGACATGGCGGGCGCCGCGCTTGCCATTGGCGCGCGTCTTCACCTCGTCCACGGCAAAACCAGCCTGCTTCAGCCTGCGCGTGAAGCCGCTGTCCGGCCCTTGCGACCACACCGCCAGCACACCGCCGGGCTTCAATGCGGCACGCGCCGCGCCGAGGCCGGCGGCGCCGTAGAGGGCGTCATTGCTCTTGTAGACGATGCCATCGGGACCATTGTCGACGTCGAGCAGGATGGCGTCCCAGGCCGCCTTGTCGGATGTTATGACGTGTCCGACATCGGCCTCGCGGACGCTCACACGGGGATCGTCGAGACAGCCGGCAAACAGCGCTGCCAAAGGGCCGCGCGCCCACGCAATGACCGCCGGGACAAGCTCGGCGACGGTGATGCCTGCGTCGGCGCCAAGTTCGGCAAGCGCTGCGCGCAGCGTAAAGCCCATGCCGAGGCCGCCGATCAGGATTTTCGGTCGGCTGTGTCCGGCAATCCTGTCGCAGGACAGTTTTGCCAGCGCCTCTTCTGAGCCGCTGAGGCGGCTGTTCATCAGCTCGTTTGTACCGAGCATGATCGAAAATTCAGTTCCGCGCTGCTTGAGGCGCAATTCCTGGCCGCCGTCCGGCGTTTTGGCCGAGTCGAGCTGGACCCAGGGGATCACAGCGTTAAGCGGCCACGGCCGGCTGGCTCCAGCGAGCGGCGAGCAGCCGGTAGGGGATCAGCGCCACCACGGCGATGATCAGCTTCACTGAGAGGTCGCCGAGCGCCCAGGACACCCAGCGCATGGTCTCGACCGGCAGCACGCCCATCAGCGGCGCCGTCTCCAGCGCGAAGCTGTCGTTCGGGCCGGCGAAGGCGAAGAGGGCGGAAAAGGCGACGCTGAAGAACACCAGCGTGTCGAACACCGAGCCGACCAGCGTGCCGACGATCGGGGCGCGCCACCAGCTCTGCCGGCGCAGCCGGTTGAACACGGTGACGTCGAGCAATTGCGCGCAAAGGAACGCCGCACCCGAAGCCGCCGCAATGCGCACCAGCCGGTCGGCTGCAGTCTCGAATTCGATCAGGCCGTGGCGAAACAGGAAGGGCGGGACGAGGATCGAGCAGATCACCGCGGTCATGAAGCCGACAAAGACGATGCGGCGCGCCACGGTCGGGCCGTAGCGGCGGTTGGCAAGGTCGGTGACCAGGAAGGAGAAGGGGTAGGTGAAGGCGCCCCAGGTCAGGATGTCGGCCAGCGACAGGCGGCCGACCTGGCCCTGCATCGGGAACTGCACGAGGATGTTCGATGCCACGACAACAAGCGCCATGGCGGCCACAAAGGGCAGATATCGCGAGAAGGAAGTCATTTTTTTATCCTGGGTGATGGAACCAGCCAGGCGCTATCCGAAATGCGGATCGCGCTGCCTTGCAAGTTTTGAGCATCGGATCGCTCCGATGCTCAAGGCGGTCGTCCCCCGCCTTAAAATCTTCAAGCGGCGGGCTGGTCGGCCAGCTTCTTGGCGATCTGCTTCTTCAAGAGGCGCGCGCGCTGCGACAGCTCCTTGGCGTCGGCCTTGGCCAGGAAGGCATCGAGGCCACCGCGATGCTCGACCGAACGCAGCGCGTTGGCCGAAATGCGCAGGCGCACATTCTGGTTCAGCGCTTCCGAAATCAGCGTCACATTGACGAGGTTCGGCAGGAAGCGGCGCTTGGTCTTGTTGTTGGCGTGGCTCACATTGTTGCCGGTCTGGACTGCCTTGGCAGTGAGTTCGCAGGTACGGGACATGGTTCTAACCTTCAGTTCTTTCTAAGCCTGCCAAACCATTTTCGCCCGCGCCGGGCGGCGCGCGGTTTCGGTCAGGCGGCCTTATGGAAAAGTTGGCGTTCCATAGTTGCATTTCGCCGAGGCGTCAAGCTCGGGCTTCCCTCGGGATGCGGCGGTCCTTTCATATAAAGGCCGAAATTCAGCCTATAAGCGGGCGCATAGGGACATGCCAGGCCGGAGTTGCCCATCTGCGGCCTGAAAATTCAAGGAACGATCCCCGCCATGCTTCGTCCGTCACATGCCGTTGTCGCCGTGCTTGCCGCTGCCATGCCGACGTCAGCCCTCGCCGCCGCACCGGCAACTGCCCCGCAGTCCTTCAAGGGCGAATATACCGTGTCGTTCCTCGGCCTTTCGGTGGCCAAGGCGAAATTTAACAGCCACTACGAAGGCGATAGCTATTCCATCGACGGCACCGTCTCCAGCGCCGGTATCGCCACCTTGTTCGACGATACGAGCGGCACGATCTCGTCAACGGGCAAGATCCTGGGCAAGCAGATGCAGCCGCAGGCGTTTCGCGCCGATTACAAGTCCGGCAAGAAGGCTTCCGTCGTCGATATCCGCTTTGCCAATGGCGCGGTTACCGCCACCCAGGTCATCCCCGAACCGAAGAAGCGCAATCCCAAGACCTGGATACCGCTGGGTGGCAACGATCTGACATCGGTGCTCGACCCGATGGCCGCCACCGTCATCCATGCCGACAGCCTCGACAAGGTCTGCGGGCGCAAGGTGAAGTTCTATGATGGCGAGATGCGCGCCGACCTGACGCTGACCTATGCCTCGAAAGGCTCGATCTCGGTCAAGGGCTACAAGGGCGACACCGTCACCTGCAAGATGAGCTTCGAGCCGGTGGCGGGCTACCGAAAGGGCCGCAAGGCGCTGAATTACCTGAAGAACAAGAGCAAGATGATGGTGACGTTTGCACCGCTCGGCCAAACCGGCGTATATGCGCCGATCCACGCCACGGTCGGGACGCAGATAGGCACCTTGACCGTCAGCGCGGGGCGGTTCGAAGCAACAGAATAGGCGCGCCCACCCGAATTGAAATGGGGCGCGCCGCCGGAGACGGGCATGGGGCGCGCAACACTGATCGGGTTCTCGGCGGTCGCCATGTGGGCGCTGCTGGCGTTGCTCACCGACGCCTCGGGCGCCGTGCCGCCATTCCTGTTGTCGGCCATCACCTTCGCCATCGGCACCGCGGTCGGGCTGGTCGCGCGGCTGTTCATGCCGGCGACCGATAAGGGCCAGAAGATCCCGCGCCAGGTCTGGCTGATCGGCATAGCCGGCCTGTTCGGCTACCACTTCTTCTACTTCACCGCGCTGCGCAACGCGCCGGCGGTGGAGGCAAGCCTGATCGCCTATCTGTGGCCGCTGCTGATCGTGCTCGGTTCAGCGCTGATGCCGGGCGAGAAGCTGGCCTGGAACCATGTCGTCGGCGCGCTGCTCGGGCTTGCCGGCACGGTTCTGATCGTCACCAAGGGCGGCGGCCTTGCCTTCGATGCGCGCTACGCCTTCGGCTATGCGATGGCGGCGGTCTGCGCGCTGCTGTGGTCGTCCTATTCGCTGCTGTCGCGGCGTTTTCCGGCGGTGCCGACCTCGGTCGTCACCTGGTTCTGTGCAGCCACGGCAGCGCTGTCCCTCGTCTGCCATCTGTTGCTGGAAAAGACGGTGCTGCCCGATGGCCCCGGCCAGTGGCTGGCCGTGCTTGGTCTCGGGCTGATGCCGGTGGGTGCCGCCTTCTACGCCTGGGATATCGGCGTCAAGCGCGGTAACATCCAGGTGCTCGGTGCGGCCAGCTATGCGGCGCCGCTACTCTCGACGCTGGTGCTGATCGCGGCCGGCGTCGCCGAGCCGTCGCTGCGCATCCTCGCCGCCTGCGTGCTGATCACCGGCGGCGCGGCTCTCGCGGCGAAATCGCTGTTCCTGCGCAGGCCGGCTGAGATTGGAGCCAAGGCATGACGATGCCGTTTGCCGGCGGCATCGACGCCAATGCCAATGCGACATTGATTTTTTCGCTGGTGGCGGCGGTGATCTACGCCTTCACCCTGGATATGCGGCCGACGCTGGCCCGCTCGGCGGCAAAGACGCTGGCCGTGGCCATGCTTGCGGTGCTGGCCTTCATGCAAGGTGGGCCGTTGCTGCTCGTCGCGGCGCTGGCCCTCAGCGCCGTCGGCGATGCCTTTCTGTCGCGTGACGGCGAGACGCTTTTCCTCGGCGGGCTGGCCAGTTTCCTGGCGGCGCATATCCTCTATGTGCCGCTCTTCCTGCGCAGCGGCGGCGGGCTGGATGTGCTGGGCACCGAGACATGGCGCGGCGCCATCGCACTCGCCATGGCGGCTTTCGTGGTCGTCATGCTGGCGGCACTCTGGCGCCGTGTCGGCCCCGGCCTGCGCACGCCGATTGCCGTCTATATCGCCGCCATTCTGGCGATGGGCATTTCGGCGCTGACGCTGGACAATCCGTGGGTCATCGGCGGTGCCGTGCTGTTCATGGCGTCGGACGGGCTGCTTGCCACGGAAAAATTCCTGGTGCCGGCCATCGCGCCCTATCGCGCCGGCATCCGCTATGCCGTCTGGGTGCTGTATTACGCAGCCCAGCTGGCGATTACGCTTGGCTTTTTGCTGAGCTAGGTTCCCAGCCGGGTTCTGCCATCTCGAAGGCGGCGAAGTCGAAGCCCGGCGCCACGGTGCAGCCGACCAGGGTCCATTCGCCGAGGCTGCGTGCCGATTGCCACCAGCCGGCCGGCACCACGATCTGCGGCCGCTCGCCCGCCGCAAGTTCAATGCCGAGCACCTGCTCGATCACGGCACTGCCTTCCTCGCACATCGACAGCGCCAGCGGCGCACCGGCGTGGAAATGCCAGACCTCGGCCGCGTCCTTGACCCGGTGCCAGACCGACAACCGATCCTCTTCCAGGAGGAAGTAAATCGCCGTCGAATGGCCGCGCGCGCCGCCGGCGCCGTCGCGAAAGGTCTCGGCATACCAGCCGCCTTCCGGATGCGCCTTGAGGCCAAGCGTGGCGATGATTTCAGCGGCGCTGGTCATGGCTGCTCCCGGAATGTCACGATGGTCAGAAATTGTCCTTACGCTTGCGAATCTCGGCGAACACGTCGGCATCGCTGGCCTTTTCCATGCCGAGATGCTTGCGGATCGCCGGGTCGTGCCAGCGCAGGAACGGATTGGTCGACAGTTCCTCGCCGATCGTCGTCGGCAGCGTCGCCTTGTTGTCGGCGCGCAGCGTCTCGATCTTCGCCGCCCGCTCCTTCAGCGCAGAATTGGTCGGGTCCACAGTCAGCGCGAAGCGGGCATTGGAGAGCGTATATTCGTGGCCGCAATAGATGACCGTGTCGGCCGGAAGTGCCGCCAGCTTCTTCAACGACTCGTACATCACTGGCGGCTTGCATTCGAACAGCCGGCCGCAGCCGAGCGCGAACAGCGTGTCGGCGGTGAACGCCACTTTCGAGGCCGGCAGGTGATAGGAGACGTGGCCCGCCGTGTGGCCGGGTGTGGCGATGACATCGATCCGCTCGCCGCCGAGATGGACGACCGAGCCCTGGCCGACGGTCTCATCGATGCCGGGGATCTTTTCCTTTTCCGCCTCCGGTCCGACGATGCGCAGCTTGAAGCGCTCCTTCAGCGCCAGATTGGCCTCGACATGGTCGACATGGTGGTGGGTGGTCAGGATCAGCGTCGGCTTCCAGCCGGTACGCTCGATCGCGGCCAGGATCGGCGCCTCCTCAGGCGCGTCGATGATGGCGGTCTCGCCGCTCTTGGGGTCATGCACCAGCACGCCGAAATTGTCGCTGCGGCACATGAACTGTTCGATTTCGACCGGCATTTTCATCTCTCCATCTGTCGCCGCAGACATAGGGCGCTTGCCCGCCGATGTCATCCGGAACTTGGCACCTTTGTTGAACTTCAGCGGCATCGCAGCTACCGTCCCGCGCATGCATTCCGATATCGTCGATCTCCGTTCCTTCTATTCGACCACGCTCGGCCGCCTGGCCGAACGCTCGATCACCATGGCGCTGTCCTCGATATGGGCTGCCGTGCCCAATGAGCGGCTGGTTGGGCTCGGCTATACCTTGCCGTGGCTGGAGCGGTTCGGCACCGATGCCGAGCGGGTCTTTGCCTTCATGCCGGCCACCCAAGGTGCGGTGGTCTGGCCGGCGAGCGGGCCGACGTCGACGGCGCTGGTGTTCGACGAGGAACTGCCGCTGGTCGATTCCTGCATCGACCGCATGTTGCTGGTGCATTCGCTTGAGCATGTCGAAAACCCGCGCGAGACGCTGAACGAGATCTGGCGGGTGCTGTCGCCGGCGGGGCGTGTCGTCATCGTCGTGCCCAACCGGCGCGGTGTCTGGGCCCGGTTCGAGCACACGCCGTTCGGCAATGGCCGGCCGTTCTCGCGCGGCCAGCTCACCGAATTGCTGCGCGAGGCGAACTTCACGCCGGCCTCCTGGTCCGACGCGCTGTTCTTCCCGCCATCGCCGCGGCGCTTCATGATGCGGTTCCACAATGTGCTGGAGCGCGCCGGCAGGCGGTTCTGGCCGATCTTTTCCGGTGTCATCGTGGTCGAGGCGCAGAAGCGGCTCTATCAGGGCGTGCCGGTCGCCCAGCGCGCCTCGCGCCGTGTCTTCGTGCCGGTGCTGTCGCCCCACGGCGCGACAAGGCTTGGCCGTCGGGCCGACGGGGTGACACCGACCACACGCCGGATGACACTTTCGTGATCATGAGGTGTTGCGTGGGGATTTCCCACCTATCTGTCGCCGATGCATTCGCAGTCCGTTTGAGCGGCCGATGCCTTCACGTCCCTCCATCCGGTTTCAGCAACGCTTCTGAACGCAAGGACCTCGCGCATGGCTGATCAACCGGACACGAACGCCACCGCTCAGCCGGTAACCGTCGAAGCCAGCAGCCTGCGCGATCAGGTGGCGACGATCAAACGGGCTTTGGTCGGGTCGCCGGTGCGCAACTGGCTGCTGTGGACGTCGGTCGGCATCATGGCCGTCATCGTCGCGACGTCGATCGGCCAAGTTCTGCTCAACCGCTGGAACCAGCCCTTCTACGATGCGCTGGCGCGCCGCGACATGGCGGCCTTCCTGCACCAGCTGCTCATCTTTGCGATGATCGCCGGCACGCTGCTGGTGCTCAACATCGCTCAGACCTGGCTCAACCAGATGATCCGGCTGAAGCTGCGCGAGGCACTGACGCTGGACCTGATTGACCAGTGGATGCGACCGGCGCGCGCCTTCCGTCTGGCCAATGCCGGCGCCATCGGCGTCAATCCCGACCAGCGCATGCAGCAGGATGCCGCGCATCTGTCCGATCTGACGACGGATCTCGGCGTCGGCCTGCTGCAATCATTCATCCTGCTCGTGTCCTTCGTCGGCGTGTTGTGGCAATTGTCGTCGGGCTTCGTCTTCCACATTGGCGGCTGGTCGCTGGCGATACCGGGCTACATGGTCTGGGCAGCGTTCCTCTATGCCGGAATCGCCTCCTGGCTGAGCTGGCTGGTCGGGCGGCCGCTGATCCGCCTCAACAGCGATCGCTACACGCGTGAAGCCGAGCTGCGCTCCTCGATGGTGCGCGTCAATGAAAATGTCGATGCCATTGCGCTCTACCATGGCGAAGCCGACGCCAAACGACGGCTCGAAATCGACCTCGGCACGGTGCTGGGCGCGATGCGGCGTATCTACACCGCGCAGATCAACCTGTCCTGGGTGACCGACACCTATGGCTGGATCACCGTGGTGGCGCCGATCCTGGTGGCATCGCCGGTCTATTTCTCGGGCGATATCAGCTTCGGCGGGCTGATGATGGCGGTCGGCGCCTTCAACCACGTGCATTCGTCGCTGCGCTGGTTCATCAACAATATCGGCGGCATCGCCGACTGGCGCGCGACGCTGATGCGTGTCGCCGACTTCCGCATCGCGCTCGATGAAACCGATGTGCTGCACGACAAGGAAAGGCGCATCGAATTCGGCGACAGCGCCAATGGCAGCCTGACGTTCGAAAAGCTCCAGGTGGCCTCGCCCGAGGGCTGCACCAAGCTTGCCGACAGCCATGTCGAAATCCATCCCGGCGAGCGCGTCATGATCACCGGCGAGCCGGGCGCCGGCAAGACGCTGTTCTTCCGTGCCATCGCCGGCCTGTGGCCATGGGGCAGCGGACGCATCGGCCTGCCGGCGGGAGAGGTCCCGATCTTCGTGCCGCGCGTGCCGTATTTCCCGGTCGGCACTCTGCGCGAGGTCCTCGACCACCCGAATGGACCTGCGCCGGCGAGCGATGCCGACATTTCGGCGGTGCTCGCCGAGGTCGGTCTCGAGCGGCTGTCGTCCTCACTCGGCCGCACGGCGCGGTGGGATCACGAACTGGGCGATGACGAGCAACGTGCGCTCGCCTTCGCCAGGCTTGCCTTGCGGCAGCCGAAATGGGTGATCATCGACGAGGCGATGGATGCGTTCGACGGCCCGTCGCTGCGGCGCGTGCTGTCGATGCTGGAGAAACGCCTGCCAGACACCGCGATCCTCAATATCGGACGCGGCCTGCACAACGCTCATTTCTTTCCACGCGCGTTGAGCATCGTGAAGGATTTGGGCGCACCAGCGCTGAAACCGGCCCGCGTCAGGGCCGGCGCCATCGACCCGCCGCCGAAGGCGGTCGCGCGGCGAAAGAAGTAGGCGGGGCTTTATTTCGCCGCGATCGCGGGGAAGATTCCGGTGGAAACGTCGTGGGTCCGGCCATGCTCGACGCGCTTAGCCTGCTTGCCTGCCTTGCCTGCACCCCGGCAACGCCTGTGGCTGTCTCGGCCGACAGCACTGCCGTCGATGTCGAGCTGGTGCTGGCGGTCGACATCTCGCTGTCGATGGATGAGAGGGAGTTCGCCCTGCAGCGCGCCGGCTATGTCGAGGCGCTCAGGCATCCCGATTTCATCAAGGCCGTGCGCTCGGGCACGACCGGCCGCATCGCGCTTGCCTATTTCGAATGGGCGGGCGTCGTGCGCGAGGATGGCGTCATCGCCTGGCAGGTGATCGACAGCGTAGAGAGCGCCAACGCCTTCGCCGACAAAATTGCCGCGCGGCCCTTCCGCAGCTTTCGCGGCACCTCGATTTCCGGCGCGCTTGCCTTCGGCGCCGGGCTTTTCGACGGCACCGGCTTCGATGCGCCACGCAGCGTTATCGACATTTCTGGCGACGGTCCCAACAACACCGGGCTGCCGGTCGCCACCACACGCGATGCCGCGGTGGCCAAGGGCATCGTCATCAACGGCCTGCCGATCCTGATCAGCCCGTCACCGACCTTCAGCCATCTCGACCAGTACTATGACGATTGCGTCACCGGTGGGCCCGGCTCCTTCGTGCTGCCGATCTACGCGGCCTCCGAATTCGCCACCGCCATACGCCGCAAGCTTATCCTGGAGGTGAGCGGCATTGCCGATGCGACCGTGGCCACGATCGACGCGGCCGCACCGATGGATTGCCTGCAGGGTGAACGCGACCGGCGGCTTTATTCCGACCCTTATTTCCCGGAACTCGACAAATGAGGCCTAGAGACAGTCCCGAGGGACGCTTCAGGCCGGCCGCGCACCGTATTTGTCGCGAAATTCGGCGTGGAGATCGCGGCGCCAGCGCCGGCCGCCGACATAGCCGCGCAACAATTGCGGCAGCGAATAGCCGAGCGCCTTCGACGACCGGTTGGCCAGATAGCCGGAGAACGCCTGCGCAACCCTGCCCTTGAGCGCGTCGGCGATGAGCTGCCGGGCGATCATGTAAGGCGGAATGTGAGGGTAGCGGTCGGCGATATAGGGGTGCTTGTCGATCAAACTGGCATAGGCTTCGACATAGCCATCGCGCTGTCCGGAGATGGAATTCTCCGAATTGTATTTTTTCCAGTCGATCACTTCGGACAACTGCGCGCCGCTGCGCCGGGCAAAGCGCAGCAGCAATTCGCGATCCTGCATGCGCGTGACGTCGCTGTCGTAACCGCCAATGGCAAGCAGCGACTCGCGCCGGGCGGTGATTGCGGAGCCTGCAATGAAGATGGTCTGCGCGACAAGGGCACGTTCCAGCGAGTCGCGGCTCAGGAGAGCTTCGCGGTTGACGCAATTGGTGCGGCGATTGCCCTTCAGCGACACGAAGGAACTGATCAGCACTTCGAGCGAGGGATTGTTGTCGAACTGCTCCAGCGTCCGCACCAGCCGATCCGGCAAATAGACGTCGTCGGAATCGAGGAATGTCACCACCGGCGCTCGTGCCCGCTCGATGCCGGCATTGCGGGCGGCATTGGCGCCGCGCCATTTCGAGCCGACATAGATCAGCCGTGGATCGCGGATTTCGGCGAGTGCGGCGGCCGTACCGTCGGTCGAGCCGTCATCGACGACGATGTGCTCGAACCGGGCAAAATTCTGCGCCAGCACGCTCTCGACGGCGCGCACCACCTTGCTGCGGCGATTGTGCGTCGGCGTGATCACCGAGATCAGCGGAGCGAGATCGGTTGTCTTGGACATGTTGCTTCGATTATGCCCCGAATTCCCTGGAGGCCGGATGCTTTGATGGGTCGCCTTCCAAGCCTACTCGGGATGGCATTCGATTCGACGCTACAAAAAACCGGCGGCAATGTCATCACAAACTGTTGAGCCAGAATGCCCGTAGGCCAGCCGATTACCCCTGACGTAATCGACCGATGGCCGTCATTTCCGCAGATTGCGCCACCGGAGCCGGTTATTGCGCTTCGATCGAACAGGGAGTTCAGCCATGACCGCCTACGCCGTCGCCCATATGCGCCAAGTCACAATGGGCCCGCAGATTGTCGAGTATCTGCAGAGGATCGACGGAACATTGGAGCCGTTCGGAGGGCGCTTTCTTGTCCATGGCGGCGACCTGGACGTGATCGAGAACGAATGGCCCGGGCATCTGATCGTCATCGAGTTTCCGGACAGGGAGAATGCGCGCGGCTGGTACGATTCATCAGCCTATCGGGAGATTCTGGCCTTGCGCACCGACAACTCCCACGCCGATGTTGTCATTGCCGACGGCGTTCGGCACCCGCACAAGGCCGCGGACGTGCTGGAATAGGGGCAAACCCTACCGCTTCAGCAAGAACACCGCCTGCTGGCCGAAGAAATTCCAGAACCACCATGGCATCGACAGGCCGATCTTCTGGCCATTGCCGTCGAGGGCGGTGGCTTTCTCGACCGAGGCGCCGAGTTCCTCGACCAGATTGACGAAGTCGCGGATGGTGCAGAAATGGATGTTGGGCGTGTCGTACCAGGAATAGGGCAGGTCCTCGGTCACCGGCATCCGTCCCTTGAAAAACAGCGACAGCCGCACCCGCCAGTGGCCGAAATTGGGGAAGGAGACGATGGCGCGGTTGCCGATCCTCAGGAGTTCGTCGAGCACCAGCTTCGGGTTGCGGGTGGCCTGCAGCGTCTGCGACAGGACGACGAAGTCAAAACCCTTGTCGGGATAGAATTCGAGGTCGGTGTCGGCATCGCCCTGGATGACCGAGAGGCCGCGCGCCACGCATTCGTTGACGCCGCGCTGCGACAGTTCCAGGCCGCGGCCGTCGACCTGCTTGGTTTCCTGCAGGAGTTCGAGCAGCAGGCCGTCGCCGGAGCCAACATCGAGCACCCTGGACTGCGGCGGTATGAGGTTGGCGACGACTTCGAGGTCGACGCGCTGGCTGCCGTTGACGCTCATGAGGCGAGCCCCTTGGCGCGAGCCGCCGAGCCGATGAAGCCCTTGATGGCGGCGAACAATTCCGGCTCGTCGAGCAGGAAGGCATCATGGCCGCGGTCGGTGTCGATCTCGACGAAAGAGACGGACGCGCCGGCAGCGTTCAGCGCATGCACGATCGAGCGGCTCTCTTCGGTCGGGAACAGCCAGTCCGAAGTGAACGACACTAGGCAAAAGCGAGTCTTGGTGCCGGCAAAGGCATCGGCCAACCGGCCGCCATGGTCGGCGGCGAGGTCGAAATAGTCCATCGAACGGGTCATGTAGAGGTAGGAATTGGCGTCGAAGCGGTCGACGAAGGTCATGCCCTGATGGCGCAGATAGCTCTCGATCTGAAAGTCGGCGTCGAAACCGAAGGTCAGCGCTTCGCGGTCCTGCAGATTGCGGCCGAACTTGCGGTGCAGTGCCGCTTCCGACAGATAGGTGATGTGGGCCGCCATGCGCGCCACCGCCAGCCCCTTTTCCGGGCGCTTGCCGTGCTCGAAATACTTGCCGCCATGCCAGTCCGGGTCGGCCATGACGGCCTGGCGGCCGACCTCGTGGAAGGCGATGTTCTGCGAGGAATGGCGCGCGCCGGTGGCGATCGGCAGCGCCGAGAAGACGCGATCGGAATAGCACGACGCCCATTCCAGCACCTGCATGCCGCCCATCGAGCCGCCGAGCACGCAAAACAGCTTTTCGATGCCGAAATGGTCGACCAGCATCAATTGCGCCCGCACCATGTCGCGAATGGTGATGATTGGCAGGTCGAGCCCGTAGGGCTTGCCGGTGGCCGGGTTGGTCGAGGCCGGACCCGTGGAGCCGAGGCAGCCGCCGATGACGTTGGAGCAGATGACGAAGAAGCGGTTGGTGTCGATGATCTTGCCGGGGCCGATCAGCACTTCCCACCAGCCAGGCTTGCCGGTCACCGGATTGGTGTTGGCGACGTGCTGGTCGCCGGTCAGCGCGTGGCAGACCAGAATGGCGTTGGAGCGGGCGTCGTTCAGCGTGCCGTAGGTCTGGTAGGCGATCTGGAATGGCGACAACAGCGTGCCGGCGTCGAGCTTGAGCGGCTTGTCAGGGCCAAAACGCAACACCGGGCTCGACGGGTTGTCGGCCTCGTTGTTGGTTTTTGCGGCGCGGAGCGCGGTCATGTGACTCTCCTTGCCCGCCGTCAGGCAACAAAAAACCGGCAATGCGATCGCAAAGCCGGTTACGTCACGCAAACGGCCCTTTAGCGAGTTGTTTAACGTGGCTGCAAGCCGACCGGCCAAATCACCACGGAACTGTTCCCGTTCTTCTAGAACTCGCGCGGGCCGGCGTCAACGGCCACCTATTGCCGCCGCCTCTCGACATTCGCGGCTACGGCTTGTATTTCCGCTGCGGCCTCCGGACGGAGGCATTCTCGACGGATTTGCGACATGGACAAGACAGCGGACAAGGCACGGCCAACGCCCCGCGCGGGCATCATGGACATCGACGCCTATGTGCCGGGCAAGAGCACGGCACCGGCCGGCGTCGCCAAGGTCCATAAATTGTCGTCGAACGAGAACCCGCTCGGCCCGTCACCGAAAGCAATCGAGGCCGCGCGCGAGGTCGCTGCCAAGCTTGATGTCTATCCCGATGGCACCGCCCGCCGGCTGCGCGAGGCGATCGCCGAAGTGCATGGCCTGAACCCGGCGAACATCATCTGCTCCAACGGTTCTGACGAGATTCTCGGCCTTCTGGCCCAGACCTATCTGGCGCCCGGCGATGAGGCCATCATCACCGAACACGCCTTCATGATCTACAAGATCTACATCCAGTCGGCCGGCGGGACACCGGTGACGGTCAAGGAGACCGACGAGCGCGCCGATGTCGACGCGATCCTCGCCGCGGTGACGCCGCGGACCAAAATCGTCTTCCTTGCCAATCCCAACAATCCGACCGGCACCTATCTGCCGTTCCAGGAGGTCCGTCGCCTGCATGCCGCGTTGCCCGGCAACGTGCTTCTGGTGCTCGATGCTGCCTACGCCGAATATGTCCGGCGCAACGATTATGAGGCCGGCATCGAGCTGGCGGGCAGCGCGCAGAACGTTGTCATGACCCGCACCTTCTCCAAGCTCGGCCTTGGCGGCGCGCGCATCGGCTGGATGTATGGCCCGCTGCACATTGTCGATGCGATCAACCGCATCCGCGGCCCTTTCAATGTCAACGCAACCGCCATCGAGGCCGGCATTGCCGCCATCCGCGACCGCGCGCATGTCGAGCGCAGCGCCGTGCACAACGAGACGTGGCTCACCTGGCTGAATGAAGAGCTGACGAAGCTTGGTCTCAGGGTGACGCCTAGCGTCGGCAATTTCGTGCTCATCCATTTCCCTGAGGACAAGAAGCATTCGGCAGAGGCGGCGGACGAGTACCTCACCCAGCGCGGCTATATCTTGCGACGCGTTACCGGCTATGGCTTTCCCAACGCGCTGCGCATGAGCGTCGGCACCGAAGAAGCCAATCGCGGCGTCATCGACGCCCTCACGACATTCCTGAAAAGCTGAAGACATGACGTCACCGATGTTCGAGAAAATCGCGCTGGTCGGCATCGGCCTGATCGGCTCGTCGCTGGCCCGCATCATCCGCCGCGAGGGCCTCGCCCGCCATGTCGCCATCGCGACGCGCAGCCCGGCCACGCTGGCGCGTGCGAAGGAACTCGGTCTCGGTGAGTCCTACACCACGGACGCAAAAGAAGCGGTTCGCGATGCCGACCTCATCATCGTCTCGGTGCCTGTGGGATCGTCGGGCGAGGTGGCGCAAGAGATCGCGCCGGCGCTGAAAAAGGGCGCCATCCTCACCGATGTCGGTTCGACCAAGGCCTCCGTTATCGCGCAGATGCAGCCCCACGTGCCGGACGGCGTGCATTTCATCCCCGGACATCCGCTGGCGGGTACCGAGAAGTCGGGACCGGATGCGGGTTTCGCCGAGCTGTTCGAAAACCGCTGGTGCATCTTCACGCCGCTGTCGGGCACCGACCCGCAGGCACTGGAAAAGCTGTCTGAGTTCTGGCGGCGCTGCGGCTCGAACATCGACACGATGGACCCGCAGCATCACGACATGACGCTGGCCATCGTCTCGCATCTGCCGCACATCATCGCCTACAACATCGTCGGCACCGCCGACGACCTGGAATCGGTGACAAAGACCGAGGTCATCAAATATTCGGCCTCGGGTTTCCGCGACTTCACCCGTCTTGCCGCCTCCGACCCGACCATGTGGCGCGATGTGTGCCTGCACAACAAGGACGCCATCCTCGAAATGCTGGCGCGCTTCTCGGAGGATCTGGCTTTCCTGCAGCGGGCGATCCGCTGGGGCGACGGCGACAAGCTGTTCGACCTCTTCACCCGCACGCGTGCCGTGCGCCGCTCGATCATCGAGGCCGGCCAGGACATTGACGTGCCGGATTTTGGCCGGCAGGCGGTCGAACACCCCGTCAAGAGCTAAATCCGTTTCAGGCAGGCCATGTCGCCGCGACCATGGCCATTGTCTCGGCGCGATCCGGCGCGCCCAGCCGGCCGCCGAAGCGCTGGCATTTGAGCGCGGCAGCAGCACTGGCAAAGCGCAAGGCCTGCTCGATCGGCATGGCTTCGGCGAGCCCAACGGCAAAGGCGCCGTGAAAGATGTCGCCGGCGGCCAGCGTGTCGGTGGCCTTGATCTTCGGCGCTGCGATGTGGCGCACGCAGCCGGCGGAATGGTCATGCCACCAGCTTCCCGCCGCGCCGCCGGTGACCGCAACGAAGGCATCGGTGCGGCTGGCTAGGTCGGCACAGGCGGTTTCAGGGTCCAGCGCATGGCCACAGACGATGCGCGCCGCCGTCTCCGAAGCGACGATGTGCGAGGCCAGCGGCAACAGAAGCTCCAGCACTTCGAGCGGCGCTGTGTCGGCGTCGAGGATCGCCGGACGGCCGGCGCTACGCGCGGCGGTCAAGGCAAGGGCGGCAGCGCCCGGCCAGCGCACATCGACCAGAACGGCGTCGAAGCCGGAAAGATCGGCGACAGGCAGCGCCTGAGGGTCGGCCTGCGCCTTCAGGTCGTAGAAAGGCACGATGATGCGCTCGCCATGGGCGTCGACCAGGATCGAGGCCAGCGCCGAACGCGCACCTTCAACGCGCCGGACAAAACTGCAATCGACGCCCTCGGCCTCGATGCCGGCCAGCAGATGGTCGCCGATGGCATCGTCACCCGCACTTGCCCACAAAAACACCTCGGCGCCGAGACGGTGTGCGGCGCAGGCGGCACTTGTCGCCATGCCGGCGGCGAGCTGGACGCCGTCCGAGGCGATGAACTTGCCCTGATGCCTGGGCAGGGTCTCGACGCGCAGAATGGTGTCCAGCGTCAGCGCGCCGACACTCAGCAGTTTCACCGGCCGGCTCATGTGTTGTTGGCTTGGCTAAGCATGGATCTTCCCCCGAAAGCGGTTCCCGCCTTTGGGATCATGGTCTAATCGAGCGGCTTGATCTTGCCCAGCGGAATGAAGCCGAGCGAGGCCTTGCCCTTCACCACCTTGAGCGGCATCGACGGTTCGTTGCCGAGCAGCGCCAGGCCGGCAAAGCCTTGTTCGATCTGGCTCTTCTGCTCGGGGATGGCGGTGGCGAGGATTGCCGCCACGGCTTTGGGATCCTTGAGCTTGATCGTCAGGTCGGCGTTGACCAGGCCATTGGCGTCGACCGATACCGGGCCGGAAACGGTGATGCGCGCGGTTCCCGACGACAGATCGAGCTTGTGGATGTCGGCCGCCTGGCCGCGCAGGCTCCTGGCCTCGGTTCGCATCAGCGCCACGCCGTTCTTCAGCGTCGCGTCGCCGCTGCCGTCGAGTGGCGGCAGCACGCGCCCGCCGATCGCATCGGCATCGATCTCAAGATCGGTGAAGTTTCCGACATAACCAAGGTCCTGGCCATCGGGGCGCAACTCTCCTGCCGCGGTCCCAGCGCTGAACAGAGATACCGGATCGGTGTCATCGGCCGGATCGGTCTGGCCGGACAGTCCCTCGGCCTGCAGCGAAATGCTGCGGGGCAAGGGCCAGGACAGCTTTGCACCGGCCTGCAGTTTGTCCCAGTCGATCCAGAGCGGGGCCATTCCGGGCACCGATGTGCGCAGCGGTCCGCGCAACTTCGCGGCGGGCGACAGCGGGCGGATGAGTTCGGCCACGAAGTTGAAGCTGCCGGTCGAGGCGGCGACGTTCCTGGTGTCGTCCTCGTAGGCCAGCGTGTCACAGGATACGGCAAAGCTCAGGGGATAGCCGCTAACCGTAAGGTTGGCGCAGCCGGCTTCGATGCCTTTGGTGTTCAGCTGCGCCACCGCCTTGTCGGCTTCGATTCTGACGCGGCTGGCAACATAGAACCAGACCGCGCTGTAGGCGCCGAACAGCATCACGACGAAAGCGGCGAGCCAGAACAGCCGGCGGCGAAATTTTGACGGACGCTCGTCAGTTGACGTCATGCTGTGGCTTTCATTAACGCGGGCGTGTTGCGGGTGGACTGTGGTTTACGCAACAAGCAAATAGACAGAAGAGCACCGATTCCGATGCGGTGTCGTCACTCTCGTGCAATCAGGCTTGGCGATATGGGCGATTTTTGGGTTTTTGGCTACGGCTCGCTGATCTGGCGGCCGGGATTCGCGCATGTCGAGACCCGGCGCGCCCGCCTTTACGGCTACCGCCGGTCGCTCTGCGTCTACTCCTTCGTGCATCGCGGCACGCGCGAGCGGCCGGGCCTGGTGCTTGGCCTCGACCGTGGCGGCTCCTGCATCGGGCTGGCGTTTCGCGTGCCCGGTGAGTTGCGCGATGAGGTGCTTGCCTATCTGCGCGAGCGCGAACTGGTGACCAGCGTCTACCTTGAGCGCGTGCTCGACATCCGCCTCGACGGCGGCGAAACGGTCCCAGCGGTTGCCTATATCGTCGACCGCCAGCATCAGCAGTATGCCGGCGGTCTCGACGCGGCGCATGCGGCAAGCGTCGTCCGCGGCGCCATCGGCCAGTCCGGAAACAATGAGGATTATGTGCTGAGCGCGGTCGAGCACCTCGAAGCGCTCGGTATCAGCGATCACTGGCTGGAAGAGGTGGCGAAACGGGTCGCGCCTTTGTGAAGCGCTGGTCCGCTGGAAAAATTGGCTGAGGCCTTTGACCTCGGCGCGGCGAGACCTAGCTTAGCTGCGGCCCGAAGCATTCGGGGTCGCCCGCCGCCAGCCTCACGGAGCCAGATCTTGCAGAAACGCCGTCTCGGTCAAACCGACCTTTCCATCACGCCGCTGGTTCTGGGCGGCAATGTTTTCGGCTGGACCGCCGACGAGAAGACCTCCTTCGACCTGCTCGACCGGTTCGCCGGCGCCGGCCTCAACGCCATCGACACGGCCGACGCCTATTCGCGCTGGGTGCCCGGCAACAAGGGCGGCGAGTCCGAGACGATCATCGGCAAATGGATGAAAGGTCGCGGCAACCGCGACAAGATCGTCGTCATCACCAAGGTCGGCTCGGATATGGGGCAAGGCAAGAAGGATTTATCGGCCGCCCATATCGAGAGGGCGGTCGAGGCATCGCTCAAGCGGCTGCAGACCGACGTCATCGACCTTTATCTGTCGCATTGGCCTGACCCGACCACGCCTTACGAGGAGACGCTCGGCGCCTACGAGAAGCTGCTCGCCGCGGGCAAGGTGCGCCATATCGGCGCCTCCAACCTCGACGCCGGCCAGTTGCGTGCGGCGCTCGATGTGGCCAGCCTGCGCGGGCTGCCGCGCTATGCCGTGCTGCAGCCGGAATACAATCTCTACGACCGCTCTTCCTTCGACGGACCGCTGCATGATCTCTGCGCGGCGGAGGATATCGGCGTCATCACCTATTTCGCCCTCGCCAAGGGGTTTTTGAGCGGCAAATACCGCAGCGAGGCCGATCTCGGCAAAAGCGCGCGCGGCAGTGGCGTGAAGGCCTATCTGAACACGCGCGGCATGCGCATCCTGGCGGCACTCGACACTGTGGCGGCGCGGCATTCGGCCAGCCAGGCGGAAGTCGCGCTCGCCTGGGTGATGGCGCAGCCCGGCATCACCGCGCCGATCGCCAGCGCCACGACGCTCGAGCAGGTCGACAGCCTGGTGCGCGCAGCATCGCTGAAGCTCGGCGCGGAGGATCTCGCGGCGCTGGACAAGGCCAGCGCCTAGCGAAGGCTGCCGATCAGGTTCGGCACGATCGTTCAAGACGACGGAAGTCCGGCTCGCCACACTGCTCTCCACTGTCGTGGGAGAGGGAGCATCGTGGCCATAGAAATCCTTTCGCAGACGCAGCCCTGGCAGCAATTGCTGGCGCTGGTGCTGGCGGCAAGCGTCGTCATGGGCAGTCCAGGCCCGGCGACAATCAGCGTCACGGCGATAGGCGCCGCCTTCGGCCTGCGCAATTCGCTCCGCTATGCCTGGGGGATCATTCTCGGCACGGTTGCGGTGCTGCTGGTGGTGGCCACCGGCATCACGGCTATCCTCACCTCGATGCCGGGGGTGGCGCCCGTGCTAGCGGTCGCTTCCGCCGCCTACATCCTCTATCTCGCCTTCAGAATAGCGACGGCGCCGCCGCTGGCGGCACGCGACAGCGGGGCTGTGCTGCCAACCTTCCTCGGCGGCTTCCTGCTCGCCGTCGCCAATCCGAAGGCCTATGTCGCGATTGCCGCGGTCCTTGCCGGCTCCGCGACGGCGGCCGGCGCCGATGCTCTCGGCGTTCCGGCGAGGCTCGCGGTTCTCACCCTGATGATCGTCGCCATTCATGTGCTGTGGCTGCTGGCCGGCGCTGCCTTCGCCCGCACCCTGCGCCAGCCGCTGGCGTCGCGGATCATCAACCTGGTGTTCGCGGCAACGCTGGTGCTGACCACGGCTCTGGCGGCGTGGCCGTGAGCCCGAGCGGTAGATCTGATGAGATCAGGCCTTCGCCTTCGCGGCAGCGAGTTCGGCCAACCGGTTTACCGCGGTCGGCGGCATTGGCGGCGGATTCGGCGAACGCGACGCCTCGATCAGCAACTGATCGCAGGCGGCTTCGGTCTCGCCGATCAGCCGGTCCATGAATTCGTCCTTGCCGAGCCCGGGCGGGATCGGCGGCAGGAAGCGGGCCTTGATGGTGCCGGGAAAGCGCATGAATTTGCGGCGCGGCCAGTAGAGACCGGCGACATGGGCAACCGGCACCACCGGCACGCCAAGCTGCGCGTAAAGTTCGACAATGCCGTATTTGTAGGCCGGCTCGTCGCCAGGTGCGCGGCGCGTGCCTTCGGGATAGATGATCAGCTGGCGCGGATTGCGTGCCATTTCCTGCCTGGTCGAGGCAACGACCTGCTTCAGCGCCTTGGAGCGGCTGCCGCGGTCGACCGGGATCATCCGCATCTTCATGATGTACCATCCGAAGAAGGGGATCCAGGTCAGCTCGCGCTTGAGGATGTAAAGCGGGTCCTGGAGAAGCGGAAAGAAAGCGATCGCGTCCCAGAACGATTGGTGTTTCGGCGCCAGGATGAAGGAGCCCTCCGGCAGGTTCTCCAGACCGGTGATGTCGCTCCTGGTGCCGGCGATCTTGTCGTAGAGCCACAGGCTGGTGCGCGACCAGAATTTCGGCACGAACCAGGCGCGGTGGCGCGGCGACAGGAAATAGTACGGGGTCCAGAGGATCATCTGGACGATCAGGTTGACGTAGAAGACGAAGTTGAACGCCAGCGAGCGGATATAGAGCATGCGGGGAAGGGCCTGTTGAGGAGGTGTGCGTTGGTTACACCAAGCGCGGGCAAAAAGGAAACGCCGCAAAGGCCTGACATCGGCCGGCTCGCCATCGATCGCAGCCAGCCTCGGCTCACCACATCGCCTGCAGCAGCCGCTGCTTCAGCCGCGGTGCGGCGAAATCGAGGAAGGCACGCAGTTTCACCGGCAGCAGGCCCTGGCCGGCATGGACCAGGCTCACCGGCCATGGCTGTGGCTCGAAGGGCTGCAAGACCGGGACAAGCGCGCCGGAGTGTATCGCGTCGGCGATCTGGTAGGACAGCACCCGTGTCATCCCGGCGCCGGCAATCGCCGCATCGATCGCCGCTTCCGCGGTGTTGACGCGCAGCCGCGAGCGGATCGGCACGATCAGTTCGCCCTTGCCGCCGGCAAAGCTCCAACTGGCGAGCGCGGCTGGCCCTTCGAAACTGATGCATTCATGCGCGGCCAGATCGTCCGGCGCCTGTGGCATGCCATGCGCGGCGAGATAGGCGGGGCTGGCGCAAACGACGCGGCGGATCGCGCCGACGCGGATGGCGACCAGGCTCGAAGGCGCAAGCTCGCCGATGCGGATGGCGAGATCGAGATGTTCCTCGGCCAGTTGGGTGATCCGGTCGGCCAGCGTCAGGCGGATGTTGACTTGGCTGTAGGCCGCGAGGAACTCGGTGACGATAGGCAGCACGTGCAGGCGGCCAAAGACGATCGGCGCGGTGATGAGCAGGTCGCCGGTCGGCGTGCTGTATTCGCCGGCGGCGGTGCGTTCTGCCTCGCCGACCTCACCCAGGATGCGGCGGCAGGCGGCGAGATAGGCCTGGCCGGCATCGGTCAGCGTCAACTGCCGGGTCGAACGGTTCAGCAGGCGCGTCTGCAGATGCTTTTCAAGGTCGGAGACCTTGCGGCTGACCGTCGCCAGCGGAATGCCGAAACGGCGACCGGCAGCGGACAGGCTGCCAGCCTCCACAGCAGCGACGAACAGCGACATGGCTTCGAGGCGATCCATGGCTTCTTCCGGAAATTGGAAGGAGAGGTTGCGAATATGCCATCTACATCCGGAAGATGGAAGCCTCTATATCAGGGTGCACAATGGTCAGAGGTTTGGCCTCACGGAGGCTTGCTTGCATGAACGCCCATACTTTCACCAGCGACGTCGCCTTCACACCGACGGTCAAGGCAATCCAGACCCGCAAGGGGTCGCGCAAGGGTTATGCCAGCGCCGAGGAGCGCGGCGGATGGCGCGCCCATATCACGCCGGACCTCGCCGCCTTCATCGCGGCGCAGACCAGCGTCTTCCTGTCGACGGCCAATGGCGACGGCCAGCCCTATATCCAGCATCGCGGCGGGCCTGCCGGCTTCCTCAAGGTGCTGGACGAGAAGACCATCGGCTTTGCCGATTTCTCGGGGAACAGGCAGTTCATCACCCAGGGCAATCTTGCCGACAACAACCAGGCGTTCCTGTTCCTCATCGACTATGCGCATCGGCAGCGCGTCAAGATCTGGGGCACGGCGCGCGTCGTCGAGGACGATGCCGAGCTTTTGGCAAAGCTGATGCCGCAGGACTACAAGGCGCGTCCCGAGCAGGTCATCCTGTTCACCGTCTCGGCCTGGGACGCCAATTGCCCGCAACACATTCCGCAGCGTTTTGAGGCGGCCGATGTGGCGGCGGCCCTTGCCGAGCGCGACAAGCGGATTGAGCGGCTCGAACAGGAGATTGCGCGGCTGCGCGGCGCCTCGGACGGCGCGGCCAAGGGGTAATCGACTCAGTCCTTTACGGTCGAAACCTCGGCCAGCGCGACGCTGTCGGCGGTCTGGCGGACCGGGACGATGCCGCGCGCCAGCGCCAGCAGATATTTGCTGTATTCGGTCAGAAGCACGCGCAGCGCTTCCGGCTTGGTCAGCCAGTCGCCATTGTCGAGATTGGTGTTGACCACCGGATAGGGTTCAAGCCTGGCCCCGTGCAGCAGACGGCCCATCTCCAGCAGGCTGCGCGGCATATGATAATTGTTGGTGACAAGGATGACGCTGCCATAGGCGTGGCTCTCCACCCATTTGGCGCTCTCCTGGGCATTACCGATCGTGTCGAGCGCGGCGCGGTCGATGTCGACGCAGCAGGAAAACAGCGCCTTGTCGCCGCCGGTCGCGGCTTGCAATTGGCGGCGGCTAGCGGAGGGATGTACGCCTGAGATCAGCAGCCGCTCGCCCTTGCCGGAGGCAAGCAGATCGAGTGCGGCGTCGAGGCGCGCCTGACCGCCGGTCAAGACGATGATCGCATCGGCCTTGGCCGGATCGGACGGGGTGGTCATGTGGCTGACCTTGCTGGCGAACCAGCCGAAGCCGCCGGCAAACAGCGCCACCAGCAGCAGCAGACAGAGGGAGGCGAGACGCAGCGCCGTCCGCAAACGACCCGGGCCGGTGCGCACACGTGAACGCGCACCCACCACTGGCATCTGTCCAGCCGTCCCGGTCGAGTTCCGCGCGTCCATCATCCTATGGTTAATCCTGAAATGCCGCTTTGATAAGGAAAAAAGCGCACATTGCGTTACGTCGTTTTTCGATCCGTGATCGCTCCGTTATTCCTGTCCCTGGCCCCCGAACTGTTTTTCGCTTCTGCCGTCATTGCTCAGCCCGCATCCGGCTGGCGGACGTCGATGTCGCTGAGATAGGCGACCACGGTGGCGTGCGAGGTCGCCGCCGTCAGCCCGCCGATCACCAGCACCATCAGGCCGACGCCGAGATAGCCGGCCGATCCGATGGCGAAATTGCCGAACAAAGCGGTCGCCTGGTCGGCCTGCGGCGTTGCCATGTTGCGCGACGACCACCAGGAAAAGACGATGAAAACGAGGATCGCGGCGGCCCCGCCGGCGGCAGCGCCCTTCATGCCGGTGACCAGGAAATGCCAGCGGAATTCGCGCGCGATGAAGCGCGCCTCGGCGCCGACGAAGTGCAGCACCTCGATGATATGGCCATTGCCGGCCATGGCGCCGCGGGTCGCGAACACCACCGTCAGCACCGTCGCCGACAACATCAGCACCAGCACGGCAATGCCGATGGTGACGGTGGTGCGGGCCATGGCGACCAGCCGATCGACCCAGGTGCGGTGATCGTCGAGCGAAGCACTGGGCAGCTTGGGCGCGATCGCTGCGCGGATGGCGGCAAAGTCGGGCGGGCTGGTCTCGTCGATGGTGACGATGATCAGCCGCGGCACCGGCAGTTCGTCGATATTCAGCCCCGAGCCCAGCCACGGCTCCAAAAGTCGGGCCGTCGCATCGCGGTCGATGATCCTGGTCGCTTTCACGCCGGGGAACTCACCGGCGATCTGCGAGGCTTGGGCAAGGGCCGCCTCCATGTCGAGGCCGTCGACAGGTTTGATCTGGATCGTCGCCTCGCGCGAGATCTGGTTCTCCCAGACCGAGGCGGTGTCGCGCACCAGCGTGACGGCGCCGAAGGTCAGGCAGGACAGGAAGGTCATGATGGCGATGACCAGCACCAGAGCGCGGCCGGCAATGTTCTGCGCGGGCACGATCGGTGCCATGCGACGCTGGACGCGCTGCGTCGCTGCTGCTGGCGCGGCAGCATCTTCGTGCAACTGTTCGGCGGATAGCTCAGTCATAGATATCCAGCCTTCCGCCGGCCAGGATCATGCGGCGCGCGTCGACCTGCTCCATCAGGCCGAGATCGTGGGTGGCGATCACCACCGCGGTGCCGAGACGGTTGAGCTCGATGAACAGTCGCAGCAAACGGCGTGCCAGCGGCGGGTCGACATTGCCGGTCGGCTCGTCGGCGAGCAGGATTTCGGGCTGTTCGATCAGCGCGCGGGCAATCGCGGCGCGCTGCTTTTCGCCGCCCGACAGGACCGGCGGCAGCACATGCATGCGCTCGCCGAGACCAACCCATTTCAAAAGTTCGGTGACGTCGGTGCGGTAGCTCGCTTCCTCGCGGCCGCGCACGCGTAGCGGCAGAGCGACATTCTCATAGGTGGTCATGTGGTCGAGCAGGCGGAAATCCTGGAACACCACGCCGATGCGACGCCTGAGATGCGGCAGTTCGGCGCGCGAGATGCGCGAGCGGTCCTTGCCGAAGATGGTGATCAGCCCGCGCGTCGGCTTCAGCGACATGAACAGAAGGCGCAGCAGCGTCGTCTTGCCGGCGCCGGAGGGCCCGCTCAGGAACTGGAAGGAGCTCTCCGGAATGTGCAGGGAGATGTCGCGGAGGATTTCCGGACCCATGCCATAGCGGAGGCCGACATTTTCAAAGCGGATCACGTGCGACGACCTGAAATGTGTGGCGGCGGCGTGCCAGCCCTTTCTGTCCAACGACCATCGGCCGCCATGGTTAACCGACGGTTAATTTTCGCTGTTTTTGAATGCGTCACAAGGGTTCCGGTGGGGAAGCGTTAACCATTTCCATTTACGCAAAAGAAACGAAGAGCGAACAGCGGGGCCATGATGGCTGAGCAACGAACCGCGCGCCCGGTTTCCGGCGAAATCATGACCGGGACAAGTGTCGCGCCGGAATTGCGTCCTTTGGCGACCGACATCGTCGATGCCGATTATGAGGTGCTGCCACGCGGTGTCTCGAGGGCGGATGCCATCCAGCCGCCTGCGCGCAACGTGGCCACACCGTCGATCGAAGGCATGGACATGCTGCGCAAGCCGGAAGCCGCAACCGTGCGGCCGCCGGCGTCGCGTGGCGGGCCGATCTTCTGGATCGCCGGCGTCGGTGCGGCGCTCGCCGCTTTCTGGGTCTCGGGCGGCCACGCGCTGGTGCGCCAGACGCCGTTCTGGACAGTTGAACAGCCGGCGGGCGCCGTACTCAGCATTGCCGGCGTCACCTCGCATGTCGACGCTTCCGGGTCCACCCCGGTGCTGTTCGTCGATGGCGAGGCCGTGAATGACGGTGTGAAGGCGGGACCATTGCCGCCGCTGGAAATCAGCGTTACCGGCAATGACAGCCGCATCACGCGCTATACGTTGGGGACATCCAGCCGTTCGCTGGCGCCCGGCGAAAGATTCGGCTTTTCCAGCCGTCTCGACGTGCCTAGAAACGGGGTAAAGGCCGTCTCGGTCACTTTCGCCGGCTAAGGCGATTTCTCTCGGAAAGGTTGTTGATGCCAGTTGTGCGTGGCAAGGACATCGAAGTCCTGTTTTCGGCGTCCGCGATCGCGCGGCGCAATCTTGAACTCGCCAAGGAGATCGCCGAGCACGATTATCGCGACCTCTTGGTGATTTCGGTGCTGAAAGGCTCCTTCATCTTTGCCGCGGATCTCATTCGCGCCATGCACGATGTCGGGCTGTCGCCGGAGGTCGAGTTCATCTTCATCTCCAGCTATGGCGCCGGCACCACCAGCGGCGAGGTGAGGGTGCTGCGCGACATCGACAATGAGGTCGCCGGCCGCGACGTGCTGTTGATCGACGATATTCTCGAATCAGGCAAGACGCTCTCCTTCACCCGCAATCTGATGCTGTCGCGCGGCGCCAAAAGCTGCGCCATCGCGGTGCTGCTCGACAAGCGCATGCGCCGCCAGACCGAGCTGAACGCCGACTATGTCGGCTTCGACTGTCCCGATTATTTCGTCGTCGGTTACGGCATGGATGTCGCCCACGCTTTCCGCGAATTGCCGTTTGTCGGCGTCGTGAAAGGCGACGCTTGAGACCTTTTGATAATCCTACTCCGGCGGCCATTTGGCGCGGTTTCCTGCGCTTCCGGGGCTCACGGACTTGAATGTCAGCTGCGCTCCGGTTCCTGCAAACCACACCAACTGACTCACCGGAGCGAATTCTAAAAAGGCCTCCGACGCTTCAAATTTTCAGAAAAAGTCAACTTTTGCCCGCCAAATTCCGGCCCATGGCAAAGCTTCTGATCGTCGAGGACGATGAGTCCGTCCGCACCCTAGCCGCCCGCGCGCTCGAACGCGCCGGGCATTCAATCGACATTGCCGCCGATGGCGCGCAGGGGCTGGCGATGATCAGCGCGGCGGGCGGCGGTTACGACCTCGTCGTCTCCGATATCCGCATGCCGGAGATGGACGGCATCGAGATGGCGATCGCGGCGGCCAGGCTTTTCCCGGCGATGAAGATCCTGCTGATGACCGGCTATGCCGACCAGCGCGAGCGCGCCGAGGAGTTGAACGGCATCATCATCGATGTCGTGCAGAAGCCTTTCACGCTGGCCGAAATCCGCTCCCGCGTCGAACAGGCGCTGGCCTGCTTTGCCTGACACTATTCAAGCCGCATCCTGAGTTGCGGCTAGGACCGGGGTGCTCCGGCCCCGTTCGGTGTTGAGCGCGAGCAAGCCGGCGCCGATGATCAGCGCCGCACCGATGGCGGTGGTCGAGCGCGGCACCTCATTGAAGAACAGAAAGCCCCATAGCGGCGACCAGATGATCCCCGTGTATTCGAAGGTGGCGACGCGGTTGGCCGGCGCCAGCCGGTAGGCCTGCGACAGAAGAATCATGCCGGCCGAGGCGACGAAACCGCAGGCCGCCATCTTGAGGAAATCCGGTGTCGTCGGCCAGACCCACGGCCGCACCAGGAATTCGAGGCTGGGGTGGACAGCATGGGTAATGCCGGCAAGCCAGAATGTGCCGGCAACCGCGGCAGCACCGACGAGGTAGGCGCCGTTCTGGTAGAAGGCCATGACGGTGGAGGATTCGGTGTCGCCGATCTTGCGCGCCATCAGCTGCGAAAAGCCGTAGAGCAGCGCCGAACCCAGCGACAAGAAGGCCGCCCAGTCGAACAGGCCGGCGCCCGGGCGCAACATCACGACCACGCCCAGCATGCCGATCAGCACGGTGGCCAGCGTCTGCCAGGAGACGCGTTCGCCGAGATAGGGGCCGGCCATCGCCATGATGAACAGCGGCGCCATGAAGTAGAGCGCCACCGCGTCGGCCAGCGGCAAGGCGGCGATCGCCAGATAGTAGACGGTATAGGAGCTGAACTGGATGAAGGCGCGGATCGTCAGCAGGCCAAACCGCTTCGAGGCGATGGCCCGCAGGCCGACATCGGCGCGGACGAGAACGATCAGAATCGGCAGGGCGACGATCGAGCGGATCCACATCACCTCGGTGACGGGATAGCCGCCCGATACCGCCTTGACCAGCGGGTCCTGGAGCGAGAACACCAGCACGCCAAGGCACAGGCTGATGATGCCGAGAACGATCCGGTTGCGCATGTCGTTGCTGCCGGCCCTAGAGCATGATGCCGAAAAGTGTGAAGCGGTTTTCGGACGACATCATGCTCTTTCCATTTGAACTGCCCGCAGCCGCCCGACCGCGGGGTAAAAAGAACCCGCCACCGTTTCGGGCAGCGGGTATGAGTGAGGACTCTTCGATTGGTCCGCAACCGATTTCGCGGTCGCATATCCAATGGGTAGGCTGACTATCGTCCGGCGTTTGACATGTTGCAAACGAATTGGAATGATACCAGCAATCAAATTTGCTTATGACGGATTCGATGCGACCAACCCTCGACAGCGATCTTCTGCGCACCTTCGTCGCCATTGCCGAAGCCGGCAATTTCACCCGGGCGGCGGAGCAGGCCGGCCGCACCCAGTCGGCGGTGTCGATGCAGATGAAGAAGCTCGAGGAGCTGGTCGGCGACAGCCTGTTCGAACGCGGCTCGCGCGGCGTAGCGCTGACGCGCCGTGGCGGCGAGCTGATCGTCAATGCCCGCCGTATCGTCTCGCTGCTCGACGAGACGGCGGCGTCGATGGCGGCGGCCCCTCTCGGCGGACCGGTGCGGATAGGCATTCCCGAGGAATATGGCCATGCCATCCTGTCGCGCGCGCTCGGCGCCTTCTCGAAGCGCCACACCAAGGTCGAGGTCACGGTGCGCTATGCGCATTCAGGCGCGCAGCTGGCCGCACTTGCCGCCGGCGAGCTCGACCTCGCCGTGGTCTTCGAATGGCAGGACCCCGGCGGCGGCGAGGTGCTGATGCACGATCCGACGGTGTGGGTGACATCGAGCCTGCATCACATGCATGAGGAGCGGCCGGTGCCGATCGCGCTCTACAACCGGGCCGGCTGGTGCAAGGACTTCGCTATTAAATCGCTGGAGCAGCGTGGGCTGGCCTACCGAGTCGCCTATACCAGCGACACCACCGGCGGGCTGAAGCTTGCCGTCACTTCTGGCCTTGCGATCGCGCCGATCTCGCACAGCAACATTCCGGACGGCTGTCGGGAGCTCACTGCCGCCGACGGGTTCGGCCACATCGACTCCTCGAATGTGGTGATGCATCGCAACCCCAATGCCTCAGGCGAGGCGATCGACGGCATGCAGGAAGCGATCCGCGACGCGTTCGTCAACAGGTCCGATTAGAACGGCTCTTTCCTGGAACTGCCTAGCCTGCCGCATCCTCGTAGAAATGCAGGCGATTGCCGAAGGGATCACCAACCGTCACCTCGCGGGTCTCCCACGGCGTGGTTTCGAGACCCGGCCGGGCATAGCGGTATTTCTTGCCGATCAGTTCGCGGTGCAGCGCTGCGATATCCTCGACCTTGATGCGCATGGCCACGCCCGGCGCGCCGTCGCCGTGATGTTCGCTCAGATGCAGGACGCAGCCGTCGCGGATTACACCCATGTAGAGCGGTGCATTGTCGTCGAAGCGATGCTCGAACTCGACTTCGAAGCCGAGGAAGTCGAGATAGAATTCGCGCGCCTTGGCGATGTCGAAGATGCGCAGGATGGGCGTTACGGCACCGAGTTTCGGCATGGCGCTGATACCATTCAGTTCGACGGATGTTGCCTTGGAGGCTACTTCAGCTCCAGCAGCCGCTCGAGATAGCTGCGCTCGATGTCGGGGCTGAGCGCGTTGCCGAGCCGCTTGCGGATTGCTTCGAGGATCTGGCGGGCACGCTGCACGTCGATCTCGTCGGGCACCTTCACCGAATCGCCGAAATCGGGTCCGCGGCTGGCGCGTGGCCGACCCAGCGGATCGCGGTCAGCGTCCTGCTGGCGGCCGCCTTCCTGGCTGCCGCCCTGGTCGCCCTGCATCGCCTGCAGCTGCTTCATCATCTCCTTGGCGCCCTTGCGCAGCGCTTCCAGCGCACGACCCTGATGGCCGACAGCCTGGTCGCCTTCACCTTCGCCAAGCGACTTTTCGGCATTGCCCATGGATTTGCCGGCCTCACCAAATCCTTCATTGGGCTGCATGCCCATGCCTTCCAGGCCCTTCTTCAGCTTGTCGAGTTCGCTTTGCAGCTGGCCCTGGCCTTCCTGCAGCTGCTTCATCGCATCGGCGAATTCCTGCGGCGTCATCTGCTTTTTGCGGGCAAGCGGATCGCGGTCGTCCCCGGGGCCGGGTTTGTCCTGATCCTGTCCGAGCTGCTCGTCGCCATCCTGTTGCTGGTCTTGATCCCGTTGGCCCTGGCCGCGCTGCATCTGGTCCATGCGGTAGGTGTCGTTCATCATCTCCTGCTGGCGGCGCATGATCTCGCCCAGCTTGTCCATCTGCTGGCGCATCTCGCTGTCCTGCTCGCCACCTTGCTGCTGACGGCCGGCCTGCAGGTTGTTCATCATGTTTTCCAGCTGCGACAGCAGCTCCTGCGCCTTGTCGCGGTCGCCTGATTTCGCCAGGTTCTCGATCTGGTCCATCATGCGGTCGATGTCGCTCTGGCGAAGCTCGCGGCCGTTCTGCTGCATCTGCGGCGCGTTCGGGTTCTGCTTGGCGCGCTCGGCGAATTCCTGCAGGAATTCGTTCATCGCCTCGCGCAGCTCCTTCATCGCCTTTTCGATCTCTTCATCGCTGGCGCCACGCTTGATGGCGTCCTGTAGCGCCTGCTGCGCCTGGCGCAGGCGCTTTTCGGCCGCCGACAGATTGCCTTCTTCAATGCCGAGCGCGATTTCCCAGAGATAGCTAACCTCGCTGCGCAACTGGTCGTCGCTGTCGGACATTTTCAGCCGGCTGCGGGCGCTCATGATGGCGAGGTAATGCGACATGTTGTCGAACGTGTCTTCGGGCCGAAGCGTGATCGCGTCCATCAGGTCGAGCACCCGCGGCTTGGCTTTGGCGTCGAGCGCCAGCAGGCGGCGCTGCTCGATCACCGCCCGCGCCAGCGGGTTGGCGAAGGGCCGCTCGGGCATCACAATCGTCTTGGTTTCGCTGGTCGCGGTGTGTCCGGCATCGTCGGTGGCGACAAGCGACAGCTTGACGCTAGCGCCGGCCCAGACATGTTCAGTGAGGTCCTTGGTCGTCTTGGCGGCATTCGCCTTGCCGCCGCGGCGCGGCAGCGCCAATGGCATCTCAGGCGGGCCGTAGAGCGGATGCACATCGGGCGCTGCCGGATCGGCCAGCGCGAAAACCGCCTTGGCGGTGGCCGCGCCATAGTCGTCGTCAATCTGGTAGTTGAGCTCGAAGGCGCCGTTCACGGCGCGCTTGGGCTCGCCGACGAAGCGGATCGTCGGCGGCTTGTCGGGGATCACCGCGAAAGCCCATTGGCCGAGATCGGCTTCGCCCGATTTCAGCGTCAGCGTGCCGTCGGACGTCAGCTTGCCGGTGAACTGGCGCAGCTTGGGTGTTGCCGGGTTGACCGCCGCTGCCTTGATCGCTGCTGCCTGCGGTCCCGTCGGGTCGATGGCGCGGGCATTGCCACCCTTGTCGGCGAAGCTTAGCGTTTCCTCGCCGGAGCCGCCGGTGACGCGCAGCGAGACGTCGCTGCCCTGCGGCACGGTGAAGGTGGCGGTCGCCTGCTTGGCGTTGCTATCGAGAACTGGCGTGGTCAGGAAGATGGGCGGCTTGCCGGTATAGGCCGGCGGGGTCACCCAGGCATCGATGCGCGGCGGCACGATGTCGCGCGCCGCATGGGCACGGAAACCATCGGAGAGCCTGCCGCCGGACGGTCCGAAAGAAAAGGCGAAAGCGGTGACCAACAGCAGCGCCGCCACGGCGCGCAGCCCCCACGGGTCGCGTTCCGGCACGCGGGTACGCGGCAGATCGGCGCCAAGATCGCCGAGTTTGCCGGCCATGCGCTTTTGGTGCTCGCGCCACAGCGCCTGGGAAAAGATGCTTTCCTTGCCGCTCGGACGGTCGGTCTGCACCAGCACCGGGCTGTGCTGCAACTGGTTGGCCGCCTCGATGCGACGGTCGACCTCGGCGGCGGAGGGAAGCTTGAAGAAACGCAGCGGATAGAGCGCTGCAAGCGCGGCAATGCCGAACGCCACGACCAGGACAATGCGCGCAACGTCAGGCAGGCGTGGGAAAAGGCCGAGCCAGGAGAGGCTGAGGAACAGGCTGGCGACGATGAGCAGCGGCAGAAGCAGCGGCCAGCCGCGCTCGACAGTCATCGAGACCCGTGTCGCCAGCCGGCTTAGAGCAAGCCGTCCGGCCAGGCTGCGATCGCCGCTGGAAATGGGGCTTTCCGTCATCGGCCCTTCCTGCCCGGGCGGGATAGCCCGGACTCAACTAGCAGAAGTTTACCAGCAAACACGGCAAAGGCGAGGCGGTTCCGGAAAACTTGAAGAGCTTTGGCGGGTTTCCACCCGCAATTCAGTCAAAGCAAGAATCAGAATTTCGCCGGATCGGTGTTTGAGCCGCAGACCAGGACCGCGATCCGTTCGCCCGGCGCCGGCGTGTAGCGGCCGGACAATAGCGCTGCGAAGGCTGCGGCGCCCCCCGGCTCGGCGATGATCCGCACCCGCTCCCACAGTGCCTTCTGCGCGGCGATGATGGCGTCGTCGGTGACCAGGATGGAGCGCTCGACGAAGGCTTCGGCGATCGGAAACATCATCTCGCCAACGCGCTTGGGCGCCAGCGAATCGGCGGCGACGCCTTCGGCGGGCGCATCGACCGGGTGGCCGGCCTCGAAGGCGCGATGCAGCGTCGGTGCGCCTTCGGGTTCGATGGCGACGATCCTGATGCGGCCGGCAAACCAGGCGGCGATGCCACCGATCAGGCCGCCACCGCCGACGGCGACCAGCAGCGTGTCGATTTCAGGCAAGTCTTGCTCGATTTCGAGGCCGAGCGTGCCTTGGCCGACGAGTGTTTCTTCCTGGTTGAAGGCGTGGATCTGCAAGGCGCCGGTCTTTTCGGCAAAAGCCTCGCTGGCGGCAAGCGCCTCGGCATAGCGGGCGCCGCCGACGATCAGTTCGGCGCCGTAGCCGCGGATGCGCTGAAGCTTGGCCGGCGGGCTGACTTCGGGGACGAAGATCGTCGCCTTGTGGCCGAGCCGCATGGCGGCATAGGCGACAGCGGCGCCATGATTGCCGCCCGACGCCGCGACGACGCCGGCCGCGGGCACCGGCCGTTCCAGCAGATTGGTGAAGGCGCCGCGCGCCTTGAACGAACCGGAATGCTGCAGACATTCGAGCTTGAGGTCGACCGCCAGCGGCGGCCGGTCGAAATCGGCCATGTCGACGCGCAACACCGGCGTGTGTCTGACATAGGGGCGGATGCGCGGCTCCATCGCGGCAATGCGTTCGCGCGTGATGCTGTTGCCGTTGGTCATGACCATCTCCTTGGGATTGACAGCAATTAGTAACTTGGCAAAATGGCTAAATGCAAGAGGTTGATGTCTTCAAGGCGATCGCCAACGAACGCAGGCTGCAGATCCTCGACTGGCTGAAGGATCCGCGGGCGCATTTCCCGGCCCAGGCAGACGGCGATCTGGTCGAGGACGGCGTTTGCGCGCTGCTGATCGCAGAGAAGCTCGGCATTACGCAGGCGACGCTCTCCGAGCATATGCGCGTGCTTACCCAGGCCGGCCTGCTGCGCCCCAAGCGCATCAAGCAATGGACGTTCTACCGCCGCGACGAGGACAAGATCGCCGACACAAGGATGCTCATCCAGAACCGGCTGTAGCGCAGCCGGCGCGGCGGCTTCTATGCAAGCCAGTCGGGCACCGAATCCAGGCCGATCAGCTCGTCATAGGTCTGGCGCTGGCGCACGACATGAAAGCGGTCGCCGTCGACCAGAACCTCAGGCACCAGAAGCCTTGTGTTGTAGGTGCCGGATTGCACCGCGCCATAGGCGCCGGCCGTCGAGACGGCAATGAGATCGCCAGACTTCAGCCGGGGCAGGTCACGATCGAGGCCGAGATAGTCGCCGGTCTCGCAAACCGGGCCGACGACATCGACCGCCATGCGCGGCGTGTCGGCCGGCGGCTGCACCACTGGCTTGATGTCGTGGAAGGCATCGTAGAGGGTCGGCCGGATCAGATCGTTCATGGCGGCGTCGACGACGAGGAAATTCTTGGCGTCGCCTTCCTTCACGAAGATCACTTCCGAGACCAGTATGCCGGCATTGCCGACGATCAGCCTGCCCGGCTCGAACATCACCTTCACCCCAAGCTTTGTCAGATGCTTCCTGACGATCTCGGCATAGGCATCCGGTAGAGGCGGCGGGCTGTTGTCGGTGCGGTAGGGGATGCCGAGGCCGCCGCCGACATCGACGTGCTCGACGGCGTGGCCATCGGCGCGCAGCGCGCCGACCAGTTCCGCCAGAAGCGCGAAGGCGTCGTCAAAGGGCTGCAACTCGGTGATCTGGCTGCCGATATGGGTGTCGATGCCGATGGGCTTGATGCCCGGCAAGCCGGCGGCACGGGCATAGACCTGGCGCGCTCTTTGCCACGGAATGCCGAACTTGTTCTCGGCCTTGCCGGTGGAGATCTTCCTGTGCGTCCTGGCGTCGACATCCGGGTTGATGCGCAGCGAGACCGGCGCCACCTTTCCGAGTGCCGTGGCGCGGGCCGACAGCAATTCCAGCTCCGGCTCGGATTCGACGTTGAAGCAGAGAATGCCGGCCTCGAGCGCGAAATCCATTTCGCGCGCGGTCTTGCCGACACCGGAAAACACGATCTTGTTGGCCGGGATGCCCGCGGCAAGCGCGCGGCGCATTTCGCCTTCCGAGACGGTGTCGGCGCCGGCTCCCAGCCTTGCCAGCGTGCGCAGCACCGCCTGGTTGGAATTCGCCTTCAAGGCATAGCAGACCAGCGTGTCGAGCCCGGCGAAGGCATCGGCGAAGACGCGGAAATGCCGGGTCAGCGTTGCCGTCGAATAACAATAGAACGGCGTGCCGACGCTTGCGGCGATGTCTGGTATCGCCACGTCCTCGGCATGGAGCACGCCGTCGCGGTAGTCGAAATGGTTCACGAGAGTGTTTCCGGAAGTTGGAGCAAGAGACCCGGTCCAGATAAACTAAGCCGGTCTCGTCGGCTCTAGAGCAGCGGGTCGAGGATGAACTTCTTGTCCACGACCGGTTTTTCCGGCTCCGGCGGCACCGGCTGCTTGGCGCGCTCGGCGTCCTTGCGGGCCTGGACGGCTGCTTCATAGGGCGTGTCGAGACCGGCCTTGCGGCCGCAGGCGGTTACGGCGACCATCGCCGTCAGCAGCGTCAGCGTCACCAAAATCCTGCGTGCGGTCATCGATCCATCCGTCCGAAACTTCTATGTGCTGCCGCTTTTAACCGAGTTTTCGGCGCATTGCACCCCCGGCATCATGCCTTGGCGATGCGCTTTTTCCAGGTGCGGATCTGCTTCCTGACTTCCGACGGCGCGGTGCCACCGAAGCTTGTGCGGCTCTTGACCGAATTCTGCACCGCAAGCACCGAGAAGATGTCCTCCGTGATGCCCGGGTTGATCGACTGCAGGTCCTCCAGCGAAAGCTTCTCCAGGCTGACCTTCTTCTCTTCAGCCAGCGCCACCGCGCGGCCGGTGACATGATGCGCCTCGCGGAAAGGCAGGCCGAGCGTGCGCACCAGCCAGTCGGCAAGGTCGGTCGCGGTCGCGTGGCCGGAGCCGGCGGCCTTCTTCATGGCAGCGGCGTTCACCGTCATGTCGCGCACCATGCCGGTCATCGCCGCCAGCATCAGATCGAGCGTTTCGGCGGCGTCGAAGACCGATTCCTTGTCCTCCTGCATGTCCTTGCCATAGGTCAGCGGCATGCCCTTCATCACCGTCAGCAGGCCGACCAGATGGCCGGTGACGCGGCCGGTCTTGCCGCGCACGAGTTCGGCGGCGTCCGGGTTCTTCTTCTGCGGCATGATCGAGGAGCCGGTGGAGAAGGAATCTGATAGCCTGATGAAGCCGAACTGCGGTGTCGACCAGATGATGATCTCTTCGGCGAGCCGAGACAGATGCGTAGCGCAGATCGCTGCCAGGCCCAGGAACTCCAGCGCGAAATCGCGGTCGGAAACGCTGTCCAGCGAATTGCGCATCGGTTCGCGGAAGCCGAGCGCTTTTGCGGTCTGGTGGCGGTCGATCGGGAAGCTGGTGCCGGCAAGGGCTGCCGCGCCCAAGGGGCTTTCATCCATCCGCTCGATGGCGTCGCGGACGCGCGAAAGGTCGCGCGAGAACATCTCGACATAGGCCATGCAGTGGTGGCCGAAGGTCACCGGCTGCGCTGCCTGCATGTGGGTGAAGCCCGGCATGACGGTTGCCGCATGCTCCTCGGCCCGCTCGAGGAAGGCTGATATCAGACCCTTCAGCGCCTCGGCGACACGGAAACACTCGTCCTTGACCCAAAGCCGGAGATCGACCGCGACCTGGTCGTTGCGCGAGCGGGCGGTGTGCAGGCGGCCGGCGGCCGAGCCGATCAGATCGGCGAGGCGGGCCTCGACATTCATGTGGATGTCTTCCAGCCGGGTCGAGAATTCGAACGTGCCGGCCTCGATCTCTTTCAGGATCGTGTTCAGGCCGTGAGCGATTTTTTCTTGATCGGCCGCCGAAATAATGCCCGTTTGCGCCAACATCTCGCTATGGGCGATCGAACCTCTTATGTCCTGCGCATAGAGTTTGCGGTCGAACGAGATCGACGCGTTGATCGCTTCCATGATGGCGGCCGGACCCGAGGCAAAACGTCCGCCCCACATCTGGTTGCTGGCCTTCTTGTCGCTCATCGCTATAACCCGTGCTCCGGAGCAGTTTTAGAATAATGGCAGACGGCAATAGATACTTCCCGGCCCCGCGCCTGATCCTTGCCGCTTTGGTGGCAGGCGTGCTGGCTGGCGCGGTCGCGGTATATGTCAGCGAGAGCGGTTCTGGCAACAACGCAGCCTCCGGCAGCGCGCCAGCGCAAGCTGCCGCCGGCGGCGGCAAGGACGACGTCGCCTGTGCCGCCAAGAGCGACCGCGCCAAGAAGGTTGCATCTGCGGCCACGGGCCAGGTTGCCGCATTGTTGCCCGCCGATCCGCCGCAATCGCTGAAAAGCCTGGCCTTCAACGGTCCCGACGGCAAGCCGATGACGATCGCCGACCATGCCGGCAAGACGGTGCTGCTCAATCTGTGGGCGACATGGTGCGCGCCCTGCCGCGCCGAAATGCCGGCGCTCGATGCGCTGCAGAAGGAAAAGGGCAGCGACGCCTTCGAGGTGATCGCGGTCAATGTCGATGCCGGCGACGATGTGAAGCCGAAGAAATTCCTCAGCGACATCGGCATCGAGAAGCTCGGTTACTACCGCGATTCGACGCTGGCGCTGTTCAACGACGTCAAGACACGCGGCCTGGCGCTCGGCCTTCCCGTCACCATGCTGATCGACGGCGAAGGCTGCCTGGTCGCCCATATGAATGGCCCGGCCGAATGGTCGGGACCGGATGCCAAGCGGCTCGTCGAGGCCGCGCTCGCGCGTTAGAACGGGTTACCGTTTCACGGAAACGGCCACCCACTCTAACTCTTTTTTTGACGCAATTTCGGACGGAAAAACCGTTTCACACTTTTCCTGAAATTGCTCTAGGCTGAGCGAAGCGCCGCCGCCGGTTCGAGCATCAGGATGCTGCCGCCACGCGGTTTGATCGTGGCGTCGTCCTCAGCTGGCGGTGCAGTGACGCCGGTCAGTTCGCTGAACGCCTCGATCGGGCTCGGCCGGCCAAGATAATAGCCCTGGCCAATCTCGCAGGCCTCGGCGTCGAGGAATTTCAGTTCGTCCAGCGTCTCGACGCCCTCGGCCAGAACCGGCAGGCCGAGACCGCGGCCAAGCCCCAGCACGGCGCGCACGATGGCCGCCACCTGGCCGTTGCTGTCGACCGATTTGATGAACGAGCCGTCGATCTTGATCTTGTCGAAGGGGAAAGCGCGAAGGTTGGACAGCGAGGAGTAGCCGGTGCCGAAATCGTCCATCGCCACACGCACGCCCAGCGCCTTGACCTGCCGCAAGGTGGCGAGCGCGCGCGGCATATCCTTGACCAGCGCCGTTTCGGTGATCTCGAGTTCGAGCCTGCCGGGGCCTAGCCCGGAGGCAAGGAGGACCTCGTGGACCTTGCGGCTGAAATTCGGGTTGTGGAGTTGCACCGCCGAAACATTGACCGCGACTGTGAGAGGGCTCTTCCAGCGGGCAGCCTCGGCGCAGGCTGTCGCCAGCACCCATTCGCCGATCTGAATGATGACGCCGCTGTCTTCGGCCACCGGGATGAAGGTCGCCGGCGGCACGTCACCGCGCTGCGGATGGCGCCAGCGGATCAGCGCCTCGAACCCGACCATCCGCCCGCTGCTGATCTCCTTTTGCGGCTGGTAGACGAGGCGAAACTCATTGCGCGCTATGGCCTGGCGCAGCTCGTGCTCCATCACGCGCCGGTCGCGCGCCTCGGCGCCCATCGAGGCCTCGAAGTAACGGTAGGTGTCCTTGCCTTCGGCCTTGGCGCGATAGAGCGCGGTGTCGGCGTGGCTGACCAGGGCTGCCGGCTCGTCGGCGTCGAGCGGATAAAGTGCAATGCCGATGCTGGCCGACACCAGGCCGCCGCCGACCGACTGCCGGTTTTCCTCGCGCATCGACGCCAGCACCGCCTCGGCAATGCGGCCGGCTGCCTGCGGATCAGAAAGGTTCGGGGCGATGATGGCGAACTCGTCGCCGCCGAGACGCGCCAGCATCTGCCCCTGGCGGAGCACGCCGGAGGCGCATAGCGCCACCTTCTGCAGCATGGCATCGCCGGCGCCGTGCCCGAACAGGTCGTTCACTTCCTTGAAGCGGTCGAGGTCGAGCAGCAGCAGCGCAAGATGCCCGCCCTTGCCGCCGCGGTCCATTGCGGCAATTTCGGCCTCGAGCCGGCCGGAGAAACTGCGGCGGTTGGGGAGCCCGGTCAGCGGGTCGAAGTGGGCGAGGCGCAGGATCTCCTGCTCGGCCTTCTTGCGTTCGCGGATGTCGCGTACTGCAACGACGCTGTGCCGCTTGCCGCAATAGTCGATGCTCCTGGCGATCAGTTCGACGGGGATGGCGATGCCGTCATGGCTTCTCAACTCGGCTTCCAGTGCCCGTCCGCTGCAGTCGGACATGCTGGCCGCCGTGCGTTCGCCGAAAAGGTCGCCGAGCAGCATCGCGTTCAGCGCTTCCGGCGCCATGCCGGTGAGAGCGGCGATGCTGTCATTGGCGCTGACGATGCGGGTGCCGTCGCAGACGATCAGGCCTTCGACGGCGGCGTTGGCGAGGCCGTGCATACGCTCGGCCTCGAGCTTGTGACGGCGGAAGCGCAGGTCGATCCACAGTGCCGCGGCTGAAAGTACCAGGATCACCAGGCTGACTGCAGCGGCGGCGAAGGCCTGCGACACCGGCGCGACCGTGAACCGCGATATCTCGATGGAGGAGTCCGGGAAGATCGACACCGCGCCCATGGCGATGAAATGCAGGGTGCAGATCGCCAGCGTCAACAGGACGGCGGCGCCGATGGTCGCCTGCATGGACGGGCGCCGCAGCACGACCAGCAGCGCCAGCGCGGCGAGGGTGACGCCTGCCAGCAGCGAGACTGCGACCAGAAGCGTGTTCCAGACGATGCGTCCTTCGACCTCGAAAGCGGCCATACCGATATAGTGCATGGCGGCGATGCCGGCACCGAGGATCGCGCCGCCGACCAAGGCGTAGTCGATGCCCCGGCGCAAGGTCGCGATCCACATGCCGGCGGCTGTCAGGGCGACGGAAGCGGCGAGCGAAAGCGCCGACAGTTCCGCATTGTACGCGTTGGGTATTCCCGGAGAAAAGGCAAGCATGGCGATGAAGTGCGTCGCCCAGATACCGAAGCCGGTGGAAGTGGCTGATATCATCAGCCAGGTATAGCGGTTGCGCTCGCTTGAGCGGTCGACATGGCGAAGCAGATTGACCGCCGAGAAGGAAGAAATACCGCAAATGAGGGCTGCCAGTGCGACCAGTCTCAGATCGTGCTCGTGCACGATGCAATTATAGACCGTCAGCATCTCGCCCCACCTGCTCTCCCGCAGCAATCAAGCCATCGACTTGATTAGTGCCGGACGCTTGAAGAATCGGTTATGCGCGTCACAACTACAGCGGGTTTTTCGGGTTGTACCTTGCGGCGATCTTTTCTCATTCCAGGCGCACGGGTCACGAGCAGCGCGTCCGCAATGGATGGCCATTGCTAGAGCGCGCCATGCCGTTGTCGACCTCGGACATAAGCACCACGTCGGGAGACTGGGCGGCAAGCGTTGTCGCTATGGCATCACCATGGCGAAGCCGCTCAACGTTCCAGGCCACCACTTTCAGGGTGTCGCCGGCTTTTTCGCGCGACGCCGTGCCGCCGCCGAGCGCGGGAATGGCGGCTGCATGACGCAGGTGGGTGGCGCTGTCGCGCGGGCCTTCGCACATCGCCTGGTGGTCGGCGACGGGCACATGCGTCAATTGCTGGACCAGCATTCGTCTCTCCACTCAAGCCCTTCATCTGGCCCCGTCATCTGGCAGGATACATTAGCCGGATAATCATTCTTTCGGCCGGGGCTTTTCGCCGTTCCGAGGCGCCCTAGCTACCTAGAGCGCCGATGTGACGGTTTCATGCCGCGTGGCCGTCGAGGAGGAGAGACTGGCTGTCCACAGGCCTGAAAGGGCACAACAGAACTGTCACATACCTTCTCTATGAGAGCGGCAAGGGACTTGCGCAAAGCCTGATGTCATCAGCCACTCAAGAGGGATAAAATCCATGTCGATCTTCAAGCAGGGCCTTGCCGCCCTTGCCGCCGGCGCCTTCAGCATCGCGCTGGCGCAGCCGGCTGCCGCGGAGCCGGTCAAATTTGATTTCTGGTTCGGCCTGTCGGGCGACCTCGCCCGCGTCGTCGATACGCTGTGCAAGAACTTCAACGCTTCGCAAGCCGACTATGAAGTCGTCTGCACCAGCCAGGGCAATTACGACGCGACGCTGCAGAACACCATCGCCGCCTTCCGCGCCGGCAAGCAGCCCGCCATCGTCCAGGTCTATGATGTCGGCACCGCTACCATGATGCTGTCGGGCGCCTACAAGCCAGCCGACAAGCTGATGGAAGAAAACGGCTACAAGATCGACTACGCCGACTATTTCCCCGGCATCGCCCGCTACTACGCGACGTCGAAGGGCGAGATGCTCTCGTTCCCGTTCAATTCCTCGACCCCGCTGATGTACTGGAACAAGGATGCCTTCGCCAAGATCGGCAAGACCGAAGCGCCCAAGACCTGGGAAGATGTCGGCGCCGACCTCAAGGCCCTGAAGGACGCCGGCTATGAATGCCCGATGGCGATCAACATCTCGGCCAATGAAAGCTGGCAGCTGATGGAGCAGTTCTCGGCGCTGCACAACCAGCCAATCGCGACCAAGAACAACGGCTATGACGGCCTCGACGCCCGTCTGGAAGTCAACAAGACCAAGTTCGTCCAGTACGTCACCGATCTGAAGAAGTGGTATGACGCCGGCCTGATCAAGATCAAGTCCAAGGACCTCGGCCAGGATATGGTCCAGTCCTTCGCCACCGGCACCTGCCAGGTCATCATGACCTCGGTCGGCGACCACGGCACCGTTGGCAAGACGCAGAAAGAAGGCATGAACTGGGATGTCGCCGAACTGCCGGTCTATGCCGGCACCGAGCGCAAGAATTCGCTCGTCGGCGGCGCTTCGCTGTGGGTGCTGTCGGGCAAGTCGGATGCGGAATACAAGGGCGCTGCCGCGTTCCTGAACTTCATCCACGACCCCAAGACGGCTTTGTTCTGGTCGACCAACACCGGCTACATCCCGGTGACCAAGTCGGGCTTCGAGTACATGAAGTCCACCGGCTTCTACGACAAGGCGCCTTACAAGGGCCGTGAAACCGCAATCGCCAGCCTGACGGCGTCCGAGCCGACCGAAGTCACCCGCGGCATCCGTCTGGGCAACTTCACCCAGATCCGCGCCGAGTTCGGCACCCAGATGCAGGCGATCTTCGCCAACAAGGTCAGCGTCCAGGAAGGTATCGACACGCTGGTCAAGAACGGCGACGCCATCCTTGAGCGCTTCCAGCAGACCTATCCGGGCAAGACTCTGCCCTGACCCCGGATACCGGTATGGCCGCCCGCCAAGAATCGACGGGCGGCCATTTCGTATCTAGCCCTCTTTGGAGCATGATCTTTTCCAAAAACCGGTACCCACTTTTTGGGACCATGCTCTAGTTCATGCAGGAAAACGGGCCGGCGGTTCAACGGCCTGGGCGGATCAATGGAAAAACGCGTTACCTTCAGCAGGTGGACTATCGGCATCCTCTTCGCGGTGCCGCAGCTGCTTTTGATCTTCACCTTCTTCTACTGGCCTGCCGGCCAGGCGGTATACTGGTCGCTGACGCTGCAGCAGCCCTGGGGAGGCGGCAACATCTGGGTCGGGCTCGACAATTTCCGCTCGATCCTGTCCAACGCCGACTACTGGAACTCGATCAGCGCCAGCCTCATCTTCGCCGGCATCAGCACCGGCCTGGCGATGTTCATCGCGCTCGTTCTTGCCGCGCTCACCGATCGCCAGCTTGCCGGCTCGCGCTTTTACCGCGTGGTGCTGATATGGCCCTACGGCATCGCCGCGCCCGCGCTGGCGCTGGCGTTCCGCTTCATTCTGGCGCCGGAAGCCGGCTTCATGGCCGTCGTCAACCAGGTCTGGCCCGGCTTCTGGGATCCCGGCCTTGACGGCGCTGATGCCATGGCTTCGATCATCGTTGCCTTTTCGTGGAAATATGTCGGCTATAACTTCATCTTCTTCCTCGCCGCGTTCCAGGCCATACCGCGCTCGCTGATCGAGGCGGCGGCTATGGACGGGTCCGGCGTCATCAGGCGCTTCTTGGACATTCAGTTCCCGTTGATCACGCCGACCATCTTCTTCCTGCTCGTCATCAACATCACCGAGAGCTTCCAGGATTCCTTCGGCATCGTCGACATCATGACCTCGGGCGGCCCTGCCAACGCCACCAATCTGATGGTCTACAAGATCTATTCGGACGGCTTCAAAGGGCTCGATTATTCCGGCGCCGCCGCGCAGAGCATCATCCTGATGCTGCTCATCATCGTGCTCACCATCTTCCAGTTCCGCTTCATCGAGCGGCGCGTGCACTACAGGTGAGATGACCATGGTAGAGCGCACTCCGTTGCTGAATTTCTTCACCCATGTGATCCTGTTCGTCGGCTTCGTATTTTGCATCGCGCCGTTCGTCATCGTGGCCATCGCCGCATCGCACAACCTCAAGGACGTCAACGACGTGCCGATGTCGCTGCTGCCGGGCAGCGACTTCTGGGTCAACATCAAGACGGCGTGGGTGACGGCCGACCTCGGGCCGAAGCTGCTCAACAGCTTCATCATGGCGACCGGTGTCGCCGCCGGCAAAGTGATCATCTCGGCGCTCACCGCCTTCTCGATCGTCTATTTCCGCTATCCCGGCCGCACCTTCATCTTCTGGCTGATCTTCGTGACGCTGATGCTGCCGCTGGAGGTGCGCATCGTGCCGACCTATGCGGTCGTCGCCAATGTGCTCGAACCCTATCAGACGATCATGGATCTTACCGGTCTATCCTGGCTGATCGAGAAGGTTTCGGGCGTGCATGTCGCGCTCAACCTGGGAATGCTCAATTCCTTTCCCGGTCTGATCTTGCCGCTGATCGCCACCGCCACCGGCACCTTCCTCTACCGGCAGTTCTTCCTGACCGTTCCCGACGAGTTGACCGAGGCAGCGCGCATGGACGGCGCCGGACCGCTGCGCTTCTTCATCGATATCCTGTTGCCGTTGTCGCGCAACAACATGGCCGCACTCGGCACCATCATGTTCCTGTGGGCGTGGAACCAGTATCTGTGGCCGCTGCTCATCACCACCGACCAGTCGCACGCGACCGCGGTGACCGAACTCAAGCAGCTCATCCCCAATGTCGGCGGCGCGCCCGAATGGCACATTGCCATGGCCGGCACGCTTATCATCATGCTGCCGCCGCTGGTCGTCGTGGTGCTCATGCAACGCTGGTTCGTGCGCGGCCTGATCGCCACCGAAAAATAAGGAGCAAACAATGGCCTCCATCACCATCCGCGACGTCACCAAGAGCTACGCCAAGATGCAGGTCGTGCACGGCGTTAGCCTCGACTTCGCGTCCGGCGAGTTCGTCGTCATTCTCGGCCCATCCGGCTGCGGCAAGTCCACGCTGCTGCGCATGATCGCCGGGCTGGAGGATATTTCCGGCGGCACGATCGCCATCGACGGCACGGTGGTCAACAAGCTCGAACCGCGCGAGCGCGGCTGCGCCATGGTGTTCCAGAACTACGCGCTCTATCCGCATATGAGTGTTTCGCAGAACATCGGCTATTCGCTGAAAGTATCGGGTGTTCCCGCCGACGAGCGTACCCAGCGCATCCAGGCGGTTGCCCGCACGCTGGAGCTCGAGCATCTGCTCGACCGCAAGCCGATGGCGCTGTCCGGCGGCCAACGCCAGCGCGTCGCCATGGGTCGCGCCATGATCCGCGAACCGAAGGTGTTCCTGTTCGACGAGCCGCTGTCCAACCTCGACGCCAAGCTGCGCGTGCAGATGCGCTCCGAAATCCGCAAACTGCACCGCCGGCTCGCCGCTACCTCGGTGTTCGTCACCCACGACCAGGTCGAGGCGATGACGCTGGCCGACCGGCTGGTGGTGATGAATGGCGGCCGCGTCGAACAGGTCGGAACGCCGGCCGAAGTCTATAGCCGCCCGGCGAGCCGTTTCGTCGCCACCTTCGTCGGCGCGCCGGCAATGAACATGCTCGAAGGCACGGTGACGCTCGACGGCCTGTCGCTGCTTGGCGACGGCCGCAAGCTCAACGTTTCGCGCACCGGCCTGCCGGTCGGCAGCAAGGTCGCGGTCGGTATCCGGCCGGAGTCCGTACGTCTGGTTGCGGCGGGCACGCCGGGCGCTCTCGAAGCGACCGTCGACCTGGTCGAAGAACTCGGCGCCGGACGCGTCGTCTATGTCGATCTCGACGGTGCACCATTCTCGGTGGTGACGTCGGAGACCGTGCATCCGGTGCCGGGCAGCACGGTCGGCCTGCAGTTCTCTGAAGCCGACCTGCACTTCTTCTCGTCGGAGACCGGCAGCCGCCTCGACGTGTTCAAGGCTTCGGTGCCGGAACCGGCACTCTGATTTTTGCAGCCATCGGCAAGCGCATTTCCGTCCGCTTCGGACGGACGGCAAAGCAATCTCCCAGGGAAAAGTTCGCATGAAAATCATCCAGGTCACCGATGTCCATCTGGGACGGCGCGGCGAGATCCGCTATGGCGCGAACCTGCATGAGCGGCTCGACCGCTGCATCGACCACATCAATGCCCGCCATGGTGATGCCGCCCTTTGTGTCTTCAGCGGCGACCTGACCGAGACCGGGGCGCCTGAAAGCTACGCCGATCTCAAATCGGCCTTGAGCCGGCTTTCGCTGCCATACCGGCTGCTGCCGGGAAATCACGACCGGCGGGCCAATCTGGTGGCGGCATTTCCCGAAAACCCGACCGACGACAATGGCTTCGTGCAGTCGGTCGTCGATACGCCGGAAGCATCGTTGCTGTTCCTCGACAGCCTGGCCGAAGGCCGCGTCACTGGCGAACTCTGTGACGAACGGCTTGCCTGGCTCGACACGCGGCTCACTGAGGCGGCGGGACGGCAGGCCTACATCTTCCTGCATCATCCGCCGGTCGAGCTCGGTCTGCCGCTGCTCGATCCGCTCGGGCTGGAACGGCCGCAGCGCTTCCTCGACCTTTTGACGCGCCATGGCAATGTCGGCCATATCTTCTTCGGCCACGTCCACCGCGACATTGCCGGCACGGTCGTCGGCATTCCGTTCACGGCGCAGCGTGGCCTGCATGCCCGCTTCATGCTCGACCTCGTCGGTGAGGAGGTTGTCGAGCAGGCGCCACCGACCTACGGCATCGTGCTCATCGACGCCGCCGCGCGACGCGTGGTCGTGCACAACAACGACTTCCTCGAGACTTGGCCGCTTTGGTCACCGGCGACGGGCCAGAGGGTTGACTAGGAGCTGATCTCGCTAGGCGAAGACGTGCGCCTTGCCGGAGACGGTCAGGCGCACGATCTCGCCGACGGCGGGCGCGTCCATGCCCGGCTTGCGCAGGATCAGCGGCGTGTTGCCGATCGCGGCTGCGTCAGGCGGATCGGGGTTGTTCAACAGCCGCACCGCAATGGTGCACATCGAGCCGGCGAACTCCGAGTCCGTCACCTCCGCGAAGATCGTGCCCGGCGGGCCCGACATGCCTTCGCGCGACGTGCGGTTCACCTGCACCTGCTCCGGCCGCAGCATGATGCGGGCGATGTCGCGGCGCTCCTTGCTATCGACGGCGATGCGGCCGAGCGAGGAGGTGGCGAAGCCGCCTGAAACCTTTGCCGGCAGGATGATGGCGTCGCCAAGGAACTCGGCGACCATCCGGTCCTTCGGCTGCAGATAGAGTTCACGCGGCGTGCCGACCTGCGAGAACTTCCCGTCACGCATGACCGCGACCTGGCTGGCGAACGACAGCGCCTCGGCCTGGTCGTGGGTGACCAGGATGGTGGTGATCCCGGCAGCTTCGAGCAATTCGGCAACCGCCTTGCGCATCGAGGCGCGCAGGCCGGTGTCGAGCGCCGAGAACGGCTCGTCGAGCAGCATCAGCCTGGGTTTCATCGCCATGGCGCGGGCGAGTGCCACGCGCTGCTGCTGGCCGCCCGAGAGCTGGTGCGGGCGGCGTTTGAGGATCGCCTTGTCGAGCCCGACCGTATAGGCAAGCTCGGCGATGCGCTCGGTGCGCTGGTCCTCGCCGCGGGCCATGCCGAAGCCGATATTGTCGGCGATGCTGAGATGCGGAAACAGGGCGCCGTCCTGCGCCACCAAGCCGATGCCGCGGCGATGCGCCGGAACCGCATGGCCGCCATTGGCCAGCACTTCGCCGTCGAGCACGACGCGGCCCTGGTCGGGCGCCTCGAAGCCGGCGATGAGCCGCAGCAACGTCGTCTTGCCGCAGCCGGACGGGCCGACAATCGCGGTGCGGCTGCCGCTGGCGACGCTGAGGTCGACGCCGGCAAGCGCGGCGACCGGGCCGTAATGCTTGGTGAGGCCGCTGATTTCGAGAAAGCTCATCGTCCGGCCATCCGTTTCGACTGGACATAGAGCAGCCAGGTCAGCGGCAGCGACATCGCCACCATGATGAAGGCGTAAGGCGCGGCGGACGCATAGTCGATCTCGCCGCTGTAGGACCAGAACGCCATGGCCAGCGTGCGCGTGCCGTTGGGCGCCAGCATCTGGGTGGCGGTCAGTTCGTTCATGATGCCGAGCGCCACCAGGGCCATGCCGGCCGCGGCCCCAGGCGCCGAAAGGCGGATCGTCGTCGACCACAGCGCTTTCAGCGGCGGCCGGCCGAGGCTGGCGGCGGCGCGTTCAAGCTCGATCGGCGCCTGCGCGATCGACGCGCGGAGGCTGATCAGAGCGCGCGGCAGGAACATCAGGGCATAGGCGACCAGGATGGTGAACAGCGTCTGGTAGAGCGGCATGGCAATGCGCACGGTGATGGTGACCAGCGCCAGCGCAATGACGACGCCGGGCAGCGAGCCGACGATGTAGTTGCAGCCCTCGAGCAGCCGCTGCAGCGGCCCCGGCGCCCGGATCGAGATCCATGCCATCGGCATGGCGGCGATGGTCGCAAGCAGGGCGCCGGCGAGCGCCAGGAACAGCGTCTGGCCAAGCGCCAGGCCGATCTCGTCGAAACGCCAGACATCGGCGCCGCCGGCGACCAGCCAGCGGCCGATGGTGACGAAGGGCACGCCGATGGCGAGCAGCGTGGTGATGGCAGGCAGAGCCAGGCAAGGCAGCGTGGCGCGTCCGAGCCTGCTGCGCTGCCGGTGGCGCGCCGCACCTGAGCCGACGCGGGCATAGCGCTCTTCGCCGCGCACCAGCACCTCGAGAGCGAGCAGCACGAAGCAGCAGGTCACCAGAACGCCGGCCAGCATGTTGGCGGCGGGGCCGTTGAAGGTCGACTGGAATTGGTCGACGATCGCTGTGGTGAACGTGTCGAAGCGGATGAAGACATAGAGGCCGTATTCGGCCAGCAGATGCAGGCCGACCAGCAGCGCGCCGCCGCAAATGGCGAGTCTCAGCTGCGGCAGCACGACGCGTGCGAACACCCGCGACGGTCCGAGGCCGAGCGCTGCGGCGGCGTCTTCCAAGGCAGGATCGAGCCGGCGCAGCGACGCCGCGATCGGCAGATAGAGGAACGGGAAATAAGCGAGGACCGACACCAGCACGCCGGCCCAAAGGCCGTGCAGTCCCGGCACCAGGGTAATCCAGGCATAGGAGTGCACGAAGGCGGGAATGGCCAGCGGCGCCACCGACAGCCAGGCCCACAGCCGGGCGCCGGGCAGGTCGCTGCGCTCGGTCAGCCAGGCCAGCGCCATCGACAGGACGATGGCGATGGGCACAACGAGCGCCACCAGAAGCACGGTGTTGATCAGAAGTTCGCCGACGCGAGGCCGGAAGACCAGGTCCGAGACAGTGTCCCAGCCCGTCTGCACCGCGATCCAGATGATGAAGGCAAGCGGCAGCAGCGACAGCAGCGAGACGATGATGGCGGCAAGAGCGATCCAGGACATGGGCTGCCGGCGGGAGCGCCCGGCTGCCTGGCCTGAACGTGCGAGATCGACCGCAGATTGCATCAGCTCGGCCGCGCCACTGCCGCCGGAGCGGGGGCGCCGCAGGCGCGGCCGGAAACGCAATGTGTCGTCATGGACAATGCCATCCCGAAAACAGAGCGCTCCTGCGGAAAGCCTCGCAGGAGCGCAAACGTTGCCCTTTTAGGACGAACGCGGACTAAAGCAAGCCGGCTGCCGTCATCAGATCGGTCACCTTCTTGGAGTTCAGCTTTGCCGGGTCGACCTTCGGCGCCTGCAGATCGGCCAGCGGCACCAGCTTGGGATTAGAGTCGGCGCCCTTGCCGACCGCGTACTCGAAGGACGTGCCGCTCTTCAGCACGTCCTGACCGCCCTTGCCGGTCACCCATTTCAGGAACGCCTGGGCTTCCTTCGGATGCTTGCTCGAGGCCAGCACGCCGCCGCCGGAAATCGAGACGAAAGCGCCGGGGTCCTGGTTCTTGAAATAGTGCAGCTCGACGTTCTTGCTGTTCTCGCCGGTCTTGGCCTGATCGCCGAAATAGTAATAGTGGTAGATGATGCCGCCTTCGATCTCGCCGGCATTGACCGCCTTCATCACCGTGCCGTTGCCCTTGTAGGCGGTGAAATTCTCCTTCATCGCCTTCAGCCAGTCGGCGGTTGCAGCTTCGCCCTTGAGCTCAAGCAGCGCGCTGACGATGGCCTGGAAATCGGCGCCCGACGGCGAGGCGGCCCAGCGGCCTTTCCAGCTCGGATCGGCGAGATCGAGCATCGATTTGGGCAGCTGGTCGGCGGTGAGCTTGGTCTTGTTGTAGGCAAAGACGGTGCTGCGCGCCGCGACACCCACCCATTTGCCGCTGCTCGGCTGGAATTCAGCCGGAACCTGGGCCAGCGTATCGGCGTCGACCGGCGCGAAAAGGCCCGCCGCTTCGACCAGGGTCATGGCCGGGGAGTTCTCGGTCAGGAACACGTCGGCTGGCGAAGAAGCGCCCTCGGCGACGATCTGGTTGGAGAAATCGCTGTCGCCGCCATTGCGCAGCGTGACCTTGATGCCGGTTTCCTTGGTAAAACCATTGACCCATTCCTTGGCCAGGCTCTCGTGCTGGGCGTTGTAGACGATGATGCCGGCATCTTCCGCCATCGCCGGACCGGCGATCATGCCGATTGCCAGCGCGGTGGCGCCGACCAGGGTGGAAAGAGCATATTTCATGGCGTCATCCTCGATCGCAGCGGTTCTGGTTTTGCACGGCTGCACCTACCGATACCTGAATACCATAGTCAACATTGGTGGGCTGCTTCAATCCGTCGCTCGCCCGCAAACTTTCGTGATTTTGCGGCACTTTGGCTTGGACATTATTTCGTTGGCCACGTAACAAATCAGCGCCGAAGCGCGAAGATCGGGGAGTGAACTCTTGTGAGCGGCAAGGATGAGGCCGAGCTTTCCCGGCTGATGCGGGCCGCAATCGCGGGAGACGAAAGGGCCTACGCCGACTTTCTGCACCGGATTGCCGCACTGGTTCGCGGCTTTGTCAGGCGCAAGATCGTACAGGGCGGGGTCGATCCCGAGGATGTCGTGCAGGAAACCTTGCTGGCCATTCATGTGAAACGGCATACCTGGCGCCAGGACGCGCCGGTGTTGCCGTGGATCTATGCGATTGCCCGCTTCAAGCTGATCGATGCCTTCCGGCGGCGCGGCCGGCGCATCGAGATCGAGATCGACGAGATCGCCGAGACCTTTGCCGAGCCGGAAACCGAGACCGTCAGCGAACGCGACATCAATCGGGCGCTGGACGGCCTGCCGCCGGCGCAGCGTTCCGTGGTCTCGGCCATCTCTGTCGATGGCCGCTCCATCGGCGAGACGGCAGCCAAGCTCGGTGTCAGCGAGACGGCGGTCAGGGTGTCGCTGCATCGCGGGCTTGCCGCGATCGCCAAACGCTTCGGGCGGCAGTGACATGAGAACCGAAGATCTCATCAAGGCACTCGACGCTGATATCAGCAGCAAGGCGATGCCGCTGCGCTCGGCCTGGTGGATGGCTGCGGCTGCGGCGGTGGTGATCGCGGCGGTGGTCTTCTTTCTCACCATCGGGCCACGTCCCGACATCATGATCGCCATGCACACGATGCGGTTCCTGGCGAAATTCGTCTTCACCATCGTGCTTGCCATCACCGCGTTTGGCCTGATCCGGGCACTGTCGACACCGGGCGCTTCGACGGCGAGAGCCGCAGCCTGGATGGCGGCTGCGCCGCTGCTTGTGGCTGTGGCCGTAGCTCTCGAACTGTTCATGGTGCCGGAGCCGATGTGGAGCACGCGCATGGTCGGCTCCAACATGATGATCTGCATGGGCTTCATCCCGCTGATCGGCATCGGGCCGCTTGCTGTGTTCCTGTGGATGCTGCGCTATGGCGCGCCGACGCGGCCGGTGCTTGCCGGTGCGGTCGCAGGCCTGCTCGCCGGCGGCCTGGCGGCGACCTTCTATGCCGCGCACTGCTTCGACGATTCGCCGCTTTTCGTCGCCACCTGGTATACGCTCGCCATCGCCGTCCTTGCCGGGCTCGGCGCGCTCGGGGGACGGTTCTTCGTGCGCTGGTAACCGGCCCGCCTGAGATAGCCCGCAATAATCACCGATCCTTAATCATGCCGGCAATTGTTTGCGGGTTAACCGTGTTGCCGGTGGCTCAGGCGCAACCTTTCCTTAAAATCGATCATCCAAGGTTTCCCGCAGAAATGTGTTGCGCACGGGGTGGCATGCACGGTGACGCGATGGAAACGAAAAAGCCTGCGGGCTGACGGTCACGTGGCTTTGGTGCTCGCGGCCGGAGGATTTTGCGCCGCCGTCGTGGCGATGCTGCTGTCGCGGCTCGACGTCAGCGCCGAAGTGCTGAAGCTCTGTCTGCTGATATCGGTGCCGGTCGCCGCCGTTGCGCTGATGCTCGCCGCGCTGTTCATTTACCGGATACTCGACGACCGCCGGCAGATCGCCGAGAGCGAGCAGCGTTTTCGGCGCGCCATGGAGGATTCGGCGATCGGCATCGCCATTGTCGGCCTCGATGGCCGTATCCACGAAACCAATCCGGCCTTCGCCGCCATGCTCGACTACAGCAAGGAAGAGATCGAGGCGCTGACTTTCTTCCAGATCACGCATCCCGACGACCTACAGATCGGCCGTGAGACCATGGACGGCATCCGGGCGGGCACCGTCAACGCCTTCCAGTTCGAAAAGCGTTACCTCAAGAAGGACGGCACGCCGGTGTGGGCCCATCTTGCCGGTTCCATCATTCGCGACGAGAAGAGCGGCCGTCCCCTCTACCTCGTCTCGCAGATCGAGGATATCGACGCGCGCAAGCAATCCGAGGCACGCATAGCCGAGGCTGAAACGCGCTGGAACTTTGCCCTGGCCAGCGCCGGACAAGGCGTCTGGGACCTCGATATGCGCAAGGGCGGCACCACCTATTCCGCCGCCTGGGTGAAGATGCTGGGCTATGCCGAGGGCGAGCTGGACGGCGACCCCGACCGCTGGCTGACGATGATCCATCCCGACGACCGCGAGAATGTGGCCGAGGCCGATCGCGCGCATCTTGAGGGCAAGACACCGTTCTTCGAAGCCGAGTTCAGGATGCGCCATAAGGACGGCCACTGGGTCTGGATCCTCGATCGCGGCAAGACGCTCGAGCGCGACAGCGAAGGCCGGCTGATCCGGGCCATAGGCAGCCTGACCGACATCACCCAGCGCAAGCAGACCGAGGAAAGCCTGATCGTGTCGGCGGCGATGCTGGCAGACGAGAAGGAACGGCTGAGGGTAACGCTGCAGTCGATCGGCGACGCTGTCATCTGCACCGATGCCGCCAACCGCATCACCTTCATGAACCCGGTCGCCGAAAAGCTGACCGGTGTTGCCGGCGCCGAGGCGCTCGGCAAGACGCTTGGCCATGTCTACTGGGCGGTGGATGAGGAGACCGGGCAAAGGATCGGCATGACGCGGCCGGCGCTCGGCGGCTCCACCCCCGCCGACCAGAACAGCCGCGCGGTGCTGATCCGCCGTGACGACACGCGCTGCAGCATTCGCCATGTGGTGTCGCCGATAATGAACGAGCGCCAGGAATTCTGCGGCCTGGTCATCGTCTTCCAGGATTTCACCGATGCGCGCGCCTTGCAGCGCCAGCTCGCCTACGCCGCCGCGCATGACGCGCTGACCGGCCTTGCCAATCGCTCAAGCTTCATCCGCACCATGGAAGAGCTGATCGACCGGAGCCGCAAGGCCGGCTCGGCACCACCGGTGGGCGAGCATCATTTCATGTTCATCGACCTCGACCATTTCAAGCTGGTCAACGACACTGGTGGTCACGCCGCCGGCGACGCCCTGCTGAGGCGGGTTGCCGAGGCTATTCGCGGCGCGCTTGGGCCGGAGGATATCGTCGCCCGGCTCGGCGGCGACGAATTCGCGGTCATCCTGAAATCGGGGTCGAGCGCCGGCGCCAAGATTGCCGCCCGCTCGATCATCGACGCCATCCGCGGCCTGCAGTTCACCTGGGACGGCCGGCCGCATGCGATCGATGCCAGCATCGGTGTGGCGCCGATCCGCGCCGGCGAAGTCGACGAGATCATCGCCCGCGCCGATGCCGCCTGCTATGCGGCCAAGGCCGCCGGTCGCGGCTGTGTTTCCGTGGCGCCTGACGATAACGGGTCAAAGGGCCAAGCCGAGCCGCCGCTCGCGGCAGCGTCCTGACGGCGCTCTAAGCATTTGTTTTTACGCAATTCCAGACGGAAAACCGTTACACACTTTTCCTGGAATTGCTCTAGCGTTCTGATGGTTAGCGCGTCGGAACCGGGTGTTCGCCGCGATAGTCGTAGAAGCCGCGTCCGGTCTTGCGGCCAAGCCAGCCGGCCTCGACATATTTCACCAGCAGCGGGCAGGGGCGATATTTCGAATCCGACAGGCCGTCATGCAGCACCTGCATGATCGACAGGCAGGTGTCGAGGCCGATGAAGTCGGCGAGCTGCAACGGTCCCATCGGATGGTTGGCGCCAAGCTTCATAGCGGTGTCGATGGCGTCGACCGAGCCGACGCCCTCGTAGAGCGTGTAGATCGCCTCGTTGATCATCGGCAGCAGGATGCGGTTGACGATGAAAGCCGGGAAATCCTCGGAGACGGTGATCGTCTTGTCGAGCTGCTTCACATAGTTCTTGGCTGCCTCGAAGGTCTGGTCCTCGGTGGCGATGCCGCGCACCAGTTCGACCAGCTTCATCAACGGCACCGGGTTCATGAAATGTATGCCTATGAACCGCTCGGGACGGTCGGTCTGCGCGGCCAGGCGGGTGATCGAGATGGACGAGGTGTTGGTCGCCAGGATAGCTTCCGGGTTGAGCTGCGGACAGAGCTGGGCATAGATCTTGCGCTTGACCGTCTCGTCCTCGGTCGCCGCTTCGATCACCAGATCGGCACCGGCTAGATCGGCCATGGCGGGAGCCGCCGAAATGCGCGCCATCGCTTCGTTGCGCAGCTTTTCGTCAAGCTTTCCGGAGCCAACCTGACGGGCCATGTTGCCGCTGACGGTGGCAATGCCCTTCTCGATACGGTCGGGCGAGATATCGTAGATCAGCACCTTGAAGCCTGAAAGCGCGGACACATGCGCGATGCCGCCGCCCATCTGGCCGGCGCCAATAATGCCGATCGTCTCGATCTTGGCCATTTGCAGCGATCCCATCGAAAAGGCCTTGGCGGCCTGCTTTTTGTGCAGTGCAAACTAAAAGGGTGGGGCAGCTTCGTCTACCCCACCCTTCACAATTTAATACGCTTTGGCAGAGAGCGTCAAAGCGCCTTTTGCAGCTCCGGGAGGATGACGAACAGGTCGCCGACCAGGCCGTAGTCGGCAACCTGGAAGATCGGCGCCTCTTCGTCCTTGTTGATGGCGACGATGACTTTCGAATCCTTCATGCCGGCAAGGTGCTGGATGGCGCCGGAAATGCCGACGGCAATGTAGAGGTCGGGAGCCACGACCTTGCCGGTCTGGCCGACCTGCCAGTCGTTCGGGGCATAGCCGGCATCGACCGCAGCGCGTGAGGCGCCGACGGCGGCACCGAGCTTGTCGGCGACCGGCAGGATGACTTCCTGGAACTTCTCCGCCGAGCCGAGCGCGCGGCCGCCCGAGATGATGATCTTGGCCGAGGTGAGCTCCGGACGATCGGTCTCCGACAGCTTGTTCTCGACGAAGGTGGACAGGCCTGGATTGGCCGCTGCCTTGACGGTCTCGACCGCGGCCGAACCGCCTTCGGGCGCCGCCTGGAAGGAAGCCGTGCGCACGGTGATCACCTTCTTGGCGTCGCTCGACTGCACCGTCTGGATGGCGTTGCCGGCATAGATCGGACGCTTGAAGGTATCAGGCGAAACCACCTCGATGATTTCCGACACCTGCGCGACATCGAGCAGGGCCGCCACGCGCGGCGCGATGTTCTTGCCCGACGAGGTCGCCGGGGCAATGATGGTGTCGTAGGCGCCGGCCAGCGAGACGACGAGTGCCGCCGTCGGTTCGGCGAGGCGCTCGGCCAGTTCGTCTGCCTCGGCCAGCAGCACCTTGCTGACGCCCTTCAGCTTGGCGGCGGCATCGGCAGCACCCTTGGCGCCCTTGCCGGCAACCAGCACATGCACGTCCGAACCGATCTGCAGGGCAGCCGACAGCGCCTTGGCGGTCTGGTCGGAAAGGCTTGCGTTGTCGTGTTCTGCGATGAGGAGAATGGTCATTTATCTGTTCCTTTCCCGATCGCTTACAAAACGCCGGCTTCGTTCTTGAGCTTGTCGACCAGCTCGGCGACGCTCTTGACCTTGACGCCCGCCTTGCGGCCGCTCGGCTCCTCGGTCTTGATCACCTTGAGGCGCGGCTTGACGTCGGCGCCGTAATCGGCCGGGCTCTTTTCGTCGAGCGGCTTCTTCTTGGCCTTCATGATGTTGGGCAGCGAGGCATAGCGCGGCTGGTTGAGGCGAAGGTCGGCGGTGACGATCGCCGGCATCTTCAGCTCGACCGTCTGCAGGCCGCCATCGACTTCGCGCGTCACCTTGGCCTTGTCGCCGTCGAGCACCACCTTGGAGGCGAAGGTACCCTGTGCCCAGCCGAGCAGGGCGGCCAGCATCTGGCCGGTCTGGTTGGAATCGTCGTCGATCGCCTGCTTGCCGAGGATGACGAGGCCGGGCTGTTCTGCCTCGACAACGCCCTTCAGCACCTTGGCGACGCCCAGCGGCTCGGTCTGTTCGTCGGTCTTGACCAGGATGGCGCGGTCGGCGCCCATGGCGAGCGCGGTGCGCAGGGTTTCCTGCGCCTGCTGCGGGCCGATCGAAACGACGATGATCTCTTCGGCCTTGCCAGCTTCCTTCAGCCGGATCGCCTCTTCCACCGCGATCTCGTCGAACGGGTTCATCGCCATCTTGACGTTGGCGAGTTCCACCGCCGAACCATCAGCCTTCACGCGAACCTTGACGTTCGCATCCACAACCCGCTTCACGGGCACAAGGATCTTCATTTGCCTGTCACCTCTCCTGAGATATTCGGGCGCGCTATAGCAGCGTGCGCCACTGCAGAGTTGTCGAAAGCCGACATTCCTGACTGAATTCCGGCATCACGGAATTCTGGCCGGACGTAATTCTTGTCTTCTGCCGCCTAACGGTGGCGTCCTCCGTAGTTGTGGCAGCGCAACACGTCAATATGCCACGGCAGCGGCCAAACCACTCAAATCGGTTCAGTCCTGACCGGAAGCGCCGCCGCGGCCCCAGCGCGTCGCCGGTTGCGTGGACGCGGGATCGGCTGGCGCCGGCGCGGTGGAAACGGCCGGCTGATCGGCGGGTTGCGGCTCGCCGTCGTCACCGGCAAGCAGCGGCACGCCTCGGCTGCGCATAATCAGCACCAGCACGCCGCCGGCAATGATGCCGCCAATATGGCAGGCCCAGGATATCTGGTTTTCGCCGCCGGCGGCAAACATCACCACCTGGAAGCCGATCCACAGGATCAGCGGGATGAAGGCCGGGATGCGCAGCGGAATGCGGGCGAAGACCAGCACCCACACTTTCACCCGGGGATAGAGGACCAGATAGGCGGCGACGACGCCGGCGATGGCGCCGGAGGCGCCGATCAGCGGCACTTGCGAATCCCAGGCGACGAGCCCCTGGAAAGCGGCTCCGGCGATGGCGCACAGCAAGTAGAAGATGAGGTAGCGGATGTGGCCCAGCGCGTCCTCGACATTGTCGCCGAATACCCACAGGAACAGCATGTTGCCGCCGAGGTGGAAGATATCGGCGTGCAGGAAGGCGTAGGTCAGGTAGCTCAGGCTCTCCGGAATGACGACGAATTCAGGCGAGAGCTCAGCCGTGTTGTGGACCACCGAAGGAATGAAGCCGAGGCCGAGCACGGCTGCGTTGTTGAAATTTTCGCCGCCGATCGTGGTGATAAGAAAGACCAGCGCGTTGGCCGCGATCAGGCCGATCGTCACATATTGCAGACGGATGTGGCGCAGCCTGTTGGTGTCGTAAAGCGGGATGAACATGCCCCAGGCCCTCTCCCGCCTTCGAGAAAATTCAGCGGTTCTTGCCGGGCACCCATAACACGTCGGCATTTCCGTTGTCATTGACCGCACGGGCGGCGACGAACAGAAAGTCGGAGACGCGGTTGATGTATTTCAGCCCCTCGCGGTTGACGTGCTCGGCCGGGTCCTGCGCCAGCGCCACCATGATGCGCTCTGCCCGCCGCGCCACCGTGCGGGCAAGATGAAGGGCCGCGGCCGCCGGCGTGCCCCCGTTGAGCACGAAGGATTTCAGCGGCTTAAGCTCTTTGTTGAGGAGGTCGATGTCTTTTTCGACGCGGTCGGTCTGCGAGGCGATGATGCGCAGCGGCTCGTAGTCGAGCGGCTTGCCGTCGTCGGGCACGGCGAGATCGGCGCCGAGGTCGAACAGGTCGTTCTGGATGCGGTTGAGCATCGCATCGATCGCGGGATGGCTTGCCGCAGTGTGCAGGCGGGCGATGCCGATGCAGGCATTGGCTTCATCGACGGTTCCATAAGCATCGACGCGCAGGTCGGATTTCAGCCTGCGTTCACCGGTGCCGAGGCCGGTGGTGCCGTCATCGCCGGTGCGGGTGTAGATTTTGTTGAGCTTGACCACGTCGCCTCCCGAACGGCCGTCACTTGCGGGTGAAATACACCACCAGCAGGATCAGCGCCAAGGCCACGGCCTGCAATAGCACACGGGCCTGCATCAGCTTGTTGGAGGTGACGCCGTCGCCGCCGCGCATCATGTTGATGAGGCCGCGGACCAGCACGATCAAGACCGCGGCCATGGCCACAAGGGCGAGGATTTTGAAGACGGTGACCATCTAGCGGCTCCAGTTCGTTTCGCTCAGGCGCGCCTGGCAAGCACGCGGTAGAGCATCGATGCCGGCAGGATGCGCTTGAGCATGACGCCGATTCTGGCCGGCACTGTTACCACATAGTGTGGGCGCGGGCGCCGCGACAGAAGCGCATGGCGCAAGGCCGCATAGACCACCTCCGGCCCCGGTTTCAGCCGCGATGAGCTGCCTCCGGCCCGAAGCCGCGCCAGTTGCGCCGCATAGGCGACGTGGTGGACGGAATTCTCGTGGTCGATGTTTTTCAAAAACCAGAACAGCCCGTTGCTGGCGATCTTCGACGTCACCGGTCCCGGTTCGATCAGTGAGACATGGACGCCGCTGCCGCTGAGTTCCTGCTGCATGCACAGCATCAGGCCTTCGAGCGCGTGCTTGGAGGCCGCATAGGCGCCTCGAAAGGGCACCGGCGCCAGGCCGAGGATCGAGGAGCAATGGACCAGGCGACCATGGCCCTGGCGGCGCATCACCGGCACGATGCGTTGGGTCAGGTCATGCCAGCCGAAGAAATTGGCCTCGAACTGCTCGCGCAATGCCGAAACCGGCAGGTCTTCTACGGCGCCGGGCTGTGCATGGGCGCCGTTGTTGAACAGGGCGTCGAGGCGTCCGCCTGTCCGCTCCAGCACCGATGCCGCAAGGGCGGCGATGGAGTCAGGCTCACGGTAGTCGAGATAAAAGGCCTCGATGCCCTCGGCCTCGAGCGCGGCGATGTCTTCAGGCTTCCGCGCCGTTGCAAACACGCGCCAGCCATCCGCCTTCAGCGCCCGCGCGCAATAGGCGCCTATTCCGGAAGAGGCACCGGTGACAATGATGGTGCGCAATTCTTTCGCCGGCGGGATCGTGGTTTGAGCAAGGGTTGCCATTTGCCACAATCCCTTCCCATATTCGCGGCGTCGAGACAATCGAAGGGAACGCGGCTCTTGATGCGGAATATCGTCGTGCTGCGCCGCGTGCTCTATGACGCGCTTGGCCATTTCAACACCGACGACGGCTGGGCGATGGCCAGCCATTTGGCGATCACCTCGCTGATGGCGCTGTTTCCGTTCCTGATCTTTGCCACAACGCTGGCGAGCTTCCTCGGCGCGCAGGCCTTCGCCGATACGGCCGTGCACCTGGTCTTCGACACCTGGCCCGAGCAGATTGCCAAGCCGATCGCGCGCGAGGTGCTCAACGTGCTGACCGTGCGGCGCACCGATCTTTTGACCTATGGCGTGCTCCTTGCCGCCTATTTCGCCTCCAACGGCATCGAGGCACTGCGCACCTCGCTCAACCGCGCCTACCGCGTCGCCGAAACACGGGGCATCATCTACCGCCGGGTGCAGAGCATCATCTTCGTGCTGATCGCCACGGCCGGCTTCCTCGCGATCAGCGTGCTTCTAGTGTTCGCGCCGCTGCTCGCGCGGCTCGCCGAAGCCCATATCGAATGGATCAAGCCCTATATGGGCACGATCACGCTGTGGCGGTTCATCATCGCCTCGACCGTCATTGTCGGCGGGCTGTTTGCCGTTCATTTCTGGCTGCCGGCGGGCAAGCGCCGCCTCGTCTCGATCGTACCGGGCATCCTGTTCACGCTTGCCGCATGGCTTGTCGGCTCAACCGTCTTTGCCACCTATCTCGATCACTTCTCGTCCTATGTCACGACCTATGCCGGGCTGGCGTCGATCATGATCGCGGTGGTTTTCCTGTACATGTTATCGGCGATCTTCATCCTCGGCGGCGAACTCAACGCCGCGATCAGCCGCTATCTTGAAGCGAGGGCGCGGGTCGGATGAGAGAGGAATTGGAGAATTGAGGAATTGAAGAACTGACGAACTGAGGAAAAAAGGGCCATATCTGGCCCTGCGTGTTTTTTTCTCCAATTCTCCAATTCTCCAATTCTCCAATTCTTCAGTTCCTCAATTCCCCAGTTTTTCCGTTGGCCGGCCGGGCCGTGGCCAGCCCGACGCCTAATGTCGCGATGGCCATGCCGACTATCTGCACGAGGCTGAGCTGTTCGCCGAACAGCGCCCAGGCGATCACAGCCGTGACGGCCGGAACCAGGTAGAACAGCGACGCGACCTTGGACATCTCGCCGTCGCGGATCATCACCATCAACAGGAAGATGGCACCGATCGACAGCACCAGCACCAGCCAGGCCATGGCAAAGATCAGCTCGCCATTGATGACGACCGTATGCGTCTCGAAGGCAAGCGAGGCCAGAATCATCAGCGCGCCGCCGCCGACATATTGCCACATCGTCGCCGCTACCAAGTCGCCGCCCGACGCATAGCGCTTCTGCCAGATGGTGCCGGCGCTCATGCCCAGCACAGAGACGAGCGAAGCGACCAGCGTTTCCGGCGTGACGCCGCCACCGAGCGCGCCGAGCTTCGGCCACAGCACGATGACGACACCTATGAGGCCAACCGCGAGGCCGGCCCAGTGGCGTGGCAGGATGGCCTCGCCGAGGAACTTGCCGGCAAGCACCGCCGTGATCAGCGGCTGCAGGCCGACGATCAGCGCCGAAAGCCCGGCCGGCATACCTCGGTGGATCGCCCAGAACACCGCGCCGAGATAGACGCCATGCATGAGGATGCCGGCGACGGTGGCGTGAAGCGCTTCGGCCCTTGTGGCTCGCTTCGAGCCAAGCACGAGCATCAGGCCGGCGAGCAGCAAGGCTGCAATGACAAAGCGGGCCGCCAGGAAAGTGAAGGGTTCCGCCCATGGCATGGCATAACGCGCACCGATGAAGCCGGTCGCCCACAGGACGACGAAGGAGGCGGGGATGAACCGCTTGAGACTGTGCATTTTGGGGGAAGCCGTTTCCGGGGGGAGGCCGATTGAGTGAAGAGACAAATACGGCAATTGCTCTAATGCGGTTCAATCCGGCAAGCAAAGCGAAACAATTGATACATAAGCTCATGAGAATGTAAGGGGTGGCCGAATTCAAAGGGCGGCGTCAGGGCAATCGGCTTCTGTCGACCGATCCGGCGACACGGCGTTTCGGCTTCGACAGGGAGCGCGCATGCTGTTGCATCTCGACACAAGCTGGCTGCTGATGACGGTTGCCAGCGTGGCCGTGTTCGGCTTCTTCTTCGGCTCAGCGCTCGATGCCATCATGCAGGAGGACGGTTTTGGGTCGACCGGCAACACGTTGCTGTTCACGCTTGGCTTTTTCGTCGCGATCATGGTCGCGAACGAGCATGGCATCGTCCTTAGAGATCTGAAGCTCGCGGTTGCCTGGGGACTGGGCGGCGCCTTCGCGTTTATCGCCGCGTTGGCGCTGCTAAAGGCGGGGCTGGCCCGCCTTTAGCTAGAGTCCGACCAGCCGACGGACATCGTCCGGTGAAGCGCCTGCCTGCCTGAGTGCGGCAAGCCCGGTATCGCCAAGGCTCTTCGACAATTTGCGCCCATCCGGTCCAAGCACGAGACGGTGGTGGAAATAGTCCGGCTGGGCCAGCCCGAGCAGTTCCTGCAGCAGACGCTGGATGCCGGTCGCGGCATAGAGGTCGCGGCCGCGCACGACATGGCTGATGCCTTGCAGCGCGTCGTCGACGACGACGGCCAAGTGATAACTGGTTGGGGTGTCGCGGCGCGCCAGGATGACGTCGCCCCAGTCCTGCGGACGCGCCTCGACTGCACGCGTCGCCGACAGCGTCTCGTCGGTGAGCTCGCGCCAGGACAAATTCGTGCCGACCCGTGCCTGTGCCGCTTCGACGTCGAGGCGCCAGGCGAAGGGCGCATTGTCGGCGATCCGCTGGTTGCGTTCGCTGATCGGCAGCGCCTTGTCGGCGGCGGGATAGAGCGGCACGCCGTCCGGGTCGCGCGGCCAGTCGCGGCCGCGCCTTTCGCTGTCGGCGATAAAAGCCCTGATCTCGCCACGGCTCATGAAGGCGGGGTAGACGAGCTCTTCGCGGATCAACCGGTCGAGCACGGCCTGATAGTCGGCGAAATGCTCGGCCTGGCGGCGCACCGGTCGTTCCCATTCGAGGCCGAGCCATGCGAGGTCGCGAAAAATGCCGGCCTCGAATTCCGGCGTGCAGCGCGTCGTGTCGATGTCCTCGATGCGCAGCAGCAGGCGGCCGCCGGCAGCGCGCGCCAGTTGCTGGTTGAGCAGCGCTGAATAGGCATGGCCGAGATGCAGTTCGCCATTCGGGCTCGGCGCGAAGCGAAATGTCAGGAGCGTCATGTCTCAGGCGGCTTGTCGGTTGTGCAGCGGTTTTGCCAATTGCTACTTTGCTGCTCATCGGCGGACAAGGATACCATGCAACGCATCGCGACACTGGACGACATAGCGCGGGGGCTGGATGCGCTTTGCACAATCGATCCGCGGCTGGAAAAGGTGCGCGGCATGGCCGGCGACGTGCCGTTGCGGCTGTCCGAACCCGGCTTCCGGAGCCTCGCCTCGATCATCGTCTCACAGCAGGTCTCTCGCGCGAGCGCCGATGCCATTTTCGGCCGACTGGTCAAACTGGTCGATCCGCTGACGCCGCAGGCGATCCTTGCTTCCGGCGAGGACATGTTTCGCGAGGCCGGGCTGTCGCGGCCGAAGCAGCGCGGCCTGATCGCGGTGGCCCAGGCCGTGGCCGACGGGCTCGACCTGCGCCACCTCTGTTCGCTCGATGCCGAGGAGGCGATCGCGGCGATGACAGCGGTGCCGGGCATCGGCCCGTGGACGGCGGAAGTCTATCTTCTGTTCGCCGCCGGCCACCCCGATATTTTCCCCGCGCGCGATGTTGCGCTGCAGAGCGCGGTCGGCCATGCGCTGGGCATCGAGCCGCGTCCGCCGGAGAAAACACTGATCGCGCTGGCCGAATCATGGAGCCCGTGGCGAGGTGTCGCATCGCGGCTTTTCTGGTCCTATTATCGCGAAACCAGGGGCAGGGACGCCGCGCCACCGGCCTGAAACCGCAAAAAAGCATGAAAATCATGCATTTTTGCCGCTTTTGGCGAGCGACAATCCGCTTCACATCCCTGTCATGTCGGGCTTACAGTATCCGCGCCGATCGGTTCTAGAACGAGGAGGTCAACAAGGTGACGGTTGCCGTATCTCCGGATGGGCTTCCCGCGCTGGTGCTGAATGCGGATTACCGTCCGCTCAGCTATTACCCCTTGTCACTCTGGTCCTGGCAGGACGCCATCAAGGCGGTGTTCCTCGACCGGGTCAACATCGTCGCCGAATACGAGCATGCGGTGTCTTCGCCGACCTTCTCGATGAAGCTGCCCAGCGTCGTCAGCCTGAAGGCCTATGTGAAGCCGTCGCGGCACCCGGCGTTCACCCGCTTCAACGTCTTCCTGCGCGACCGCTTCCAGTGCCAGTATTGCGGCACGCCCGAGGATCTGACCTTCGATCACGTCATCCCGCGCCATCGGGGCGGGGCGACGACATGGGAGAATGTCGTTGCCGCCTGCTCGCCCTGCAATCTCAGGAAGGGCGGCATGATGCCGGCGCACGCCAAGATGTGGCCGCTGCAGAAGCCCTACCAGCCGACCGTGCACGATCTGCACAACAATGGCCGGCTGTTCCCGCCCAACCATCTGCATGAAAGCTGGATGGATTATCTCTACTGGGATGTCGAACTGGAGCCCTGAGATCGTTCGAGAATTCGGGAGGCTGGCCGCCTGAAGCGATCGTCTGCGCTTCCGATGTTCGCGTACTTGAGTACGCTCCGCTTCGGTTCTCGACAATCATTCCATACGACTCAGCCTGCCGAATTCTGTGAACGATCTCGCGTGGGCGTCTGGCGCTTGACTAATCGCGAACCATTGCGCCGCGGAAGGCGACGGCGGCGAGGATGAAGCTGGCGATGGCGTTCCAGCCGGCCAGCGACAGGCCGAGGATACGAAGTGCTGCCTTGTCGCAGGACGGCGGCACGAATTTGTCGAGCGCGTCGAGCACGCCCTTGCCGCCGGTGTCGACCGGCCCTGCGCCCGCGGTGCAATCGGTCGGGCCTGCCCACCACGCCCATTCGACGCCGGAATGGTAGACGCCGAGATAGAGGCCGTAGAGCATCAGCAGGCCACCGATGGCCAGCAGGCCGCGCGTCAGCCAGGCCGGCGCGCTGAGCATCGAGGCGATCACCGCCAGAAGCATCAGCGGCGCGCCGATGTAATAGGGCGTGCGCTGCTCCAGGCAGAGATGGCAGGGGATGTAGCCGCCTAGGTGCTGGAAGGCGAGCGCGGAGCCGACCGTGGCGGCCATGGCGACGGCGAGAAACAAAGCCGTGCGCGTCCGCTGGCGTCCGGTATCGGCATTCATGGTCGCTGTCATGGGTCTTCGTCCGTTGAATTCGCCGTCGGCCGGCATAGTCCTGAAAACACCGCCCGCCGTGGGTGGTTAGAATGCGTATTTGACCACGATATAGAGCGAAATCAGGGCGGCGGCGCCGGCGCCGACGATCAATCCCAAACGCTTCTCGATGAATTCCTTGATCTCCTCGCCATAGCGGCGCAGCAGCCAGGCGAGAAGCAGGAAGCGAGCGCCGCGCGCCAGGATGGCCGAGACGATGAAGACAACAAGATTGACGTGAAGCGCCCCGGCCAGAATGGTGACCACCTTCATCGGCGGCAGGTGGGCGGCACCGGATGTGACGAGCAGCACCAGCATCAGCCCGGTGCCGGACGACTGCCACCTCTCAAACGTGTCGAGGCCGCCGAAGTGCTCCAGCATCGGCCGTGCTATCGTGTCGTAGGCATAGTAACCGATCAGCCAGCCGGCAATGCCGCCCAGCACGGACGCAACAGTGGCGGTCAGCGCGTAGCGATAGGCGCGTTCGGGCCGCGCCAATGCCATGGGCAGGTACAAGACGTCGGCAGGTATGAAAAACACCGAGCTTTCGACGAAGGCGATGAAGGCCAGCCACCATTCGGCGGATTTGCGGGCCGCCAGCGACAAGGTCCAGTCGTAAAGTCCGCGAAGCATCGGCTCTCCTGATGCAGGTCGCCCAAACTGCGCAGCGGCTTCGGGACAACGGCATGCACAAACAATGATCGAAGCGCGCCACGTCGATCTCTCAGGCCGGGGCGCGCTTTCACTCGCGGCCTGTCTAGAAAGATTTTCTGCGCCGCACAATGGCAGGAGCTACACGAAACCGAAAGGCGGGCTTTTGCCGCAAGCAGGGCAGGGCGACGCATTTGGCCAGTTGACGAACAGGCCTCCAGCCGTATAGTCCGCGCCCATCCAGGCCCTCAGGCCTGAGCCCCTATGGCGGAATTGGTAGACGCGCTCGACTCAAAATCGAGTTCCGCAAGGAGTGCTGGTTCGATTCCGGCTAGGGGCACCAATTCTCTCCTGGAAATGCTTTATTTCCAGTGTTGGCACCCACTGTAAGGGGTCGCGTCTAGCCTGTGCCTTGGCCGACAGGGCGAAGGCATCAGTCATCGGATTGACCAGTCCCGCTTAGCCAACTCGCCGACCTCACCACCCTCTAAGCACAAGCGTCTGGGGTGATGCCTGATACAAAAGCACCGCCACGGTGACGTCAGCCGGTTACACAGGGCGGGAAATATCTCCAGCCTTCTGGGAGTGGCGTATCTGCGTCCCCAGAGACTGCGTGAGCGTGTCGTCGGTTGGCTGTTAGCGCCTCGACTGGAACGCTCCACGCCTGGCAAGCGCATAGCGAAATCTCGTGAAGGCAACGTCAAGCTGCGTTCTCCGTTCTGTATCGGCGACCGGCGGAGACTGGGAGAGATGGATACGATGCAGGTGAGGCGTCAGGAAGTTGGCCGGACATGGACGCGGGGCGGCCCGGGTGCAGGCGCTTTGCCGAGCGGCGCGATGACCACGCAGCGCCACCTCGCAGCGATCATGGCTTGCGACGTGGTCGGCTATTCGCGCCTGACGGAGCGCGACGAGCGCGGCACGCTCGAGCGGCTGAAGATCTACCGCAAGGACCTCCTCGAGCCGCTGGTCTCCGAGCACCAGGGTCGGATCGTCAAGCTCACCGGCGATGGCATGCTGTGCGAGTTCGCGAGCGTCGTTAACGCGGTGACCTCGGCGATGGCGATCCAGCAGGCCCTGGCAGAGCACGAGGCGGAGACGCCCGAGGAAGAACGGATTCGCTTCCGCATCGGCGTCAATCTCGGCGACGTGGTCTGCGAGGAGGACGGCGACCTTTACGGCGACGGGGTCAACATCGCCGCCCGCCTCGAAAGCATCGCCGATCCCGGCACCGTGATCGTCTCGGGCACGGCCTACGACCACCTTCAGGGCAAGCTCGACTTCGGCTTCACACCGCTCGGCGAATTGCGCCTCAAGAACATCGAGCGGCCTGTGCGCGCCTATCGTGTCGAGACCGACGCCAGCGCTTCGGTGGCTGCGCCGCCTCCCCTGCCCGAGAAACCCTCGATCGCGGTTCTGCCATTCACCAACATGAGCGGAGACCCCGACCAGGAATACTTTGCCGATGGGCTGGTAGAGGACATCATCACGGGATTGAGCCGTGTGAACTCCTTCTTCGTGATCGCCCGAAACTCGTCCTTCACCTACAAGGGCCGGGCGGTGGACCTGCGCCAGGTTGGGCGCGAGCTGGGCGTCCGCTACGTGCTCGAAGGCAGCATCCGCAGAGCAGGATCGCGGGTGCGCATCAGTGGGCAGCTGGTGGATGCGATCAGCGGACACCATGTCTGGGCCGACCGCTTCGAGGGCGACGTGAGGGACATCTTCGACCTGCAGGACAAGGTGACCGAGAGCGTCGTCGGCGCTGTTGAGCCGAGCATCCGGCTGGAGCAGATCAAGCAGGCGCGCATGAAGCCGACGGACTACATCAGCGCCTACGACCTCTATCTTCGCGCGCTGCCGCGTTTCTACAGCATGACGCGCGAAGGCTTTGCCGACGTGCGCCGGCTCACCAACGAGGCGCTTAGCATCGACCCTGGCTTCAACCTGGCAAAGGGGCTCGGCGCCTATATCCGCAGCGTATCCGTGAGCCAGTGCTGGCATGAGCCCGACGATGGCCGGGTCGCCGTGCGCATGGCGCGCGAGGTACTGGCGGAAGCGCGCGACGACCCCACCAGCCTACGCTTCGCCGCGCAGGTGCTCGCCTACAGCGCGAAGGACTACGAGATGGCGTTGGGCACGATCGAACGATCCCTGTTGCTCAACCCCAATTCGGCGCAGGGCCATACGAGCAGCGGCTGGGTGAACGCACATTCCAGCCGCCCGCTCGTTGCGATCGAGCACTTTCACAAGGCAATGCGGCTGAGCCCGGTCGACCCAGAGAAGGGCATCGCGCTCTCCGGCATCGGGATGAGCTACCTGATGCTCGAGCGCTATGAGGAAGCGCTGGCATGGGGAGCACGCGCACTGCAAGAGATGCCGAACTACGGCACCTCGCACCGGGTGGTGATTATGGCGCTGGTCAAACTCAACCGGCTGGACGAGGCGCAGGCGGCGGCGCGGCTTCTGATGGAGGCGTTCCCGACCTACACGCTCGCCCTGCAGAGACAGATCAACCCGTGGCGGGACAAGGTGTTCGCCGAGCGTTACGTCGAGGCGCTGGGCATCGCCGGCGTGCCGGAGTGATCGTCGCGGTTGCAATGATGCCCTGTCCTGCGCGTCACTTGTTCCGCTTTTTGTAGGTGCTCGATTTCATGTGTTTCTGGTCCGGCTAAGAGCACTATTTTTCCCGTAGACGCACCCTACCGCATATTCCCGGTATGACCCTGCGAATACCGTCCCGGCTGCGGCCAGACTGTCAGGCCGTGCGGCTCGGCGCCGACGCGGAATTTGGTGACCGCGCCGGATGTCGTGTCGATCATGTAGGCGGCACTGTCGAAGCGGCCGGACAGCCATAATTGTTTGCCGTCGGCGCTGACATTGCCCATGTCGGGGCTGCCGCCGCCGGGGATCGGCCATTGCGCGACGACCGCGCGGGTGGCGAAGTCGATCACGGTCACGCTGCCCGGTCCCTTTGCCTTGCCCTGCTCCATTTTGTGTGAGCCGCGATTCGAGACATAGAGCCGCTTGCCGTCGCGGCTGACGACGAAGCCATGGGCGCCGATGCCGGTCGGGATAAAGCCGATCTCCTTGAAACTGTCGCCGTCGACCAGGAACACACCGTCATTCATCATGTCGGCGACGTAGAACACCTTGCCGTCGGGCGAGAGCCTGATGTCTTGCGGCATGCCCATTTTCGAGAAGTCGAGATGGCCGAGCACCTTCTGGTTCTTCAGGTCGATCTTGGTCAGCCCGCCATTGCCGTATTCGCAGGTGAAGATCGCATAGGAGCCATCGACCGAGAAATCGGCGTGGTTGATGCCGGGGCAGTTGGGCGTGGGCAGGCTCGACTTCAGCGCCATGGTGTGGGGGTCGCGGAAATCGAGTTGCTCCAGGGCTTCGTCGACGACGATGGCAGCACTACCGTCCGGCATGAAATACAAATTGTAGGGATCGTCCACGGCGATCTGCGGGCCGGGCTTGCCGGCCATCGGGTCGATCGGCGTCAGGCTGCCATTCTTGCCGGTGCCATTGTTGGCGACCCAGAGCGTCTTCAGGTCCCACGAGGGCACGACGTGCTGCGGTTTGCTGCCGACGGAGAACCTGTCGATTTCCTTCAGGGTCATGGTGTCGATCACCGTGACGCTGTTGGAGGAGCGGTTCGGCACATAGACGCGCGGCAGCGCGCCCAGCGTGGCCGGGCCGAGATGGCCGGCGCCGGTATGGCTGTAGATGTTGATGGGCGGCGCGGGCTCGCTGCAATCCTCGGGACAGCTATCGGCCCAGGCCCGGACAGGCAGCAGCGCAAGCAGCAGCAAGGCCGCACGGGTACTGGCGTGACGCAAAAAGGTTCTGATCATTAGGATGGCTTGTCGTGAAGGCCGGCCGAAATTGCCGGCGCGACCCATAGCTTGGGTTTTGCCGTTGATCCAGTGGCTTTTCTCAAGGCTCCCGCGGGGTACACGGCTCAGCGCCGACCCAACAAACTCTTCATACGGTTGCGCAGCAGGCGGGCCATGTTGCGGGTCTCGCGGTAGAGGTGCAGCTGCGAGGCGGCCTGGCGGGCGAGGCGGTCGGCATCCGGCGTTAGCCCGATCACCAGCGAGCCCATCGGCTTGCGCTCGCTCCACAGCCGGCTCATCACCGGATGATCGGGCACGGCGCAGGAATCAGTCATCATGACGTTGGGATCGTCGAGATGCTGCTTGGTCACCTCGATCATCAGCAGCGTGCCCGGCGAATAGGTCGCCAGCGTCTCGTCATAGGCGGTCTTCCAGGTATAGGCGACGCCGGCCTCGACGAAGACGACCAGGCAGGCGATGGTGCGGCCGTCCAGCGTCAGCGAATGGATGCGGCACATATCGTGTTCGGCCAGCCGGTGCACGGCCTCGCGGGCGAAGGCGGCGCGGTAACGGTCGATGGCCATGGCGGTGCGCTCGCGGCCCTTCCAGCCGGCGGCTTCCAGCGTCAGAAAACTTTCGATGGCATGGCGGATTTCGTCCGGGCCGCGCGCCACGATGTGTTCCAGTTTGCCGAGATCGCCCAGGCGCCGCTTCAGCCGGCGGAATTCGCGATGGTGATGCGCGCGCAGCGATGTCTTCAGATAGGCCTCGCCGTCGAGCGTACTTTCGAGCACCGGCCGGTCCGCCTTGCCGGTGGTGACCATTGTCAGGCCGCGCGTCTCGGCAACGGCGGCAAGCACGCTGGCCAACGGGCCGTCGAGCCGCATGTCGGGCAGCACGAAGACCTTCGGCAGCTTAAGGTGCGGCCGCGACAGCATGCCGAAGAAATCCTCGACGACGCCAATGGGGTCGTCGTGGTCGACCAGCGGCGTGCCGATCGGGCCGAACGGGCTTGACCAGGTGCGCATCACCGGAACGCCGAGAGGCACAGCCGGCCGCTCGACCGAGAACGGCACCAGCAGGCGCAGGCGGTTGCGATATTCGTCACCGTCGCGGATCACCGCCAGCTTGACCTCGCGATCCTCCAGCCGGGGCATGGCCGGCGCCAGGAAGCGTGGGTTGAAGAAGACGTTCGGTTCGATCGTGCGAGTGCAAAGAAAGTCGAGTTCTTCGACCAGCTCGAAGCCGGCCGAGGCCGGATAGATCGCCAGCTTGCGCTGCGGCCGGTTGTTGGCGAGGATCTCGAGATGCGCCGGGTCGGCGTCGCGCGCCAGGCCGGCAAGGCCCGACACCATGGCGCCGGCCGGACCGCCACTGGTTTCCTCGATCAACGGGGTGGCGGCCATCAGGCGGCTCCCCTGGCTGCGGGCATGAAGATCAGCATGACGATACCAAGCTTGCGCCAGACGGTGAAGGACAGCGCGCTCGCCTCGAAGACCATGGCAAGGCTGGTGGCGATCGCGGCCCCCCACAGGCCGAAGAGCGGGATCAGCACTATGTTGAGGCCGATGTTGAAGGCCAGCGTCATGGCGTAGACGGCGGCGCAGATGTTCTGGTTGCCGCTCATCGTCAAAAGGCTTTCGCAAGGGCCGACAGCGGCGCGCGCCACGACGCCGAACACCAGCAGGAACAGCAGCGGATAGCCGGCGGTGAATTCAGGACCGAACAGCACCAGCATGGGCTCGCCGAGCAGCAGCACCAGCAGCGCCATCAACAGCGACGGCCAGAACGTCCACGACACCGTCTCGCGGGCAAAGGCGGCGAGCTTTTCCGGCTCGCCGTGGGTGAACTGCGCATAGCGCTGGGCGACGCCGGCCTTGACGGAGAAATAGACGAAATGCACCAGCGCCAGCGTCTTGACGGTGGCGAAATAGACGGCGACGTCGTTGGGTTGCAGATAGGCGCCGACCATGAGCACATCGGCGTTGGTGAGCAGGAAGAAGAAGCTTTCGACCAGGAAGATCGGCAGCGAGACGATGAACCACTCGGAAAAGTGCACCTTCATCGGCCCGGCCGGGATATTCTTGCCCATGCGCGAGGTGACGCCGATGAGCTGACCGAGCGTGGTGGCGTAGGTGGCGGCGATCGAGGCGAAGATCGCGGTCCTGGCATCGGGCGCATAGCCCAGCGCCAGCATCAGCGCCATCAGCGCCAGGATCAGCACCGGCCGCACCAGATAGGTCGGCGACAGCGCAAACAGCGCCCAGGAATTGGCGCGCGACTGGCCTTGCAGCAGGTCGCCCATGGCAATCATCGGCAGGCAGAACAGGCCGAGGATGAAGGGGATGACATAGTAGCTCTCGATCCAGTCCGCGCACAGCCAGACGCCCAGTGCGCCAAGCCCGGCGATTGCGGTTGAGGCAATCAGCACGAACAGGCGGCTGGCGACCACGATGCCGCGCAGTTCGGCCAGCATGTTGCGTTCGCGGTATTCGGGGATGAAGCGGATGACCGAGGTGTGGAAGCCGAGGCAGGCGAGGTTGCCGACGATGACCATCGTCACCCAGACGAGGACGAAGATGCCGTATTCGAACGAGCCCATCCAGCGCGCCATCAGCACCTGGCTGATGAACGCGATGACGGCGCTGACGATGCGGATGGCAAAGGCGATGAGCGACATGCGCCCGGCTTCGCCGCGCTCGTCGGCCGTGAACAGCACCGCATCGATGCGGCCAAGCAGCGGCCCCATGCGCAGCGCCAAGCGCTGCGGCAAGAACCGCCCGGCCGTCGTCGCCGCGGAAAAGCGCACCCCGATGTCTCTCCGTTTTCCGCCTCTTTCCAAGGTTTTCGGTGTATCCGAAACACCTTAAGAAAGGGTGGGCAGGTGCGGGTGCGCCGAGCGGCCAAGGACAGCCGCGTGTGCAAGGTGCGTCAATCGTATATCGGTGGCAAACGAAAGGCGAGCGAACGCCGGGGAAGCTTGGGGAGCCGGGTCGGCGTTGCGCTCGCCCCCCCCCCCGCCAAGGGGGAAGGCCGGGCACCGGATGCGTCCGGCGCCCGAGGTGTCACACGGGGAGGTTACATCCCCTTCATTGCGTCGCACGACACGTTCGGGTTCATGTCGGCGAAGGCGCCGGTCGGATTCTGCTTCCAGGCCCAGACATGCAGTTCGTAGAATGGGCCGAGGCCGTAGCGGTTGGGGGCGCTGTTGAAGTTGAACAGCTGGCCTTCGAGCGAGGCCGGACCCTTCGAGGTGATGTATTCGACCGCTATCAGCTTCAGGTTGCCGTCGGCCATCGGCTCGTACATTACCGCCTCGGGCTTGGCGAGATCGACGGCATCGTCCTTGAGATAGGCGCCATTGACGTAGTGGATGCCCATGGCGCCGCCGGTGATGCCGCTGGCGCAAGGGATCGGCGCGTAGCCTTCGGCTGTGGCGGCTGCCACATTCTCGAAGCGGCTGTTGGCGGCGCGCACCTTTTCGGCCAGCGGATTGGCGTCATGTGCCTGGGCGGCGCCGGCCGCGATCGAGATGGCGGCCAGGGCCGCAAAGCGTGTCGTCCAAAGAGTTGTGGTCATGGTCTTTCCGTCCGTTTGTTGACGCTCGAGGCGATGGCGGCCGATCGGGGCCTGCCGAAACGCCAGGGGCGTAGGATTGGTGGGACGTGCTTGTCCGTCCCGGTTCATGTGGTGGTCATGCAGCTCCGGTAGCCGAGCTTCTGGCTGTCGCCGCTAAAACCTGAGCAAAATCAACGATCCCAAAAGTAGTATTGCCAATACTCCTGCGGAACTTCCCGTTCTAAGAGCCCGATGTCGCGCCTCAGATAGTCGCCCTCCGGGGGCAGGCGCCGCCTTTCAGACAGATGCGCAGGCAGCTTCGTCGCGAGCCGCCATAGACGGCCGAGCAGGGAGGTTGGCCGGCCTGTCTTTCCCAGGACAGGCTCGGTTGCACCGACCGGCAGGCCATCAGGCAGTTCGCCATGGCCGCGAAGGGCAGTTTGATGCTCATCATTGTGGCGACCGAACGCAGGGTCAGAGGTAAAAGTAAGGGTCAAGAACCCGCACCTCCGTAATCTTGTCGACCGGCAGCGAATTTTTCTGGGCGGTGCTGCGGATCGCTTCGGGCGAGGGCGCGTCGTAGATGCAGAAGCTGCGCTTCTTGTCGGGTGTGACGAAGGACTGGATCCAGGTGACGCCCTTTTCGGCATTGCGCATGACGACGCCGCCCACCGCGGTGGCGCCGATGTCGGTCATCGGTATGTTGAGGCCGTCCGGAAATGTGCGTTCAATCAGATAGCGAGGCATGGAAGGCTTCCTTTTCCATTGATTCACGCTCGATCGAGCGCGGCTGGACGTTGACCACGCCGTGCCGGCCCGCGCATCGGAACGATTCCCCATATTTGGCGGGACGATTCCCTATGTTGGCGTCGTTCTTTGTGGAAAGATGCACGGAAATGTGTGCAAAGTCACATTGCGGCGCTCTCTTCACGGGCTATCGTGAGCGGCCCGCCATGGTGGGAAAACTCCGATCATACGAGACGATGATGATGCTTCTGGAACGGCAGACGCAGCTGCAGCAACTAGAGACCTTGCTTAGCGATGCGATAGGTGGCCATGGCCGCGTCGCGGTATTGGCGGGGGAGGCAGGCGCCGGCAAGACGGCGCTTGTCGAGGCGTTCGCAGCCCGTGTCGGGCAGAGCGCGGCGACGTTGCGCAGCGCTTGCGAGGACCTGTCGATTCCCGATCCGCTCGGGCCGCTCTACGATCTGGCCCGTGAGGCGCAATGGGCGCTGCCGCGCGCGATCGACGCCCGGCATGGACAGAGATTGCCGTTGTTTTCTGATGCGCTCGACGCCTTCGCAGCGAAAGGGCCGAGCCTGCTTGTGATCGAAGACCTGCACTGGGCGGACGATGCGACGCTCGATTTCGTGCGCTTCCTCGGCCGGCGTATCGCCAACACCCAGATCCTGCTCCTGGTGACCGCGCGCAACGACCGCAGCGAAGCACAGGTCAGGGTCCGCCGCGCGCTGGGCGAAATTCCGCCAGGCAGCGTGGCGCGCATCGACGTGCCGCTGCTCAGCGAGGCAGCCGTGCTGTCGCTTGCCGATGCGGCCGGCCGCGACGGCGATGCCATCTACCGGGCAACCGCGGGCAATGCCTTCTTCGTCACCGAATTGCTGTCGGCCGAAAATGAAACGGCGTTGCCGGCAAGCGTGCGCGACGCGGTGCTGGCGCGGGCCGAGCGATTGTCGCCCGGAGCCCGCGCAATGCTCGACGCGGTGTCGGTGTTTCCGCGGCGGGCCGACGCCTGGGCCCTGCAGGGCCTGTGCGGCGTCGCCAGCGCCGGCCAACTTGCCGAGTGCGTCGCCAATGGCCTGCTCGACGATCTGGGCGACGGCTATGCCTTTCGCCACGACATTGCGCGGCGGGCCATCGAAATGATGCTGACGACATCACACAGGCGGCAATTCAACCAGCGTGCCCTGGCTGCGCTGCTCGAAAATGGCGACGTCTCCACCGGCCGCCTGGTGCATCATGCGGTCGAGGCGCACAATCTGGCGGCGGTGCGCGAACTTGCGCCGATCGCCGCGCGCGAGGCGTCGCGCGTCGGCGCCCATCGCGACGCCGCCGGCTACTACGAGATCGCCTTGCAGCAGGCCGACAGCCTGCCTGCCACGGAACGTGCGGAACTCTACGAAAGACATGCCTTCGAATGCCACCTCATCGGCAAGATCGCCGACGCGCTCGCGTCGCAGGGGCAGGCACGCCGGTTGCATCAGGCCAACGGCAACAGGCTGAAGGAAGGCGACAGCCTGAGATGGCTTTCCAGGCTGAGCGAAATGGGCGATGACCGTGAGGCCGCCGCCGCTTTCGGCGCCGAAGCGGTGGCGATGCTGGAAGCGGCCCCCGCCGGTCCGGAACTGGCCATGGCCTATTCGAACCTTTCACACCTGGCGATGCTGTCGGAGAGGGTGGAGGACACGCTGTTCTATGGCGAGAAGGCGGCGGCGCTGGCCGAGCGCATGAACCGTCCCGACATCGCCTCGCATGCCCTCAACAATGTCGGCTGCGTCGAGCAGTGGCTGGATCCGGCCGCCGGCCGCCTGCGCCTCGACCAAAGCCTTGAAATTGCACTGCAGGGCAATTTCCAGGAGCACGCCGCGCGCGCCTTCACCAACCGCGCCTGCTTCGAGATCACCCAGATGAGCTACGACGCGGCACGACCGGTGCTTGAGAGCGGCATCCACTATTGCACCGAAAACGACCTCGGCACCTGGCGCGATTATCTCAGGGGCATGCTGGCCGATGTACAGCTGCGCCAGGGCCAATGGGACGAGGCCGCCGCGACAGCAACCGACGTCATCGACAATGAGCGGACAACGACGGTGGGCCGGTTTCCGGCGCTGCTGGCCCTGGCGAAACTGCGCCTGAGGCGCGGCGATCCGTCGGCCGAGCCGCTGTTTGGCGAAATGGCGCGGTTGGTCGGAAGTGGTGCAGACCTGCAGATGCTGAGTTCATACGCAGCGCTGATGGCGGAGCAGGCATGGCTGGGGCTGGCCGACAGGCAAGAGGCGCTGGCGCTGATCGTGCGCGCCGAAACGCCGGTGCGCTCGCGCGCCCATGTCGGTGAACTGGCGCTGTGGCGAACATTGCTCGCTCCCGACATGCCGGCCGGCGATACTGCCGATATGGCCAAGCCATACCGACTGCTTTTGACCGGCGACTGGCGTTCAGCTTCGGCACTGTGGGCCGAAATGAATGCGCCATACGAACGCGCTCTGGCGCTCACCCTTGGCGACGAAGAGGGGCAGCGGCTGGCGCTCGACATTTTCGATGGCCTGGGGGCACGGCCGGCTGCTCAGCGCCTGCGCGATATCATGCGCAAGAACGGCATTGGCGGCATCGCCCGCGGCCCGCGCCGCTCGACGCGCGCCAATCTTGCCGGCCTCACCTTGCGCCAGATGCAGGTGCTGCAGCTGATCGAACGCGGCTTGTCCAACAAGCGGATCGCCGAGCAGTTGACGATTTCGCCGAAGACGGTCGATCACCACGTCTCGGCGGTGCTGGGCAAGCTGGATGCGGTGTCGCGCGGCGAAGCCACCGCCGCGGCGCGCGATTCCGGGTTGTTGTAAGGATTTGACGAACGCGAAGGTTGGCGATCCGTCACACCCCCCTCTGTCCCGCCGACCTAATGGTCAAGCAAACGCGCCGTGGCAGTGCTTGTACTTCTTGCCGGAGCCGCAGGGGCAGGCTTCGTTGCGGCCGACCTTGCCCCAGGTTGCCTGGTTGTTCGGATCGCGGTCTTCGGGAGCGACGATGGCGTTGCTCTCCTGGCGGACCAGAAGTGCGGTCTCGCCGCCTTGGAAGTCGTCCTCGCCAGTGGTGCCGTCAATGTGGCTGCCGAACATGTCGGGCGCTTCGGGCGGCGGCGCTTCGGCGGCCTGGCGGACCAGTTCGACGCGCATCAATTGCGCGGTGACGGCCTGGCGCAGATTGCCGAGCAGTGCCTGGAACAGCTCGAACGCCTCGCTCTTGTATTCCTGCAGCGGATCGCGCTGGGCGTAGCCGCGGAACCCGACGACCGAACGCAGATGGTCGAGGTTGACGATGTGCTCGCGCCACAGATGGTCGAGCGTCTGCAGCACCACCGAACGTTCGACATAGCTCATCACGTCGGGGCCGAAACGCTCGGCGCGCTCCTTGGCGGCGGCGTCGGCGGCCTCGGTCAGGCGCTCGCGGATGTCATCCTCGGCAATGCCTTCTTCCTTGACCCAGTCCTCGACCGGCAGATCGAGATTGAGGAATTCGGCGACTTCGGCCTTGAGGCCGGCGACGTTCCACTGCTCGGCATAGGCATTTTCGGGGATGTTCTTGGTGACGATCTCCTCGATGACGCCTTCGCGCATCTCGGCGATCGTCTCCGACAGGCCTTCGCCGTCCATCAATTCGATGCGCTGCTCGAACACCACCTTGCGCTGGTCGTTCGAGACGTCGTCATATTTCAACAGGTTCTTGCGGATGTCGAAGTTACGCGCCTCGACTTTCTTCTGCGCCTTTTCCAGCGCCTTGTTGATCCACGGATGGATGATCGCCTCGTCTTCCTTGAGGCCGAGCTTCTGCAGCATGCCGTCCATGCGCTCGGAACCGAAGATGCGCATCAGGTCGTCCTGCAGCGACAGGAAGAATTTCGAACGGCCGGGGTCGCCCTGGCGGCCGGAACGGCCGCGGAGCTGGTTGTCGATGCGGCGCGATTCATGGCGCTCGGTGGCGAGCACGTAGAGGCCGCCGGCGGCCAGCGCCTTGTCCTTCAGGCGCTCGACATCGGCAATGATTTCCTTTTCGCGCGCCTCGCGCTCGGGGCCCGCAGGCATGTCGCCCAATTCGTCCTCGATGCGCATCTCGGCGTTGCCGCCGAGCTTGATGTCGGTGCCGCGTCCGGCCATGTTGGTGGCGATGGTGATGGCGCCGGGCTTGCCGGCCTGGGCGACGATGGCCGCCTCGCGCTCGTGATGGCGGGCGTTCAGCACCTCGAAATCCTTGAACCCTTCCTTGCGCAGGCGCTCGGCCAGCTGCTCGGATTTTTCAATGGAGGTGGTGCCGACCAGCGTCGGCTGGCCCTTGGCGCGCGCTTCCTTGATCTCCTTGACGATCGCCTTGTACTTCTCCTCGACTGTCCGGTAGACCTCGTCGTCCTCATCCTTGCGGATAACCGGCAAATTGGTCGGGATCTCGGTGACTTCGAGGCCGTAAATGTTGCCGAACTCCTCGGCCTCGGTCAGCGCCGTGCCGGTCATGCCGGACAGCTTCTTGTAGAGGCGGAAATAGTTCTGGAAGGTGACGGAGGCCAGCGTCTGGTTTTCCGGCTGGATCGCAACATGCTCCTTGGCTTCGAGCGCCTGGTGCAGGCCCTCCGAATAGCGGCGTCCCGGCATCATGCGGCCGGTGAACTCGTCAATGATGACGATCTCGCCATTGCGGACGATGTAGTCCTTGTCCTTCTGGAACAGCCGGTGCGCCTTCAGCGCGTTGTTGACGTGATGAACGATGGCGACATTCTCGACGTCATAGAGTGACTCGCCCTTGAGCAGGCCGGCCGCGCGCAGCAGGTTTTCCAGCTTCTCGGTGCCTTCCTCGGTGAAGATCGAGGTCTTCTGCTTCTCGTCGATCTCGTAGTCTGCCGGGCCGAGCTGCAGCATGAAGGCGTCGATGGTGTTGTACATTTCCGAACGGTCCTCGAGCGGACCGGAAATGATCAGCGGCGTGCGCGCCTCATCGACCAGGATGGAATCGACTTCGTCGACGATCGCGTAATTGTGGCCGCGCTGCACCATCTGGGCACGCTCATATTTCATGTTGTCGCGCAGATAGTCGAAGCCAAGCTCGTTGTTGGTGGCATAGGTGACGTCGGCGGCGTAGGCGACGCGGCGCTCCTCGTCGGAGAGACCGTGGACGATGACGCCGACCGAAAGGCCGAGGAATTTGTAGACGCGGCCCATCCACTCGGAGTCGCGCGTGGCCAGGTAGTCGTTGACGGTGACGACGTGGACGCCCTTGCCGGCCAGCGCGTTGAGATAGACGGGCAGGGTGGCGACCAGCGTCTTGCCCTCGCCGGTGCGCATTTCGGCGATGCCGCCATTGTGCAGCACCATGCCGCCGATCAGCTGCACATCGAAGGGGCGCATGCCGAGCACGCGGCGCGCCGCCTCGCGGGCGGTGGCGAAGGCCGGTATCAGCAGGTCATCGAGGGTGGCGCCGTTGGCGATATCCTGGCGGAATTTTTCCGTGCGCGCCTGAAGTTCGGCGTCAGACAACGCCCGCATCTCGTTTTCCATGGCGTTGATCGCCTCGACACGCGGCCGGGTCGCCTTGACGCGGCGATCGTTGGAGGAGCCGAAAACCTTACGGGCGAGACCGCCGAGACTGACCATCCAATGGTCCTTTCGATAGAATTCTCAATCTTGAGATGAGCGCCGGCCGGCCCCATCAATTCCGCGTGAAACGCAGACAAACGCAAAAAGCGCCCGGAAAACGGTTCTGGACGCAAAGTCGTTGGACAGATAAGAGGGGGCTCAACTGATGTCAACGCCGCGTTAGCCCTATGGGCAGCGCCAAATTCCGCCACAATCCGGCTGATCTGCAAGCCCCGACCAATCCCCCTTGGAGTTAATCTTGATGTCCTTACTGTTTCGCCGTGCGTCGCTCGCCAGCCTTGGCCTGGTCTTCGGCCTGTCGGCTCTTTCGCTGTCGCCTGTCATGGCCCAGGAAGCCGCTCCCGCACCGGCCGATGCTGCAGCGCCGGCCGCCGCACCCGTCGATCCCAACGCGGTCGTCGCCACCGTCAATGGCGAGAAGCTGACCGAGGCGGACCTTGGGCTTGCTGAGGGTGAGCTGTCGCAGCAGTTCGCACAGTTGCCGCCCGAGCAGCGCCGCGCCGCCGCCCTTTCCGCGGCCATTGAGATCCGCGTCATGGCGGCCCAGGCTGTCACCACCGGGCTCGACAAGGATCCCGAGTTCCAGCGCCGCATGGCGTTCCTGCAGCAGCGCGCGCTGCATGGCGAGATGGTCGAAAAGGGCGTCGTCGACAAGGTTACCGACGCCGAGGTGCGTGCCCGCTACGACCAGGAAATCGCCAGCACGCCGCCGGTCAATGAGGTTCATGCCCGTCACATCCTCGTGAAGACCAAGGAAGAAGCCGAGGCGATCATCAAGCAGCTCGACGGCGGCGCCGATTTCCAGAAGCTCGCCAACGAGCACACCAGCGATCCCTCGGGCAAGACCAATGGCGGCGATCTCGGCTGGTTCGGCCCGGGCCAGATGGTGCCGGAATTCGACAAGGCGGCATTCGCGCTCGACGTCGGCAAATACACCAAGGAGCCGGTGCAGTCGCAGTTCGGCTGGCACGTCATCAAGCTCGAGGACAAGCGCACCAAACAGCCGCCGGCGTTCGACGACGTCAAGGACCAGGCCAAGCAGGCGGTGATCCGCGACAAGTATTTCGCGCTGGTCAAGCAGCTGCGCGGCGCCGCGAAGGTCGAAATCCCCGACGCGAACCTGAAGAAGGCCGTCGACACGATGGAAGCTGGCAAGTAAGTCAGCATCGAATAAGGCCAGCATCGAAAAGCATGCAAAAGGGCGCCGTTTGGCGCCCTTTTCGTTTCGAGCCCTAGGGTCAGGACTCATTGATCAGAGCCAGAAGATGACGGTTGCAGCGACGCAGATGGCGGACATGAAAGTGTGGGCACAACGATCGTAACGGGTGTGGATGCGCCGCCAGTCTTTGAGCCTACCGAACATGTTCTCGATCTTGTGCCGCCGACGATAGAGTGTCCCGTCGTGCGGCATTTGCACCTTTCGATTGGCCTTTGAAGGAATGCAGGCGAAGATGTTGCGTTCGGCCAAGGCATTGCGAAACCAGTCGGCATCATAACTTCGGTCGGCGAGCAGGGTTTTGGCCTTGGGGAAGGCGTCGATCATGAGCGCAGCGCCTTTGTAATCACTCATCTGCCCTTCGCTTAGCAGCATGATGAGGGGCCTACCCTTGCCGTCGCAAACTGCATGGAGTTTTGAGTTCAATCCCCCTTTGGTGCGTCCGATACGTCGAGGAACATCCCCTTTTTAAGCAGACTTGCAGCCGTGCGATGTGCCTTCAGGTGGGTCGCATCGATCATCAACTGGTCGGGCTTGCCGCCGGTTGCCGCCAAGCCTGCAAAGATGCGGTTGAACACACCGAGCCGGCTCCAGCGCATGAAGCGGTTGTAGAGCGTTTTATGCGGCCCATAGACCTCAGGCGCATCGCGCCATCTCAAGCCATTGCGAATGACGTGGGTGATTCCGCTGATTACGCGCCGATCATCGACACGCGGCCTCCCGTGAGAACGCGGCAAGTATGGTTTGATGCGCTCGAGTTGGGCTTCGGTAATCCAGTAATGATCAGGCATGGGTGGCACCTCCTACCCCTTTGAATCATGGCTTACGCGAGTGTGAAATCCTCAAATTGATGAATGACCGGAATGGGGACTGCCGGTCATTGCAAAGAGCCGTGGCGACAGGCAGCATCGGCGCGATATCGACGAAACGGAGAAGCATAGATGCCCGACATTGCGATGGGCGCCCTAGCCCAGAACGGAGCCGTGCTGCTTGCGCGACGAAGTTCGAAGCGCAAGGTGCATCCAGATCGTTGGAGCCTCCCAGGTGGCCACATTGAGGATGGCGAAGACGCTGAGACAGCGATGCGCCGAGAACTGATGGAAGAAATAGGCGTAACGCCAGAGCATTGGCAGTTTGTCGGGAGATTCGTATCAGAAGCCCCGCCCGAGGCATCCGCCACGTTCCACGTCTATCGCGTCGATAAGTGGCGCGGCCGTCCGCGCCTTATCGATGATGAACATACCGAGCTAAGATGGTTCGCCGCTACCGCTATAGCATGCGAAGGCGAGTTGGCGCTGCCCCAGCTTGGTGAAATGCTCGGGAATCTAGACATACCCCGAGGAGCGGAGTCCGCTTATATCTCAAAGCAACCATGGCGTCCGCCGGATTAATGGGTCCTGAGCCTAGTTGGCGGAAAGTCAGCGATAGTGGGTGGACGCCTTGAACGCCGCCGGATCGCCGGCGGCAAGGGCGCCGCTGAATTCGGGGATACGCAGCAGAAGCATCATCGCCCAGAACAGCGGCCAGTCCGTCCAGCGGCAAAACGCCGTGCCGACGGCCTGCGCCGTCTGGCGGTTTTCCTTGAAGGACGTTTTTACCGCCCGCCAGGCGAGACCCGGCCTCGAACGCCGTCCCTTCGTCAGCAGATCCATGCGCGCGTACTGGTAGCCCTTGTTGCGCCTGACATCCCAGATGAAGCCCAGGCTCTCATAGGCGTGGATCGAGACTGCCTCTGTGGCCACCTCCATGGCCACGCCATCCCTCAGCATCGCGTGCTGCCGCAGATGCGAGGAGACGAAAGGTCCGTGGTCGGCCTCGAAGCGGTAGCGTTCGAGAACCGGACGCCGGTACAGAGCGCCATTGTTGCTGACATGGATGATCTGGCCGTTGCGGTTGCGGCGCTCAATGAAGCCGCGGTCGAGCAGCGACATCACCCGCATCATCATGGTGTCCTTGCCGTAAGTGGTGCGGCCGGAAATCGCATCGATCTTCGGGTTTTTCACCACAGCTTCGTAAAGGATCGCCAGCCATCCGGGCCGCGTCAGGCAATCGGCCTCGACCACGGCAACGAGGTCATGGCGGCAATAGGCGAGTGCTGCGTCCTTCAGTTGCGAGGACTCGTCGCTGTCATGCATCGTGACGATCACCGAAGGGCAGGAAAAGGCCGGTTTCCCGTCAAACTCGGCTGCAATCTCGGCGGTATGGCCCTCGGGCAGCATGACGATGATTTCAGCCGGAACGCCGCGTGCATCCTGTGCATAGGCGCGCACTGCCCGGCGCAGTTCCTCGTCGCCATCCGGCGTCAGATAGTCGGAAACGACGATCAGGCTGATGGGCAGAACCGGCATGGCGTTTTTGGTCAAGTCGCCCCCCGGCGATTGTCGGCGATTAGCGAGAGATGCCTGATATCACATAGCGGACGGTGGCGCGGATTGTAACCTCATCTTCGTCGAGACGGTTGGTCAAAAGGTGCTTCCAGGCATAGGAAGCCATGAGGTCGGCGACCAGCGCCGCATCGATATCGGCGGCAACCTCGCCTCTCGCCTTGGCGCGCTCGATGATCCGCGCGGTGTGGGACCGACGTCCATCGGCATAGCCAGTCAGGGCCACGGCCGCCGCTTCATCCGATTGGGCCTCGGCGATGAGCGAGCGGAACACGCTGCCCGAGGATGTATCGCGCCAGTGCGAGAAGAGGTTTTGAAGGAAACCGACGAGATCGTCCTCGAGATTGCCGGTATCGGGGACGGCGACGCGCTTTTGCCGCTTGTAGACCTCCAGCAGCAAGGCCGCCTTGCTCGGCCACCAGCGATAGATCGTGGGCTTGCCGGCGCGTGCACGGCGCGCGACGGCTTCGATGGAAAAGCCGGCATAGCCGGCCTCGACCAGTACCGCCTCCGCGGCGTCGAGAATGGCCTCGGCACTGTCGGGATTGCGCCGCGCCCCGATCGATCTGCGCGCCGGATCCTCGCCCATGTCTGTCCTCGCCAACACTTTCGCCGGCAATATAGGTGAGCCGGAAGTCAAACGAAACGGCCCGTTTCCGGCGGACTTGTGGAAGTCGGGAATCACGGCAAAGCCGATGCGCGTGGGAGCAGGGCGGCGCATGCCTGATCTTCGCCCCCGGTGGCGATCAGTTCATCGCTTGCGAGGTTTCGGAGGCGATCCGCCATTGCCCGTCGCTCTTCACCAGCCCAAGGGTAACGCGTGCCTTGCCGGTCATGCGTGCCGCCGATTTGTCTTTCGACACATAGTCATAGCTCATCGCGAACACGGCTTCGGCGCGATCTTCGCCCTGCGGCGTCACGTCCAGGCTGCCGGGCTCAAGACTGAAGGACCAGGAAGCAAATTGCGCGAACCAGTCGGTCTTGAGCTTTACGACGGCGTCGCTGTCATAGCGCGTCCCGAAGATGGTGGCGGAAGGGGCATAGAGCCGCTTGACGGTTTCGCCGATCGCCGCGGCATCGGGCGCCAGATAATCGTCACGCAGGAATTTCTCGATGGCGGTCTTGTCGTCGCCGACGGAGCGTTCGAGTGCCGCGACCTTTGTCTCGGGCGCCGGGGCGGCGGCGGGCTTCGGCTGCGCGACCGTTTCACCGCCAGGCACAAACTCAAACCGCTCGAGCAGCGAACCCTGTTCCCAGGGGCGCTGTCCCTCGCGGGTTTCGGAAACCACGTCGCGGCGCACCGCGATCATCATGTCATTGATGCTCTGGCCGGGTTCGGCCATGTGCCGCAGCAATGCGGCGGCAAACGGCGAATTGCGCCCCGTTCCGTCCATGGCGACAGCACCCGGCGCCGTCGAAAAGGCGATAAAGGAGCCGTGCGTCGAATCGAACTGCGCCAGGCCGGCAAGCGCCGTCGCCGAGCGGGTGGCGGCAGTGCGGCTCAGACTGCGGGCAAAGGGATTGTTACGGCAGGCATCGAGGAACACCAGGCTGACCTTGGTCTGCTGTTCCATGATGTCGAGGACTTCGTCGATCGGCACGGCTTCGAGCTGCAGCTTGACCGGCATGTCGAGCCGGGCGTCGACCGGCACGATGTAGTTGCGCCCTTCGACCTGCAGGCCATGGCCGGCATAATAGAACAGCCCGACGCCCGCACCTTGAAGCGCATCGGAAAATTCGCCGATCTTGCGCTCGAGTTCACGCTTGCCGAGATCGTTGCCCTCGATGACGTCGAAGCCGATCGAGCGCAGCTTGCCGGCAATGTCGAGGGCATCGTTGACCGGATTGGTGAGCGTGCCGGCTTCGGCATAGGTTCCGTTGCCGATGACCAGCGCCACGCGTCGTTCCGGCTGCGCATCGGCGCTCAGGAGCAAAAGCCCCATAAACGCCACCGCCAAGATAACCAGCCTGCCCATGGCCGATATCATAACGCCAGAGGTCTCGGTGGCGCCAACAGATTTGAAATGCAAGCTTAATCCAAGGTGGCTTGCCGGCGCCGAGCGCCAAGAAAACGCCCTTGCGCCGGGCCGTGGTATCGGGCAAACCGGCCTTCCCCAGCGTTTTTCCGTCGCCCGAGGTCTCCAATGTCCGCAACGATTTCGCCGCTCGCGCCGAAGAAATATCCCAAAATGCCTGCCATTGAGGGCGTACGCATCGCCACCGCCGAGGCCGGGATCAAATACAAGAACCGCACCGATTTGCTGGCCATGGTCTTCGATGCCGGCACCGCTGTCGCCGGCGTGTTCACGAAATCGAAATGCCCCTCGGCGCCGGTCGATTTCTGCCGGCAGAACCTTGGCGCCGGCAAGGCGCGGGTGCTGGTCGTCAACTCCGGCAACGCCAACGCCTTCACCGGCAAGAAGGGCCGCGCCTCTACCCAACTGACCGGCGAGGCGGCGGCCAAGGCCGCCGGCTGCACGCCAGGCGAGGTGTTCCTCGCCTCCACCGGGGTGATCGGCGAGCCGCTCGACACCACCAAATTCAGCCATCTGCTGGCCGGGCTGGTCAAGGACGGCAAGCCGGACCTGTGGACCGAAGCGGCCAAGGCCATCATGACCACCGACACCTATCCGAAAGTGGCGACCGCGACGGTCAAGCTTGGCGACACCGACGTCATCATCAACGGCATTTCCAAGGGCGCCGGCATGATCGCGCCCGACATGGCGACGATGCTGTCCTTCATCGCCACCGACGCGCCGATCGCCGCCCCCGTGCTGCAGGATTTGTTGTCGCGCGGCACGGCCAAGACCTTCAATGCGGTCACCGTCGACAGCGACACCTCGACCAGCGACACGCTGCTGTTGTTCGCCACCGGCGCTGCGGCCAGGCGCGGCGCGCCCGCCATCAGCGATCCCAAGGATGCGCGCCTCGGCGCCTTCCGCCGCGCGCTCGGCAAGGTGCTGAAATCTCTGGCGCTGCAAGTGGTGCGCGACGGCGAGGGCGCCCGCAAGCAGGTTGAAGTCACCGTTACTGGCGCGAAATCAGCGCGCTCGGCCAAGCGCATCGCACTGTCGATCGCCAATTCGCCACTGGTCAAGACGGCGGTTGCCGGCGAGGACGCCAATTGGGGCCGCGTCGTCATGGCTGTCGGCAAGGCCGGCGAACCGGCCGACCGCGACCTTCTGTCGATCTGGTTCGGCGACAACCGTCTGGCGCATGAAGGCGAACGCGATCCAGGCTACTCCGAGGAAGCGACCTCGGCCTATATGAAGCGCGACGACATCCGCATCCGCGCCGATATCGGCATCGGCCGTGGCAAGGCGACGGTGTGGACCTGCGACCTCACCAAGGAATATGTCGCCATCAATGGCGATTACCGGAGCTGATGGAGTTGGCTTCCAGGCATCCGGCAAGCATGCTCGCCATCGTGCGCCGCTACGAGGCGGCGGGTTTTCGCGCCTGGCCGGCAGCGGCTGTCCACTATGACGGCACCTGGGTGGTGCGGCTGACGGCCGGCCATCCTGCCAAGCGCCTGAACTCGGTCAACCCGCTCGATCCCGGTGACACCCAGCACATTGCCGAGCGCATCGGCCGCGCCAGCCGGCGCTTCGACGCCTATGGCAGGCCTTTGACCTTCCGCATCTCGCCGCTGTCGGGGCCGGACCTGGCCAGGCATCTCGACAATGAGGGCTGGAGCACATTCGACGAATCGCTGGTGATGCGGCTGCCGCTGGCGGATGCGCAGCTGGCGCCGGCCATGGATCAGATTCCGCTGAAGGACATCAGCCGCTTTCTTGGTGCGTCGCTCAAGGTCAGCGGCTCGGATCCATCGCTGCGGCCGGGGCTTTCGGAAATCATCGGCGCCATCCAGCCGGAGGTCGGGCTGTTTGCGCTCGAGGAAGGGACCGACCCGCTGGCGGTGCTGATCTGCGTCCATGACGGCGATCTCGCCGGCCTGTTCGAGATCGCCACCGACAAATCGGCGCGCAACAAGGGTCACGGCCGCAATCTCATCCTGTCGGCACTGAAGTGGGCCAGGCTGCGCGGGGCGCGAGAAGCCTGGCTGCAGGTCGAGGCCGGCAATGCGCCGGCGCTGGCACTCTATCGCTCGCTCGGCTTCGAGGAAGTCTATCGCTACCACTATCGCCGGCCGCCCGGCGCATGAGCGTGGTTGCCAAAGGTAAACGCCTGCTCCTGGTCGCCGCCTGCGCGCTGGTCGATGCCGATGGCCGTGTGCTCCTGGCGCAGCGGCCCGAGGGCAAGCAGCTTGCCGGCCTGTGGGAGTTTCCGGGCGGCAAGGTCGAGCCCGGCGAGACGCCGGAACAATGCCTGATCCGCGAGCTGCAGGAAGAGATCGGCATCGAGACCGACATACCCTGCCTGGCGCCGCTCACCTTCGCCAGCCATTCCTACGATGATTTCCACCTCTTGATGCCGCTCTTCGTCTGCCGTCGCTTTCGCGGCATCGCGCAGCCGAAAGAGGGGCAGGCATTGAAATGGGTGCGGCCAAAGCAAATGCGCGACTATCCGATGCCGCCGGCTGACGCCCCGCTGATCCAGTTCCTCATCGACCTGTTGTGACACCAACCGTTTCGCCGCCCGATTTAGCCAGCGTTAATGGAAGATTTATCTCGTCGTGAAAAATTGCGGCAAAGCGGATTCGCCGGGAGCGATTGCATGAGCCTCGACAGGGAATGGGACTCGATCCGGCCGGATCGCAGCTTTCGCGCCGCCAATGCCGGTATGAGCATATTGCGCATCACGCTGCTGTTCGGCTCGGCCGCGGTGGCGCTGGCCCTGATTGCGGTCCCCGTCCTCGACAAACAGACGCGATCGTCCAGCCGCGATGCCCTTACAAGCGGCCTGGACACGATGAGCACCGGTTCGGTCGGCTCGCGCGCCACCTATACACTGCGCAGAAGCGTGCTGCAGCCCTCACCCAGTTCGGTCTGCGTCATCCGTGCCGATGGCCGGCGCAGCGGTGACTGCTGAAGAAGAAGGTCAACAAAAGCTTATTGATTTCCTTAACGCAGGCCCCGTTTCACCGCCTGTTAAGCTTGTGCCGTTAACCTTTCTTAACAGGTCGGCGGTATGGTCGTGACAAGAGGGATCGACGATCATGAAGACATTGTTGCAACGATTTTTGGAAGACGAAACAGGCGCTACGGCCATTGAATATGGCCTGATTGTCGCAGTGCTGTCGCTTGCCATCGTCGGCGGCATCGGCAAGGTCAGCAATGCGATCCAGTTTCTGTTCAGCGACACCAACAGCAAGCTAGCCAACGCCTTCGCCGAGCACTGATCCGGAGCGGCGTCACCGCCCGCCGGGATCTTCCAGTATGGTCTTCAGCGAGACCTTCGCGGAGCCCGGTTTCAAAGGCTTTTGCTGCGAGGCATCGGGTGCCCAGCCCGACAGCCAGACAACAGAGAAACTTGCCCTGATCCGGCCGTCGGCGTCCGAAAAACGTTCGGCATAGATTTCAGCTGCACGGGCAAACAGTTTTCGTGCACCCGGTCGCCGGCTGCGATCGGTCAGCGCGCTGGTTTCGCCCATCGCCCTGAGATCGGCGGTGAGATCGAAAAGAGTGTCGTAGCGCACGACTACCGTTTCGACGTCGGCCACCGGCAGCGCAAGGCCGGCGCGCTGCAGGAGTGCGCCGGCGTCGCGAACATCGGTGAAGGGGATGACACGCGGGCTGGCGCCGCCATAAAGCTCGGTCTCGGCGGCGAGCAGGCTTTCGCGCAGTTCGGAAAGTGTGCCGGCGCCGGCGAAGGCGCCGAGGAAAAGCCCATCGGGCCGCAAAGCACGGCGGATCTGCACCAGCATGCCGGGAATGTCGTTCATCGCCTGCAAAGACAGAAGCGAGACGGCGAGGCCGAGGCTTTCGGGCTGGAACGGCACGGTCTCCAGCGGTGCCACCAGCCCTGGCCGGCCGTCCAGAAACGCTGCGTCCGCCTCGACGCGCACAATCTCTGCTGCCTTGCCGCTTGCAGCAACCACATCCGCCGCGGCCGGCGTCTGGCAAAACAGCACGGCGGCCTTGCCGAACCGGCGTTCGACCGCGCCGAGCCGGTCGGCGAGATCTTCCGCTGCCCGCCGCATCAGAAAATCGGCGCCGGCGACGGGATGGCCCAATGCCCGGCGCTTGTGTGCCAGCCAGAGCTCTGTATCGATGATGGGCTGCAAGGCAAACAATCCCTGTCTGTCCGCCTTGTGATATTGTGGCGCGGACGACAAACCACGTGGCCGATCCGGTGATGGAGATCAAGAGCCTCGCTCAAACGATGTTGGACTGGCCGGCGCAGGTGCTGTTCCCGCCTGTCTGCGCCGGCTGCCGCAGGCATGTCTCTCAGCCTGGCGTTTTATGTGGCGCCTGCTGGCCGAAACTCAGGCTTCTGGAGCGGCCATGGTGCGCGGTGATGGGTACGCCCTTCACCCACGACATGGGTGAGGGCTTCCTGTCGGCCGAAGCGATCGCCGATCCGCCGCCTTTCGAGCGGGCGCGGGCGGCTGTGGCCTATTCGGGGGTTGCCCGCCAGATGGTGCAAGGGCTGAAATACCAGGACCGCACCGATCTTGCGCCATGGATGGCGCGCTGGATGCTGCGCGCCGGCGCCGAGCTGATCGCGGACGCCGATGTCGTCGTGCCGGTGCCGCTGCACTGGCGGCGCTTTTTCAGGCGGCAGTTCAACCAGTCGGCGGAACTGGCAAGGGCTGTCGCGCAGCTCAGCGGGCTGTCTTTCTCACCCTCGGCGATCCGGCGCGTCAAGCTCACGCGCCAGCAGGTCGGGCTGGAGCGGCAGGAGCGCGAGGACAATGTGCGCGCCGCCTTCCGTGTGCCCACGGAAGCAGAAATCGAGATCGCCGGCCGCCGCGTGCTTCTGGTCGACGATGTCTACACCACCGGTGCCACCGTGCGCTCGGTCGCCAAGGCATTGAAAAAGGGCGGCGCCGGAGCGGTCGACGTGCTGACCTTCGCGCGTGTCCTGCCGGGGGACTTTCGGGCAGACGAGTCCGCGACTATATAAGGTTGGTAAGGCAGGATTGCAGACTGATGCTCGATGTGACGATCTATACCCGCATGATGTGCGGCTATTGCGCAGCGGCCAAGCGGCTGCTCGACCGCAAGGGTGTCGCCTACACCGAGCATGACGCATCCTTCTCGCCGGAACTGCGCCAGGAAATGATTTCGCGGGCGCACGGGCGAACCACCTTTCCGCAGATTTTCATCGGCGATGCGCATGTCGGCGGTTCCGACGAACTCCACGAACTGGAGGCGCGGGGGCAACTGGACAAGCTGCTTGCCAACGGCTCGACGACACAGAGGGCATGACGATGGGTGTTTTCAAGGCGGCGGCGATCCAGATGCGTTCGGGCGAAAGCCCTGAGCGCAACGCGGTCGATCTGGAACGGCTGGTGCGCGAGGCGGCAAGCCTGGGTGCTACCTACATCCAGACCCCGGAAATGACCGGCGCGCTGATCCGCGACAAGGAAGCCAGGGCTGCCTCCTTCACTTCGGAAGACAAGGACATCATCGTGGCGACGGCGCGTAAGCTCGCCAGCGAACTCGGCGTCTTCCTGCATATCGGCTCGACCGCCATCCTGCGCGCCGACGGCAAGCTCGCCAACCGCGCGTTGCTGTTTGGACCGGACGGCGCCACGCTTGCCACCTACGACAAGATCCACATGTTCGATGTCGACCTCGACAATGGCGAGAGCTGGCGCGAATCCGCTGCCTATGAGCCGGGCACCGAGGCCGTCGTCACCGATATCGACGGCGCGAGGCTCGGCTTTGCCGTCTGCTACGATCTGCGCTTTCCGCAGCTGTTCCGCGCCGAGGCGCTGGCCGGCGCCGATCTTTTGTCTGTACCCGCCGCCTTCACCCGCCAGACCGGCGAGGCCCACTGGCACGTGCTGCTGCGGGCCCGCGCCATCGAGAACGGCGCTTATGTCGTTGCCGCGGCCCAGGGCGGATTGCATGAGGACGGCCGTGAGACTTACGGTCATTCGCTGATCGTCGATCCGTGGGGCCGCATCATCGCTGAGGCGGCGCATGCCGAGCCTGGCGTGATTGTCGCCGAGATCGACACGGCACAGTCGTCGGCCGCGCGCAAAAAAATTCCCAACCTCAAGAACGCGCGCGATTTTGCCGTCAATGCCGGCACGGCCGAGGTGCCGCGGCTCAGAGGTGCAGCTTCGTGATCCGCTTTGCCCTCATCTGCGAGCATGAGCACGAGTTCGAGGGCTGGTTTCGCAGCAATGACGATTTCGACACGCAGAAGAAGCGCGGCTTCGTCGACTGTCCGAGCTGCGGTTCGCACAAGGTGCAAAAGGCGCTGATGGCGCCGGCCGTCTCCACCGCCCGCAAGCAGGAAACAATCGCGCTGGCCATGGGCGAAGCGCAGAAGCAGGCGTTGGCGCAGTTGAAGGCGATGGCCGAGAAGGTGCGCGAGAATGCCGATTATGTCGGCGACAAATTCGCCGAAGAGGCGCGCAAGATCCATTTCGGCGAGAGCGACCCGCGCGGCATCTATGGCGAGGCGACGCTGGACGAGGCCAAAAGCCTGGCCGAGGACGGCGTCGAGTTCATGCCGATCCCGAGTTTTCCCGACGAACGGAACTGAGTTCCATGACCAGGCCGCAACGGCTCCGGAGCGGCGGTTTGGACGGAACGATGCCGAAGGGGCTTCCGGCCAGCCGAATTGACTGTTCCTTTCCCGGCTGCTGCCGATCTCCGCTTGGCTCGGCTGTTCAGCCTGCACTCGCTATCAATTTCTCGAGCAACTGAGCCAGCGTCTCCCGCTCGGCGCCGCTGAGGCCGGCGAGGATTTCGTGTTCGTTGGCGACGTGGGCGGTCAGTGCCTCGTCAATCAAGGCGAGCCCCTGTTCGGTCAATTGCACCACAATGCCGCGCCGGTCGTTGGGGTGCGGGCCGCGCAGGATCAGGCCGGCCTTTTCCAGCCGGTCGAGTCGGTTGGTCATGGCCCCCGATGTCACCATCGTCGCCTCGTAGAGAGCGGTCGGCGTCAGCGCATAGGGCCGGCCGGACCGGCGCAGCGTCGCCAGCACGTCGAATTCGCCGGCTTGCAGACCGAAGCGGGCAAACAGCGGCGCGAGGCGTTCGCGGGCGACCAGCGACGAGACTTCGTTCAATCGGCCGAGCACCAGCATCGGCGTAACATCCAGGTCCGGCCGTTCCCGCGCCCACTGCTCGACCGCCTTTGCCGCGCGATCCATTTGTCTCACCGTTAAATATCTTGACGTTAAGAATCTTTGCGCTATGTTACCTCAAGATACAGGACCGGCGGAGTGCCGCAAGTGCCAATTTCGTACGTCACTGGACGGGACCATCCGATGAAATTTCTCTGGGAATCGGCACCCGGCTTGCTGGTCGTCACCGGCGGCCTGCTCGGCCTGACGCTGCCATTCGGCAAGCTGGCGACAGCTGCTGGTGTTCCTCCCATGGTCTGGGCCTTCGTCATCTCGTTCGGCGCTGGCGGCATTCTGTTGTGCGCGCTGCTCGCCAGCGGACAGCGCATGCGGCTCACTCCGCACAGGCTGCGTTATTTCTTCATCACCGCTGCGGTCTCCTATGCTGCGCCAAACCTGTTGATGTTTTCGGCCATCCCGCATCTTGGCGCCGGCTACACCGGCATCATGTTCACGCTGTCGCCGGTCATCACGCTGATGTTTTCGATCCTGCTCGGCGTCAGGCGGCCCAACATGCTCGGCGTCGCAGGTATCGCCGTCGGCTTCATCGGCGCGGTTATGGTGGCGGTGACGCGCGGCGAGGCCGGCCAGCCGGCCGACTTCTTCTGGGTGCTGGTCGGGCTCATGATCCCGGTCAGCCTTGCCGCCGGCAACATCTACCGCACCGTCGACTGGCCCGATGGCACCGGTCCGATCGAGCTTGCCGTCGGCAGCCATCTGGCTTCGGCAACGCTGCTGCTGGTCGGGATTCTCGCCCTGTTCGGCGTCGGCGCCTTCGCCCCGCTCGGCACTGTGCCGCTGATCGTTGTTGCGCAGGTTGCGTCAGCTTCGGCGATGTTTGCCTTCTTCTTCCGGCTGCAAGCGGTGGGCGGCCCGGTCTATCTCAGCCAGATCGGCTATGTGGCGGCGGCCGTCGGCCTGTTCGCCGGCACGATCTTCCTCGGTGAGCACTATCAGCTGCTGACCTGGGCCGGTGCGGTCATCATCACCATCGGCGTGATCATCACCACCAAGGCGCAGAACCAGAAGGCGTGAGGGGCCAGAAGGCGTAAGGGGGTCAGACCGACCCCTTCTCGGCCAGCACCATGTAGTTGACGTCCATGTCCTTGGAGCGCTGCCAGCGGTCGGCGAGCGGGTGGTAGATGACGCCGGTGCGGTCGATGACGGTCATGGCGGCGTTGCCCAGCGCCTTTTCCAGCTCTTCGGGCCGCACCAGCTTGCCGAACTGGTGGGTGCCGCGCGGCAGCCAGCGCAGCACGTATTCGGCGCCGATGATGGCCAGACCGAGAGCCTTCAGCGTTCGGTTGATGGTGGCCACGAACATGATGCCGCCGGGCTTCACCATCTCGCCGCATTTGCCGATGAACAGGTCGATGTCGGCGACATGCTCGACCACTTCCATGTTGAGGATGACGTCGAATTTCTCGCCGGAATCGGCAAGGTCTTCCGCCGTCGTTGCGCGGTAATCCACCGTCACCCCGCCTTCGGCCGCGTGCAGCTTCGCCACCTCGATGTTGGTTGCCGATGCGTCGGCGCCGACCACTTCAGCGCCAAGCCTGGCCATCGGCTCGCACAACAGCCCGCCGCCGCAGCCTATGTCGAGGAAGCGCAGGCCTTCGAAGGGCCGCGCCGCCCGCGGGTCACGACCAAAACGCGCCGCCACCTGGTCCCTGATATAGGCCAGCCGGACCGGGTTGAACTTGTGCAGCGGGCGGAATTTGCCGTTCGGATTCCACCATTCGGCGGCAAGGGCTGAGAAGCGCTCGACTTCTCCGGCATCGATCGTCGATCGACGGGGCTCTGGCATGGGGCGGGTCTCCTAGAGCTCTTTTGTTCGGGCGCAATTTCGGACGGAAAACCGGTTCCCACTTTTCCTGGAATTGCTTGGGAGCGTTAGGAAGTCGGGTGTGAGGCCGCGAATGTCAAGGCAACAATTTTCCGAGCTGACACGGCGGCACACTCTGTCAGGGGCATGTCAGCTGCCCAACGCTGCGATGAAACACGGTTGGCCTGGCGGGCGAAAGAGGAGCATCGTTTTTGAATTCGAATTCGGCGGAGTGAATTCCATGACATTAACGCTAGCGTCGATTCTCTGGCGTCGGCTGGATGTGGAAGGCCACGATTCCTGCCTGCTTTCGCAGGCCGAGGATGGTTACAGCCTCAAGGGGCAGGCCATTTTTGTCCAGGACGACAAGCCATGCTGCCTTGCCTATGAGGTGGTCTGCGATGCTGGCTGGCAGACAAGGGCGGCACGGGTCGATGGCTTTCTCGGCATGCGCGAACTGTACTATGCGATTGAGCGCGACGCCGACGGTCAGTGGACGCTGAACGGCGAAATCCAGCCGGACGTCGCCGGCCTGGTCGATGTCGATCTCGGTTTCACGCCGGCATCGAACCTTCTGGCGATCCGCCGGTTCGACCTCGGCGTCGGCCAGGCAAGGCCCGCGCCGGCCGCCTATCTGACCTTCCCCGAGCTCAGGCTGACGCGTCTTGAGCAGAGCTACCAGCGGCTGGATGAAGGCCGCTATGCCTATGCCGCGTTCGGCTATGAAGATGTCCTCATTGTCTCACCGGCCGGCTTCGTCGTCACGTACCCCGGCCTGTGGACAAGCACGGCTGCTTCGGCCTGAAGGCGACTGAGCCGCGGTCATTTCGCGTCCAGCACGTCGCGCAGTTTCGTAGCCAGTTGCTCGATGGTGAAGGGCTTGGCCAGGAAATGCACGTCGTGGTCGAGCACGCCGTTGTGGACCACGGCGTTCTTGGTGAAGCCGGTGGTGAAGATCACCTTCAGCTGCGGCAGGCGCGCCAGCGCTTCCTCCGCGAGCTTGCGGCCGTTCATTACCGGCATCACGATGTCGGTGAACATAAGTGCCACGCCCGGATTGTCCGCCAGTTTCTGCAATGCTTCCTGGCCGCTGCCGGCATGGATGACGGTATAGCCGAGTTCGCGCAAGGCGTCCGTGGTTGAAGCGCGTACGCGGGCGTCGTCCTCGACAACGAGGATTGTCTCGGTGACTTCAGCGGGATTGTCGCCTCGGCCAGTGGTCAGGACAGCCTCTTCCGCACCGAAGAAGCGCGGCAGATAGATCTTGATCGTCGTGCCTTCGCCCGGTTCGGAATAGATCTTGACGTGGCCGCCCGACTGTTTGACGAAGCCGAACACCTGGCTAAGGCCCAGGCCGGTGCCCTTGTTGACCGGCTTGGTGGTGAAGAACGGCTCGAAGGCCTTCTCCATGACGTCCGCCGGCATGCCGGCGCCGGTGTCGCTGACCGCGATCATCACATACTGGCCGGCTTTGACCTCGGGATGGGTGACGGCGTAGCTGTCGTCGAGATGGCTGTTGGCGGTCTCGATGGTCAGCTTGCCGTCCTCGTCCATGGCGTCGCGGGCATTGACCGCCAGGTTGAGGATAGCGTTTTCGAGCTGGCTCGGATCGGCATGGGTCTTCCACAGGCCGCCGGCCAGCACGGTTTCGATGCGGATGGTTTCGCCCAACGCCCGCCGCAACAGGTCCGACATCCCTGTAACCAGACGATTGGTGTCGACCACTTGCGGGGCCAGCGGCTGCTGACGCGAGAAGGCGAGCAGCCTGGCAGTCAGATTGGCGGCCCGGGTCGCCGCGTCGACCGCCGCCTCGATGAATTTCTCGATGTCGTGCTCGCCGCGCGCGAGTTTGCGCTGGGCGAGGTTCATGGCACTGATGATCACCGCCAGCATATTGTTGAAATCGTGGGCGATACCACCGGTGAGCTGGCCGACCGCTTCCATCTTCTGCATCTGGCGGATCTGCGATTCGGCCGTTTCGCGCGTCCGGATCTCGTTGCCGAGCTCGATGTTCTTACGCATCAGCTCCTCCTGGGCGACAGCGACCTCGCGAAACCGGCGGCGCGACAGGCGGATCGTGTAGGCGCCAAGCAGAAAAATCGCCAGCAGCGCTGCGAATGAGCCGATACGCAGCCAGCTTTCGACCCGGTCGGTATGTTCGTCGCGGGCAGCGATTGCCGCGCCGCTGATGCGCCGGATCGTGTCCATGCTGGCCCTGATCTGTTCCATAGCGGCCTTGCCCTGGCCGCCGCGAACCAGTTCCAGCGCTTTCGCCGCGTCGCCGCGATCGTAAAGCGCAATCGTCTGCGCCAGTTCAGCCTGCTTCAGCGAAAGCGCGTCCTTGATGCGATTGATCTGCTGGACGAGTTCGTCGTCCGGCGCGGTCATGCTGTCGATGCGGGCAAGCTGGCCCGGAATGGCCTCGACCGCCTGCCGATAGGGCTGGAGGTAGGATTTATCACCGGTCAGGAGGTATCCGCGCTGGCTGGTTTCGGCCTCCTGTGCCAGCGACAGCAGGCCGGACAGCGATTCCTGATACTCGATAGCCTCGCGCGCCGCTTCGCGATTGGCCCTCTGGCCCTCGACCAGCACCGCGCGCGTGCCGACGATCAACGCCAGCACGGCGAAGCCGATGAAAAGCGGCAGCGATTGCCATCGCATGGCACGTCGAAGACGAGCAATCATTTGATATGCTGGACCAAAAGGAGTTCCCCGCGGGCAGCATTTGGTAAGCGGCGGCGGGGCGGAACGCAATATGCCGGTGTCCTGAAGCCGGCAATCCGTGGCCAGCCTTGCGAAACGGTGATCATTTGGCTAAGGAGGCCGCGCATTCAGCGGCCGGCTCCTGTCGGACGTTTTCTCCCCTGTCGGCTCCGGGCCGGCTTCAGTCAAAGGCATTTCGCTTCCATGGCGCGCATCGTGATGAAATTCGGCGGAACCTCCGTCGCCGACATCGCCCGCATCCGCAATGTGGCGCGTCACGTCAAACGCGAGGTCGATGCCGGCCATGAAGTAGCCGTGGTGGTCTCGGCTATGGCCGGCAAGACCAATGAATTGGTCGGCTGGACGCGCGAAGCCTCGCCGATGCACGATGCGCGGGAATATGACGCCGTCGTCGCCTCGGGCGAACAGGTCACCGCCGGCCTTCTGGCCATCACGCTGCAGAATATGGGCGTGCACGCCCGCTCCTGGCAGGGCTGGCAGATCCCGATCAAGACCGACAACGCGCATGGCGCGGCGCGCATCCTGGACATTGACGGTGCGTTTTTGATCAAGCGTTTCGGCGAGGGTCAGGTGGCAGTCGTCGCCGGTTTCCAGGGCATCGGTCCGGACAACCGCATCGCCACGCTCGGCCGCGGCGGCTCCGATACGAGTGCGGTGGCCATCGCCGCCGCGGTCAAGGCCGATCGCTGCGACATCTACACCGATGTCGACGGCGTCTACACCACCGATCCACGTATCGAACCCAAGGCGCGGCGGCTTAACAAGATTTCGTTCGAGGAAATGCTCGAAATGGCCTCGCTCGGCGCCAAGGTGCTGCAGGTGCGGTCGGTCGAGCTTGCCATGGTGCACAGGGTGCGTACTTTCGTGCGGTCGTCCTTCGACGATCCCGATGCGCCCGGAATGGGGGATTTGCTCAATCCTCCGGGAACGCTTATTTGCGACGAGGAAGAGATCGTGGAACAGCAGGTCGTCACCGGAATTGCCTACGCCAAGGACGAAGCCCAGATTTCGCTGCGCCGCGTCGGCGACCGCCCGGGCGTTGCCGCCGGCATTTTCGGCCCGCTGGCCGAGGCCAACATCAATGTCGACATGATCGTCCAGAACATCTCCGAGGACGGCAAGTTCACCGACATGACCTTTACCGTCCCCTCCGGCGACGTCGACAAGGCTCTGGCCGTGCTCGAGCGCCTCAAGGCTCCGATCGGCTATGACGTCGTGCAGTCCGAGGCCGGCATGTCGAAGGTCTCGGTCATCGGCATCGGCATGCGCAGCCATGCGGGTGTAGCGGCCACCGCCTTCAAGGCGCTGGCCGACAAGGCTATCAATATCCGGGCTATCACCACCTCCGAGATCAAGATTTCGATACTGATCGACGGTCCCTACACCGAACTGGCGGTTCGCACTTTGCATTCCGTCTACGGTCTGGATAAGCAGTAGCGAGAACGATTTGAGTTGTTGCGTGTACGCCGGTCGCAGTGGAAACTGCGGCGGGCAAAATGCCCATTGGAGAAGAAGCCGCGATGCGTGATACGGCCAGTGGCCCGCGCGTTCTGCTGAAACGGCTCCGCGAGCTCATGCAGGAGCCGCTGGAGCCGCAGGAGCGGCTTGACCGGATCGTGCGCGACATCGCCTCCAACATGGTCGCCGAGGTCTGCTCGCTCTACGTGCTGCGCGCCGATTCGGTGCTCGAACTCTACGCCACCGAGGGTCTGAACCCGAACGCCGTCCATCTGGCGCAGCTGCGTCTGGGGCAAGGCCTGGTCGGCACGATTGCCGCCAGCGCGCGGCCGCTCAACCTCTCCAATGCGCAGGAACACCCGGCCTTCGCCTACCTGCCGGAAACGGGCGAGGAGATCTACAACTCCTTCCTCGGCGTGCCGGTGCTCAGGGCAGGGCGCACGCTGGGCGTGCTCGTCGTGCAGAACAAGACCATGCGCCACTACCGCGACGACGAGGTCGAGGCGTTGGAAACCACCGCCATGGTCATCGCCGAGATGATCGCCACCGGCGATCTTGCCCGGCTGACGCGGCCCGGCCTCGAACTCGACCTGCGCCGTCCCGTCAGCTTCACCGGCCTGTCCTTCAACGAAGGCGTTGGGCTCGGCCATGTCGTGCTGCACGAGCCGCGCATCGTCGTCACCAATCTGTTCAACGAGGACAGCGAGGAGGAGATCCGCCGGCTGCAGTCCTCGCTCGGCTCGCTCAGGCTGTCCATCGACGACATGCTGGAGCGGCGCGAGGTCGCCTTCGAGGGCGAGCACCGTGAGGTGCTCGAGGCCTACCGCATGTTCGCCAATGACAGCGGTTGGGTGCGCCGGCTGGAAGAGGCGATCCGCAACGGCCTGACGGCGGAAGCTGCTGTCGAGAAGGTACAGAGCGACATGCGCGCCCGCATGCTGCACATGACCGATCCCTATCTGCGCGAGCGGATGAGCGATTTCGACGATCTCGCCAACCGGCTGCTGCGCCAGCTGATGGGGCGCGGGCCGGACGATGTCGCGGCGTCGCTGCCGAAGGACGCCATCCTGGTTGCGCGTTCGATGGGTGCGGCCGAATTGCTCGACTATCCCAGGGACAAATTGCGCGGCGTGGTGCTGGAGGACGGCGCCGCGACCAGCCATGTCGTCATCGTCGCGCGCGCCATGGGCATTCCGGTCGCCGGCCAGATGAAGGGCGCCGTTTCCATGGCGGAAAACGGCGATGCCATCATCGTCGACGGCGAGGAAGGCACGATCCATCTGCGGCCGCAGCCGGACCTCGAAGCCGCCTATGCCGAAAAAGTCCGCTTCCGGGCGCGCCGGCAGGAGGTCTACCGCGAACTGCGCAAGAAGCCGTCTGTGACCAAGGATGGCGTCCAGGTCGATCTGTTGATGAATGCAGGTCTCGCCGTCGACCTGCCGCAGCTGGCCGAAGCGGGTGCGGCCGGCATCGGCCTGTTCCGCACCGAATTGCAGTTCATGGTCGCCTCGACCTTCCCCCGCGCCGAGGCGCAGGAGAAGCTCTATCGCGATGTGCTCGACGCCGCGCGGGGGAAGCCGGTCACCTTCCGCACCATCGACATTGGCGGCGACAAGGTGCTGCCCTACTTCAAGGGCGCCATCCAGGAAGAAAACCCGGCGCTGGGCTGGCGGGCGATCCGCCTGACGCTCGACCGGCCGGGCCTGCTCAGGACCCAGATCCGCGCTCTGCTGAAAGCCTGCGGCGGGCGCGAACTGAAGCTGATGCTGCCGATGGTGACGGAACTCGGCGAAATCGCTCAGGCGCGTGAGATCATCGACCGCGAGGTCAGGCATCTCTCGCGCTTTGCCCATCATCTGCCGACCAGCCTCAAGCTCGGCGCCATGCTGGAAGTGCCGTCGCTGCTGTTCCAGCTCGACGAACTGATGAAGGCAGTCGATTTCGTCTCGGTCGGCTCCAACGATCTGTTCCAGTTCGTCATGGCGGTCGATCGCGGCAACACGCAGCTCTCCAACCGCTTCGACACGCTGTCGGCGCCGTTCCTCAGGGTGCTGAAGCAGATTGCCGATGCCGGCGAACGCAACCACACGCCGGTGACGCTGTGCGGTGAACTGGCGGGAAAACCCATCTCGGCCATGGCGCTGATCGGCCTTGGCTACCGCTCGATCTCGATGTCGCCGGCCTCGATAGGCCCGGTCAAGGCGATGCTGACCGAACTGCCGCTTGAGGAATTGCAGGCCTTTTTCGACGACAATCTGATGGCGCCGGCGCATGGCCTGCCGATGCGGGCACTGCTGCAGGCCTTTGCCGACGACCGCTCCATCCCGCTATAGCATCAGCCATGGTCAATCTTCCCCGCGAGCGTATGGATCAGGTCGTCAAGCGTTTCGAGATGCTCGAGGCGCAGATGTCGGCCGGGCCGGCGGCCGACGCCTATGTGAAGATGGCCTCGGAATATGCCGAGCTTCAGGACATGGTGGCCAAGGTCAGGGAATTGCGTTCAGCCGAGCATGAACAGGCGGACCTCGAAGCGATGCTCGCCGATAAAAGCACCGATGCCGAGATGCGGGCGCTGGCCGAGGCCGATCTGCCCGGGGTCGAGGAGCGTATCGAGGAACTGCAGAAGGACATCCAGATTCTGCTGCTGCCCAGGGATGCCGCCGACGACAAGAACGCCATCCTCGAAATCCGCGCCGGCACCGGCGGCGATGAGGCAGCGCTTTTCGCCGGCGACCTGTTTCGCATGTATGAGCGCTATGCCGCCGAGCGCGGCTGGCGCTTCGAGACGGTGTCGGCCAGCGACGGCGACGCCGGCGGCTTCAAGGAAATCATCGCCACCATTTCCGGCAAGGGGGTCTTTGCCCATCTGAAATTCGAATCCGGCGTGCACCGTGTGCAGCGCGTGCCGGCGACCGAGGCCAGCGGGCGCATCCATACCTCGGCGGCGACGGTGGCCGTACTGCCGGAAGCCGAAGAGGTCGATATCGACATTCGCGCCGAAGACATCCGCATCGACACGATGCGCGCCTCGGGTTCCGGTGGCCAGCACGTCAACACCACCGATTCTGCGGTGCGCATCACCCATTTGCCAACCGGCATTATGGTGGTGCAGGCGGAAAAGTCGCAGCACCAGAACCGGGCCAAAGCCATGCAGATCCTGCGCGCGCGGCTCTATGACATGGAACGCAGCAAAGCCGACGAGGAGCGCTCCGAGGCGCGCAAATCACAAGTCGGGTCCGGCGACCGGTCGGAGCGCATCCGTACCTACAATTTCCCGCAAGGGCGCCTTACCGACCACCGCATCAACCTGACGCTCTACAAGCTCGACCGGGTGATGATGGGCGAGCTGGACGAGGTCATCAACGCGCTGATCGCCGACCACCAGTCGAAGCTGCTCGCCGATATCGGCCTCGATGGCTGACATCCTGCCCGGCACGCTCGGGCCGCTGCTGCGAGCAGCGCGGGAGCGGCTTGCCGCGGCCGGCGTCGCCGATCCGGCACTGGACGCCAGGCTGATCGTCGAACATTTTTCCGGCACGACCCGTACAGAGGCCATCGCCGAGCCGCAATGGGCGCTCGATGCCGATGCGCTCGCCGCAATCGATGCTGCCTTGCGGCGGCGGCTTGCCGGCGAGCCGGTGCACCGCATTCTGGGCTATCGCGAATTCTACGGCCTGCGTCTTGCGCTGTCGCTGGAAACGCTGGAGCCGCGGCCGGATACCGAAACGCTGGTCGAGGCGATCCTGCCCTTTGCCAGCGAAACGGCCGAAAGGCTGGGGGAATGCCGCGTCCTCGATCTCGGCACCGGCACCGGCGCCATTGCCTTGGCCCTGCTCAGCGCCGTTCCGGCCGCGACAGCCACCGGCGTGGATATTTCACAAGATGCGCTCACGACCGCGACCCGCAATGCCAGGCAACTCGGGCTGGCCGGCCGGTTTGAGGCGCTGCACTCCGACTGGTTCGCAAAAGTTTGCGGTCGGTACCATGTAATTGCCGCAAACCCTCCCTATATACCGTCTGAAGACATTGGAAATCTGCAGGACGAGGTCCGCGATTTCGATCCGCGCAGAGCCCTTGACGGCGGTGTGGACGGTCTTGGCCCCTACAGGATCATCGCCGCCGAAGCGGCAGGGTTTTTGGAAGCACAAGGCAAGATTGCGGTCGAGATCGGCCACACGCAGCGCAATGAGGTCAAAGACATATTCGCGGCAGCCGGCTACAGGCTGGCCGAGGTATTTGTCGATCTTGGCGGAAACGACAGGGTTCTTATGTTTGAACAGGGAAAGCCTTGACGCAGTGCAAAAAAGCGCTTGGCAATGCCGGGGAATGCGGCTAGGGTCCGCCTTAACCGGATGAGACGAAGCAGGCAGTGCTCTTAGCGATTCGGTTTTCCTTGGAAATAGCTGCCTTCTTGCGCAAACGACGCCCAAGCTTCGTGCGGGAATCGTCCGGCAAGTGATGTAACCGGAACAGGATGACACGTGGCGCCAACGCAATTGATGCGGGCGAACGCCGGTGAAGAAACGAAACGGCTGGCTGCATGAGCGCCTCCGTACGTGAAACGTTTTTCGAAAATTTCAAAATGAAGAGAGTCTAATGAGGCCACAACAGCAGAACAGGCGCATGCGCGGTCGCAACAACAATGGCGGCGGCGGTGGCAACAACAATAACAACAACAACCGCAAGGGCCCAAATCCCCTGACGCGCAACTACGAGAGCAACGGTCCGGACGTGAAGATCCGCGGATCGGCTCAGCAGATCGCCGAAAAATATGCCACTCTGGCCCGTGACGCGCAAAGCTCCGGCGACCGGGTTATGGCGGAAAACTATCTCCAGCACGCTGAGCACTACAATCGCATTATTGCCGCCGCTCAGGCGCAATTGCCGATCCAGAATGCCCAGCAAAACCGCGACGATTTCGACGACGATGAAGATCGCGACGATTTCGACAATGCCGGCAACGGCAATGGCGGCGAGACGCAAGCTCCGCAGGCCGGCAACGGTCCGCAGCCGACGATCGAAGGCACGCCGGCCGAACTGGCATATGGCCAGGAAAACAGCCGCGAGAACAACAATGGCCGTGACAATAATGGCCGCAACAATAACGGGCGCGACAACAACGGCCGCAACCGTGACCGCCGCCCCAATGGCGGTTATGGCCAGAACGAGCAGCGTGGCGACTTTGCCCAGCGCGGCGAGCAGAACGGCCCGCGCGGCGACCAGCAGCGCTTTACCGAAACCCCGGTGCAGACGGAGGCCGTTTCCGCGGTTGAACCCGAAGCCGAGACCGGTTTCTCCGAGCCGGCGCCGCTGTACGAAAACCTGTCGCCGGCGGCTCTTGCCGCTCGTGCCGAACTCAATGAGGCCGCCGCCGAGAACGGCGCTGCCCGCCGCCCGCGGCGCCCGCGCCGCCCGCGCACCAATGCCGATCAGGTCAGTAACGATCAGTCTGGTGGTGAGCAGGTGGATGGCGCCAGCGAGACCGCTGCAGCTACCGAGGTGGTGGATGCGGCGCCGGCTGAAACTCCTGCCGTCGACCCGTTCGTCGTCGACGCCAACAACTGACCGAGCAACACGGTAATCCCTGAAACGGCGGAGAGAAATCTCCGCCGTTTTCGTTTGCTTAGGTATGCAATATCCTGTGCGGCAAGTCTTGAGCGGCAATGGCTTGCGCCCCATATCTGGCGTGAACTGGACCCGGCTCCGATGAGCGGGTCCGTCACCGCAATCGGATCCGGTGCCGCAAAGCGGGCCGGTGATGGAAGGAGACAAATATGAACCTCGAGAAATACTCCGAGCGCGTCCGCGGATTCATCCAATCCGCCCAGACCATGGCGCTCTCGCGCAATCACCAGCAATTCACCCCCGAACATATGCTCAAAGTCCTCGTCGATGACGATGAGGGTCTGGCCGCCTCGCTGATCGAGCGGGCCGGCGGCAATGTCCGCGACGTCAAGCTCGGCGTCGAAACCGCACTTGAGGCCATGCCCAAGGTGGAAGGCGGCAACGGCCAGCTCTATCTGGCGCAGCCGCTGGCCAAGGTGTTTTCGACGGCGGAAGAACTGGCCAAGAAGGCCGGCGACTCCTTTGTCACCGTCGAGCGGTTGCTGCAGGCGCTGGCCATGGAGAAGTCGGCCAAGACGGCCGACATCCTGGCCAAGGCCAGTGTCACCGCGCAGGCGCTGAACCAGGTCATCAACGACGTCCGCAAGGGCCGCACCGCCGATTCGGCGAGCGCCGAGCAGAGCTATGACGCGCTGAAGAAATACGCGCGCGACCTGACCGCCGACGCCCGCGCCGGCAGGCTGGACCCGGTCATTGGCCGTGACGACGAGATCCGCCGCACCATCCAGGTGCTGTCGCGGCGCACCAAGAACAACCCGGTGCTGATCGGCGAACCCGGCGTCGGCAAGACGGCGATCGCCGAAGGGCTGGCGCTACGCATCGTCAATGGCGACGTGCCGGAATCGCTGAAGGACAAGCAATTGATGGCGCTCGACATGGGCGCGCTGATTGCCGGTGCCAAATACCGCGGTGAGTTCGAGGAGCGGCTGAAGGCCGTGCTCAACGAAGTCACCGCTGCCGCCGGCGGCATCATCCTGTTCATCGACGAGATGCACACGCTGGTCGGCGCCGGCAAGGCCGATGGCGCGATGGACGCTTCGAACCTGTTGAAGCCGGCGCTGGCGCGCGGCGAACTGCACTGCGTCGGCGCGACCACGCTCGACGAGTACCGCAAGCATGTCGAGAAGGACGCCGCCCTTGCTCGCCGTTTCCAGCCGGTTTTCATCGACGAACCGACCGTGGAAGACACGGTTTCGATCCTGCGCGGCCTGAAGGAGAAATACGAGCAGCACCACAAGGTGCGCATCTCGGATTCGGCACTGGTGGCGGCGGCAACCTTGTCCAATCGCTACATCGCCGACCGTTTCCTGCCGGACAAGGCGATCGACCTCGTCGACGAAGCCGCGTCGCGGCTGAGGATGCAGGTCGATTCCAAGCCCGAGGCGCTGGACGAGATCGACCGCCGCATCATGCAGCTCAAGATCGAGCGCGAGGCGCTGAAGGTCGAGACGGATGACGCCTCGAAGGACCGGCTCGCCCGTCTGGAAAAGGAACTCGTCGGCCTCGAGGAGGAATCGACCGAGATCACGACCAAATGGCAGGCCGAGAAACAGAAGCTTGGGCTCGCCGCCGATCTTAAGAAGCAGCTCGACGAAGCCCGCAACGAGCTTGCCATTGCCCAGCGCAAGGGTGAATTCCAGCGCGCCGGCGAGCTTGCCTATGGCAAGATCCCGGAGCTGGAAAAGAAGCTCCGGGAAGCCGAAGCCCAGGACGGCAAGGCCGGCATGGTCGAAGAGGTGGTCACACCCGATCACGTTGCCCATATCGTGTCGCGCTGGACCGGTATTCCGGTCGACAAGATGCTGCAAGGCGAACGCGACAAGCTGCTGCGCATGGAAGACGAGATCGGCAAGCGTGTCGTCGGCCAGGGCGAGGCGGTACAGGCGGTGTCGAAAGCTGTGCGGCGCGCCCGTGCCGGCCTGCAAGATCCGAACCGGCCGATCGGCTCGTTCATGTTCCTCGGGCCGACCGGCGTCGGCAAGACGGAGCTGACCAAGGCGCTGGCGAGCTTCCTGTTCGATGATGAGAGCGCGATGGTGCGCATCGACATGTCGGAGTTCATGGAGAAGCACTCGGTCGCCCGGCTGATCGGCGCACCTCCTGGCTATGTCGGTTATGAAGAAGGCGGCGCGCTGACCGAAGCGGTGCGGCGCCGGCCCTATCAGGTCGTGCTGTTCGACGAGATCGAGAAGGCGCATCCCGATGTCTTCAACGTGCTGCTGCAAGTGCTCGACGACGGGCGGCTGACCGACGGCCAAGGCCGTACGGTCGACTTCCGCAACACGCTGATCATCATGACGTCGAACCTCGGCGCCGAATATCTGGTCAATCTCGGCGAAGACCAGGATGTCGATGCCGTGCGTGACGAGGTGATGAGCGTGGTGAGAGCCTCGTTCCGGCCGGAGTTCCTCAACCGCGTCGACGAGGTGATCCTGTTCCACCGGCTGCGCCGGCAGGATATGGGCCGCATCGTCGAGATCCAGCTCAAGCGGCTGGAAAGCCTGCTTGTCGACCGCAAGATCACGCTGTCGCTCGACCAGGAATCGATCGACTGGCTGGCGACCAAGGGCTACGACCCGGCCTATGGCGCGCGGCCGCTGAAGCGGGTGATGCAGAAGGACCTGCAGGATCCGCTGGCGGAAAAGATCCTGCTCGGCGAGATCCTCGACGGCTCGACCGTCAAGGTCACCGCTGGCTCCGACCGGTTGAATTTCCGGTCGAAGCCCAGCGTGGTGGCGACTGAAGCCGCAGCCTGATCAATACGCCGCGCGTCCCGAATGGACGCGCGGCGTTTTCTTGTGAATTCGCGGGGGGCGCACATGACGCTGGACGACTACAACAGCCTCTGCGCCTCGCTGCCGCAAACGACTCATGTCGTGCAATGGGGCGGCGCCCATGTCTGGAAAGTCGGCGGCAAGGTCTTTGCCATCGGCGGCTGGAATGATGGCGAGCGGCTTTTCGTCACCTTCAAATGTTCTGAAATGGCCTATGACATTCTGAAGGACCAGCCCGGCTGCCGGCCGGCGCCCTATCTGGCCTCGCGCGGCATGAAATGGATCCAGCGTCAGACAAGCCAGAGCATGGATGATGATGCGCTGAAGGACTATCTCGGCGAAAGCCATCGCCTCGTTGTCCTCAAGCTGACGAAACAGACGCGCAAGGAATTGGGCCTGTAGCGACCCTGAAATCCGCCATCTTCATGCCCGGTTCATGTTGGAAAGCTTATGTTCTGGTTTGCTGGCGAAGGGGTTTGCCTGCAGGCTTTTTGACGGTCAGGGCGTTGCTTGCGCATCCAAACGGTGGCGAGAGCGTTCTGAAGGGATACTGCCGGGGCTGCGGCAATTACGACCGGAGAGTTTGACCACCATGTTCCGCACGATCTTTGCCTTTTCGGTGCTCGCCGCCGGGCTGCTTGCGTCCAGCGCCATGGCATCGCCGACGGTGGATAGTGCATTGCCGGTTGTTCGCGCTGCCGATAGCGGCGGAATCGTGCTTGCCCAGGACGGCAATCTCGACATCTATTACGACGCCAGGGGCAACCGCGTCATCGTCGATGCCGACACCGGCAAGGTCATCGCCATCCAGCCGCCGCAGACCAGGCTCGACCGCCGTGCGCTGCGCCGCCAGATGCGGGCGCGCGAACTCGGACGCGCACCGGTCGAGGATGACGACCGCTATTATCTCGACGATCCCGAGGACATGGCGCGTTTCCGCCGCAGGCAATTGGAAGAGCAAGGCAGGGTCATCGTCCCGCCGGCCGACGAGTACGATCCTGACAGCGGCGATTCGGTGGACGCCTATCCGGCGACGCCACAGGATGACGCCAATGATGGCGACATTTATCCGGAAGCACCGAAGTCTGCCGAGCCGCGCCCCATCAAGCGCCAGCCGCTGAACGAAGCCTCGATCGACCCTGCCGAACCGGCGGCACCCGGCGACCAGGCCGCTCTGCCGCCCAGGACAGAGGGCGGCAAGACCGTCGTCGACCCTTCGCTTTCGCTCGGGGCACGCCAGGATGTGGCTGCTCTGCAGGTGCTGCTCGACCGTGCCGGCGCTTCGCCCGGCGTCATCGACGGGCGCTTCGGCTCCAATGTCGACAAGGCGCTTGCCGCCTACAACCAGATTACCGGCAGCAATCTGCGCTCGACCGACGCGGTCGGCATCCAGGCCGCGCTGGCGCAAACCGGCGGCGATGCTTTCGCCAACTACACGATCACGCCGGAGGACGCGGCTGGCCCCTATGTCGCCTCGATACCGGAAGATTACAGCCAGAAGGCGCAGCTCGACCGTATGGCCTACACCTCCGTCACCGAAGCCTTGGCCGAACGCTTCCACATGGACGAGAGCTACCTGAAGGGGCTCAATCCCGAGGCCGACTTCAATCGTCCCGGCACCATCATCAAGGTCGCCAATTTCGGCAGGCTGGTCGCAACGCCGGTTGCCCGCATCGTCGCCGACAAGGACAAGAAGCAGGTGTTCGCCTATGATGCAGCTGGCAAGCTGGTTGCGGCCTATCCCGCCACCATCGGTTCAGCCGACACGCCGTCGCCAACCGGCACCCATACGGTGTCGCGCGTCGCGCTCGATCCGAACTACACCTACAACCCCAGCATCAATTTCAAGCAGGGCCAGAACGACAAGATCCTGACCATTCCGCCCGGTCCCAACGGTCCGGTCGGCTCGGTGTGGATTGCGCTGGACAAGCCGACTTACGGCATTCACGGCACGCCTGATCCCTCCAAGATCGGCAAGACCGAAAGCCATGGCTGCGTGCGCCTGACCAATTGGGATGCGCGCGAACTGGCCAAACTCGTGTCGCCGGGGGTCAGCGTCGAATTCGTCGGCGGACCAACAATCGCGGATGTCGGCGGGACCTCAACCGATGAGTTTACGCAGCAGTGAGCTGCGCAACGCGAGTGCATAGATCAGCTGCACCACCAGGATGAAACCGATGCTGAGCAGCGGCGTGATCAGGCACAGCGCCGCGCCGGCCGCCCACAGCGCCTGTGCCTTGACGATACGATTGTAGACCTTGCGCCGCGCTTCAGCGTCCACATCCTCGGCGATCATGCCGTTCCTGTCGGCATACCACCAGCTGGCGAACAGCGTCACGCCCAGCATCAACAGGTTCAGCCAATAGACGATCACCGCGGTTCGGAACTCGAGGAAATCGGCCAGCAGGTCGGTCGAGAACGGCAGCAAGGCGATGAAGGCGAGGAAACACAAGTTCAGCGTTGCCAGCCGCCGATCGGACCTGGCAATCAGCCCGTGCTGCGCCTGCTGGCCGAACCAGAAGATGGTCAGTGTCAGGAAGCTCAGCGCATAGGTCAGGAAGCGTGGCGCGAGTCCGGCGATTGCCGAAAGGAGCTCGCCCTCGGAGTGGACCATTTCGTGCGTCGGCACGCGAATCTCAAGCACGATCAGGGTAAGCGCAATGGCAAAGACGCCATCGGTGATGCCGACAACGCGCCCGCGCGCCTCTACCGATGGTTCGAGCGGTCGTTTCATGCGGCTTCCCCCTGCTTTGCGCGTTGCAAGAAACTTAACACGCCATGTGCCGATTGCATTCATTGAGGCGTGGTTCCTGCCCATGCGGTCAGGTCGATCTGGTTTCAAGAACTGCGAAGCTCTGGCTGGTTGTTGCCAGGGCATCGGAAGTCTAAGCAGGCTCTCATGAAGTCTCCGAGCGAAGCTGCAGCAATCCCCCTGACCGGCTCTCTTGCAAATGGTTCGTTTTGTCCGCCGGTGCAGCGCAAATTCGTGCTGGTCGCGGCGATCCTGGCGTCCGCGCTCGGCTTCATCGACGGCTCGATCCTGGCCATCGCCATGCCGGCCATGCGCGTCGACCTCGGCGCCAGCCTGGCCGAGGCGCAGTGGATTTCCAATGCCTATGCGCTGACACTGTCGGCGCTGATCCTAGCCGGGGGCGCCGCCGGCGACCGATTTGGCCTCAGACGCGCCTTCGTCGCTGGCATTGCACTGTTCATCGTCGCATCGCTTGCCTGCGCGGTGGCGCCGAATGCACTGGTGCTCATTGCTTTTCGCGCCATTCAGGGCATCGGCGCGGCGATCATGGTTCCGGGCAGCCTCGCCATCATCGCCAAGTCCTATCCGAAGAACGAGCGCGGCCGGGCGATCGGCATCTGGGCCGCTGCTTCGGCGCTGACGACGGCGCTCGGTCCGGTGCTGGGCGGCTTTGTCCTGGCGGCCTTTGGCGGCGGCATCTGGCGAGCGATCTTTGCCGTCAATTTGCCGCTTGGGCTGATCTCGATCTATCTCCTGTTGGCCAAGATTCCCACCGACGCGCCGACGGAGAAGCGAAGCCTCGATCTCGGCGGCGGCGCTCTCGCCACTCTTGCCTTCGGGGCGCTTGCCTACGGACTGACCGCGATGAGTGCCGAAGGCGGAGGACTGATGTCGGGGCCGAGCATCGCCGCGGGCGCGCTGCTGCTCGTCGTCTTCATCATCTTTGAGCTTCGACAGAGCGAGCCGATGATCGATCTCAAGCTGTTTCGGATCGGCGCCTTCGCCGGCGCCAACGTCGCGACCTTCTTCCTCTATTTCGCGCTCTCGGCCAATTTGTTCTACCTGCCTATGCTGTTGATTGCCGGATGGGGACTGAGCACCAAAGAGGTCGGCTTCATCTTCTTGCCGCTGTCGGCGTCGATCGCGCTGCTGTCGGGTCCGGTCGGTCAGTGGTCGGATCGGATCGGTCCGCGGTTTCCGATCGCCAGCGGCTGCCTGGTCGTGGCCCTCGCCTTTGCCGGGCTTGCAATGCTCACCCATGCCGGCATGCATAATTTCTGGACCGGCACCTTTCCACTGATGGCGGTGATGGGGCTCGGCATGGCGCTGGTGGTTTCACCGCTGTCGACTGCGATCATGACGGCGGTCGAGGACAAGGATACGGGTGCGGCCTCAGGCATCAACAATGCGGTTTCGCGCATTGGCGGGTTAATCGCGGTGGCGGCGATGGGGTCGCTGGCGGCCTGGGTCTATTCGACGATGCTCGACACGACAGTCAGGCCAGGCATTCCGGGTTTTGGCGAACCGGCATTGGCGAGCCTGGCGCCCGAACTTGATGCAACACGGCTCGCCGCCAGCGATGCGGCGTTCGCGGCGGTGTCAACGGTGACAGCCGTGCTTTGCCTGCTTGCTGCCATTATCGCCTGGACGACCGTTTCGGGGCAAAAGCTGCCCTGGTCACGAGCCGAAGAGAATCAGCCGACCTGATTAGGGCGGAACCCGAATCGAAATGCTCTGTTTCGAGGTGATTCTGATTCTGTGGCGTCGGCTGCGAAGGCTCAGCCTTCGATCTTGGCGCTCGCGACCTTCAGCGAATTGCTGTCTTCCTGCTTGAGCAGGTCGTCGATGCGTTCGCGTTCGCGCTTGAAGGCGACGAGGTCGTCGCCCTTCAGCACCTTGCCGACCGGCAGGCGCACGCGCATCGGGTCGACCTTGGTGCCGTTGACGATCAGCTCGTAGTGAAGATGTGGGCCGGTCGAGAGGCCGGTCTGGCCGAGATAGCCGATGGTCTGGCCCTGGCGGACATGAACGCCGGGTTCGATGCCTTTGGCAAAGGCGCTCTGGTGATTGTAGGAGGTCTCGTAGCCATTGGCGTGGCGGATGATGATCTGCTTGCCGTAGCCGCCGGCCCAGCCGGCCTTTTCGACGACGCCGTTGCCAGCGGCAATGATCGGGGTTCCGATGGGGGCTGACCAGTCGACGCCGGTGTGCATGCGGACATAACCGAGGATCGGATGCCGGCGGGCGCCGAAGCCGGAGCGGAATTTCCCGGCGGGCAGGGGATTGCGCAGCAGGAACTGCTCAGCGCTCGAACCATCCTCGTCGAAATAGTCGGTTGAGCCGTCCTGCATCTGGAAGCGGTAGAAATTTCGCGTCTGGCCGCCGAAGGTCGACGAGACATAGAGAAGTTCCGATTCGTCGGAGGCCTGGTCGTCGCCATCCGGCTGCGAGAACAGCACGTCGATGCGGTCCGACGGATTGAGCCTGGACTGGAAGTCGACGCCGGAGGCCAAAAGCTTGACCAGTTGCTGGGTCAGCTTCTTAGACATGCCATAGGAATAGGCGGCGCGGTAAATGCCGTCATAGACGTTCGGCAGATTGCCGCGCACCACCACCGGCGCGGAGGAATCGTCAAACGCCGTCAGCAATTCCGGATTCGGTTCGGGTTCCTGCGCCGGCACATACTGGCCGTGATCGTCGAGCGCGATGGTGACGATGTGCGTGGTCTTGTCATAGACGCTGGTGCGGACCACCTTGGCGGCGTCGCCATGCACTTCGAGGCCGACGCGCAGCACGGTTCCGGCCTTCAGCGCCGGTGCGTTGAGCAACTTGCCGATCGCTTCGGCCATGCCGGTGGCGTCATCGCCCGTATAGCCCGAATCGGCAAAGGCCTCGGCAATGTCGCGGTCCCTGGTAAAGGGGATGATTTCCTCGGCGAAAGCCGGGGTCTGGTCGTCGATGGCGACGCGCGGCGCCACCGAAACGTTTTCCGGCACGATCTTGACGTCGTAGGAGCCGGCCATCGATTCGGCGAAGGCGTCGCCGAATCGCTGCGGGTCGACATAATGCAGCGAGGCAACCTGGATTGCGCCGTCGCTGAGATCCGTGCCGGCCTCGCGCACCACTTTTTCCACCTCGTCGGCGGATAGGTCGCTCTTTTCGTCGAAGGAGGCCGTCTCGATCGGGAAATCGACCGTCTTCAGGCTCATCTCGCTTTCGACCTTGGCGCCGTAGATCTGGCCGCCAACCGCGGAAGCCGTCGCCGGCTGCGTCGGCGTTGAGTCGCCATCGTCGCCGAACACCTGCATCGGATCGAAGGGCGGGTAGGCGCGGTTGGTGGTGTGGCCGGCGGCCAGCGCCATCTTGATCTGCACGAACGGCATGGTGTGGATAACGTCGCGGTCGCCGACCTTGGTCACCATCGACACTTCCATGCGCCGGCGGTCCTTGGCCTTGGCGATCTGGCGCGGTGCCACCAGCCTGGTGGTCTTGGCGACCTCGCCGGAATCGCCGCCGTTTGCGAGCTGGGCCAGTTCGGCGATTTCAGGCGGGGTTGCCAGTTGCTGGCGGCCGTCAAGGGCGGCAAACAGCGCCACGCCCATCAGCACGCTAGAGGTCACGCCAGTAAGGAAGGTGCCCGACAGCCAGCGCGCCGAAACCTCGCGCCGGTCGGGCGGTCCGCTGCGGCCATCCGCGATCAGCGGCGGCTCATTGCCGAGTTCGGCTATGACATCTTCCGTATCTGGCATCCAGAAAGGCTGCTTCTTCCCCGGGCGGAACGGCTTGTCGGCTCTTGTTGGGCCATGACATTTGCCTGTCACGGCGGGTGAAGTCAACGAAGCGGCGAAATCCCCACTCACACGCTCTGTTTTACAGCCCCTTATAAAGAGGCGTCTTTACGCTCTTATGAGAGGCCGAACCGACGGTGTGCAGACCCCGCCTTGATCTCTTATAGGAAGGCGTCGCGCGGGCCGCGCGGGAGCCTTCCTTGTTGGCCTTGGTGTCGAACGGCAATGCGGCGGCAATAGGGCTCCTTTCTGGCGACGCCTATGTTCCCCTGGGGCAGTCCGCGGGCTCCAAAACTTCTGTCGCAAAAAGTTCAAAAACATCTCCGAAGGCAGTTGACAGTTTGTCAGGGTGGCGACTATATACGCCTCACGAACGAGGGCGGTGCGCCGCAGGCGGCGAAGCAGTTTGCTTCTGAATAAGCCCTTGTGAAATTCAAGAGAGCCGCGTAAGCGACACTCGGACGGCCCCGAAGCCAAAAGCGTAACGGGCCACGACCTCGCGTCTGCGGGGTCTGTTCTTTGAAAATTGAATATTGAAGAAAGAGAAACGTGGGCGGCAGAGTCCTGCTGAACC
>NZ_JBFUGC010000010.1:0-286698 GCF_056403115.1 Mesorhizobium sp. P3_A2
GCCGACCGACGCCGAAGTCGCGACGCGTGCGGACGAAGGTCATGCTTTCGAGGTCGCCGACAAAATTCGGGCCGAAAGGGTCGACGCCTTCTACGGTCCGCCAGTTGCCCCCGATTCGCTGCTTTCCGCTCATCATGCGCCGAAAGACACGTTTTGGACGCCGTATCCCGGATTTCCGGCCAATTGGCATTCGGCGCGGACCGTTCGGAAGCTTGTGGAGGCATATCACCGCGACGAGGCGGCCGATCTCACGGCCCAGCTGAAGGCGCTTGGCGATGTTGCCGAAGATGATCCGGAGGCCAGGCGGCTGCGGACGCTGCAGCGCGAACTGTCGGCGTTCGGTTCGAAGATGTTCAACGCATTCTTTCCGACGGTCAATGCCGGACTGAAGGATTATGACGCACCGCCTCCCGAGGTGAAGCAGCAGATCCTTGCCTTTCTGGAAGATTTGGCAGCCAACGATATGCCGTCCTCCTCGGTGCGGCGGCCGCATCATCGGCAGCTTCCGCAGGTGATGAATGACTGGCTTTCCATGGCGGCCATCAAGGGCGCCGAGGGCGGACTGACGGATTCGGCCGGTGCAGCGCTCATCGGTCCCGACGTCGTAGCTGCCCTGTCTCACCGCCACATGTCCCGTACCCATCAGATGCTTGGCAAGGGTGAAGTGGTCCAGGTCGCGGCCGACGAGATGAAGGACCGCTACCTGCTGTTGCTCCAACTTGGGCCGGATATGGCGCTCAACTGGACCGTCGGGGAGATAGGCCCGCTGCAATATTGGATCACCCCAGAGGACCTTGCGGCCAAGCGATTCCAGAACACCATTCTGACGATAGAAGCCTACTGACACATAGGGCTGACGCGCGCGCCGCGTACCGCCCGACTGTTAAGCGCGATGCTGGCAAATCGCAGATGAGGTGCCGTTGGCGGGCTTTGGCCGCCCGCCAGCGGCCATCGGATTATTGCGCCGGCGCGGGCGCGGGCGCTGCCGCGGGTGCTGGCGCCGCTGCCGCGGGTGCCGCCGCCGTCGTGAACCCGCACTGCTTCTGTTCCATCTCGATCTGCTTGGTGATGCGGATGGCGTTCTGGGCGTAGGCTTCCGTCACCGAGCCGCTGTTGACGGTCTTGTCCTTCAGCGGGCTGACGGCCGCGCAGAGGTGGAAGACATGCTCGGTGGTGGACTTGGCAGCGCCGTTTTCCGGCGCGATCCAGTAGACGACATCCTGGCCATTGGGGTGTGCCGCGTCCTTCGTCGCATCGGCCACTGTGGTGGAGTCGGTGGCGATCGCCTGCGCCTGGGCGGCGACTTCGGGCGAGCAGGCCGTGGTCGGCTGCCCCGCCTTGATCTGGGCCGCGCACTGGTTCATGTCCTGCGTGTACTGTTCGACCGACGGGGGCTGGTAGCTGACCCCGATCAGCGTCGCCAGCACGGCCAGCACAGCGCCAACGCCGCCGGGGCCCGGCCGGCGGCATCGAGGCCGTGGCCAAAGGCGACTGGGTCGCAACCTTCACCTACCCGACAGGCGCCAAGGAAGCGATCGAGATGTCAAAGAAGATCCTGCTCGACTGCGCGACCGAGGTGGAGCCGACAGTGACGGTGGAGACGACCGCGATCACGGCTGAGAATGCGAAGTCGATGATGGGGAAGTAGGGCTGGCGATCATCTTGCAAGAATCAGTGGCAAGGCCCCCCTCGCGGGGCCTTGCCAAGTTTGTTCCGCCGCTGCCGCTGACAAATCCATCCTCAAGCTCAACTTGACCAATCACAAGGCCGACGACATTGTGGACCGCGAGTTGCAGTTCGTTAGCCAAGTGGTCGTGTGGCAATGGATTTTCGCGACGCCATCGATAGAGCGCTGGCCTGGGCCGGCGGGTGGTTCGACTATGCCGCCACGCCATGGTTCGTCTATCAGGTCGGCATCATCGCCTCGCTCTTTGTGGTGGCGAAGCTGGCGGCGCTGCGGGTCGAGCCCCTTGTCGAGAACCAGGCACGCCAGATCAAGGGCCATCCCGGACTCTTAAGGGTCGTCATCGCGCTGTTGCGTCGCACCGACTGGATCCTGTTCATTATCTTCCTGTTTGCCGCGCTTAACCTGTTGCTCGCCATCACCTGGCCGAGCCGCACCCATCTCCTGCTCGTCGCGCTGTTGCTCTCGCTGGCGTGGCTGTTTGCGACCGTGCTGTCGCGCATCATTCGCAACCGCCTCGTCGCGCGCACGCTGGGTTGGCTGGCCTGGATCTACGCGGCCCTTGTCATACTGGGTGTCAGTAATGAGGCGGCCGCCTTCCTCGACAGCCTGGCAATCCCTCTGGGCGCGGTTCGCCTTTCGGCCCTCATGGTGCTGAAGGCGGCGCTGCTCCTGATCGCCACGGTCTGGCTTGCGGTGGTCACCGGCAATTACATCGATGAGCGCGTCCGCCTCTCCGAGGAGCTGACACCGTCGATCCGCGTCCTCGTCGGCAAGGTCGCCAAGATCGGCCTCGTGCTGGTGGCCGGCGCCGTGGCACTTTCGGCCGTCGGCCTCGACCTGACGGCGCTGACGGTGTTTTCCGGCGCCGTTGGTGTCGGTCTCGCTTTCGGTCTGCAGAAGGTCGTCTCGAATTTCGTCTCCGGCGTGATCATCCTGCTCGACAAGTCGATCAAGCCGGGCGACACCATTTCGCTCGAAGGCACCTTCGGCTGGATCCGCGAATTGCGGGCGCGCTTCGTCTCGGTGGTGACGCGCGACGGCCGCGAATTCCTGATCCCCAACGAGGACTTCATCACCCAGAGGGTCATCAACTGGTCGTTCAGCGACAACCTCGTGCGCCTCGACGTGAACTTCGGCGTCTCCTACGACGCCGATCCGCACAAGGTCAGCGAACTGGCGATAGAGGCCGCGATCAGCGTCGGCCGGGTCGAGGCCGACCGGCGACCGGTCTGCTGGCTGACCGACTTCGGTGACTCCTCGCTGAACTTCGTCCTGCGCTTCTGGATCCGAGACCCGCAGCAAGGCCTGACCAACGTGCGCGGCAAAGTGCTGCTGGCGCTGTGGGACACGTTCAAGGCAAACGGCATAAGCATCCCTTATCCGCATCGCGAGATCATCATGAAACAGGCTGGGCCGGTCAGACCAGGGCACGACGACCAGTGATCTTCTCGATGTTGATGCGGAAGAAGAGGTGAGGCGGACTGGCCACCTTGTCCTCGGCGTGAGGTGTCTCGCTGCCAGGTTCCCACCAGTTGGGGCGCGCTTTCTGCAACAGCGACCAGGCATGGTCGCGCTCATTCTGTCGAGGGCCCGCTTCGGCCAGTTCTTCGTAGAGGCCGAAAGCAACGACACTCCACCAGCTGCGAGGGTTGGCAATCTCGTCGACTTCGAAGCAGACCTGAGGATGTTCGCGCATAGCCCGGACCTTCTGGCCGATCAGGGAGAAGCTGTAGATGTGGCTGTTCTCGTAAACGAAGCTGATCGGCACGACGTACGGCATCCCGTCCCTTAAGCACGCGAGGTGCCCGACCCTGCTGTCGGCCAGGTGCATCCTGCATTCTTGGGCGGTCATCTCAGTGACGGTCACGGGACTCCCCAGGTGAAAGGGCCAGCTTCACTTTGTGCATCTCGATGCAGGCTGCACCGGACTCAGGTACTTCCTTGTTTGGCCGTCTCGAGAAATCGATCGGCGAAGTCGGCGAGTGCGTTCCAGTCAGTGAATTCGTGATCGCGCTCGGGGCTCGGGCCGCCGCGCTTCATGACGACGAATTTGACGAACTGCTCCTGAAAGTAATCGTACTTGGTGAAGCGCAATGCGCCCCCGAGAAGAAGGGTCATGCGTGGTTGCCACCCTGTCACGGAGACGAAGCGATCCACATACTTTTGAGCCTCCGTCTTTTGGTCTTCCAGCGCCGCCGACAGACTGACGGATATGAGGGCCGAGGGCCTGGTGCTCAGCGCCTCGTGATGCGCAAATACGAAGTTCGTGACGGTTTCCTGGTGGTGCTCCTGGTGGACCGACGCGGCAATGACGAACGCGTCGAAGTGTCCGAGCTTCAAATCGGATGCGAGCGCTGCGCTATCCAGCAGCTCGACCTGGTGCCCGCGCTCGCGAATACGCGTTGCCGTCCGTGCGGAAATCTTCTCCGTCTGCCCTTCGGTCGTTCCATAGACAATCAGGACGTTCACGATGTCCCTCCGACAGCGGAAGAGACATTCACAAGGACGATCGATACGAGCCAGCCCGGCATCCCGGTACCTCAATACTGCGCGCATTATAGCCCATGGAACGGGCTGCACGAACTGCTTTTCTCAGCGGCACGAAGAACCCTATCGTGGCCAGAGCCATGATCAGCAGCATAAGCCATCCGACTATGACCATCCACCACGGGGCGGGCGCGCTGCGATTGAGGCGCTTTATTGCGTCGGGGCCCGGGCGGGCGCCGACAAACAACGGGCAGGCCGACCATCCGACGCTGTGCCCAATCCGGACGAGGCGACCCTCGCGAACGGCGACATCAACAAAGTGCCCGCGTACCCGATGGTGACCTTGGCCTCAAATCCCAGCTTGGCTAGAGTTCGTAGCATGCTGAACGCCATTCACCACGTCGCGCTCATCTGCACCGACTACGACCGGTCGCGACGGTTCTACGTCGATCTCCTCGGCCTCGATCTGATCCGGGAGGTCTATCGGGAAGAGCGGCAGTCATGGAAGGCGGATCTGCGGATCGGGTCCGTCCAACTGGAATTGTTCTCCTTCCCTGCACCAGTGATGCGGCCGTCCCATCCAGAGGCGACAGGCCTGAGACATCTGGCATTTGCCGTGGTGAATCTTGATCCCGTAATTATGCGCCTGGAAGCCGCCGGCGTTGCCGTTGAGCCAATCCGGATCGACCCATATACAGACCAACGGTTTACCTTTTTCAGAGACCCAGATGGATTGCCGCTGGAACTCTACGAAGCCCCATAAGGAACGGTTAGCTTTCGCGATCACGTCATCGGAGGTGGGAACGCCACTGCCAGGGATTTAGCGAGCCGCCGCCTGCCTACGTTGCGTTCAGCTCTGCCAGGTAAGCATTCGGTCCCTGGGAGCCGCACGCCAACGCTAGACAACTACAGTCTGGTCGGCTTTGGCGCACCCCTCGGCACGCCAGAACGCGGGCCGGTTCACGGCGTCGTCGTGAACCCGCACTGCTTCTGTTCCATCTCGATCTGCTTGGTGATGCGGATGGCGTTCTGGGCATAGGCTTCGGTCACGGTGCCGCTGTTCACGGTCTTGTCCTTCAGCGGGCTGACGGCCGCGCAGAGGTGGAAGACATGCTCCGTGTCGGACTTCGCGGCGCCGTTCTCCGGCGCGATCCAGTACACGATGTCCTGGCCGTTGGGATGTGCCGCGTCCTTCGTCGCATCAGCCACCGTGGTGGAGTCGGTGGCGATCGCCTGCGCCTGGGCGGCGACTTCGGGCGAGCAGGCCGTGGTCGGCTGCCCCGCCTTGATCTGCGCCGCGCACTGGTTCATGTCCTGCGTGTACTGCTCGACCGATGGCGGCTGGTAGCTGACCCCGATCAGCGTCGCCAGCACGGCCAGCACCGCGCCGACGCCGCCGGCAATTTTCTTGCTCTTCGGATCCATGTTCTTGTCGTTGAGGATCAAGAGAACCAGCGGCAGGAAGGCGATCAGCGTGATGATCGCGCCGAGCTGGTTCTGGACGAAGAACCGGAATGTGTCGGATTCGCGGGCCGGGTCCTTCCTGTTGGCCGCCTTCCAAAGCAGGCTGCCGGCGATGGCGAAAATCGCGATGCCGACCAGAATGCCGATCAGCAGCGGCAGGTTGCCCTGGTCGAATTTGTGCCGGTAGAGCAAGACAATGCCGGCGATCTCGCCGCCAATGGCAATGATCCACGCCAGCACGGCGAAAAGCCGCAGCCGCGTGGCGCCGGACTTCTGGCCCTGCGATGCCTGCCAATCCTTGGTAACGTCTACGGTCGGCTTGTTGTTGTCGGTCATGACCAGGTCCCCCGGTGTCGACACGTTTGCAAGGCGGCGTCAAAGGCGCCCGGCGCAGCGTCATTGATCGAACGTCGCCTGCCTCAGCGCGAAAGCGCCACGGCAGACCGTGTCTCCATCCATATTGCGCATGAGTGGATTCGTCCATAGCCACGGGGGCAGGGGCGGCGATGGTTGCGTTCTCCGTCATCTCCGCCTCATTGCAGTCATTCCCAAGGTTCCGAAAGAACCCCGCGCACGGCTGACGACGGACATTTGCCGACACTAAGTTGGTGTGGGATATTTCAATATCGCCAAAGGCAACATTCTAACTTGCAGGAATGTGATGACAGAAGACAAATATCCGGGAGAGCTTGCTTCCCCGCAGCAGATCCATGAACTGGCGGAAGAGTATCGCAAGGGGGCAGCCCTGCTTCTTCAGCTTGGCCGATCAGGCAAGCCGCTTAGCCGAGCGCCGTTTAGACTGTCCGCCATCCACGCGATCGAACTCTATCTGACCGCACTTTTGCTCCACCGTGGGCACAGTCCCAATCAAATCCGCAAAATGCACCACGACTTGGCGGCGCGGACGGAACACACTCTGGAAGCAGGACTGCGCCTTCGCACGAAAACCACCATTCATCTTCAGTCGCTCACCCAGAACCGGGAATATCTCGTCTCCCGCTATGGCCCAGAACTGGCGGCAACCGCCTCGCAGATAAACCGGCTTACCGCCACTCTGGAAGAGGTGGCGGCAAAGGTCACGCTTTTGATCGTGCCGCCCTCAAAAACAGTGCAACAGCCGGCTGCCGCCGCAACCGGCAAGGCCTGAGCCGATTACCGCCTTGCGCGGTTCAAGGCCGCAGTTCGTCGGCCTCAACGGCCAGCCAGCGGCACTGCGCCCCACTCACCCCGGAAAGATCGTAAACCCGCCATCGACGCGGATGACCTGGCCGTTGATAAAGCGCGAGCGGGGGCCGGCGAGAAAGGCCACCGCCTCGGCGATCTCTTCCGGCTCGGCATAGCGGTTCAGCGATTTCTTAGCTGAATCCATGCGCTCCGGATCGACCACGCGGGTCGCCTGGAAGCGTGCCGTCTTGGTGGCGCCGGGGCTGACCGCATTGATGCGCACGCCGTCGTCGATCAGTTCCTTGGCCAGGCAGCGTGTGTAATGCACGACCGCGGCCTTCAGAGTGGAGTAGACGACCTCGGGCGAGCAGCCGAGATGTGCCGCCGCCGAGGCGATGTTGATGACGGAGCCGCCGCCGCGCTGCTTCATTGGCGGCACGAAGGCCTGGCAGACCAGCATCGTGCCGATCAGATTGTTCTCGGTGAGCACGCGGATGTCGGCCAGTTCGATGTCGAGGGCGTTGTTGGGATTCGGCTTGCCGCCCTTGGCGCCGATGTCGCCGCCGGCACAATTGACCAGCACATGCACGTCGCCGAGATCGGCCTCGATCTTGCGCTTCATCTCGGCCACCGCCTTCTGGTCGCCGATGTTGCCGGTCACCGAGGTGACCTTCGTGCCATGCCGCTTCAGGCGCTCGACCACTTCGCCGAGATTGGCGAACTCGCCATATTTGGCCGGCGCTGTTTCGTCCATGTCGTGGATCGTGACATTGGCGCCGAGTTCCGCCAGGCGCTCGGCCATCACGCGGCCGAGGCCACGGCCGGAGCCGGTGACGAAGGCGGTCAATCCATCGAGTTCACGTGCCGTCATCAGATCTTCTCCATCAAACCAAGGTTGCGCATGTTGGCGGCGCTGCGCCGGATCATGTCGAGCTCATAGGAAACCAGGGAAGCGTCGTCTTCGCGCTCCCAGGGGGTGCGGGTGTCGGCATCGTCGGGCAGCCGGTTGCGCTGGGCTGCCGCCAGGCAGGCGGCAAATTCGCGCGCCGTCTTCTCGGGATAGCCGTGCCACCAGTCGTCCCGCAGAAACCGGACATGCCGCGCCTCCAGGGCGCCCGGTTCGAGAACGGCGGTCATGCGGTCGTGGTGTTGGCCGAGAATGGCGAACAGCTCGGCAAACGGCACCGCGCCGTCGCCGATGGCGCAGCGGATCAGCCGGTAGCCTTCACTCGTGAACTGCACGCGGTAATCCTTGAGGTGGACATGGCGGACGTAAGGGGCGATCCGCCGCGTAAAATCGAGCGGCGCTTCGCCGACCGGGAATGTGTTGCCGGTGTCGAAGGTGACACCGACGCCTTCGCCGCCGAGGCCGCAGAAATCGACGATTTCCCTACTGGTGAAGTCCTGGTGGTTCTCGATCGCGAGGACATAGCCTTCGGCAGCCGCGCGGGCACCCCACTCCACCAATCGCGCCCGAATGATGCCGGCGTATTCGCTCCATTTTTCGCCGGCAGCGTTGCGGTCGCCGCACAGAACCGGCGTCAGCGCCGTCCGGATGATCTTGGCCTTGAGCAGGCGTGCGGCCCGAAAGGCGTCGTCGAGCGGTTCGCCCACCAGAAGGCCGCCGCTGACGATCGGCGTGATGCCAAGGCCGGCGAGCCGCTCGCGCAGCGCGATCACCGCGTCGTCGGAAAGCTCGCTCAGCCATGGCACCCAGATCTCCAGCACTCGCGCGCCGAGTTCGGTCGCCAGCGCGATGAACCTTTCGAGCCCGGCGGGCCTCGGATTGGCGCGTGGCGTGCCGCGGCCCTGGAGGCCGAGATGATAGGTCAGGCCGTAGGGGTTCAGGCCGACCTCGAGCATGAAGCGATCGTTTGATTGGGCTGAGGTCATCGCAAGCCGGCATCCACGGTGATCGACTGCTTGGTGATCATGCGGCTGTCGTCGGCGGCGAGGAACAGCACCGTGCGCGCGATCTCGTCGCCGAGCAGAACCCTGCGGATCATCTGGCGCTGCACGACCTGGTCGACCGACGCCTGCGTCTTGAACCACAGCTGCCGTTGCCGGTCGGTGATGACGGCGCCCGGCTCGATGGCGTTGACGCGGATGTTGTCGGAGCCAAACGCCTGCGCCAGCGCGAATGTCAGCCCGACCACCGCGGCCTTGGCCGCCGCATAGGGCGCCATCTGTGCCGCGCCGGAACGCCAGGCGATCGAGGAAAAATTGACGATCGAACCGAAGCCTAGTTCTTTCATGTGCGGATGCACGGCCTGGGCGGCAAAGAAGTGGTGCCGCAGGTTCACGTCCTGGGCGTGGTCCCAGGTCGCCTGCGTGATGTCGGCAACCGGGTGGCGATTGTCGTCGGCAGCGTTGTTGACCAGCACCGCGACCGGTCCGAGGCGGTCGCGCACCGTGCCGATCGCAGCCTGGAGGGCAGGGATATCGGTCACGTCGCAGCGCAGGAACAGCGGGGTATGCGGCGCCGTGGCGGCGAGTTCACGCGCCAGCGCCTCGCCGGCCTCCTGCTGCAGATCGAGAAACGCGACGCGCGCGCCATTGGCGGCGAAGGCGCGGACCGTGTCGGCACCGATGCCCGACGCGCCGCCGGTGATCAGCACGACACGATCCGTCAGGCTCGGATAGGTGGCAAAGGACAAGGCGGAGCTCATTTCGGATCAGGTCAGATCAGGCGTTGGGTCGTCGGGTCGAACAGGCACGCGCGCGCCATGTCGATGCCGAGCGTCACCGTCTCGCCCATTCGCGGCGTGCCGTCGGGGTCGAAGCGACCGGTGATCTCCTTGCCGCCCAGGCGCAGAACGGCCATGGTCTCCGCACCTGTCGGCTCGACCAGTTCGACCACGGCATCGATTTGTGCGATGCCTGGCTTGCGGCGCGCAAGATCGGGATCGAACCGGTAGATGTGCTCCGGCCGGATACCGAGAATGAGCTGTCGCGGCGTATCGGATGGAAGGGTCTGGACGATCGGCAGGCTGGCCGTCTTGCCGTCGGCCGTCTGCAAGGCAACAGCGGGGCGACCGCCTTCTTCGCCGAGTTCAGCCGGCAGGAAATTCATCGCCGGCGAACCCATGAAGCCGGCGACGAACATGTTGGCCGGACGGTTGTAGATCGTGGCCGGCTCATCAAATTGCTGGACCTCGCCCTGATGCATCACGGCGATGCGCGAGGCCAGCGTCATCGCCTCGACCTGGTCGTGGGTGACGTAGACCGTGGTCTTGCCGACGCGGTGATGCAGCTTCTTGATTTCGGTACGCATGTCGACGCGCAGCTTGGCGTCGAGATTGGAGAGCGGCTCGTCGAACAGGAACAGTTTGGGATCGCGCACCAGCGCCCGGCCCATCGCGACGCGCTGGCGCTGGCCGCCCGAAAGCTGTCCTGGCTTGCGCCCAAGCAGCGGCTCGATCTGCAGGAAGGCTGCAACTCGGCTGACGGCCTCGTCCTGCTGCGGCTTCGGCACGCGGCGGCTTTCCATGCCGAAGGTGATGTTCTCGCGCACCGTCATCGTCGGGTAAAGCGCGTAGGACTGGAACACCATGGCGATGTCGCGGTCCTTCGGCGCAACCGAATTGACCAGCCTTCCGTCGATGCGGATCTCGCCGGAGGTAACAGATTCCAGCCCAGCGATCATCGCCAGCAAGGTGGACTTGCCGCAACCGGACGGTCCGACCAGCGCGATGAACTCGCCGTTCTGCGCCTCGAGATCGATGCCCTTCAGCACCTCGACCGCGCCGAAATTCTTGCGCAGGGATCGGATGGTCAATGTCGACATGCAATGCCCTTCTTGGCGGACGGGACGATCGGCGATGGGAGACAGGCTCCGCTCACTTAATCACGCCTCACTTGATTGCGGCTCACTTGATTGCACCCTGGGTCAGGCCGCGGACGAAATACTTGCCGCCGAAGAGATAAATCAGCAGCGGCGGCAGCGCGCCGATCAGCACGGCGGCGCTCATGACATCGTAGGCACGTACATTCGTGCCGCTTGCCGTCAGCGCGACGAGCGCGGCCGTGATCGGCTGTTGCTGCCCGGAGGTGAAGACGACACCGAACAGATATTCGTTCCAGATGCCGGTAAACTGCCAGATCACCGTGACGATCAGGATCGGTGAGGAGAGCGGCAGAATAATCTTGCGGAAGATGCGCCAGAAGCCGGCGCCGTCGATGCGCGCCGCCTTGATCAGATCGTCGGGGATGCTGACGTAGTAGTTGCGGCAGAACAAGGTGGTGAACGAAATGCCCTGGATGACGTGGATGAGGACGAGCCCGTAGACCGAATTGCTGAGGCCCAGATTGCCAAGGATGAACGCCCACGGCATCAACGAAATCTGGCCCGGAATGAAGACGCCGAGCAGCATGCAGGTGAACAGCGCTTCCGAACCCCTGAAACGCCATTTCGACAGGATGTAGCCGTTCATTGCGCCGACCGCTGTCGAGATGATCGTCGCCGGGATGGTCATTTTCAGCGAGTTGTAGAAGTTGCGCTGCATGCCCTCGCAGGTGCCGCCGATGCAATAGGTGCTCCAGGCCTGGCCCCAGGCGTCGAGGCGGAAGCTGCGCGGCAGCGAGATCAGCCCGTTGAGCGCGATCTCCTGCTGATCGCGGAATGAATTCAGCACCACGACCAGCAACGGCACCAGGTAGATCGCCGCGAAGACGACCAGCAGCCCATAGATGGCCAAGCGGGTGAGGAAATGCCTGCGCGCCGCAACCGTGGCGGCGCGATGATCGAGCGACTGGTCGAGCGTTGTGTCAGCCATGGCCGGCTTCCTTGCGCCGCCGCCAGACCACCCAGAACGAATAGGGCACCAGCACCACGGCAAGAGCGGCAAGCATCATGATGGCTGCTGCTGCCCCTTCGCCGATCTGGCCGCGTTGGAACATCAGGTCATAGACATAGATGGCGGGGAAGGTGGTCGAGATCCCCGGGCCGCCTTTCGTGAGGGCCGCCACCAGGTCGAAGGTCTTGATGGCGAACTGGATCTGGATGACGGCGACCGCCAGGAAGATCGGCGCAATCGTCGGCAAAAGCACTTTGCGATAGATGCGAAAGGTCGATGCGCCATCGATCTGCGCGGCCTTGACGAGGTCGGAATCGACCGAGCGCAGACCAGCCAGGAACAGCGCCATGGCAAAGCCCGAGGCCTGCCAGACACCAGTGATGATCACCGCGTAGATCGCGTAGTGCCGGTCGCTGGCGAGTGCGAAACTGAAGCTCGTCCAGCCCAAACCACGCACCAGCGCCTGGATACCGTCCACCGGGTTGTAGAGCCAACTCCAGACTGTGCCGGTGACGATGAAGGAGACGGCCAGCGGATAGAGGAAGATCGTGCGCCAGGCCGCTTCGCCGCGCACGCGCTGGTCGATCAGGATCGCCAGCAGCAATCCCACGGCCATCGAGCCGACAATGTAGAAACCGCTGAACAAGAACAAATTGTTGTAGGCGATGTTCCAGCGTCGGTTCGCCCACAGTGACGCGTAGTTGTCGAGGCCGACGAAGCCGTAGGTCGGCAGCAGCGAGGAGTTCGAGAGCGAGATGTAGAGCGTCCAGCCGGTGAAGACGAAGACGTAGACGAAGCTCGCCACCAGCGAGGGGCCGAGCACCAGCAAGGGCATCGCGGAGCCCAGCCGCTCGCGCCAGGGGCGGGCGGGGGCCGGGACCGACAGGATCAGGTCGTGATTTGACATTCAGGGCGCGGAACTGGGATGGAGGAAGGCCGGGTGCGGAGACATTGCGCCCGGCCGTTTCCCGTCTACTTCTGTGCTTCGGCCGCGTCGGCCATCGCGTTGGCGCCGTCCTCGGCTGACATGTCGGGCGTCGCTACGAACTCGGTGATGGAGTCCATGATCGCGCCGCGCATCTTCTGCGGGATGGTCATGTTGTGGGCCATCGAGCGGACCAGCGTGCCCTCCTTGATCGAAGCCTGCAGATCCTTCTGCGACAGCTGCTGGCACGGATTGAAGCCCTTCGACAGATCGATATCCAGGCGTGCCGGGATCGAGCCCTTGGCCTGGTTGAAGACCGTCTGGAAGTCGGGCGACAGGATCAGGCTGGCAAGCAGCTTCTGGCCGTCGATGTAATCCTGGTCCTTCTGCTTGAAGAACACCACCGAGTCCGAGTTGAGGATGAAGCCGGGTTTGCCCCAATCGGTCGGCGCCTGGGCGCAGACATAGTCGGTGCCTTCCTTGAAGCCGGCCGCGGTCAAGAGGCCGATCGTCCAGTCGCCCATGATGTGGAACGCCGCGTCACCCTTGCCGACCAGCGCCGACATCGAATCCCAGTCGCGGCCGACCATGCCCGGATCCATGTACTTGCTCGTCATCAGGCGCATCTGCTCGAAGGCCTTGACCATCCCCGGGCTGCGCATGGCTTCGACATCGCCTTCGACGAAGGCCTTGCGATAGAGATCGATGTCCTGGCCGTAGAGCACGACCTCGAACACCGTCGAATCCGTCCAGTCCGCGGTCGAATGCGAAATGCAGATCTTGCCTGAGGCGACGATCTTGTCGCAGGCCGCATTGAACTCGGCCCAGGTCTTGGGCATTTCCGCCACGCCGGCGGCCTGCATGACTTTCGGCGAAGCCCAGAGCCAGTTGATGCGGTGGATGTTCATGGGCGCTGCGACCCATTTGCCGGTCGGCTTCATCACCGGCAGCAATTCCGGCGCGACCACTTTCTCCCAGCCTTCCGAGGCCGCCAGCGCGTCGAGATCGGCGGTCATGCCGGTCTCGTTCCACTCGGCGATTTCCGGGCCTTTGAGCTGCACGGCGGGCGGGGCATTGCCGGCGATCACGTCGGCACGCAGCTTCGCCAGCGTGTTGGCCGTGTGACCTGCGATCGAGGTCTGTTCCCATTTGCCGCCCTTGGCGGTGAACATCTCGCCGAGCTTTGCGATCGCCTGCGCGTCCGATCCGGTCGCCCATTGGTGCAGAAGGTTCGTCTTGGGTTCGGCAAAGGCTGCCCCGGCGACAAGGGTGCACGTAGCAGCAGCGACCGCGAAGGCGGTCATAACAGATTTCATGGTTTCACTCCCACATATGGTTGCACGGTTCGTTTCGACCGCTTATGGCCGCGGTTTGAAGCCGCTGCCGGCGAGATGCGTTAATCTCGAGTTCTTTCCAAAATGACATATTGGAGCTATCAGTCAATGATGTTTATGTTGATCCATGACAAAACTTTCGCTTAGAACCTGGCTGATCGACAGGCCGTCCGCGTCGCCCGAGAGCGTGATTGTGCGCTGCCTGAGCGAGCGCGGCGTACTTTCCGCGTCGCAGATCGCGCGCGTTACCGGTCTGGCACGCTCGACGGTCTCAACCGCGCTCAGTGGTTTGAAAAAGTCGGGGATGGTGATCGAAGCCCCGGCCAGCAGCGATGGCATCAGAGGTATTGGCAGGCCAGCCGCGGCCGTGACCCTCAATCCGACAGCAGGCACCTGTGTCGGAATTCACCTAGCTCTTCAGCAGATACGGCTCATCGTCGCCGATGTCTCGCATTCCGTCATTGTCGAACAAACTATACCAATGGATCTGGACTACCAGCCGCAACAGGCGGCCCAGATGGTCAAATCGGCAATTGCCCAATCTTACAAGGAAAACGGTCTGCCGATGGCGGGGCTCCTGGGGGTAGGGGTCTCCGTCTCCGGCCCTGTCAGCCGCGACGGAGTGGTGCTGCGCGCGAGCATGGTTCCAACATGGGCCGGCGTCAACATACGCGATGTGTTCGGACCCGTCCTCGAACAGCCGATCTTCGCCGACAATGAGAGCAACTGCGCAGCCATCGCGGAACTCATGTGGGGCGCGGCCGTCGGCCAGGATGATTTCGTGCTGTTCAAGATCGATCTGGGTGTCGGCGGGGCCATTGTCCAGCATGGCCGGCTGGTGACGGGCATCGCCGGCGGCGCCGGCGAATTCGGGCACATCAGCATCGATCCCGGCGGCGATCTTTGCCGGTGCGGCAATCGCGGATGCCTGGAGCTCTATGCGAGTTTTGCGCGGCCGCTGGAACAGATTTCGCGTGTCGTGGGGCGGCAAGTCACCATGGACGACGTCATCACCATGGCCGAGCAGGGCGACGTCAGGGCGTTGCGGATGATCGAGGATACCGCCGAGATCGCCGGCCGGGGTCTCGGCCTGATCGGCTCGGTGCTCAATCCGCCGCTTATCATCATCGGCGGCCACATGGCTTTGGCAGGCGACATTCTGCTGACGCCGCTGATCGCCTCCTATGAACGCCACACGCTCATCAAGTCCCGCGATGTCGCCCCGGCGCTCCGCACGCGAATCATCGTCGGCAAGCACACCGAAAACGATTCGCTGCTTGGCGCGGTCGGCCTCGTGCTGCGACACCAGACGAAGGAACTGTCGCTGGGGTGATCGCAGCCGCGAATCTGCGTTGAGCCGCCGCTCGACTAAATGCCTTCGCCGCCATGTTGCAGGCCAGTCCGTTCACAAAGGCGGACATCGCTATTGCAGAGGCCGCAGGCAACTTTGTGCCAGAAGCGGCCTTATAGAGGCAGCTCCTTGCCCGCGTGTTCCGCCGCCATGTGCTGCGCGTACCAGTCCGGCCAATTCTCATCATGCTGGCCGCCTGTCCGCTTCTCGTGTTCACCATGGGCCACGGACGCACGCCGGAGCGCGGCTGCGAGCTCGGCCGACGAGCCGAATGTGGTTTCGCCGGTGTCGACGCGGCCGGGCGCTCGCGCAGTGACCTCCTGCAACATCCAGACATTTCCGGCCGGATCGCTGAAGGATGCCCACGACAAGTAGCTGCTCCGTTCGGGGTGCGGACCGCTGACACGGCCTTCGCTGCCGGCATAGTGGAACACTTCGCTCACGTCGACGCCGCGATCGGCGAGTTCGGCGCGCGCTGCCTCGATGTCCGATACGACGAGCTCACCACAGCTTTTGAGGACATCGGTTTCGAGCCGGGCATAGGGTTCCGTTGTGGTCCTTGAGCCGAACACTACCGAACACGGGGAGCCCGGAGGCGTAAACTGGATGACACGAAATCCGTCGCCTGTGAGGTCGGCGTCCAGTCGCCAACCCAAGCCGCTATAGAAGTGCTTGGCACGGTCGACGTCCGAAACGGGAATGACCGCGACTTCGAGCCTTATGTCTACTCCCCGCGCTGCGGGTGTCGCGATTGCGGCTTCGCCGCGCTGTGGAATTCTGTTCATAGCAATCTCCTGGTTCGTTCTGAGTTAGTGTGCGGTGGACCGGTCAATTGGCCCGGTCCATGCTTGAGAGAGCGGGCGGCATACCGCCCGCCCGCTTCAGATCGACCGACGCAGCGAACGGAACCCGGCCCTCAGTTCATCGCAAAACAACTTGGGTTGTTCCCAGGCGGCAAAGTGCCCACCCTTGGGGAGTTTGTTGTAGTGGATGAGCTTGGGATAGGCCTGCTCTGTCCAGCTCTGCGGGGCTGGATAGAGTTCGTCCGGGAAGACGCTCACGGCAACCGGGATGGAGACGCCTTTGGCATTGAAATACCCTTTGCCCCAATATTCCCAGTAGAGACGGGCGCCGGAAAGCGCCGTGTTCGTCAACCATGTGATGGTTATGTTGTCGAGGACGTCGTCGCGCGTAAGTCCCTCCGGCTGCCCGTCAAACACGCGCGCAATGAGCTCATAGCTGCGCGCGTCGTGGTCGAGGAAATAGGCCGCCAGGCCGACGGGTGAATCCGCGATTCCGTACAATGTCTGCGGCCGCAGACCCATCTGGAAGCCGTAGGCGATTCCCTTCTGATAGACGAACTGCAAACGGTCGTAAGCGAGCTTTTCATCGGCTGAGAGGTCCGCTGGCGCCGCCGCTCCGGAAAAAGCGGCTGCGTCGATTTCGGCCGGAAAGATGCCGGGCATGTTGGTGTGAATGGCGAGCAATTCCGGGGCTGCCTGCAGGCCCATTTGGTCGACGACAATCGCGCCCCAATCGCCGCCTTGCGCCACAAATTTCGAGTAACCAAGGCGCTTCATCAGCACGACCCATGCGCGCGCGATATGGTCAGGGCCCCAACCGGGCGTGGTCGGCTTGCCGGAGAAGCCGTAACCCGGCATCGACGGGATCACCACGTCGAAAGCATCCGCAGCAGTCCCTCCATGCGCCGTGGGATTGACGAGCGGGTCGATGATCTTCAACTGCTCGACGACCGACCCAGGCCAGCCGTGCGTGACGATGACCGGCAACGCGTTTTCGTGCTTCGAACGCACGTGAATAAAGTGAATGTCGAGGCCATCGATCTCGGTGATGAAATTCGGCAAGGCGGCGAGTTGCGCCTCGCATCTGCTACAGTCGTAGTCTGTTGCCCAGTAGCGCGCGAGTTTCTGCGTCGTCTTGAGTTGAACGCCTTGCGTTGCATCCGTAACTGTTTCCCGCTCAGGCCATCGCGTCGATGCAATTCGCCGACGAAGCTCGTCGATCTCCTGCTGCGGGAACCTGACTGTGAAAGGGCGGATCGAGTCGCTACCCGCAGCTGCGAACAGCGTACCCGGAAGCGTGCTGATGACGCCGGCAGCAGCCGACACTGCAAGCAGCTCGCGCCGCGTAGGCGACAGTGATTTTGATGACATGACATCCTCCATTGTCGAACGAACTTGTTCGGATACGGTCAAGCAGATCGCATGCCGCAGAGGCATGTTCGCTCGGAGAGGAAGGAATTGCGCGTTATGCGTTGTTAAGAGTCGTTACGCTGGGGTCAGCTTGGTGCATTTGCACTGTTCAATTCGGCGAGCAGGAGGCTCGCTGCATTTACATCCGCGGTTTGCACGCCTTCGCCGAACCGGTGAAGGAGCCTGCCGAGCAAATCCCGGGCACGGCCTGCCTGACCCTGTTGCTGCCACATTCTGGCCAGCGGTATGGCTGCCCTCAACTCCCACGCCGTCGCCGATTGTTTACCTGCCCAGTAGATCGCTTGAAGCAGCGAGTCCTCAGCCGTACTCACATCGGGCGGAGAATATGCCAGGCGAATTTCGGCCCGCACACGCAGCAGATCCGGACGATCATACGTCTCGCCGGCCTGGTCCGCCAAGGCAATCGCCCGGTCGATTGTGGTTGCAGCCTCATCAAGCTGGCCGCTTCGCATCATGCCTTCGGCAAGCGCTCGCAAGAATGCCGTCGCAAGGATATTGAACCGTTCAGCGCTCAGCGTCGCAACAGCGCTCCGGAGCAATTGCGCGCCCTCGGCCGGCTCGCCTTGCAAGATCATGAGCTCGCCCTTCAAAGCAAGCCCCATGGCGTGATAGGGAGCCAGGGAATACTTCGCTGCATAAGCCAGAACACGTTCGATCCATTGCGCCGCGCGGTCAAAGTCGCCGCTCCAGAGGTAGACCGGCACAGTGTAAACAAGCGACATGCAAACCGCGACCGGATGCTCGCGTTTGGTTGCCTCCTCGACGGCCTGGTCCGCAGTTTTGAGCGCTCTCTCCGGCATGCCGCGTAACCACAAGGCTCGCGCCAGCGCTATCAGTGCGCGTATCCTGTGGTCGTAGCCGAAGAAGTCGACCTGGACGCTGCCGGCGTCTGCTTCCAGCTCCAGTCCTTGCTCGCTGTGTCGCTGTGACGCCGCCTGGTTTCCGACCAGGTGATGCGATACGCCGAGCATCCACTCGGCCATGATGATCCCTGACTGCTCCCCAAGCTCTGCCGCAACGAGCACGCTCCGCTCGGCGCAGGCGAGGGCCCCGCGAAAGTCCCCGATGCGAGTAAGAAAGATGTTCAGCCCGGCCAGCAGATGCAACTTGTATTGGCCGTCCCGCAGCGCCTCCGCCAGTCCGACGCCTCGCTCGATGGCCTTTCTGACGGCATCGCTGTTACCGCGCGTGAACATCGACGAGATCGCCAATGCTGCTTGAAGCGCCAATTCGCGCTCCGTGCCGCGATCTGTCTCCCCTAAAGCGGACAGGCCCCGCTCGCACCACCGTTCGCACTCGCCCAGAAGCGAGAACCCCAAGAACAGAGGCGCCGCTCCGGCTGCAAGTTGGACACCGTTCTGGGCCTCGCCGCCGTCCGAAAAGCTCCACTCGAGTGCTGCTCGAATATTGCCCATGTGCGGCTCGTAAGCGGAGACGTCGCGGTTCCCGAACGCCGTCGCTCTTGTCGAGTCTGGTTTGAAGCGATCGGCATAGTGATGCGCATGTCGCCTCGACAGCACCGCGCCTTCGCCGGTTTCGGCAAGCTTGGCTGCCGCATACACTCGACTGGTGTCGAGGAGCCGGTGGTAAGTCGATCCCGCCAACTCGGACATCCTGATAAGCGACTTGTTGACCAGGCTCTCGACGGCGTCTGCCACCGCTGATGCATCGGCTTCACCGTCCGACGCGATTGCTATGGCATCGTTGAGCGTGAAAGGGCCGACAAATACAGACAACCGGCGCAAGATCGTCTGTTCGTACGGGGAGAGCAGGTTGTAGCTCCAGTCGAACATTGCCTGAAGCGTTTGATGACGCGGAATAGCGCTTCGCCGGCCATGCCACAGAAGCTTGAAGCGATCATCAAGCAGTTCGGCGGTTCCGCGAATTCCGTAGGTGCCCACGCGGCCGGCCGCGAGTTCGATTGCCAGTGCTATCCCGTCAAGCCGACGGCATATCGCCGCCAGGATCGGCGCGTCCGCATCACTGAGTTCGGCACCAAGGCCGCCCGCGACGGCGCGTTCCATGAAGAGCTGCACAGCCGGCGCGGCAAGTGCCTGCGCAGCGGTCAGCCCACTGTCTTCGGGCGGCCCTTCAAGGGGCGTCAGCAGATGCACATTCTCGCCCTCGACACGCAGGGCCTCGCGGCTGGTTGTCAACAGATGCATAAGAGGGATCTCGGCAAAGAGACGCTCCGCCAGCACGGCGACGGCATCGATCATATGCTCGCAACTGTCGAGGACGAGAAGGGTCGGTTTGTCGACCAGAAAGGCAACCAAGGCAGAAACTGGGTCCTGTGTCGCCTGACTGCTCAAACCCAACGTTGACGTCACAGCGCCGGGGACGAGGGATGCATCTCCCAGCGCGCCGAGATCGAGAAAATAGATCTGATCGGAAAACGCGCCGCGCAAGGAGTGGGCTATCGCAACCGCGACGGTCGTCTTGCCCATGCCTCCCGGTCCGACCACATTGACGAACCGCCGCTCCGAAAGGAGAGAGGACAAGGCGGCAACTGTTTCTTCGCGCCCGATCATCCTTTCAAGTCGCGGCGGCAGCCTTTTGGGCCGACCGGCTCCCCCGCTGGGTGCCGGGATCATGCGAGCGGAGTGCCGCACCGGTGCTACGAAACTGTAGCCACGTCCGGCCACATTGGCGATGTATCGGTTGCCATCCTTCCCGTCACCCAAAGCCTTGCGAAGATTGGAGAGGTGTACCCGGAGACTTCCCTCCTCAACAATCACATCGGGCCAAACACGCCTGAGCAGCTCTTTGCTGCTCAGGACTTCCCCGGCGTGCTCCACCAGAACGATGAGGATATCCAACGCCCGCCCGCCAATCGCGACAGGCTCCCCGCCTCTTGCGAGCAATCTCTCAGAGACGCTCAAGCGAAAAGGGCCGAAAGACGCAATCACGTCATGAGAAACGTCCTGATCGAGCATGGCGGACTCCGGTAGCCCGTGACTACCTTCACGGTCGCGCTCAATGCGGGGGAGAACATCCGCCTGCGAGACGGGCGTCGACCGTTCACGGTTTATGCCGCATTCGAACTTATACGACATGCGCATTCCGGTGCAATCCGGCGAATTTCAATCAGGACCAGCCGCGTGGGCTGTCACTGAACTCGATGCTCGTTTCGGACCATTCGCGGGGCCGGCTTTTCCGTTCAGCCACACCTATCCGCAGCCTTGAGCGCCTCGGCGCGGGACGCTTTGGGCAGATCCGCGATCCGTCGAACAGCGGCGTAAAACCTTGGATAATCGCCCGAACACAAGTCGAACAAGCGAAGAAAGGCCGGAACCTGTTCACCGTAGACCGCCGTCGCGGCGAGCTTTGCGTTGTTGATCGGGGAATTGAACCAGGCATCGTATCCCCGGTATCCGGCCCAGTCTTTGTCGCGCATCTGCCGGTAGCGCATCCGCAGCCTGTCGATCGTGGCCGCTTTGGCAGCCGCCATCTGCTCCGGCGTGCGGGGACTTGCATAGACCTGCCTTAACTCGTCGCGCGTTTTCGACACCAGTCCGAGAAAATCGGCGCTGCGCTTGCGATCGGCTTCGTAGCGGCGCAATCCGGCTCGATCGCCGGCGGCGCGGAGCCATTTCCGGACCCCGGTGGTTTCGACGGCAACGGCGAACGCCTCGTTGAATGCGGAATCGCTATCCACATAGAGGCGCTGATGCGCCAGTTCGTGAAAGACAAGGCTTGCCAGATAGGTGTCGTCCTGGCGCAGCATGGTGCTCAGCAACGGATCACTGGACCAGCCCAGCGTCGAATAGGCGGTGACGCCCGAGACATAGACGTCCAGCCCCTGTCCATGAAGCTCGACAGCGCTCTCGGTCGCCGATTTCCGGGAGAAGTAACCCCGGTAGGGAACGCAGCCGAAGACCGGAAAGCACCATGTTATGGGCGCGAGCGAGAATTGCGGCGCGGCAAAAACGGCAAAGGTCACGGCGTCGCGGTGGATATCGACATAGCTGCGGTAGCTGCTGTTATCGGGCAGGGCCAGTTCGTCTGTCGCAAACCGTCTTATGGCGCTCGCCGACGTCAGCTTGGCGCGCAAGGCTTCGGGCGTCGCAGGATCATGGATGAGTTTCCCGACATTCCTGCGCGCGGCCATGATCTGTACATGGCCTTCCAGCGACTGCGCGTAATAGGAAATGCTTGTGCAGCCGGCCACCCCGGACGCCATGATCGCCGCGGCAAGCATCCGAAGAACGCGCTTCACTTTGTGCCCACCCTTGCTCGTCGCCCCTGCAGCGATGTCTCGATCCTCCGCTCTCAAACAGGCGCACCGATTTTCGTCAAGCTCTACAGGGGCAGCGGGTCGGACTTTCGACTTTGGCTGGGTTGGCAATGCGGCCATTCGCCTTCGATGGACGCAAGTCCACCGGTATCGGCGGAGCCGCGAATCTGTGTTAAGCCGCCGCTCAACCAACCAAAGGACGACAGCTGTGAGCGAACCCACCGTGGCCCAGGCGACCGAGAGCATCTATGCCTCGCTTCGGGCGGACAATGCCGACATCGACGCCCATATCGCGACACTCAAGGCGGCGCTGGCTCGAGAAGGAATAAAACAGGCGGTGTTCGATCCGACCAAATTGGCGCAGAACAACCGCCAGGGCCGCAAGTTGATGCAGGCTTATTTTCGGCAGCGCGGCGTGAGCGTAAGTTTTTCGAACTAGCAGAGCCGCGCGCGTCGACTAGCTGCCGGCCATAGCCCAGACTGGAAACTCCCGCAGTATTGCTTTGTAATTGGTGAAGCGCTCCTTATCGAATAATATTGAGCGCAATATTGCAGTTGCCGCCGCCGCCATTTGAAATGGCCTGGCCCCAAACGTCCATTGCTGAATCGGCGCGCGGCAATCGGCTGCCTCATGAATCAACTTAAGTCAAGAGATACCGACTTGCGAGCCGGGTATTTTGCTGACATGCTCTGTTTTTTATGGGGTTTTGCACCTTGGCAGGTGCTCAGATGGAAGGGCAAAAGCATGGCAAAGGAATCTACGAATACCGTTTCTTCGGAAAAGAAGGCGGACGCAAATCTGATAGGTAACGCAGAAGGAAACGGGCTGAACTTCCTGGGAGTTCAGGCTCGCGAGAACGGGGCCCCCGGCGACGCTGTAGGTGTCGACAAGATACGCGATCTGCTGTTCGGCAACCAGATGCAGGACTATGACCGCCGCTTTTCCAAGCTTGAAGAACGGGTCTTGCAGCGCTTCAAGGATGTCGAATCCGAGGCCAAGCGCAATCTCGAAATGTACGAGTCGAACGCAAAGAAGCAGATCGATTCGCTTGCGGGGCAGTTGCGGAACGAAAAAGATTCGCGAGCCGACGCCGACAAGGAGATCGATCGGAATCTTCGCGAGCAAAACCAGGCACTTGAAAAGCAGGTGCGGGCGTTGTCGGATCAACTAAGCGCGCTTGAGCGCGACGTTTCGGACCGGATAAATCGGAACGATCATTCGCTGCGTGAGGAAATCAAGCAGAAGAATGAAGGCGTTCAGATGCTGATCGAGAAAATGTTTGCCGATCTCAGCAACGTCAAGACCGACCGGAATCTTTTGGCTGGCCTGTTTGTGGAGGTTGCAAAAGCTCTGAATCAGGATCCCGTCGGCAGCAAGAGCAACTCGGACCGTAGCTGGAAAGTGAGTTGATGGGACCTTGACGTCAACCGTCGACCCATTCAACCTTCCGAAAAGAACAGCCTCGAACGATACAGAGATTGATCGCGAGGCTCTGGCTCGTCTTTTGATCGAAATTGCCCGGAACGTCGATCCCGACTACCGGGCGCAGTTCGAGGCAGTTCCAACCGCCGATCCGCGCATGGAAACGCTGCGGCAGTTGCTGGTCGGCCGCGAAATTTCGGAGCTTTCACGCGTTACGCAGCTGCTCGGCGAACCCGAGCAGCTTGCAGCAGCCGTGGGCGACGTTCTTCCCAATGCGGCCGCACTAGCGCCTCATGCACAACTCGGCGAGGCGCTTGCGCCAGCTGTCGAACGGGCTGTGCAACGGTCGATCCAGAGAAGCCCGCGCACGCTGACGGATATATTGTATCCGGTGTTTCTGCCGGCAATTCGCAAGTCGATCGGAGAAAAGATCGACCAGACCTTCCAGTCGCTGAATGAAACTTTAAGGCATATATTTACCTGGCATGGCCTAAAGTGGAGATTTGAGGCTTGGAGAACTGGCGCTAGTTTCTCGGAAGTTGTTCTCAAGCACTCTCTTGTCTACCGTGTAGAACATGCCTTTCTCATTCATCGCACTTCCGGTCTTTTGATAGCGCATGTAACGGCCGATAATGCGACGAGCGAAGATCCTCAGCTCATTTCTTCGATGCTCAGCGCAATTCAGGATTTTGTGAAGGACTCGTTCAACGAGAAAGAGCAGGGCGGCCTGGACACGATCCGTTTCGGCGAGCTTCGTCTCTGGTCGGAAGTTGGACCGTTCGCGACCCTGGTTTCGGTGATCCGGGGAAATCCACCGGAGGAATTGCATGAAATCGTTCGCGATGTGCTGCTTCGCATCCATGAGGAATCCTCACAGGCTTTAGAGCAGTTTGACGGCGACGGTTCGCAGTTGGCCAGCGTAGAGGCGCAGTTGCAGACCTGCGTCGAGCTGAAGCAGGATGAATCACACGAGGGATTTCCGTGGCTGGTGGCGGCCGTGGCCTTGCTGCTTTTGAGTCTGGCAGGCGGTTGGTATTTTCTTTCCTGGCAATCAGCGCAGCGCTGGCAAGCTTACGTGTCGCGCTGGCAGGCTTACGTGTCGCGAGTGGAGGCCCAGCCGGGCATCATCGTTGCCGAACAACAGGTACGCGATGGCCAGTTCTATATTGCCGGCCTGAGAGACCCGCTTGCCGTCGACCCGCAGTCGCTGTTGTCAGGCACGGAGGTCGATCCCGCCCAGGTTCATTCGCAGTGGCAATTCTATCAGAGTCTTGAACCGGAGTTCGTGTTGAAGCGGCTGACGGCGTCGCTGGCTCCGCCTGAAACAGTGCGGCTTTCGATCGTCAATGATCGCATCGTTGCCGAGGGTGAGGCTCCCGACACGTGGATCAACCGGGCGCGCGCAGCAGCCCAGCAGCTTTCGGCAGGCGGGCCGGTCTTCGATATCTCGGCGGTCCGTGATGTAAGTCCCGAAGTGCGCGCTGCGGAGCGCTGGCAGGCCTATGTGTCGCGACTGGAGACCCAGCCGGGCATCATTGTTGCAGACCAAAAGATACGCGACGGCCAATTCTACATTGCCGGCCTGCGGGACCCGCTTGGCGTTGATCCGCAGTCGCTGTTGTCGGGAACGCAGGTCGATCCCGCCCGGGTTCATGCGCAGTGGCAGTTCTATCAGAGCCTTGAGCCGGAGTTCGTGTTGAAGCGGCTGAAGGCGTCGCTGTATCCGCCCGATACAGTGCGGCTTTCGATCGTCGACGATCGCATCGTTGCCGAGGGTGAGGCTCCCGACACCTGGATAGATCGGGCGCGCGCAGCGGCCCGACAGCTTTCGGCCGGCGGACCGGAATTCGACATCTCCAAGGTTCATGATGTGAGCCCCGAAGCACGCGCGGCGGAGCACTGGCAATATTATGTGTCGCGACTTGAGGCCCAACCGGGAATCATCGTCGCCCAACAAACGGCGAGGGGCGGACAGTTCTACATTTCCGGCCTGAGAGATCCGCTTGCGGCCGACCCGCAAGCTCTGCTGTCCGGAACGGAGGTTGATCCTGCCCGTGTTCATTCACAGTGGCAATTCTATCAGAGCCTTGATCCGAAGTTCGTGGTGAAGCGGCTGACGGCGTCGCTGAACCCGCCGAAAACGGTTCAGCTTTCGATCATCCAGGGTCGCATCGTTGCCGTCGGTGAGGCTCCTGCCGGCTGGATCAGCCGGGCGCAGGCCGCCGCCGAACAGCTTTCGGCGGACGGAGTGGTTCTGGATGTCTCGCAGCTGAGTGAGCTGAACCTTGCTGAACTTAATTATTTGCGAGAGGCCATCCAGGCGACCAATATTTTCTTCCCTTCCGGCAAAGTTGTGCCGGGACCAGAGCAGGCGCCGGTTCTCGACAGGTTGGCGGGTCAAATCAAGGAATTCGCCGAAAATGCCCGCAAGTCAGGCGTAACAGCGCGGTTCATGTTGACGGGCCATTCGGACGCCACTGGTCGTGAGACGGCCAACGCGTCGATCAGCACCGCACGCGCCGAGGCAGTTCGTGCGCTTCTCAACAAGCGCGGCGTCGCTCCGGAACTGCTGCTGGTTCGGGGCGCGGGCACCTTTGAGCCGCTAGTACCTGAAAATAGTCAAGCCGGGAGCTCCACCAATCGCCGGGTTTCGATTACTGTAAACCTGGACTAGCGGAGCCCAAGATGTTGCAAAAAAAGATCTGCATGCTGGGCGGCTTCGCTGTCGGGAAGACGAGCCTGGTTCGCAGGTTCGTGCAAAGCATCTTTTCAGAAACCTACCTGACCACGGTGGGCGTGAAAATCGACAAGAAAAGTGTCGAACTCCCGGGCAAAACCGTGGATCTGATTTTGTGGGATTTGGCCGGCGAAGACGATATCGGCTCATTCCGCGTCAGCTATGTTCGAGGTGCGACCGGGCTCGTGCTTGTCGTCGATGGAACCCGCGCCGCAACCCTTGCCGTGGCGCTCACGCTGCGCGAACGGGTCGAGGCCGAATTCGGCGCCATGCCGTTTATATTGCTGATCAACAAATCCGATCTGGCCGATCGGTGGGCAATATCGGATAGTGAGATTGACGAACTGAGGCAGCGTGGATGGCAAATCTATCTGACAAGTGCGCTCACTGGTGAGCATGTTGATGATGCGTTTCATCAGCTTGCTTCGATGGTCACAAAATAGACCATGCATGGATTGCCAAAAGAGGTCAGAAGTTGGATTTTCAACTTCTTCTACAATGGGCACTCTGTCGCATATGTGAAAATCGACGCCCAGCTTTGCGTAGCCGCCAAGGGCGGTAATGTCGAACATCACGGGCTCTCATCGCTTTGCATTGGCAAGCCTGTTGCCGAGCAGCTTGAATTCATGGAAGGTTTGCTGCCTTGCCCGGAGCTGCCGTTTCATATTCCCATGGTCGAACTGCCCAGCGGGCGTGTCGCGGACCTTCATTTTTTTGCTGACGATGATTGCGTGTGGCTGGTCTTTCTTGACGCCTCCGCCGAGCGCGCCAACAGGCAGCGGCTTCAGCAGAAGGCTTATGAAATGACGCTCCTGCAAGAGAGGGAGCGTGAACTCAACGAGAAATTGCAAGCGGCGAACGAGGCGTTGAGGAAGAGCCAGGAGGGATTGGCACGTGAATACCAGCGCGCCGAAGCCCTGCTCCTCAACATTCTTCCGGCCTCGATCGCGGAGCGGTTGAAAGCGCACAAGAAAATTGCCGACAACCACGCAGAAGTCAGTGTGCTTTTTGCCGACATCGTCGGTTTTACGGAACGGGCGAGGACCGTCGGTGCCGTGACGACGCTCGCTATTTTGAATTACTTCTTCAAGGCGGCGGATCGGCTCTCGGAACGACATGGCTGCGAAAAGATCAAGACAATCGGCGATTGTGTGATGGTGGTCGCCGGCCTGCCCACCGCGCGATCCGATCATGCAAAAGCCCTCGCGCGCTATGCCGTTGAGCTGCGCAAGGCGGTTAAGCGCGAACGCTTCGCAGGAGAACCGATAAGGCTCAGAATTGGAATTCACTCAGGCCCAATCGTCGCCGGCGTCATAGGCAAGAGGCGGTTCGCCTATGACCTGTGGGGTGAGACCGTTAATCTCGCCTCACGCATTCAAACGTCCGCGGAGCCCGACGAAATCCGTATTTCCGATGCAACGCACCAACTGCTCGGACCAAAGTTCGCTTGCGACCCACTCGGGGAAACGGAATTGCGTGGTGCAGGTCGTGTGCGAATGTGGCGGCTCCCGGCCTGATTTGCCGCCTGGCAGTGACGACCCTGAAGCGCATTGCGTCTCAAGCCAGCCAAACATCATGGTTTCGAATGTTCGCGGAGGTGCGGACTGCCCATTAAGGTTGCCGCGTTCCCCCAAGCTGCCCGCCCGCTTGCGGCCAAAATACTGCAGGGCGGCAATGCGCCTCATCTCGGTCATTGAGATGTTAGCAGCCGCTTCCAAAAAGCAGACATCACAGTGACCGCGCCGTAGCTCTCCATGCGCAACGATATCAGACTCTCCAACCCGCCATGGGCAGAGATTGAATTGAAGCCGGCTGCAAGATGTTGCCCACATGCATCTCCAGGACGGCCATTGATCGCTCAGGCAAGAATTCCGGGCCGGTCCGGATCACCCCAGGTGAGATGGCGTCTGCTGGGTCGACGCTGATGTCAGTCGGCGTACGTCAACTCATAGTAGGCCGCAATAACTTCGGAGAACAAGGCGGACTGCTGGGGCCGGAAGAAGCTGGGGTACTTCCACACTGGTGCGATCCGATACTTTACATATTATGTGACCTTCAATTGGGGGCTATAGCAAATGAAAGATGAGACCGGCGTTCAGAACTTGGTGCGCACGCTGCGTGCCCGAGCACCTGATGACGCAGCTGAATTGCTCGCCAGAGAGTCGCCCGAGTTCATCCGCGACACACTAAAGCTGTTGCCGGACGGGCACGCCCGTAAGGTGGCCGAGCATTTGCCACTGCATATGCGGCCCATCGGGTCTCATGGCGATGGCAAGGGTTTCGCGATGCCCGAGTCGCTCATTGAGCTGATGGACCCGATTTCCGCCAGCGTTCCTGTCGGGACGACCGTTGCTGCCGCGGTTGAAGCTGTCAGACGCGCCCAGGTGCCGACCGAGCTCACTTATCTCTACGTCACGGACGAGGGCAATAAACTGGTTGGCCTTGTGGTCCTACGCGATCTGATGCTGAGCGAACCAGCCGCCATTGTCGATCAGATCATGCTGCCCAGGCCGTTTGCTCTCAAGGTCGATCTCCCTTTGAGCAACGCATGCGAGGCAGCGGTCCGGCGTCACTACCCTGTCTACCCGGTGGTGGACGCCGAGAACCGGCTGCTCGGGCAGGTTCGCGGTTGGCGGTTGTTCGAGCAGCAAATCATTGAGATTTCCGCCCAGTCTGGCCAGATGGTAGGTGTCCAGAAGGAGGAGCGCTCTTTTACGCCGCTGTTTTCAGCCTTCTTGAAGCGTCATCCGTGGCTGCAGTTGAACCTCCTGACGGCCTTCCTGGCCGCATTCGTGGTCAGTTCGTTCACCGGCACGATCGAGAAGATCGTCGCCCTGGCGGCGTTCCTCCCGGTCTTGGCCGGGCAGAGCGGAAACACCGGCTGCCAGGCACTGGCTATGACGCTGCGTGGCCTTGCCCTGGGGGATGTGGACAAACGACCAAAGCTCCACTTGGTGATGAGAGAGGGCGCGCTAGGGATCGCCAACGGCTTGCTCGTCGGCCTTCTTGCGGCTGCGGCGATGTGGTTCTACGCCTCGAGGCAGCCGGAGTCGGCGGCCCAAGCGCCCATGCTGGCACTTGTGATCCTGCTTGCCATGTGCGGATCGTGCCTCTTGTCCGGAATCTCTGGCGTGCTGATCCCGTTGGGCCTGCGCCGGGTCGGCGCCGACCCGGCGGTCGCTTCGGCGATCTTCCTCACCACCTTGACCGATATTGTAGGCATGGGCCTGATGCTGGGGCTGGCCACCGTGCTGGTGCTGTAGCAAGGTCAGTCGGAAATCTGACGTCCGGCCCTCCTCTAAAGATTGATCGGAAATGCTCAGCGCCACCGAGTTCGTTTGACGACGAAAGCTGCATCGATGTCTCGTTTCACTCCTGAGCAAGGGATCAGACTGGCCAAGGCGCACGACGCGGCGCTCCGCCGTCACGGAAGCGGTAATGGCATTCTATGACCGGGTGAGGCCAGCAGTGGCCGAGATCGCCGACGCGCGGCTTGAAGCCAGCGAGCGGCGCGCGCGGCCTCGCGGCCTTCTGCGCATCGGTGCGCCAACCGCTTTCGCCACCAGATTCGTGGTACCGACGATTGGGGCATTGCAGGACAGGCTGTGCGAAAACTAATCTCTACGACTGAATTATCTGCGGCAGCTCCCGACCACTTTAAGTCTTTCGGTCTGCTAACTGCAGCCCCTGAAACGGACGTCGCAAGTTCTGCGCAGTATCTATCTCGGGAGCGGCCCCGCTGCGCGGTAGCTCTCGATCAATCCGTCGAAGACTGAGATGTCCGACCGACTCCGAGCGATTATTTGAGCGCCAGCTACGGCGGCATAGATCGCGCGAGCCCTTGGTTCGCTTTCGTCGGGCCCGACAATTCCCGCAGCGGTGAGATGCCGACTCAACCAAGCGACATTGACGTCGGCAAAGGTCTGCACTTCTTTCAAGACCGCTTCGGGCAGTTCGGCGTGTTCGGTTGCCATAAAGCTGGCCAGGCAAATGCGATTATCGCGCTCGAGCGACGCTCGGAAGACGCTCGGATAGCGGCGCAAGGCGTCGATCGGATCTCGAGCTTCCGCTGAGATGGCGTCCAGGTCAGCGGCAATGTCTTCCCAATAGCGCTTCGCGACTGCCTCGCCGAGGGAGGCTTTGTTTGGGAAATAGTAATTGATGCTGGCGGCCTTGATGCCGACGGTTTCCGCAAGATCGCGGAAGTTTATCCCACCGTAACCGTACGCCATCGCCGCTTCCCGCGCGGCCAGAAGGATCGCTTCCCTCGCATTCTCTTTCATCGTCGCTGCCATTTTTCACACCTTATCTGTCATATGGCAGACAGGGGTTGACGTTGCAAGCTTCGGGTGTTAGTTGGATACCTGTCATCTGACAGGCAGGTGGCGAGCTAGATGAAAGCGAGACATCCGATGACCGACAAGTTGAAACTCTCGGGTCTGAACACTCGCTCCTCGACCGACGCTTAATCCGAAACCCAACCTGAAGGAGGCTACAATGCCGTTCGCACGCATCGATCTGATCCAAGGCAAAACCCCCGAGTACCGCGCCGCAGTGGCCGACATCGTTTACAGGGGCATCATCGATATCCTCAAGGCGCCCGACGGTGACCGCTTCGTGGTTGTCGGCGAACACACCGCCGAAAACCTAATTTATGATCCCAAATTCCTCGGCTTCAGTCGGTCCCCCGACTTCATGCTGATCCAGGTAACCAGCACCGTCGGAAACGAGAGAGACACTAAGTTCGCCTTCTACCGGTTCATCGCCGACGAGCTGAAAACCAAGCTGGCCATCCGTGCAGACGACATCATGATCAACATGGTCTTCGTGGACAAAGAGGACTGGTCGTTTGGCGACGGCCAGCCCTGGTGAATGGCTGAATCTGAACTGTAACGGTGAGGCGGAGGCAAAGCCTCCGTCATTCCAACAGGAGGCTCGCGTTCACACGGCTTGGTGCATGGGGGCCGCCGGGTGGGCAAAGCCTACGCAGAGACTTCCCAGCCGCAGGTTTTGGGCAGGGTTCTCATGGCCGGTTCGGGTCGTTAGCGAAGGGCGCAGCCCTTCCGCGAACCGGACCTTCGCGAGGCTCCCCGTCAAGGGTGGCGAGACCCAGAGACGCCCCAAGAACTTCGTCAAATCCAGTAAATCACCGTAGAATCAGCATGTTAAAATGGATGGAGGCGGACGGTGAGCTTCATCGAAGGCGATAGCCGAGATCAGATCAGCCTGCTGCCAGCGTGCGTCGACGACTACGTCGCGCCAGACGCCCTCGTCCGTGTCGTCGATGCATTCGTCGCCAGCCTGGAACTGGCCGACCTGGGCTTCAACCGGGCAGTCGCGGCGGCGACTGGCAGGCCAGGATTCCAGCCTGGCGACATGCTCCGCCTTTACATTTGGGGCTATCTCAACCAAGTCCGATCATCGCGGCATCTTGAGCGCGCTTGCGTTCGGGACCTCGAAGCGTTGTGGTTGATGCGCCGGCTGGCGCCGGACTACCGGACCATTGCCGCGTTCCAAATACGGAGTGCCTCGTCGTATTCGGCATCAGCGGGCCGGATTAAGTGTCCAGCCAACCCGAAAGCGAACTCATCGATAAGATCGGCGCCAATCGGCATACCACTGCGGTCTTGAAGCTCCGTCGCTGCCATCAGCCGCCCGTGGATTTGGCGTACCCCCTAGCCACTTACTTTACGTTCAGCTCCACCATGTAAGGCTTCGCAATCGCGGGGGGCCGTACGGCCAATGCTGGACAATTACGAGATCGACCGGTTTGGCGTGATCCACCAGATCGACGTCACGCCAAGGGCGGTAATGTTGAACATCACGGACTCCGCCGGCATCTGCCCCGATAAGTCGAACCAGCTTGTATGATTCCAAGCTAATATATGCTACCTCTACGTCATGCGCGGACTGCTGGCACTTGGTATGCTGGTATTGGCGGCTACAACTGCAGCCGCAGGTGAGCAATTGTTCGACTCCATCGCCGCCGGCGACAAGGGTGCCGTAGAGCAAGCCTTGGCAGGCGGTGCCGATGTCGACAGCCGGGCACGCGACCAGGCAACCCTCCTCATCGCTGCAGCGCTCGACAATCAGCCCGAAATCGCCGAATTGCTGCTGGGCAAGGGCGCCGACGTCATGGCGCGTAACTCGGGCGGCTTTACCCCGCTTCATGCGGCGGCCTTCTCTGGCAGCCTGCCGATCGCCAAGCTGCTGCTGGAGAAAGGCGCGGTGCTCGACGATGCCGCCAACAAGGCGGGCGCTACGCCGTTATTGGTGGCCGGCGAGGAAAACCACGTTGAACTGGCCGAATTCCTTATCGCGAAAGGTGCCGATGTGAACCATGCCGAGGGGCATGGTTACATGCCGATAACGCGCGCATTCTGGAAGGGCAACACGGATATCATACGACTTTTCAAACGCCATGGTGCTACCTGCCAAGCCAAAATCCTTGGCGAGGCGAACGCGGCGAAGTGCGCAGAAATCCACGACTGACGGAGGATGCAGATGAGCACGATGATCAAGTCACGACTGGTTCGTAATCTGGAGGCGGCGGCCCTGGTCGCGGTAGCTGCGGTCGCCGGCGCGGGATCGGCCTGGGCCGACGACTCGGTAAACACCGGCTATTTCGGCGGTGTGGCGATCATGGGCTACGACACGGTCGCTTACTTCACTGACGGCAAGGCCGTGAAGGGCTCCGAAGAATTCACTTATGAATGGCTGGGGACACCTTGGCATTTCGCTAGCAAGAAACACCAGGAAATGTTCATGAGCGAACCGGTCAAGTACGCTCCTCAATATGGCGGCTACTGTGCCGGCGAAGTCGTGGGCGGTGGGGTCACGATCAATGTTGATCCGGAAGCATTCAAAATTATCGACGGCAAGCTCTACCTGATCTACGACGTCCGCAATGCGGATGATTTCGCCGCGCATGCGGCTGAAGAAATACCGAAAGCCGATGCCAACTGGCCGAAGGTCGCGGCCAATTTGGAGCTCGACAAGTATCACTGAGACCAGGGTCGCCTACTGGACGACCGTGAAGTGAAACACCTTACTTGTATTGACAAAGGAGTAGCCTTTGTCGGATGCGTCATTGCGTCTGTAGACGGGGCCGCAGTCGGGGCGCCCGAACAGGTTCTCGCTCTGCTCGCACAAGAGATCGCCATCGACGTAGACGGTCTCTGTGACCAGCCGCGTCGTCGTGCGGAAGGCCGCCTTGCCGTCGCTCCCGATCTGAAGGAAGGCTGGTTGTAGTGCGGGTTCGATCTGGCCTTGCAGTGTATGGCCAAGGACGAGGGACGCGATCTCCGCACCCTTCAACTGGTCGTGTTCGTCCGGGGTAAAGCCGTAGGGCCATTCGGGTAGTCCTGCCTGGCGCAGGGCATTGACGATGGTCGCCAGATCCTGCGGGTTTCGGAAATGTTGAGTCATCTGCCACCCAGCCAAGGAGTCCACGTAGCTGGACGCTGCTCCGAGGCGGAGCCCATCGGCAATTGCGGCTTTCGCATCCGGTAGACGGCCGCCGCGGACATACGCCGCAGCGAGCGTAAACCGAAAGTTAGCAACTGTGGGCGCGTCGTCGCGGGTGCGTTCGAGAGTCTCGATCGCTTTCTCGACATTCCCCTGCAGAAGAAAAGCCAGCCCAGCAGCTTCTCGGTTGATGGCGGAAAGGTCGGGGTCGAGCCTGAGCGCCGTCTCGACCGCATTGGCTGCTTCGGCGTGATTGCCGGCGTATAACTGAACATATCCAAGGGCTGCTTGCGCCTCTGCATCGCCCGGACCGATTGAAACAGCCTTCTTGGCAGAGGCAATCGCATCTTCGTAGCGGCGATTCACGACCTGCATGATACCGAGAATGGCATAGGGCGACGAAAGGTCCGGTTCGAGTTCCAAAGCTCGGCTCGCCTTCTCATAGGCTCTCTTTCGTGCGGGCGCGCTCTGGATGATGTCGTTGAAGGACTCGCGCCAGACATAGACGGTCGTGCGCGCGTCGGCCGCAAAGGCTTCTGCGAAGGCGGAGTCGAGCCCCTCCGCCTTTTCATAGAGCGCAAGCGCCTGCCTCAGACCGGCCAGAAGGCCGCTGCGTGACGCCGTCTCGGCTTGTAGATAGTAGTCGTACGCCTCGAGATTGTTCGTCGGCGGGCGTGCCATGCGCTTGCTCTCCGCTGCCGAAGCCTGGATACCGAGCGCTTTGGCGATCTCCCCGCTCATCTCGTCCTGGACGGCAAACACGTCAGCCATGCCGCGGTCGAACCGGTTGGCCCACAGATTATCGCCGCTTGCTGTGTCAATGAGCCGGGCATTGACGCGGATTTGCTCGCCGGTGCGGCGGACGCTGCCCTCAACGACGTAGCGGACGCCAAGGTCGCGCGCGACGTCCGCCAGCGCTGCAGGCTTGTTCTTGTAGGCGAACACCGAGTTGCGCGCGATGACGTCCAGACCGGAAAGCTTGGTGAGGTCGGTGATCAAATCCTCGGTGATGCCGTCCACAAAATAGTCCTGGCTCGGATCACCGCCGAGATTTGCAAACGGCAGCACGGCAACCGATGGCCGCGATGGCATCGAGAACTTCTGCCATGCGAAAAAGCCGGCAAGCACCGCGAATGCCAGAGCCGCGGCGCCTGCCAGGATCATGACGCGCGGACCCGGCCGGTGTGGCGTGGCTGTGACCTTGCCCGATGCTGCGGGATCCAGCAGCAGCCGATACGCGCGAACCGGATCGGCGATGTTCTTGAGGCGCTGCTCGCCAAGACTGGCAAAGCCGACATCAACCTTGTGCAGCGCGTGGTCGAATGCCGTGCCCGAGATGCAAATACCCCCAGGCTCCGCCATTGCCTCCAGGCGCGCGGCAATGTTCACGCCATCGCCATAGATGTCATTTTCCTCGACGATGACGTCGCCGAGATTGACGCCGATGCGAAACCGGATCAGCCGGGCATCAGCGGTGCCATTGTTGCGATCGGCCATCCGGCGTTGGATCATGGCAGCACACTGGACCGCATCGACGACGCTCGCGAACTCGACCAGTGCCCCGTCGCCCATGAGCTTGATAATGCGCCCGTGGAATTCCTTGATCGCGGGGTCAACCAGTTCGCGACGGCAACTTTTCAACCGCTCGAGTGTTCCGACCTCGTCCTCGCCCATGAGGCGGCTGTAGCCAACCACATCGGCAGCAAGGATTGCAGTGAGCCGTCGCTCCATACCTGCCTGCGCCCTCCCGGTCGATCACGCGGCTTCGCTGCAGCCTATTCCAGTCCCGCGTCGGACGCGAGTGTAAGCAGCCGCTTTCACCGAGACGCGTGCATCTACTGAATCACCGCGAAGTGGAACACCTTGCTTGAGTTGACGAAGGAATAGCCGCCTCCATCGTCGCGGCGTTTATAGACGGGTCCGCAGTCCGGGCGCCCGAACATATTCTCGCTCAGCTCGCACAAAAGGTCGCCATCCACACGGACAGTCTCGGTGACCAGCCGCGTCGTGGAGCGGAAGGCAGCCTTGCCGTCGCTCCCGATCTGGAGGAAGGCTGGTTGGAGACCAGGTTCAAGCTGGCCCTGCAGCGTATGGCCCAGCACCAGCGAGGCGATCTCCTCGCCCTTCAAGCGGTCGTGCTCGTCGCCGGTGAAGCCGAACGGCCATTCGGGCAAGCCGGCCTGCTGCAACGCGTCGATGATGAGAGCCAAATCGCGCGGGTTACGGTATTGGGCACCGTTGAGCCGATATGCAGACAATGAATCGGACCCAGCTGTCGACGTGGAACGTAGTCCCTCGGCGACCGCCGCTCTTGCATCGGGCAAACGGCCGGCGCGGGCGTAGGCCGCAGCGAGGTCAATCCTGAAATCTCCAACTGACGGCGCCTCGTCGCGGGCGCGTTCGAGCGCCTCGATCGCCTTGTCGGTGTTGCCTTGAATGAGAAAGACCAGACCGGCAATTTGCCGGTTGATGGGGGAAAGGTTGGGATCGAGCCTGAGCGCCGTCTCGACGGCAACGGCTGCCTCGGCATGATTGCCGGCAAACAGCTGGACATATCCCCGCGCGATCTGTGTCTCGGCATCTCCGGGGCCGAGCGCGACGGCTCGCTCGGCCGAAGCGATGGCTTCCTCGTAGCGGCGATCCACGACCTGCATGATGCCTAGAATCGCATAAGGCGACGAAAGGTCCGGGTCGAGTTGCAGCGCACGGCTTGCCTTCTCATAGGCGCGCTTGCGCGCGGGCGCGCTCTGCATGATGTCGTTGAACGATTCGCGCCAGATATAGACTGTCATGCTTGCGTCCGCCGCGAAGGCTTCGGCAAAGGTGGGGTCAAGCTCCTCCGCCTTGTCGTAGAGGGTGAGCGCCTCCCGCAGCCCGTCGCGCCGGCCGGTCCGTGCTGTCTGCTCGGCGCGAAGGTAGAAATCGTAGGCCTCGAGGTTTTCGGTCGGCGGACGCGCCATGCGTTCGCTTTCCGCCGCCGAAGGTTGCATGCCGAGCGCCTTGGCGATCTCCCCGCTCATCTCCTCCTGGACGGCAAACACGCCGGCCATGCCACGGTCGAACCGGTTGGCCCACAGATTGTCGCCCGTTGCCGTATCGATGAGCTGGGCGTTGAGGCGGATCTGCTCGCCGGTGCGGCGCACGCTCCCCTCGACGACGTAGCGGACGCCAAGGTCGCGCGCGACGTCCGCCAGCGCCGCAGGCTTGTTCTTGTAGGCGAACACCGAGTTGCGCGCGATGACGTCGAGACCGGAAAGCTTGGTGAGGTCGGTGATCAGATCCTCGGTGATGCCGTCGGCGAAATAGTCCTGGCCTGGATCGCCGCCGAGATTTGCAAACGGCAGCACAGCAACCGATGGCCGCGACGACACCGAGAACTTCTGCCACGCAAAAATGCCGGCAAGCACGGCAAATGCCAGAGCCGCGGCGCCTGCCAGGATCATGACGCGCGATCCCGGCCGGTGTGGCGCAGCCACGACCTTGCCCGATGCCGCGGGATCCAGCAGCAACCGATACGCGCGAACCGGATCGCCGATGTTCTTGAGGCGCTGCTCGCCAAGACTGGCAAAGCCGACATCAACCTTGTGCAGCGCATGATCGAACGCCGTGCCCGAGATGCATACACCTCCCGGCTCGGCCATCGACTCCAGTCGCGCGGCAATGTTCACGCCATCGCCGTAGATGTCATTTTCCTCGACGATGACGTCGCCGAGATTGACGCCGATGCGAAACCGGATCTGGCGAGCATCAGCGGTGCCATTGTTGCGATCGGCCATCCGGCGCTGGATCATGGCAGCGCACTGGACGGCATCGACGACGCTGGCGAACTCGACCAGCGCCCCGTCGCCCATGAGCTTGATCATGCGGCCGTGGAATTCCTTGATTGCAGGGTCGACCAGTTCGCGACGGCAACTTTTCAACCGCTCGAGCGTGCCGACCTCGTCCTCGCCCATGAGGCGGCTGTAGCCAACCACATCGGCAGCAAGGATCGCGGTAAGCCTTCGCTCCATGTGCGGTGTCTTCCCCCCTAGGTCAACGCCTCGCTGACGAGCGTATTCCAGTACTCCTTTGATTGCGAGCGTTCTCGGCCCCTGGGGCAGCGGTCAATGCAACCACCACCCTGGCCACTTACTTTACGTTCAGCTCCATCGTGTAAGGCTTCGCACTCCCGGGGGCTTTGCGCCAATGCTGGACAATTACGAGATCGACCGGTTTGGCGTGATCCATCAGATCGACGTCACGCCGATCAAGTACGACAAGCAATACATGTCCTATTACGAGGATCTGAGCGACCGCACCATCAAGCTCGGCTATCAGCGGCTTGGCTGGGTGCTGGGGATCACCGGTGAAATACCGCGTTCGGTGCTGGAGATCGGCTATGGCACCGGCACATTCATCGAGGCTGCGAAGATAACCGGGGTTGCCGACTGCGCCGGCTGCGACATCACCAGGTTCCCGCTGCCCAAGGGTGTGCGCTTTGTCGATTGGGAGGAGGCGCTCGCCGGTTCGTGGGATCTCGTCGCCATGTTCGACGTCCTCGAGCACATCCCTGACTTAAGTTTTCTCGACCGCCTTCAGGCACGCCATCTGGCCATCGCCGTCCCCTATTGCCGCTGGCGTGAGCTCGGCGCCGATGGTGATGCGTGGTTCGAGACGTGGCGCATGCGCCTGCCCAACGAGCATTTGCACCATTTCGACCGGGGGTCGCTGGTGGCGCTGCTGGCGCACCACGGCTTCGAATGCGTGACGCTGAATGGATTTGAGGACGGCATCAGGCTGCGGCCGGGCGAGGCGGGTCCGAACATTCTCTCCGGCTTCTTCAGGAAGCTATAGGCGGGTTCCCTCCGGGGCAGACCTTATTCAAAAAAGGCGAGGCCCGCGAACGGGCCTCGTCCCGTCGACGGCTGGCTTGTCAGCCCTTCTTCATTGCCTTCATGGCCATGTCCATGTGCATCACGCAATCGTCGGCCTTGTTGGCCTTCATGGCTTCCTTTGCCATGTCCATTTCCTTCATGGCTGCGTCCTTCTTCATGGCGTCGCCGGTCATGGCGTCCATGTCGGTCTGCAACTTCATCATCGATGCGTCGTCGCATTTCATCATTGCATCGTCTGCGAACGCCGGTTGAGCGACGACCACAGCCAAAGCAGCAGCTGCAAGTATGGATTTCAGCATGACGTTTCTCCTACCTTTTCCCAATCGGGGATGAATCTCCCCCTTGTTGTTTCGGTGGCAGGCAAAAAACGTTACGCTGGCGGCCAGCTTAATATTTTCGTTCTCTCGGGGAACCTCTTCAGAGAAACAGATTTCGCGGACCCCTGCAGGCTGAAGCGTTGCCTGGCGGATATTACCGCCGTGCCCTTTGCGTCACCCCGACGGCGGCTGAATCGACACTTCAGGCCAGCAGGCCAAGTGTCTGACATCGCTGGCCAGATGTACTCTGGCGCGGCCCTTCGTAGCGCCTCTCTCATTCCGTGAACTGATTTGCATACAAATGTTTCTGGGCGGGCACGCTATGTGAACCGCTTCACCGTTGCCGCGCAATCGATCGGTTACAGAGGCGGTGCAAGAGCGGGCTCGAGGCAGCGCTCTGCTGCTGCATGGAGGAACCGATGTTTGAAAGTCTCACCAGAATTCGCGCCGCCTTGGCGCGCGCCAGCAGGCACAGGAAGACCGTGCGGGCACTGAATGCATTGCCGACGGAGATCCAGAAGGACATTGGCTGGACGGAGTCGAAGGCGATCGATGAGATACGGCTGCCGTTCTAGGGCGGTCGCGGCGCGCCGAACTCGCACGCGCCAGGCGCGGCGACTGCTGAAGTAAGCCAGTCGTCCGCCTCCTCAAGATGGAGGCAGGCTCTTGCTCTCCTTGCCTACCCCAGCCACCACCACAGCGCCGCAAGTACAAGCACGACGGCGCCGATCGACAGCCCCAGCATGATGTAGCTGCCCTTGATGATGTCGCGGATGATCTTCTTGACGCTTTCGCGGTCGTTGAGGTTGGGGAAGGGCTCGTTGGGCAGCGCGACGCCGAGGAAGGCGCAGAGCGGCGCCCAGCCGTCGCTGACCTTAAACACCAGAAGCTTCTCCGGCGGTACGGCCGCTATTACTTCTTCGGTGTAGGCGTTGTAGCGCGCCACCGCCTTGGCGCGGTCGTCCATCACGCCGGCAAGCGTGCGGCCCCAGACCAGCTTGTGCGCCATGTCGCCGAATTTGCGGCCGAACGGCGTCAGCCATTCCAGCACCTTGAACTGCCAGACATTCTCGGTGAAGTAGATCGTGTCGATGGTGCTGTCGTACCAGGCTTCGGCGCCGCGCGGGTGCAGGGTGAGCAGAACCTTGGCGTCGGGATAGGCAGCCATCAATTCGCGCCACACGCAGCAGCCGGGGTTGTCGACCGTCGCCTTGTAGCTGGCAAAGACCCGGTTCCAGTCGTGCTGCGTGCCGGGCGGGCTGTTCGCCACCTTGCGCCAGAAGTCGAGATGGCCCTTGTTGGCTTTGTTGAGGATGACTTCCTGCATGTGGTAGCTCGGAAAGCCGAGCCTGTTCAGCGCGGCGAAGGTCGACCACGTGCCGGTGCGGCCGAATCCGGCTCCGATGACCTCGAGCGTCATTTTATCCCCCTGCTTGAGACCGCTTTTCTTTTTATGCCGGTCGGCTCGGAATGAGGTTGCATCCACGCCTTCGGTCGCGCAACAATTTTCCACGTTGCGCGGTGAAAATGTGTTTGCTTTTCCGCCTGGGCCACGCGGAATGGCATTCTGGCTATTCCAGCAGGCGAGGGAGCCTGATAATAGGTCAGCCAGATTGACCTAAATGGTCGAACCATCCACGGGGAGGTGGGCTGATGAGTTTGATGGACCTGTTGGCGTCGCGCGCCTCGCGCATGAAGGCGTCGGAAATCCGCGAGCTGCTGAAACTGCTCGACCAACCTGACATCATCTCCTTTGCCGGCGGCATCCCCGATCCGGCTTTGTTTCCGTCGCAAGCCATCGCCGATGCCTATGCCTCGGTTCTCGGCGGCCCGGACGCGGGTACGGCACTGCAATACCAGGTCTCGGAAGGCTATCTGCCGCTGCGGCGCTGGCTGGCCGGCCAGATGGGCAAGCTCGGCATCGGCTGCGATGAGCACAACATCTTCATCACCTCCGGCTCGCAGCAGGCGCTGGATTATCTCGGCAAGCTGTTTTTGTCGCCCGGCGACACCGCGCTGGTGACGTGGCCGACCTATCTCGGCGCGCTGCAGGCCTTCAACGCCTATGAGCCGCGCTATGACCGGCTGACGCCGGATGGCGGCAACATGACGCCGGCCGCCTACCAGGCGGCGGCTATGGCCGCTGGCGGTAAGGTCAAGTTTGCTTATCTCGTTCCGGATTTCGCCAACCCGACCGGTGAGACGCTGAACCGCGCGCAACGCGAGGCAGTGCTCGATCTTGCCGCCGAGCTAGACATCGCCGTCATCGAGGACGCCGCCTATCGCGCGCTGCGCTATGACGGCGAGGGCGAGCCGCCAATCCTGGCGCTCGACTGCGAACGCTCCGGCGGCATCGAAAACGCCCGCACGCTCTATTGCGGCTCGTTCTCAAAGATCCTGTCGCCGGGCATGCGCGTCGGCTGGGTGTGCGCGCCGCGCCGCGTCGTCGAGCGCCTGGTGCTGATGAAGCAGGCGTCGGACCTGCACAGCCCGTCGATCAACCAGCTGGTCATGCACCGTGTCTCCGAGGCGGTGTTCGACGGCCAGGTGGAAAAGCTGATCGACGCCTATCGCGGTCGCCGCGATGCCCTGCTTGCCGCGCTCGAAGCTGAAATGCCCGACGGTGTGAGCTGGAGCCGCCCCGAAGGCGGTATGTTCGTCTGGCTGACGCTGCCTGAGGGCTCGGACGCCACGGCGCTGCTCGCCCGCTCGGTCAAGGAAGCCCGCGTGGCGTTCGTGCCAGGCAATGCGTTTCATGCTGACGGTTCAGGCCGCAACACGATGCGGATGAGCTTTACGCTGGCGGACGAGAGAGCGGTGGGTGAGGGCGTGCCGAGATTGGCGAAGTTGATGGGGTAATCTCCCCCCTTGAGGGGGAGATGTCGCCGAAGGCGACAGAGGGGGTCGCCGGGCGTGGAGAGCTAACCTTCTTCTGTCGCGAGAGGTCGCGCCCAGTCGGGCCGACCCCTCTGGCCTGCCGGCCATCTCCCCCTCAAGGAGGGAGATTACAGTTCCGGCGCCGCGCCTCAGTCTGCTACGGCCACCAGCTTGTCCTGCGTCTTCGTCTCGAAATCGCCGGCGTCGTGGCGTTCGTGCAGCTGCATCGCCGGATCGCCGAAGGCGCGGTTGACCATGCGGCCGCGCTGCACCGTCGGGCGGGCGTCGACCGCCTTGGCCCAGCGCTGCACGTGCTCGTACTCCTGCACCGACAGGAACTCGGCGGAATCATTGTACATGCGGCCGAGCGCCAGGCCGCCATACCAGGGCCACACCGCCATGTCGGCGATCGAATAGCCGGCTCCGCCGAGATATTCGGTCTCCGCCAGCCGGCGGTCGAGCACGTCGAGCTGGCGCTTGGTCTCCATGGCGAAGCGGTCGATGGCGTATTCGAATTTCTCCGGCGCGTAGGCATAGAAATGGCCGAAACCGCCGCCGAGATAGGGCGCCGACCCCATCTGCCAGAACAGCCAGGACAAGGTTTCCGCGCGCGCCGGCTGTTCGGTCGGCAGGAACTCGCCGAACTTTTCCGCGAGGTAAAGCAGGATCGAGCCGGATTCGAAGACGCGAACCGGCGTCTTGCCGCTCCGGTCGAGCAGCGCCGGGATCTTGGAATTGGGATTGACGTCAACGAAGCCCGAACCGAACTGGTCGCCATCGTTGATGCGGATCAGCCAGGCGTCGTACTCGGCGCCCTTGTGGCCGAGCGCCAAGAGTTCCTCCAGCATGACAGTCACCTTGACGCCGTTCGGCGTCGCCAGCGAATAGAGCTGCAGCGGATGCTTGCCCACCGGCAGCACCTTGTCATGCGTCGGGCCGGCGATCGGCCGGTTGATGCTGGCGAACGTGCCGCCATTGGCTTTCTTCCAGCTCCAGACTTTCGGCGGGGTGTATTCGGTCATGCGAGAATTCCTTGGATTTGGCGGGCGGAAACGGCTTGCGCGACGGCGCGAGACTGATGGCGGAAAAGTCGGCGGAACGTAGATATTGACAGAGATAGGTGCAATTCAGAAAGGTTCAACTTCCGTTGAACTATTATCAATGGTTAGCAGCCGGTTCGCGAAGCGAATTCATCGTGCCAGTGGCACGATGAAAGGCCGGCGAACGCCGGGACGCTGCAAAGCAGCGAGGACCCGGCCAGTAGATGAGGGGCAGCGCGAGGCCGAATGTTGCCCGGCCCTTCGCATGGCTCAGGGCGCTCGAGCCTCGAAAAGCCAAGCAATTGGCTTTTCGTTCGCTGGGCGAACCGTCTCTCGCCCCCTTGCGCCTTCTGCAGCGCGGCATACCTATAGAGGATACTGCCCACGCCTATCTGCCAGGATGAAAGCATGCCCATAGATCCCCTGTCCCCGCTCTTGCGCTCCGTCGTCGCCGTGCGCGCCACGGTTCCCGACGACGCCTTCACGGCGAACGCCCTGGGCACGCGCCGGGAAGGCAGTGGCGTCGTTATCCGCGCTGACGGGCTCGTGCTCACCATCGGCTATCTCATCACCGAGGCTGAGGAAGTCTGGCTGACCGATCAGGACGGCCGCGTCGTGCCGGCGCATGCGCTGGCCTATGACCAGGAAACCGGTTTCGGCCTGGTGCAGGCGCTGGCGCCGCTCGGCCTGCCGGCGGTGGCCCTGGGCGATGCCGAGAAAGCCAAGGTCGGCGACCCCGTGGTGTTTGCCGACGGCACCGGCCGCTCGGTCAAGGCGCACATCGTCACCAAGCAGGAATTCGCCGGCTATTGGGAATATCTGCTCGATGAGGCGATCTTCATCGCGCCGGCGCACCCGTCCTGGGGCGGCGCGGCGCTGCTCGGCCAGGACGGCAGCCTGCTCGGCATCGGCTCGCTGCTGTTGCAGATGAGCCGCAACGGCGAGGTGGCCGACATCAACATGGTCGTGCCGATCAATCTGCTGACGCCGATCCTCGACGATCTGCTGACGCGCGGCCAGGTGGCGAAGCCGCCTCGTCCGTGGCTTGGCGCTTTCTCGGCGGAGTCGAACGGCGCCGTGATTGTGATGAGCGTCGCCGAAGGCGGCCCCGCCGCCAAGGCGGGCCTGCGCCAGGGCGACATCATCTCCGACGTGCGCGACGGCGAGGTCGACGGCCTCGCCGATTTCTACCGCAAGCTATGGCAGAACCCCGCCGGCTCCGAGATTCCGCTAAGGGTCGTGCGTGACGGCCGCGAAACCTGGCTCAGGGTGAAATCCGCCGACCGCAACAGCTTTTTGAAGAAGCCGCATTTGCAGTGAAGGCCGATCCCCCTCGTGGGGGTTGAGGAGCGCTCCGCAAAGCGGACGGAAAGCCAATTGCTTGGCTTTCCGAGCGACGAACGCCCGGCAGGGCAGAGGGGGGCGCGAAGGATCGCGACCTCTCGATCTATTTTCTGACGAGAAACACGACTTAGGCGTGGCCGATACTGGCTGATATGCTGGCGGGACAGCGCCCCCCTCTGGCCTGCCGGCCATCTCCCCCACGAGGGGGGAGATCAGCTGTCACCTGCGGCGCAAGCCAACTTCGAACTAGGCTAGGGGGTTATCGACGCTGCTGACAGAAACTGGCATCGACAACCGAAAGAACCGGGTCCGGCAACAAACGAGGTGATGATGGCGCCGATCAAGGTCGATCCGGAAAAAGTTCGCGAATTCCCCGATCCCGAAAGTTTTTACGCCTGGCTGCGGGAGAACCACGCCGACGAGACCGAGGTCTGGATCAAGGTGCACAAGGTCGGCTCCGGCCTCGCCTCGATCACGCCCAAGCAGGCAATCGACGTGGTGTTGTGCTTCGGCTGGATCGATGCCGTGCGCAAGTCGCTCGATGACAAGAGCTTTCTGCAGCGCTACACGCCGCGCGGCAAAAAGAGCATCTGGAGCAAGATCAACATCGACAATGTCGCCCGCCTGGTCGAGGAGGGCCGCATGACCGAGCACGGGCTGAAACAGGTCGAGGCGGCCAAGGCCGACGGCCGCTGGGACCGCGCCTATGCCAGTGGCAAGGACATGAAGATCCCCGACGATCTGCAGGCCGCCATCGACGCCGAGCCGAAGGCAAAAGAAATGCTGGCAAAGCTGTCCGCCCAGAACCGCTTCGCGCTGGCGTTTCGAACGCACAACATGAAAACCGAGGCAGGGCGCAGGAAGAAGATCGAGGCCTTCGTCGAAATGCTGAAGCGCGGCGAGACGATCTATCCGCAGAAGCGGTGAGGGGGCTCGCCATCGATTCCGGTTTGCGCTTGAACACCCCCCTCTGTCCTGCCGGACTGTCCGGCAGGACAGAGGGGGGTGTGACGGAACTCGACCTCTCTCACCGACTCGCCATTCATGCAACGCGTCGCATGATGATTGCGCTTCCCACGCCTAATCATTCGATCTTACTCATGCCATGTTCGATGGGTGATCGTCGTGGACCAAGGAGCCAGCCATGCCTTCCACCCCTACCCATTCCGGCAAGGTCGCGCTCGTCACCGGCGGAAATCGCGGCATCGGCCTGGAGGCCGGCCGCCAGCTGGCGGCGCTCGGCTTCACCGTGCTGCTTGGCACGCGTGATCCGGCCAAGGGCGAGGCGGCGGCGAGGCAACTGGGCGGCAAGGTGGAAGCGATCGCGCTAGATGTCGCGGCAGTCGATGCAGCAGCCCTTGCCGCGGCCGAAATCGAGCGCCGCTTCGGCCGCCTCGACGTGCTCGTCAACAACGCCGCCATCCACTACGACCCGCGTGCGCGGGCGCTGAAGCCCGACTGGACGGTGATCCGCGAAGCCTTCGAGACCAATGTCTTCGGCGCCTGGCGCATAGCTGCCGCCTGCGCGCCGCTGCTCAGCACCTCCGGCCATGGCCGGCTGGTCAACGTCTCCTCCGAGGGCGGTTCGCTCGCCTCGATGGGCGCCGGCGCGCCGGCCTATTCGACGACCAAGGCGACGCTCAACGCGCTGACCTGCATCCTGGCGGCCGAATTGCGCGGCGCCGGCGTGCTGGTCAACGCCATCTGCCCCGGCTGGGTCGCGACTGACATGGGCGGTCCGGGCGGGCGTCCCGTGGCACAAGGGGCTGCCGGCATCGTCTGGGCCGCGACCTTGCCGGACGACGGCCCGACCGGCGGCTTCTTCCGCGATGGCAAAAGGCTGCCGTGGTGAATGAAGCCGAGATTTGCAAGATAAGCCGCTGAAAAACATGGGTTTTCCACTCGATCGACGTGAAATCGAGATAGGAGTGGAAAAATCAGCCCGGTCAATGCCTTAGCCAGCAAGCAGCCGAAACCCAGCTCGTTGGATCTGAAAGCCGCCGAGACGCCCATCCGCCATGCTACGAAAATAGCATTCTCGCCGCGCGAAATGTGATGCTACGTTCCCAGCGCACCCGAGGCGGAGGGGCGCAGAGGAGGAGTGGCGGGCGCGACGGCGCGAATTTCACTGAAATTCGGACGGAACTGTTGAACCATTGCAAGGCCGCCGCGTTTCCCGGCGTCGGCCACAAGGGAGGAACCCACCTGTGAAAGCATCCTATCTCGTCTCCGCCGCGCTGCTTGCGGCGACCGCCATGCCCGCGGCAGCGGCCGAAATTTCCGACGGCAAGGTCAAGATCGGCATCCTCAACGACCAGTCGGGCGTCTATGCCGATTTCGGCGGCAAATGGTCGGTCGAGGCCGCCAAGATGGCCGTCGAGGATTTTGGCGGCAAGGTGCAAGGCGCGCCGATCGAAATCATCAACGCCGACCACCAGAACAAGCCCGACATCGCCTCCAACATCGCCCGCCAGTGGTACGACACCGAACAGGTCGACGCGATCATGGAGCTGACGACCTCTTCGGTGGCGCTCGCCGTCCAGGGGCTGTCCAAGGAAAAGAAGAAGATCGACATCGTCACCGGCGCCGCTTCGACAGAGCTGACCGGCAAGCAGTGCTCGCCCTATGGCTTCCACTGGGTCTACGACACGCATTCGCAGGCCGTCGGCACCGGCGGCGACCTCGTCAAGCAGGGCGGCGACAGCTGGTATTTCATCACCGTCGACTATGCCTTCGGTTATTCGCTGAAGGACCAGACCGCAAAGCTGGTTGAAGCCAGCGGCGGCAAGGTGCTCGGCGAAGTGCGCTACCCCTTGGGCTCCACCGACTATTCCTCCTTCCTGCTGCAGGCGCAGTCCTCGGGCGCCAAGGTCGTCGGCCTCGCCAATGCCGGCCTCGACACCTCCAACTCGATCAAGCAGGCGGCGGAATTTGGCATCGTCGCCGGCGGTCAGCGGCTGGCGGCCCTTCTCTTCACCCTTGCCGAAGTGCATGGCCTCGGCCTGCAGGCCGCACAGGGCGTGGTGCTGACCGAAGGTTTCTACTGGGACCGCGACGACAAGAGCCGCGACTTCGCCGACCGCTTCTTCAAGCGCACCAACCGCATGCCCAACATGGTCCAGGCCGGCACCTATTCAGCGGTGCTGCAATATCTGAAGGCCATCGACAAGGCCGGCACCGACGAGACCGAAGCGGTCGCCAAGCAGCTGCATGAATTGCCGGTCGACGACGTTTTCACCGCCAACGGCAAGGTGCAGGCCGACGGCTCGATGGTGCACGACATGTATCTCTATCAGGTCAAGAAGCCCGAGGAGAGCAAGAAGGACTGGGACTACTACACCTATCTGGCGACCATTCCGGGCGACAAGGCCTTCACCAAGGCCGAAGACAGCGGCTGCCCGCTCGTCACCAAGTGACAGCGGCGCAAGCTGTGGCCGGCCAGTCGGGCGGCGCAAAGGACACGCCGCGGGTGGTGCTTTCCGCCCGCGGCCTCAGGCGTGATTTCGCCGGTTTCGTCGCCGTCAACAATGTCGATCTCGACGTCCATCACGGCCAGATCCATGCGCTGATCGGGCCGAACGGCGCCGGCAAGACCACGATCTTCAACCTGTTGACCAAATTCCTGCAGCCGACCAGTGGCAGGATCGAATTGTTGGGCAACGACATCACCCGCACCGCGCCGGCCAGGGTGGCGCGCATGGGGCTCGTGCGGTCGTTCCAGATCTCGGCGACCTTTCCGCATCTGAGCGTGCTCGACAATGTCCGGGTCGCCCTGCAGCGGCCGAGCGGGCTGGGCTTCCAGTTCTGGCGCTCGCTGGCCGCACTCGACCAGCTGACACCGAGAGCACGCGAGCTTCTCGCCATCGTCGGCCTCGACGACGTCGCGCTCCGTATGGCCGGCGATCTCTCCTATGGCAGGAAGCGCGTGCTCGAGATCGCCACCACGCTGGCGCTCGACCCCAAGGTGCTGCTGCTCGACGAGCCGATGGCCGGCATGGGGCACGAGGATGTCGGCGCCATCTCCGGCATCATCCGCTCGCTCGCCAGGGACCGCGCCGTGCTGATGGTCGAGCACAACCTCACCGTCGTCGCCGATCTCTGCGACTGGATCACTGTCATGCAGCGCGGCCAGGTGCTCGCCGCCGGCGACTACGCAACGGTGAGCACGGACGAGCGCGTCCGCATCGCTTACATGGGGACGGAGCATGAGTGAGCCGCTGCTTGCCGTGCGCGATCTCCACGCCTGGTACGGCGAGGGCCATGCGCTGCATGGCGTCAACCTCGATGTCTTTCGCGGCGAGACGGTGACGCTGCTTGGCCGCAACGGCGTCGGCAAGACCACCACGCTGCGCGCTATCATGGGGCTGGTCCGCAAGCGCTCTGGCAGTGTGACCTTCGACGGCAGCGACCTGATGCGCCTGCCATTGCATCGTGTTGCCCATAAGGGCCTGGGCTTCGTGCCGGAGGAACGCGGCATCTTCGCCACGCTCACCGTCGACGAGAACCTGATCCTGCCGCCGGTGGTGGCCAAGGGCGGCATGAGTGTCGAGGAAATCTTCGATCTCTTCCCCAATTTGAAGGAGCGCCGCAACAGCCCGGGCACAAAGCTCTCCGGCGGCGAACAGCAGATGCTGGCCATCGCCCGCATTCTGCGCACGGGAGTGCAGATGCTGCTGCTCGACGAACCGACCGAGGGCCTGGCGCCGGTCATCGTCCAGCGCATCGGCGAATTGCTGGCGACCTTGAAAAAGCGCGGCATGACCATCCTGTTGGTCGAACAGAATTTCCGCTTTGCCGCCCGCATCGCCGACCGCTTCTATCTGATGGAGCACGGCAAGGTGGTGGAGGGTTTTGCCGTAAGCGAGCTTTCTGCTCACACCGAACAGCTGCACGAGGTGCTTGGGGTATGACGCCATGACGATGATCTTCGGCATCCCCGTCCAGGCCTTGCTCGGGCAGATGCTGGTCGGGCTGATCAACGGCTCCTTCTATGCCATGCTGAGCCTTGGGCTGGCCGTCATCTTCGGCTTGCTTCGCATCATCAATTTCGCCCATGGCGCGCTCTACATGTTCGGCGCCTTCATCGGCTATCTGATGCTCGTTCACCTCGGCATCGGCTACTGGCCGGCACTGGTCCTGGTGCCGCTCGTTGTCGGCGTATTCGGCATGGCGGTCGAGCGCCTGGCGCTGTCGCGGCTCTACCGGCTCGATCCGCTCTACGGCCTGCTCTTCACCTTCGGCCTGGCGCTGGTCATCGAAGGCGTCTTCCGTTTCTATTACGGTGTCTCCGGCAATCCCTACGCCGTGCCGACGCAGCTCGCCGGCGGCACCAATCTCGGCTTTATGTTTCTGCCCAACTATCGCGGCTGGGTGGTGGTTGCTTCGCTCATCGTCTGCATCGGCACCTGGCTGCTGATCGAAAAGACCAGGCTTGGCTCCTATCTCCGCGCCGCGACCGAAAACCCCGAGCTGGTGCAAGCCTTCGGTGTCAACGTGCCGCTGCTGCTCACGCTCACCTACGGGCTGGGCGCGGCCCTTGCGGGGCTCGCCGGCATCCTCGCAGCACCGGTCTACCAGGTCAGCCCGCTGATGGGGTCGGACTTGATCATCGTCGTCTTCGCCGTCGTCGTGGTCGGCGGCATGGGCTCTATCCTCGGCGCCATCGTCACCGGCTACATGCTCGGCCTCGCCGAGGGCCTGACCAAGGTGTTTTATCCCGAGGCGTCGAACCTCGTCGTCTTCGTCATCATGGCAATCGTGCTGCTGCTGCGCCCCGCCGGCCTGTTTGGAAGGGATGCCTGAGATGAGCGAGGCGACCCTTCACGAGCAGCGCACCGCCGCTTCCGTTCGGCTTGAGCGGGTGCTGATAGCATTGGCCATACTGGCGCTCATCGCCGCGCCCTTCTTCGTCTACCCGATCTTCCTGATGAAGATGCTGTGCTTCGCGCTGTTTGCCTGTGCCTTCAACCTGCTGCTTGGCTACACCGGGTTATTGTCCTTCGGCCATGCCACCTTCTACGGCGCCGCCGCCTATTTCTGTGCCTACGCCGTCAAGGACTGGGGCTGGCCGCCGGAAGCCGGCATCCTGCTCGGCACCGCGGGTGCTGCCGTGCTCGGACTGGTCATGGGCTTCCTCGCCATCCGAAGACAAGGCATCTATTTCTCGATGATCACGCTGGCGCTGGCGCAGATGTTTTATTTCTTCTGCGTGCAAGCGCCGTTCACCGAGGGCGAGGATGGCATCCAGGGCGTGCCGCGCGGCACGCTGTTCGGCGTCATCGATCTCAACGTCACGCTGAACATGTATTTTATCGTGCTCGCCGTTTTCCTCATCGGCGTCTTCGCCGTCTGGCGCATCGTCAACTCGCCCTTCGGCATGATCCTGCGTTCGATCCGCGAGAACGAGAACCGAGCGATCTCGCTGGGCTATTCGGTCGGCCGCTACAAGCTCGCCGCTTTCGTCATGTCGGCAGCGCTCGCCGGGCTTGCCGGCGCCACCAAGGCGATCGTCTTCCAGTTCGCCACGCTGACCGACGTGACCTGGCAGATGTCGGGCGAGGTGATCCTGATGACGCTGCTCGGCGGCATCGGCACCATGGTCGGCCCTGTCGTCGGCGCCGGCCTCGTCGTCGGCCTGGAAAACACCCTCGCCACCTCCGGCTTCCCGGTGACCATCGCCACCGGCCTGATCTTCATGATCTGCGTGCTGGTCTTTCGCCGCGGCATCGTCGGCGAGATCTACGCGCGGTGGCTGGGGCGGGCGGTAAGGACATAGGGCAGTAGCGGTGAGTTTGCGGCTCTTAGCCCCTTTTCATATGATCGAAATAGCATTGTAGAAGCACTTGGAAAGTTCATCCGTTCATACACTCCGTTGGCTCGACCCGGTCGCGAATGACCCAAAGCGGACCTGGCGCGGCGTCCAGACCCCGACCCTTCGTCCGGCTGGGACGGCGGATCGTAGTGCTGCGGCGGTGATGGATTATTGTTGGGGTTCCAAGTCTCCCGCCTGAGGCTTTGACCTGCTATATTCAGTCAAACTAGCAGGGGTAGCGGTGGTTACGGCGCGCGTTGAGAGACGGTTAGCGGCGGTGTTGGCAGCGGACGTTGCCGGTTATGCGCGGTTAATGGGCGCTGACGAAGTCGGCACGCTCGAAGTCCTTAAGGCCATCCGCCGCGAAATCGTTGATCCAGCCATTGCGGAGCACAAGGGCAGGATCGTTAAGACAACTGGCGACGGTCTCTTGGTCGAATTCGCCAGCGCTGTCGACGCGGTGACTTGCGCCATGGCTGTTCAAGAGAAGATGGCCGGCCGGGAGGGGCAGATTGCCTTTCGCATTGGCATCAACATCGGCGACATTATTAGCGACGAAAACGACATCTTTGGTGATGGCGTGAATGTGGCCGCGCGCGTTGAGAACGAGTGCTCGCCGGGCTGCGTGTGTTTGTCGGGAAGTGCGTTCGAACAAGTCAGGGGAAAAACGAAGTTCGAGTTCGATGATCTAGGCGAACGATCGCTAAAGAACATTGATCGGGTGGTTCGACTATATGAAGTTAAACCTGGTAACGCACCGAAGACAACGATTGCGGATAGCAATCGACCGCTGCCATTACCCGACAAACCTTCAATCGCCGTTCTACCGTTTCAGAATATGTCCGGTGACCCGGAGCAAGAGTACTTCGCTGATGGCATGGTGGAAGACATCATCACTGCGCTTTCCCGTTTCAAATGGCTGTTCGTGATCGCCCGCAATTCGACCTTCACGTATAAGGGGCGGTCCGTTGACATCAGGCAGGTTGGACGGGACCTAGGTGTTCGTTACGTGTTGGAAGGCAGCGTGCGACGGGCCAGCGACCGAGTACGGATCACAGCGCAGCTTATTGACGCGGAGACCAGGGCCCATATTTGGGCAGATCGCTACGACCGCGCCGTCGACGACATCTTTGCTTTGCAGGATGAAATCACATTGAGCACTGTCGCCGCGATCGAGCCCAGCCTGCGCCAAGCCGAAATTGAACGGGCGAAGCGCAAGCGACCTGAAAATCTCGACGCCTACGACCTTCTGCTACGTGCGACGCCTCTGGTGGATACTGGGATGCCGGAGGGCGCGTCGCAGGCAGTGCCACTCCTTGAGCGCGCACTTTTAATTGAGCCGAACTACGCGCTCGCGCACGGCCAGACGGCGTTTTGCAATGAAATACTATATCTCCGAGCGGGAAGGCGTGAAGACAATCGCATCGCTGCGATACGGCACGCGCATACTGCAGTGGCGCTTGGCCCCGACGATGCCCCGGCACTTGTCTACGCCGCAATCGCTATCGGTCTTGTCGAACATAACCGTATCTTGGCTCAGGAAACGTTCGAGGCCGCCCTTGCAATCTCCCCATCGGCAGCGTGGGCATATTCCTGGGGCGCGTTGATTTTGGGCTGGGGAGGGGAAGCCGAGCGTGCCATCGAATGGGGCGAGCGGGGTATCCGGCTTAGTCCGCTCGATCCGTGGATTACGGCGGCGCTGCACGGCATGTGCATGGGTCATTTTCTTCGCGGGCGCTATGAAGATGCTGCGGCGGCAGCGCAACGGGCCATTCGTAGCAAGCCAGGTTTCAGTGTCTCGTACATGTTTCTGGCAGCCGCGCTTGCTAAACTCGGACGAATGGAAGATGCGAACGCGGCTGCCGGGCGCGTGATACAACTTCAACCCAACTTCAGCTGCAATGGTCAGTGCTCCGCCATCGGTTGCGTGCCGGTACTCGCAACACCTCTTATCGAAGCAATGCGCGATTCAGGTCTTCCCGAATAATCAGGATCCGCCACATCGCTGCCGATGTGGCCGGCCATTGCCAGCATCCCAGGATGTGTGCTGTTGGCCCATCGCGTCGTTTAGCTGCGCTGCAGAATTTGGTCGCTATCAGTGGATAGCGGACTCTGGCAGCCCGTCCGCCCGGCCGATTTACGGGTTCACGGCCTAGTTGGCCTCCTCAACGAACACCGCGACTGGGCGACCTGCCTTGGCGCCGCGGCATCGTCGGCGAACTTTACGCGCGGTGGCTGGCGCCCGCTGACGACGGCCGCGATCAATAGGTGATGGTCACCACCACCGTGTCGGTATAGACGCCGGCCGAGGGCGTGGTCTGCGGCGGCACGCGGCCGTAGACGGTGAGCGGTTGCGCCGCGCCGGTCCCGGTGCCGGCGACCGTGCTTCCCGGCGTTCCGGCGTCACCCCAGGGCTGCGTGCGCGCATTGTCCTTGTAGAGACCGTAGGTGACCCGCTCGGCGCCTTTCGACATCTTGCGGTTGGTCGGTGTGCCGCCTGTCGTGCCGCCATTCAGCGACACCGTATAGGCGGTCGACGGCGTGCAGGTGACCGTGACCTGGCCGGTGGCGTCGACATTGGCGTCGAGCACGCCCTTGGGGCCGAAATCGATGTTCTGGGTGGCGACCAGGCAATTGGCCGGAACCGTGGCGTTGATGGTGAAGGTCGGAGAGGCGCCCAGGGTGCCCAGGCCGGTGTCGCAATTGTTGCCCAACAGCGTCGTCCGGTAGCGGATCTCGACTTGCCCGCCCGAAAATGTCGACAGATAGGTGCCGGGCGGAACGGTCGCCTGGCCCCCGGGAACCCGGCCATAGATCGTCGCGGTGCCCGATGAACTGCCCAGCGGGTTGGGGCTCAGCAAGATCGGCGGCGGGCGCGAGGCATAGGCCCAGGCATAGGAGCCCCAGACGACGCTCATTCCGGGGTCCGAATAGAGCTGGTAGTCGAGGCTGTTGGCGCCGCTCACCATCTGCCTGGCCGCCGCCGAGGAGGCGCCGCCGGTGCCGGCAGCAAAATGCGGGCAGACCAGGATGGGCAAGAGCAATGGCAAACTGCCGCTGCACGTCATGTTGAGGGTGGCCGTCGACGTCGACGCGGTGCCCGACAGCGTGTCGATGAGGCCGAAATTCATGTTGGTTACGCTGAAGCTGCAGCTCTGCGCCCGGGCCAGCGATGGCAACATCGCCACCAGGATGGCAACGATTGCAGCGCGCAGCATTCGGCCAGGCATTGTCATTGGCACACCACATTCTTGATCGTCACTTGCTGCCCGCGCGCCGCTTCGAAGGGGAAACTTGCCCGGCATGAGCCGCCGTCCGTCAGGCCGACCACTACCACATTCTGCTTGCCGAGGCCCTTGATGTAGGCCTGCCCGTCATAGCCGACGACGAAGTCTTCCGCGCCGCCGTCAACGCGCCCCGACAGTCCGGCTTCGAGCGGCGCTCCGCTCCCATCGACCAGCGTCACAAGGGCTGCCTGCGCCGCTTCCGACACGCCGAACTTCAGCACCACGCCGTTGCGGTCGGCCGGGACGACGGTCTCCTTGGTGGTCGGGACATCGGCATCGACGGGCAGATTCTCAGGGTCGATGGAGACCGTGTTCAGCTCATAGGAGTTGAGCCCGGTGACCAGGATGCGGCCTTTGCTGTCGGTCTTTCCGACCGGCCTGTTCTGATGCAGCACCTCGACGTCAGGCGTGCCGACATCGACGACGGCAAAGGCATCGTCGATGCGGTTGGTGGCGAACACGCCGCCGCCCGCCACCGCGATGGCCCCGTCCATCTGCCCGGTCACGCGAAAATCCTTGTCGAATTGCTGGGCGCCGGCCTGGAAACGCGCAAACGGCGCGCGATAGCTGACAGCGGCCGAGCGGTTGGGGACCTCGCCCTCCGACGTTCGCAACTGCCAGCCGATGCTGAAGTCCTCCGCCCGTTCCGACTTGGCGAGGTCGGCAACGACATTGAGGCCGTCAGGCCCTTGCTCGACCCCTGTCGATGCCGTGATGTCGTCGTTGAACGGGATCGAAAGCCCGGCGAACACGCCATAGCTGCTGTCATCGTCGAGATCGGCAAAGGCGGTGGCATAGAGCGTGCTGCGCTTGAAGATCGCCTGGCTGTAGGACAGCCCGACGATCTGGCTGGTATCGCCCTCGGCGCTCTTCAAATGCGTATAGGAGAGGTTGAGGCTGGAGAAATCGAGCGGCATCGGCACGCTGAGCGTCACCTGGTCGACCGCGCGCGGCACGCCGGCGCTGAAACGGGTGAAGTCGTCGGGGTCGAGAACCGGCTGCGCCGTCACCGAGGCGATGTCTTCATAGCCGCCGAAGGCCCGCTTCATGTGCGCGTTGATCGCCCAGCCGTCATAGCCGAATTCGACGCTGGCATCGACCAGCGAGCCGGTGCGCCCGTCATGATGGCTGCCCGCCGCCGCCACCGACGCCGCACCGTAAGGTCCGAGCGAAAAGGCAGCGCCGACGCCGCCATTGATCAGGTCGGCGCCGCCCTCGGCATGGGCTTCCAGCGTCAGCCGGTCGCTCAGGCCGTAGCGCGCCGTGGCTTCGCCCATGACGCGGCCGTCATAGTCGTCGGAGGAGATGCCGAAATTGCGCCGCGCCATGCCCGCCTCGGCGGAAAAATCGAGCAGTCCCTGACGCAGCAGCATGCTGGATGCATAGAACGGCAAGGTGGCGGTGGTCTCGCGCCCGAGGCTGTCGCGCAGCACCACCTGCGCTTGCCCGGCGCCGGTGAACACCGGCAGATTGGTGACCTGGAAAGGTCCGGGCTGGATGTCGCCGGAATAGGTGCGCACGTTTTGCGTATAGACCTCGAGTGTCGACGGCACCGCCGCCGTGCCGCCGAAGGAGGGCAGCGGCAATGTCACCAGATCCGAGCGCAGGCTGAAATTGCGCTGCGCCTGGATGCCGCCGAGATAGACGGGCCGCGTCCACGACAGTCCGCCGGAGACGAAGTCGCCGGCCCGGTAGGTCATCAGCCGGTCTGGGTCGGAATAGCTCCAGGTCGTGTTGAGCCGCGTGAAGCCGCCGAGCCTGCCGTCGGAATAGCCGGCGATGAACGATTGGCTGAGCGTTCCATAAGGGCTGAACACACGTGTGTCGAAGCCGCCCGAGATGCCCTGGAACAGTTCGTTGTCGCCGTCGAACAGTGTGTTGGAGCTGGCAAACAGCGAGTAGTTCAGCACCGCGCCATAGCCTGATTGCGGCGCCGGCCGGTCCTGCAAGCGCAAGCCGAGATCGATCATGCGCGCCTCGCGGCTGTCATTGGCGGCGGTGACGTAGAGCCGCTGCGCCGCCTCGTCGATCTGAAACGACACGTCCGCCAGTTGGTCGAGCCTGACCAGGCCGCCAGCACCTTCGGCACCCTCCGGCGGCTTCAACCCGACCTCCTTCAGCTCTTGCGCCGTCGCTGCCAGGCCCCCATCCGGCATTTCGGTGAAATTGCCGATCAGTTTCGTAGAGGTGTCGTTGATGAACACCTCCAGATAGAGGCTGCGGCGGGCCGGCAAAACGGGATCAGGCTCTTCAGTGTTCGTCACGGCCGGCGGCTCTTGCGAGTTCACTGCCGGGCAAGGTGTGAAAGTCGCGAGCGCGACGACAATCGCGGTGCTAGCGGCCCTTGACGGCAACTTTGGCATCGAAGGGTCCAAGATCGCTCTGTGCCTTTAAAAGCACGGAGCCCGCGGACAGTGATTTGCTGCTGCCGATCGGCCACTGCATGGTCGCGCCGCCCAGCACATAGCCGACAAGCCCGTTTCGGTTGCCGAGCTTCTTGCCGCCCTGGGTCAGCGTCAGGTTGGACAGGCGAAAGCGGCTCTGGCCGCTGTTGCTGGCGGTGAGCATCAGGCTGCCGCCATTGCGCGACAGGCTCCACGCGATCGCCGGCGCGGCTGCGTCGGCATTGCGGAAGAACACCGGCACCGAATAGCGCAGCGCAAGCGCAACCGTACCGGCCTTCTTGCGCGAGGGGTCGGGCAGTTCGTCGACGATGACGCGGTAGCTCTCTTCGGCCCGCACCGGCGCCTTCGAGACGCGCACGACGCGAACCACGTATTGGGCGTTGGGTCCGAGCTTGGTCGATGGTGGGCTGGCGACGACATCCGTGGTTGGCGTCAGCGTCTCGATGCCGCCGGACTGGCTCCATGCGAAGACCCTGATCTGCACATTGATCGGCCGCTTGGCGTCGTCGTTGCTGAGGTTGAGGACCGCCGAGGCGTCGGGAGCGATCAGCTCAAGACCTGTCGGCGCCACCCTGAGCGAAGCGGCGTGTGAGAGACCGGCGCACAGCAACAGAACAGCCGTGGCGCCAATGCATGAAAGCATGGATCGCATGTCGTCCTCGTATTGGCGTCGTTGGTCAGTAGGTTACGGTGATCGCAACGGTGTCGGTGTAGAGGCCTGCCCCCGGCGTCGTTTGCGTTGGAACACGGCCATAGACCGTAATGTTCTGCACGCTGCCATTGCCGGTTCCCGAAACCGTTTCCGTGGGAATCGTTGTCCCCCAGAGCTGCGTGCGGGTGCTTTCCCTGTAGATCGTGTAGTTGATTGTCGCCGACGCCGGTCCGGTCATCTTGCGGACCGCGGTGGTCGCGCCCGCGCCAAGCCCGACACCCAGACCCACATCATAGGTCTGGCCGGTCGTGCACTGCACGCCGATGGTGCTGTCCACGTCGATATTGGCGTCGATGACGCCGTGTGACCCGAAATTGAGATCGCTTCCTGTCTGGACCTTGCATTCATTTGTGATCGTGATGCGCACGGTCAGATTTCCGGTCGCGGTCGCGGCGATCGCGGGCAAGGTTGGAAGCAGCGACGCTCCCGCCAGCAGCGCGTATTTCAGCAATCTCATACGTATGTTCCTCCGTCGGGCAGACCGTTCCTCGCGAACAGTCCTTACCCGGATTTCAACCCTGCAGCCCCTCCCACTATACGCCCCGCAAAGACATCAACGATATCGGCAATGTCAAAAGCGATCAGCGTAATGATTAGTACAACTTAGATTCGGATTACGACAGATGAATAGCTTCAATTGTATCGGATAATTTTAGTTAAGATTTGGTTAACAAGGATAAAATCGACACTTTTTGGAAGGGATAGTTCGTCCGTCGACAGTTTATTTTAGACTTTTTGCTCAAAAGGCGAACATTCAGACCGAATCGCCTTGATTTGATAGAGTTTTGGCTGTCGTCTCGTATTGTCGATTATTTCGCGAGGCTATGCCGACGCCAAGCGGCCATCGCCGTCGCCGCTGGTCCGCATAGCCCAAAACGCTGTTCCGGCCTGCCTAAGCCTGGCAGTTGTGCCGCCAGGGCCGCATTCCCCAAAACCGTATTCCGCCCAGCCCAAGCATGGCCGTGCCGGCTGAGATAAATCCACCGCCGTCGGATCGCGGGAAACATTTGGGAATCATTCTTGCCACGCTCACCCCGATTTCCGCCGGCCGCGCATCGGCCGGGCGGGAGATGCGCCTGTCGTCCCTTCGAGCCATGATCGCACACCGGCAGCCGCGCGGACCGGCTGCAGACGTCAAGAAAAGGAAGAACGATGAAGAAGGCATACGAGAAGCCAAGGCTTCAGAAGCGCGAAAAACTGAGCCGCGTCACGGCAGTGATCATCCTGTCGGGCCCCGTCGAGAACGGCAGCTGACGCCTTCGATCGGCATCAAACCCACCGCTGACAAGGAGAACGGCCATGGATCAGCATGCGAACCCGTCACCCGGCTTTCGGCGCAATCCGGGCAAGGTGATCACCGTCGAGCCCTTCAAGGGGCGTGTCGTCGTGTTTGCCAATGGCGCCATCATCGCCTCGTCGTCGAAAGCCAAAATAGTGACCGAGCCGCCTTATCCCTTCTCCTTCTACATCCCGTTCGAAGACATCGACTTTCGCAAGCTCAAGAAGACGGCGCTGTCGACGCTGTGCCCCTACAAGGGCGACGCCAGCTACTGGGACGTGCTGCCGGCGGGTGGAGCCGGCAAGGACGCGATGTGGGCTTATGAGCATCCATTCGATGAGATGGCGGGGATTCGCGACCACGGCGCCTTCTATCCCGACCGGGTCACCATCGACGCCGCGCCGCGCTGAGCATCATGCCTGTTGCCCGAAAAGTGCATCGCGTTTTTGGAGCCAACGACATGCATGAACAGAGGAACTTTCATGCCAGCCGAAGCTGCCCTCGGGCTCGACCCGAGGGCGCACCGGTTTTGCATCGGCGACAAGCCGACAACGAAGACAACAAGCTCATGGACGAAAAGCAGAGAGCCATCCTCGACGAAATCCCGCGTCTGCGGCGCTATGCGCGCTCGCTGCTGCGCGACCGCGATTCCGCCGACGATCTCGTCCAGGACTGCCTGGAACGGGCGCTGCTGCGGCTGGACAACTGGCAGACGGGAGAGAGCCCGCGAAAATGGCTGTTCACGATCATGCATCATCTGTTCATCGACCAGATGCGCAAGGTGAACCGGCGTGGCGAGGCCTCGATGCTGCCCCTGGAAGCCGGCGAGGTGCAGGCCTCTCCCGCCGACCAGCTGGAGAACGTCGCGGCGCGCGAGATCATCGACTCGCTGCAGGCGATCAGCCCCGACCGCCGTGCCGCGCTGACCATCGTCGCCATCGAGGGCTTTTCCTACGCCGAGGCCGCCGAGATGCTTGGCGTGCCGGCCGGCACGCTGATGTCGCGCATTGCGCGTGGCCGCGAGGAACTGCGCGGCCTGCTCGAGGACAATGCGCGCCGCCGCGCGATAAGGATTGTCGAACCCGGGCCGGGCCGGACGGGCCCAATCAGGGCGCCGATGGCATGAGGAACCCCGATCGCATGATCACGCCACACGGCATGATACGACCCGATTGCAGGCTTTGCGCCCGGTACGGGCACGCATCCGGTAACGGTTTCTTGTCTGCTTTCGTGCACAATGGCGGAGATGGGATGGACGAAACCAGGGCATGGCTGAAGAGAAAATACGCAACGGCGAGTTCTGGGCGCTGGCGCTCGAATGCGCTCATCTCGGCGTATGGGACTGGGATATTTTGAGCGGCGACTGCTTCTATTCGCCGACCTGGTCGCACATGCTCGGCTATGAGGATGGCGAGCTTGCCGACACCAGCGATCTCTGGCTGAAGCTGACGCATCCCGACGACCGCGAACGGGCGCTGGCCAGCGGCGAGCGCCACATTGCCGGCCTGACCACTTCGATCGAGACCGAGCTGCGCCTGAAGCACAAGGACGGCCACTGGATCTGGGTGCTGGACCGCGGCGGCATTGTCGAGCGTGACGAGACAGGCAAGCCGGTCAGGCTGATGGGCGTCCAGACCGATATCAGCCGGCAGAAAGAGGCCGAGGCCGAACTGGAGCGGGTCAATGTGCGCTTCCGCCTGGCGCTGGCGGCCAGCGGCACCGGCATCTGGCATCACGATATCGACGCCAACAAGAGTTATTGGGATGCCCGCACCAGGGAGATTTTCGGCCTCGTCGCAGACACTGACGAGGTGGCCGCCGATCTCTGGCACACCTATCTCCACCCCGACGACAAGGACACCACCGAGCGCGCCCATCTGGCCCCGCTTGCGACCGACGCAGTCATTGCCTCGCAATACCGCATCATCCGGCGAGACGGCGAAATCCGTCATGTCGAATCGCTGGTGCGCTTCATCTCAGCTCCGGACTCTGCGGGCCAGATTCTCGGCACCGTGCGCGACATCACCGAGGACAAGAAGCGCGAGCAAGAACTCGCCTACGCCGCGCACCACGATGCGCTGACCGGTTTGCTGAACCGCGCTGCATTCGACCGGCTGCTGGCTGTCCACATCGCCACCGTGCGGCTTCTGCCGCTGGCGGTGTTCTATGTCGATCTCGACTACTTCAAGGCGCTCAACGACTTTGCCGGCCACGCCGCCGGCGACCTGGCGCTGAAGGGCGTCGCCGCCGGCATAGTGGGCTGCCTGCCGGCATCGGCGCGCGCCGCGCGCCTGGGCGGCGACGAGTTCGCGCTGCTGGTTCCCAATTGCCAGCCGGCCGCGGCCGAGACGCTGGCCGGCGCAATCCTTGCGGCGGTGCGCGACGCCGACCTCGGCCTGCCGGCCACGTCGCGCAAGCTCGCGGCCAGCATCGGCATCGCCTTTGTCGACGACACCACCACGACGGTGGCCGATGCGTTGGCCTGCGCCGACGACGCCTGCTACGCGGCCAAGGCCGCGGGGCGCAACCGCTTTGCGGTGTTTTCGGCAGACTCGGCCTCGGGCTCCGGCGGCCTCAACGCGGCGCGTGTCGCCGCCGACACCGTCGACGCCATGGACGACGGTCGGTTGAAACTGTTCGGCCAGGAGATTCATCTGCTTGGGAAACCTTGGCGGGAGAGCCGTCATGTCGAAGTGCTGGCGCGGCTTGTGGGCAAGAATGGCAAGCTGATCCCGCCGGGCGAGTTCATTCCGGTTGCGGAGCGCTTCGGCATTGCCTCACGGCTCGACCGCTGGATCATCAGGACCGCGCTGTCGCAGCATGGCCCGGCCATGAAATCGGGCGCCATCACGCTTGGCTTCAACCTGTCGGCGCAGACACTGAGCGATCCGCTGCTGTGGGATTTCGTCGACGCCGTCATCGCCGAGGCCGGCGCGCCGCATTCCGGCATCGGCTTCGAGATCACCGAGACCGCCGCCGTCACCAATTTCGACGCCGCCGAACAGTTCGTGCGCAAGGCGCGCGAGCGGCAATGCCGCGTCAGTCTCGACGATTTCGGCGCCGGCATGAGCTCGTTCGAATATCTCAGGCGCTTTCCCGTCGACCAAATCAAGATCGACGGCTCGTTCATCGAAAACATCGCGCAAAGCCGCTTCGACCGCGAGATCGTCTCAGCCATAACGGGCATCGCCAAAAGCCTGGGCTGCGCGGTGGTGGCCGAAAAGATCGAAGAGCAGGCCGCGCTCGACATTTTACGCGACATGGGCGTCGCCTACGGCCAGGGTTTTCTGCTGCACCGGCCGGAGCCGCTGGAAGCGATCGTGGCAAGGGCGAGCGCCGAGGCGCCGCACAAGCGGTTCGGCTGAAACGGCCGAACCGCGCCGGGAGGTGCGGTCAGCTCAACCGGCGCCGGCCTTTTCCTGCTCGCGCTGTGCCGCTTCCCTCTTGCGCCGCAACACCTCGTCGGTGCCGACAATATCCTTCGACCCGCCCGAAATAGAGGTCGAGACGACAGCGGGCGGATCGCTGGCGGGAAAGCTGTCCTCGAGGCCCGATTGCAACTGCTCCTCGAGCGTCTCCGGATTCTCGGAGCGGCCCTCGGTGCGGCGCTCGCCCACGGCCTCGACATCGCTCTTGGTGTCGGGGTGATTGCGGGCTTCCGTCATCGTCGACACCACCAGCTCGATGGCAAACTCCCTCATTGCCTCGGCTTGCGGCTCATCGACGTCGGCGTTTTCGATCAGCCGGATCAGCGACTTTTCCACGTCGCTCAGTTCCTTGGTCCCCTGGCTGCGCGCCAGTCGTTTGGCCAACGAACTGATGAGAACGGGACCGAATGTCGAATAGGCAAGCCTGCGCGTGTCGTCGACATGCTCGGGATGAAGCTTTTGCAGGGACATGGGTTTGTGCCTCCAATCAATTGGCTGGCCAGCAGCTCCTGCCGCTGGGCCTCCCTTAGGAAACAGAGGGGAAGGCAAGAGGTTCCATGCCGTGGTCGACAGGGCCGCTGACGCTCAACTCCACAGCGCCGCCATGGTCAACGACGCTTCGAAGATCTGCTCCCTGTTCTGGTTCAGCATCTTGACGGTGATCTGCCGGTGCTCGCCCTCCGGCATCTCGTCGCGCGCGACGTCGTGCAATATCCGCAGCGCCTCGGCTCCCGCACGCTCGCGGCTTGGGAACAGCTGCCCTTCTTCATCGATCTGGTTTTCGGAGTTGTAGAGGTCGAAGTAGAACCGTTCCATGGCGCAAGCATCCTGCATGAGACGCTAAACCCCTGTTCGCAGCCATGGTTCCATCCGGCTGATTCTCAAACAGATTTCTCGCCGTTGCTGCCAGGCGCGAACTGCCGCCGCGCCCTGCTGCGTGCAACCGCACCCGATCTCCGGCGTTGAGCCACAGCAACCGATCCCGGACGGAAGACCCCTCAATGCTGGAATCTCTTTATCTGAACCTTGGTCAGCACGACGCCCTCTCTGAAGAGGAGAAGGGGCTGCTGGCCGGCGCCATGACGGTCGAGATGGATTTTGCCACCGGCCAGGACATCGTTTCCGAGGGATCGAGACCCGGCTACAGCACGCTCATCATCGAAGGTCTGGCGGCGCGCTACAAGGTGCTGGAGGATGGCGGCCGGCAATTCACCTCGTTGCAGGTGCCTGGCGATTTCGTCGACCTGCACGCCTTTCTGCTCAAAACCATGGACCATGGCATCATCGCGCTCTCGCCATGCCGGGTCATCGCCGCCGACCACAGCCGGCTGCGCGCCATCACCGAACAGGCGCCGCATCTGACCCGGTTGCTGTGGCTGGACACGCTCGTCGACGGCGCCATCCATCGCGAATGGATCGTGGCCATGGGCAGGCGATCCAAGACCTCGCATCTGGCGCATCTGGTGTGCGAGCTGTTCGTCCGGCTTCAAGTGGTCAAGCAGACCAATGGCATGAGTTTCCGTCTGCCTTTGTCGCAGGCCGAACTGGCCGACGTGCTGGGGCTGTCGATCGTTCACATGAACCGGGTGATCGGCGCGCTGCGCAGGCTCGGCGTCATCGGCTGGGCAAACCACATGGTGACGATCCTGGACTGGCAGCGGCTTGTCGAGATCGCCGAGTTCGACCCGACCTATCTCAGCATGAACCGCGAGCCGAGATAGGTCATCGGCGTTCCAAAGGGGCGCGACTTCGCCTCAGCCGGCCTTTCAATGATGTCCGTTCAGCGACGCCAATTCGTCGAGCATGGCAAGGGCGGCACTTGGCTTCGCCGGCTTCAGCAAGCCCTGTTGAGCGGCGGCATTTTTGAAAGCGGCAAAGGCGATGGCCGGGCGGCAAATGCCGTCCAGCGCGTCATCCACCAGCCTGACGGCCGCCTTGTAGGCCTGAGCGTCCTTGTTCTTCCACTTTCCCTCCAGCGCTCTGTTGGCGTCGGCGATCGACGACACCGTCATCGTACTGCCGTCCACGAATTTGATCGTCAGGGGAAGAAATCTGGTCATGGGAAATTCACCATCCGAACCATTCGCGCGTCCGCCACAAAAGCCCGGCGAAAGGCGCGACCAGGAAGGCAGCGGCGCCCAGAACCAGGATGGGGTTGTTTGTTGGTATCGATCTCATGGATAGACTCCGTGAATCGGGATCGCCATAAACGAGGAAATCGCGAAGTGGTTGCAGCTTGCGAAGGCTACATGTTGCTGGCCGGCCGGATCGGTTGGCGTGGCCGGTAGGGCGGTCGCGACTGCGCCTTCAAGGGGATGTCGGCGAGCGAGTTGCGGATTGGTCTGAACAGGATTGGCGGCGATGCGGCGCGCCGGCGCAGCAGTGCGGCCGACAGTTTGGCAACCAGATTTCGAACCTCCATGGACTCCTCCCTAGAGTTTTAGAGTCCCCCTTTCGCACTCACCTAGCACCTGACGTCTGTGCCTCGCATTTAACTTTGATGTAGTCCGGACGAATGCGACCGCTTTGTGCGCAATGCCTGCCGTCAACCTTTTTGCGCGGCCAACCTTTTTGCTCGGAGCGCGTTGTCCTCCGACACGGAAGGAGAATCCCATGCTGACCAAAACCTCGGTGCGCAAGCAGCGCAGCGTGCAGCGCAAGGTCGATGCCGACGACCGCCGCAAGCCGAAGGCTAAATCATCGGCAGCCATGCAGGCCGGCGCCCGGCTCTATCCCGAGCCGCCTTTTCCGAAGCAGCACCATCCCAAGCCCGGCGAGGAAGGCGAGATCAAGCCGGCGCCGCTTTATGATGCGCCGTTCTGGCAGGGCTCGAGGAAGCTCGACGGCAAGGTGGCGCTGATCACCGGCGGCGATTCCGGCATCGGCCGCGCCGTGGCAGTCTTGTTTGCACGCGAAGGCGCCGACGTCGCCATCGTCTATCTCAGCGAAGACAGGGATGCCGAAGTGACCAGGCAGGCGGTCGAGGCCGAGGGCCGGCGCTGCCTTGTGCTGCGTGGCGATGTCGCCAGCCGCGCCTTCTGCCGCCGCGCGGTGGAGCGCACGGTCAAGCAACTCGGCAAGCTGGACGTGCTGGTCAACAACGCCGCCTTCCAGGTTCACTCGGCCGATTTCGCCGACCTCACCGAGGAGCATTTCGACACCACGCTGAAGACCAACCTCTACGGCTATTTCCACATGGCTCAGGAGGCGGTCGCGCATATGAAACCGGGCTCGGCCATCGTCAACACCGGCTCGGTCACCGGCATAGACGGCTCGAAGGAACTGGTCGACTATTCGATGACCAAGGGCGGCATCCACGCCTTCACCCGCGCGCTGTCTGGCAACCTGATCGGCAAGGGCATCCGCGTCAATGCGGTGGCGCCGGGGCCGGTCTGGACGCCGCTCAACCCGTCCGACAAACAGGCTCAGGACGTCTCGCAGTTCGGCGCCAAGACGCCGATGAAGCGCCCGGCCCAGCCCGAAGAGATCGCGCCGGCCTATGTGTTCCTGGCCTCGCCGCAATGCTCGAGCTATATCACCGGCGAAATCCTGCCGATCGTCGGCGGCTATTGAGGGGCGGCTCAGGCTGGCGGTGACGCGTCCGAGCAGCGACGTCGAAGACGCTGCTGCAACCGGATGACTTTTCGTGCATTCTTGTGCATGGCCATGATACTTCGCCCCGACACGCCGGCAAAATGCTGCTCTTATTGCGGCTCGCGCGACCACGACTACGAGGATTGCCCGAAGCGCAAGGCCGACGCCGAGCGGCGGCGGGAGGAGCAACAGGAGCAACAGGAGCGGGAGAAGCAGCAGGAGCAGGGTTCTTCGCGTGAGAGATTTCTAGCCAGCTGAATTCAGGACATTGTGCGAAGACGAGCGGCCGCCGGCGTCAGCCGATGCTTGGCAATCGCCCTTCAAGTCGACGCTTCCGACGAAAACCATAAGCAGCGCCATTCCCTCCGGCCAGTCGCCGAGGCCGCTGTCGCTGTTGATGTGGCCGAGCGGCCCGGCAATGTGCAGCGCGCTGCCCCATTGTCCGGCCTTCGCCACGGCATAGCCATGCGGGTCGTAAGGATCATCGGTGCTGGCGACGATCAGCGAAGGAAAGCGGAGCGGGCCGCGCGGCGTGTCGGCGAAGGGAATTGCGTAGGCGGGATAGGCGGGCGATGCCGGATCGGGAACGGCAACCAGGAACGCGCCGGCGATCTGGCGGCTCGACGCTGCCTGCCAATGCGCCACCAGCAGGCAGCTGAGGCTGTGGGCGATGAGCACCGGCGGCGTTGTTGCCTGGGACACCGCGGTTTCCAGCGCTGCCACCCAGTCGTCGAAATCCGGCAGGTCCCAGCTCGCCGGGCTGAAGCGGCGCATTGCCGGGTTGGCCTGTTGCCAGCGTGTCTGCCAATGGGCCTCGCCCGATCCGCCGCTGCCCGGCAAGATGATGAAGTCGGTCATGGAATGCCCTGTCTCCTGGTGAACGATGCCGGCCAATTCTAGCTCTTCTCCTCGTCCGCGGAATGAGAGATCATCGGAAAGCAGCGAAGAATTCCGATGGATTGAAGGTGCGCATGGCAAACGGCGAATACCGGCCCCGGCTCGACCCCACCGACATGGCGATCATCGAGATCATGCAGGAGGATGGCCGCATCGGCATTTCCGAACTCGGCCGCCGTGTCGGCCTGTCCCAGCCCGCCACCTCGGAGCGGGTGAAGCGGCTGGAGGAGCGAGGCATCATCGCCGGCTACCGCGCGGCGATCGATCCCGCCGCCCTCGGTCTCGGCACCATGGCGATGATCCGCCTGCGCACCACGCATGAGCACATCCAGACCTGCCTGAAGAAATTCGCTGCCATGCCGCAAGTGCTCGAGGTGCTGCGGGTGACCGGCGAGGACTGCTTTCTGGTCAAGGTCGTCGTCCCGTCGCCGCCCGACCTCGAAAGCATCGTCGATGCCATCGGCCGCTACGGCGCGGTGACGACCAATGTGGTGCTGCGCGCCGAACCGCCGAAGCGGTTGGGACGGGAGTTGATGGCGAAGCTCTGAGCGGGGGCGGGGGGCTTGCTTTGGTATCCTGAGTTGCTCGCCCCATTCGTGGCAGGGCTATCGCATACGGATTCTTTCGAAGAGGACCCCCACCCTAACCCTCCCCACAAAGGGGAGGGGACGCTGCCGCGCGCCCTACCCACCTTCCTGATCAGGATGGAAACCTCGGCAATTTGCTGAGATCAGCGCTTACGGAGTCTCCCTCCCCCTTGTGGGGAGGGGTTAGGGGTGGGGGTACGTGCCGGGCAAACCTTCGAGAAGTTTCATATGCGATTGCCCCTACTATCCGTGGGGCGAGAAAACAGTCCTGCTTTACCAGCCAAGAATTTTTGCCGGATGGTGTCGGATCGGCGGCGTACCGCTCGTCCTTGGAGCGAAACCCGTTACAATCCCAGGAGGACATTATGGAAACCGTTCAATCGCCGTGGCAGACCGCGGCCATTCTCATCGCTCGCCTGATCCTGGCCGCCATGTTCGCGATGGGAGTGGCCTTCAAGTTCATGGATATGGGTATGACCGCCGGCTACATCGCCGCCGCCGGCTTCCCGTTCCCGCTGTTTCTGGCCTGGTGCGCCGCGATCCTCGAAACGCTGCTGGTGATCGCCTTCCTGACCGGCGCGTTCTTCACGCCGGCGGCCCTGGTCGCCGCCGCCTACGTGGTCTTCCTCGGCTTTGCCTTCCACGGTCCGTCGCACTGGGCCGGCAACCAGGCCGAGTTCGGCGCTTTCATGTCCCATTTCCCGTTCGCCGCCGGCTTGCTGTTTGCCGCCGTGCACGGCCCGGGCAGCGTGCTGGCCTCCAAGCTCGGCCGAGGGTGAACGTCTGCCCCCTTGGGCCGCAGGGCAATCGCATCTGACATTTTCTGAGATGTTTGCCCGGCACTTACCCCCACCCTTAATCCCTCCCCACAAGGGGGAGGGAGACCCTGCTGGCGCTGATCTCGGCAAATTATTGAGGTCTGGATGCAGGGGCGGAGGCAAAAAGGGCGCGCGGCAGCGTTCCCTCCCCCTTGTGGGGAGGGTTAGGGTGGGGGTCCCTCTTCGTAAGAATCCATATGCGATAGCCCTGCTTTCGGCCGCGGCGACGGCGACTAGTCTGGCCTAAGCTTTGCGACCGAATACGACGATATTGTCACTGTACTTGCGCGTTTTGGCGCGATAAGCACAGTGACGGGTCCAAGGGGGAATTCATGAACATTGCCACGCGTTTTGCTGCCGTTCTTGTCGGCACGTCACTGGTTGCCGGCTGCACCTCAATGTCGGAAAGCGAATTCAACACTATACCTGTCACACTCAGCAGCCCAGCTGCCAAGCGCTCTTACATCAACGAATGCGTCGCCGACGAAAGAGCCACGTCGCAGTCCGATAAGAACAATTTGTCGGCACTCATGAATGTCAGCCCGGCAAGATACGAAACCGCCTTCTGCAACCGGCTCGTCAATGCGCTGGCCAATGGCAAGATCACTTACGCCGACTATCGCAAGATGCTGTCGCCCAGCGCTGACAACAGCAAGCTCATCAAGATCCTGCAGGGACGGTATTGACATAAGCCACCTCGCGCGCTGGCCACGGCTGCGAGCAGGGCCTCACATCTGGTCGTTGTAGGGTTCCTTCATCTGGCCGACCATGCGCGCCAGCTTCGAGAAGGAAGGCATGTCCGTCTCCGGCTGGCACTGGTTGGCCAGCTCCAGCAGCCGGATCGGAAAGTTGACGGCGTCCCGGCTCGACTCCGACATGCCGCCGGACCGTTCCTCGCCGGTTTCGATGGCCTCGGCCTTGCGCAGCGCGATGTCGATGTCCTCGACCGTGAGCACGCCCTTGCGGACCAGCACCTGGTTGATCGAAGCGACGGCCATCAGCAGGCCTTCGAGTTGCAGATTGGCGACATTCATGGCGTTTGCTCCCATTGGCTAAAGCAATTCCAGGAAAAGTGTGAGGCGGTTTTCCGTTCGGAATTGCGTCAACAAAACTCCAGCGTCAACGCATGAGCGGCTGTTCCGATCCAGGGGAGGCGAATGCCGAGGTTCCGGTGCGGTCCTACTCTTCCATCCAGCGGCGGCCGTATTCGGCCCACAGCGCCTTGACCTCCCGGCTGCCGAGGCGCGGGGCCGAGCCGTCGCCAAAGGCGATCGAAACGGCGCTGATGTCGTAATGGGGGTCGGCGTCGACGACGAAGCGGATCGCCTCGCCAAGCGGCCTTCTGCTGATGACCGGATCGGCCTGGCCCCGGCCGACGCTGCGAACGCCCGAAACAGTGGCTGGCGCATGCCGCATCCTGAACACGGATGCCATGGCTGGTTTGTCCATGCTGCATTCTCCCCGAGTCGGAGCGGAATGATTCCATAAGCGCCGGCTAATGGCCAGTCGGTCGATGCCGGCAAGGCTACGTCTTGCGATCCGCCGCGATTGCCGGGTGAAGGCAGTTATGCTATGATTCGCCTATGGTGCTGTTTTGCGCCAGCGACCCGCCGCCGAGGCGGGTTTTTTGTTTCGGGCGATATCCCGCAGCTGGTTGAAGGTCCCTCAGGCCAGCGGATCCGCCGCCGGCGGCCTGGCGGGCAGGCCGAGCCTTGTCCGCTCGCTATCGGCAAAATCCTCGGCCGCTTCCTGGGCTTCGAACAGGCGCTGGGTCACCGTGCCGTTTTCGGCAACCAGCACGGCCCATTGGCGGCGATCGACGCGTTCGACACGAACGTCATTGGCTCGTCGGCCACCATGATCGTCCTCCGGTAGGCAAACGTCGCAGGGGTGTCGCGCTACGCCTTGGTCTTGCGCTTGGCCGGCGCTTTGGCGTCCGGCGTCTCTGTCCTGATGCCGAGCCCGAATTCCTTTGCCAGCTCAGAACGCTTGGCGGCGTAGCTGGGCGCCGTCATCGGATAGTCGCCGGGCAGGTCCCATTTGGCGCGATAGGCCTCCGGCGTCATGCCATGGGCGGAGCCGAGATGGCGCCGGAGCGACCTGAACTTCTTGCCGTCCTCGAGGCAGTAAATGAAATTCGGCGTCACCGAGCGCTTGCGATTGACGGCAGGCTCCGGTGCCGGTTGCGGCGGAGCAACGGGATTGTCCACGGCCGCGAGCGCTGAGTTGACGCTCTCGATCAACGCCGGCAAACCTTCCGGAGGCACCGAATTGTTGCGCACGAAGGCCGCGACGATGTCGGCGGTCAAATTTATATTTCGGATTTTGTCGTCAGACATGGCTTCTTGTGCCCCCTTGATGCCAAAGAACAAATTATCAGACAAACTTCCCCAGCGTCATGGCACTTTAGCACATATGCATATGACTTGACGACAAATATGGTAGCGCTAACTCCGCTGCGTCCTTGACTGATGTAGGAATTGTTTCTTATTTCCTATTGACGGATGAGGGCAGCTATCGTATCATTTCTCCATGGTGCTGATTTGCGCCAGCAACCCGCCGCCGAGGCGGGTTTTGTTTTTCAGGCAATCTGTTGCGAGAACCGAATGCCGGCAGGACAGAGGGGGCGCGAAGGAACGCTATCCTCGGTTCATTCTGCGATATCCGCGAGAAATCCCCATGTCCAACCGCTGTGCCACCATCATCATCGACGATGACGGCCGCGAGCTCGTCAGCGCCATCGGCCTGTTCGAAGGCGCTGCCCCGCAGGCACGTATCGGCCGCGTCGAGCCGGTCGTGCCGGCCGTGCTGATCGGCATGGTTCGTGGCGGCCCGGTCGATGCTATCGGCGGCTTCGGCTTTCCGCGCGGCGCGCACGACGGAAGCGCGATCGGTCTTGCCAGGGCAAGCCTGAAAGCCGCGCCTGCCGAAAAGAGCCACGCGCCAGCCGCTGATGCGGCCAACCGCAAGACCACCCGGAAACCGGCGAAGGCAAAACGGCGCAAGCCCGGCAAAATCAAGCGGGCGAGACCGGCAAAGCAGGTTGCCGCCAGCAAGGCAGAGCCCGCCGGGATCCCGGATCATGGCTGACCGGACGGCGCCGCGCGCGCGCCCTGGCCGCAAAGCGCCCGCCGGCGCCACCCCGAGGCGGACGAAGAAGACGCTTGGCGACGATTTTCTCGACGCGGTGCGCGCCGATTTCCGCACCCACGGCGCCGGCGTCATTGCCGCGGTTCGGGCCGACAAGCCCGACCAGTATCTGAAGATCGTGCAATCGGTGCTGCCCAAGGATTTACATGTCTCCATCGACAATCTGGAGAGCCTGAGCGATGACGAGATCCGCCGCCGTATCCGCGGCCTCGAAGCCGTCCTCGGGCCGTTCGGCGACCAGCCGGACGGCGCGCCGTCACTATCTGGCGCTGCTGCAGGAGCTGGACCGAAGACGCAGGACTAATCTGCTTGCATCTTACGCGCCGTATGAACGCCAGGCCGAGTTTCACGCCGCTGGCGCCAAAAACCGCGAGCGGCTGTTCATGGCCGGCAACCAGCTCGGCAAGACCAGGGCCGGCGGCGCCGAATGGGCCATGCATCTCACCGGCCGCTATCCCCAGTGGTGGCAAGGCAAGACCTTCGACACCGCCGTGCGGCTATGGGCGGCCGGCGTGACGGGCGAGGGCACGCGCGACAACCCGCAGCGGGTGCTGGTCGGCCCGCCGCAGCAGCAGGCCGCCTGGGGCACCGGCATGATCCCCGCCGACGCCATTCTGCACACCACCATGGGCCGCGGCGCGCCGGGCGCGCTCGACAGCATCGTGGTGCGCTGGGGCGGCGGCGGTGACGTGCAGGCCGATGAATCGGTGCTGTCGTTCAAGAGCTATGAGAAAGGCCGCGAAAAGTGGCAGGGCGAAACGCTGCATGGTGTGTGGTTCGACGAGGAGCCGTCGCTCGACATCTATTCCGAAGGGCTGACCCGCACCAACGCCACGGGCGGAATAACGATCGTCACGTTCACGCCGCTCTTGGGCATGTCGGATGTGGTGCTGCGGTTTTTGTCGGCGCAGGAGGTGGAGGGCAGGGCGGGGGGGTGACGTAGAGCCGCCCGCAGAGGGAGGGCGAGCCGGTGCTGCCGCAGCGACGCCCGGTATCTACCTCAATGCGGAAGAAGTAGGGAGATCTTTACACGAGGCGCAAAGAAGCAACGCAAATACAACTGATTGGTTATGACGTAGGTACCTTCGCAGATATGGTATTGGCCGTCTGGGGATTCCTGCACGCGGTCCGGTGGGATGATGAAATTATGCGGCAAGTAGATGTAACCACCGTCGATCCTGGATCGCACCGAAGACCGAGGTATGGCGCGGCAATCAGAACCACCGCAACACTTGAATTTCGTCTGTGGGTCAACCCTGTCTTGGTACCAGTCGTGGGCACTGGCGGCTGTCGCGGCGGCGATACACATCGCCGTGAAGATGAATCTTCGCATGGCGTTCCTCAAGCATCCGGCAGGCGCTGCTTGCTGGAGCGTCTATGTATATTAGCGTCCCATTGAGAATACCATTGGCCGCCGGCTGACAGACGCAGATCCGGCAAGCGACACTGGCTACTGAAAGAGTGAATCGGGTCGAACGCGGTCGCTGAGAGTGATTGGTTTCCTGGCCATCACTGACCGAGGTGAGGGTGGCAGCGACAACGACATGGTCGAGAAACCTGGATGATAGGCGAGGCTCGTGAAAATTCAGGCGCCATGCAGAATGGCGGCAGTCGATCGCATCGACAAATCGCCGTGGCACGATCCACTACGTCAACCGACCCGGAATATCGGCTGGCCCTCGGAGAAAGCGTAATGATCCATGCTACATTCGGGAAAATACGGTAGCGGTGAAGGCTCTCAGCGAACGCATCGACAAGATGGAGCGTTAGCGCAACAAGCATAGGCTAGCACTTAAGCATGCGAGAGGAAGAACGGCGTTCTATCATTCAGTCACTGGTTGACTTGGATCGGCCGGTTACTGAGATTGAGGCGCTTCTGGCGCCGCTTCCCTGGGATTATCCAAAACCGCTCGTCAGGCTAACCTACAATCACATTCGAAGCGTTCTCTTACGCTTTCTGGCGGGGAACCTTGGCGCGAAGGACCTAGAGGAATGGGCCGAACTCGTTGAAATGCGAGACGACATCGAGTTCGCGGACGAACGGACGAAAGAGGTGATCCACATGCTGTCCACGCCGCAAATCCACTTTCCTATCGACGGTCAGCTTGCGCGGCTTCTGCTCTCGCCAATTTCAAACTGACCCAATACTCGCTGGCGACAATTGGACGTGGACGGCTATCGATGCCGACACCAAGCTTGTCATGTCTTGGCTGGTCGGCGGGCGCGATAGCGAATACGCAATGAGCTTCATGGACGATCTTTCGCGCCGCCTTGCCAACCGCGTCCAGCCGACCAGCGATGGCCACAGGGCTTATCTAGAGGCTGTTGAAGGTGCATTCGGCGGCGACATCGACTACGCCATGCTGATCAAGCTTTACGGCGCTTCGCCTGACAGCGCCAAGGGCCGCTATAGCCCCGCCGAATGCACTGGTGCGCGGAAAGAGCGGATCGAAGGCAACCCAGACATCAAGCGCGTCAGCACGTCATTTGCCGAACGTCAGAACCTGACCATGCGGATGCACATGCGCCGCTTCACACGCCTGACCAATGGCTTTTCCAAGAAGGTGGAAGCCCACGCCAACGCCGTGGCGCTTCACTTCATGTACTACAATTTTGTTCGTATCCATGCGACCTTGCGGATGACCCCGGCAATGGTCGCTGGCGTGACTGGCAAGCTCTGGGAAATCGCTGACATCGTAGCGCTGATCGAAGCGAAGGAAGCCGAGAAGCCAATGGTACGCGGCACCTATCGAAAGGGCGAACGCTAGAGCCCGCTAGGGCCTGACCTCGTCGTCGCCTGCGTATCTCGGCAAGTCTGCTACGGCTGCCTCGAAAGCTTGTCGTATCTCGGTTTGGCTAAAATAATGATCCCATAGTTCGGTCATTAGGTAATTCATGGCGAAAGGTAGCACGGCTTGGTCAGGCCAAGGATTGCTGTCGTGCAACTCACGTAACGCGCTGCTGAAACCCTGGATGGCAGCGGAAACACGCAACTGCCAAGCGTCTTTTGGGTCGTCTGGATCCATTGGTGTCGTCATGTTGCATATTTCAGCAGCATTTCTTGCATCGGCGCAATAGGTGCAAAGGCAGCCGTCCAAATTTCAAACTGACCCAATACCGAGACTTCGGATGAAAGCTCCGAAGCTCGCTGTCCTCGTCGCGGTTCCCCATGCGTGACACAACAACCTGCCAGTTCGACCACTGGCTTGTGGATCGGGTGTGCAGATGAGCCGTCACGTCACCTTCATGACCATCGACGATGCCGAACACTATTCGCCGCAGGAGCGCGCCGCTATCATTGCTGCCTATCCCGAGCATGAGCGCGAGGCGCGTGCGCGCGGCGTTCCGGTGCTCGGCTCCGGCCGCATCTTTCCGCTTGCCGAGGAGCTGATCGCCTGCGAGCCGTTCCGGTTGCCGCGCTACTGGCCGCGGATCGGCGCGCTCGATTTCGGCTGGGACCATCCGTCGGCCGCCGTCGAGCTTGCTTGGGATACGGAGGCCGATGTCGTCTACGTCACCAAGGCGGCGCGAGCCTCGCAGCAGACGCCGGCGATGCAGGTGCTGGCGTTGAAGCCGTGGGGCGAATGGCTGCCCTGGGCCTGGCCGCGCGACGGTCGCCGCGAGACGCTGGAAGGGGCGGGCACGGCGCTGGCCAAACAATATGCCGCGCACGGGCTGAACATGCTGTCGGGCCATGCCCGCTTCGCCGATGGCTCGGTCTCGGTCGAGGCCGGGCTGATGGACATGCTCGACCGCATGCAATCCGGCCGCTTCAAGGTGTTTTCGACGCTGCTGTCCTGGCTTGAGGAATTCCGCCTCTACCACCGCAAGGACGGCCAGGTGGTCAAACTGCGCGACGACCTGATGGCCGCGACACGCTATGGCGTGATGATGCTGCGGGAAGCGGTTGTGGATCCGGCGGAGTACAGGGCGGCACGGCGGCCGGTGGGGCAGAGCGATCCGCTGGGGGCGTTCAGGTGAGCGGGTGGTGTCCGATTGAATCAAGATCGCTTCGGGGAGTCGGCAACTTCTCCGACTGAGTATTAGTTGTCGTGTTTTTGACCGCCGCGAACTAACTGTTCGGGTTTATAGAGCCACGGCGAAAATGCGTCGGCAGCTGCCTCCGGATACCGTGCCAAAAGGCTTTGATAAATATCCGGATTAAGTGCATATCCTAGCCGTTGGACGATCCTCATTAGGTCAGAAGACGGTTATCCAAAGTATCGATCTTGAAATATACTATTTCTTCGGACGTTCTCTCGCGTACTTCTGAAATGTTAGAGACAACGAAATAGCCCGCTTTGTTCTCCATATTTGGTACGGCAGAGTGGTGCGCTAGCAAATTACGAAGAAATTGAATCTGACCGAATTGATTAAAGATTTGTTCGACTTCATGAATAGTTTGCTGAGGTGAATTGACAATTCGAAGAATTCGCTTGATTGCATCTTTAAGAGATGCGGCTCGCATGCTTATAGCGATAGATTTGAGAACATCACTTCTACCCATTGTCAATTTAGATGCTTCTTCCAAAAGATGGATACTCATATTCTCCTCGGCCTTAGCAAATTCGTGCATTAGGCGGCCGAGAGCTGCGTAGTAGGCCGTCCATAGCTCCTCTGGGATATCAATTAAAAAAGATAAGCCATACTTGGTATCGGCTAGTATCGGATGTGCGGGTTCATCCGCCCCAGGTGTTATCATGACGACTCCCGACGAGAAGAACGAGACGTGAAGCGGAAGCTTCAGACGTCGCCGAAGCTACCGCCAAATCAGCAAAGCGGAAAGGTGTGGCGTATGGGCCTGCGATGGCGGCGAACCGCTATGCGTGATGATACTGCGGGAAGCGGTGGTCGACCCGGCGGAGTTCAGGGCGGCGAGGCGGGCGAAAGGGCAGGCCGATCCGCTGGGGGCGTTTCGGTAGTCTCGCCTTTGATACTTAGGCAAGATAACGTCTACAGTACCAGTGTGTGGACATAGGCCGGGCTGCGGTCGGTTATGAAGACCAAAACGCTGAAATTCATATGTGTTGCGGCATGGCTGAATGTGTTGGCCTGGATTTTAGTGGCGTCACAAATTGGCGATGCACTTGGTGGAAAGATCGTCCAAGGGCACTATTTTCTAGGAACGAAATGGGGTTTCAACGAGGTCAGTCGAGCAGTTTTCATATATAGTGCTTGCCATCTATTTCTTGTTTTCGCTGGAATTGTTTTGGCAGGGCTCGCGGCGCTAAAGTTGAAAGGCCGAGGTTCAATTTGAGGCACTGCCCGCCCTTACCTCGGCGCTCGCGGCAACACGAATCCGCAGATAGGCAGCCGCATTTAATGCCGGGTCGCCATCGCCCTTGTCCCGTATGACTATCTGCATCGTTTCCGCGACGCTACGCAGCACATGGTTGTCTGCCGCGACCTAACGAATTGGCGCTAAGGAGCCAACTCCTACTCCACGATCTTCCAGTAAGAATCCTTGCGGATCACCTTGCCGTCGCGGAACGTGTAAAAGTCGCAACCCCGGACCTCCTTTTTCACGCCCTCGCGGGTGGTGCCGGTGAGGATCCATTTGGACATGCCGGTCTCGGCAGCCGCATCGACGAAATGCTCGCCGTCGCCGTAGTGGACATCGGGCAGGCCTTCGAAGCGTGTCGCCAGCGCGTCGCGCACGTTGCGCTTGCCCTCGAAGCGCGAGCCCCAGGGGTTGCTTCCCCTCGGCATCTCCAGGACGCAGTCGTCGGCAAAGAACGCCATGATGCGATCGAGGTCGTGTGCGTTGAAGGCATCGCATAGTTCCGTCAGTGTCGATCGAATGTCCATTCGCCCGTCTCCTGGATAACCGATTGCGTGCGCGTTCGAAGTAGGTCACCGGCGACGGGGCCGGTCAAGACCTCCGACACCCTGCCCGGTAGCGGGAGGCGCGCCTACCGCTTGGGTGCCCCATGACCCTCCGCATCATCCCCGCCACGCTGCGCGATCTCTCCTACATCGCCGCCAATCTGCGCCCGCAGGACCGGGCCGAGATCGACTGCCAGCTTGACCACTGGTCGCCGGCGCTGCTGGCGCTCGCCGCGCTGCAGGGCTTTGCCTACGTCGCCGAACTCGACGGCAATCCGGAGGCGGGCTTTGGCGCTGCCGAACAGCGCGGCGGGCTGTGGATCGCCTGGAGCTGGGGCACCCGCCGCATGAAGCGCTGCGTGCCTGGGATCACCGGCTTCTTTCACGCCGTGCTGGGGCCTGAGGTCGCGGCGCGCGGCGCCTGGCGGGTCGAGGCGCGGGCGCTGGCCGCCAATCATCTCGCGCTGCGCTGGCTCGGCCGGCTCGGCGCCACGCAACGCTGCCGGCTGCCTGGATATGGCCGCAACGGCGAAGATTTTTTCCTCTATGACTGGACAAGAGAAGGCTGGAACCATGTGTCTCTTTCAAAAACCGCCGGCGCTGAAGCCGCTGCCGCCGACCCCGACCATTGCCGACAAGGACGTGCAGGCGCGCGAAGCCGCGCTTCGGGCTGAACTCGAACAGCGCCAGGGCACGTTGAGCACGGTGAAAACCGACCTCGCGCCCGGCGACCTCACCGGCCAGCGCCGCGTGCTTTTGGGGGTATGACCATGACCGCGATGAAACGCAGTTTCAGGAAGCGCGTGCTGGCGTGGTGGTATTGGCGAAGGCACGCAAGGCTGCTGAGAAGGCGCGGATAATCTCCCCCCTTGAGGGGGAGATGTCGCCGAAGGCGACAGAGGGGGTCGGTGCGACGGGGCGCGACCTTCTACCCGGAAAAGAAAACGCCAGCGCTCTACGCGCGACGACCCCCTCTGGCCTGCCCGTCCTCCGCAGCAGCTGCGCTGCAGCTGCGGAGGGTGGACCGGCCATCTCCCCCTCGAGGGGGAGATTGGCAGCTTCTATCTCTCAGCGGGTTGACAATCGCGCCTCAAGCGCCATGCTGCAGTGCAACATGGCCAGCTACGAAACCAGCATTACGGATATCAGGTCGTCGCGCATCGAATGCCTGGACGGGCTTCGCGCGCTTGCGGCGATCTGGGTGCTGGTCGGGCACTGCCTGCTTTTGACCGGCTGGCAGATTCCGGTCCTCGGCGAGCCGGATCTTGGCGTCGACCTGTTCATCATGCTGTCCGGCTTCCTGATGGTGTTCCACTATCAGCTGCGCCAGGACAAGGAACCCTGGCAAAGACCGCAAACCTGGCTGAAATTCTGGACGCGCCGCTATTTCCGCATCGCGCCGCTGTTCTACGTCATGCTTTTCGCGGCTTTGGCGCTCGGACCCTATCTCTATGATTGCCGGATCATCATCGACGATTTCCTGTCGCGATCGCACCAGGCGCCCGAACGCTACCTCGACGGCGGCCTGAAGAACATCGTTGCCCATCTCACCTTCCTGTTCGGACTGGTGCCGAACCTCGCCTACCGCACGCCGCTGCCCGACTGGAGCCTGGGGCTGGAAATGCAGTTTTACGCGGTCTTCCCGGCCGTCATGCTGCTGGTGCGCAGGCTGGACTGGATCAGGAGCGCCATCGTGGTCGCGGCCGTCGGCTGCGCCATTGTGTTTGCGATGCGGCTGCTGTCGATCCATTTTCCGATGCCGTCCTTCCTGCCGCTGAAGATGCAGATCTTCCTGTGCGGCATGCTGCTGGCCGGCATCGTGCATCAGAGCCAGCCGCGGCCGATCCTCTACCTGGCACTGGCGCTGCTGTTGGCGGCGCTGCCCTTTGGCGGCGACTACGGGCTGGGCAAGCTTCTGGTGCGCGAAGCGCTGGTGGCGGGCTTCTTTGCGCTGGTTCTCTACCGCATGCTGCCGGGAAAGGCGGGAACGCTGGCGAGGGCGATCGCCGTGACGCTCAGCAACCGGTTCTTCCATCTCATGGGCGAGCTTTCCTTCAGCATCTACCTGATCCATCTGCTGGTGCTGCAGCCCGTCGCGGCCTTCGTCATCAGCCAATACGGAAACGAACTGGCGGCGCCGTTGCGCTTCGCGATCGTCGTTGCCGTGGTGCTGCCGACGGTGACGCTGCTGTCCTGGATCACCTACAATCTGATCGAGGTCCCCGGCCAGAAGGCTGGCCGCTTCGTCGTCCAGCGCTTTGGCCGCAAGGGCGGCGCGGCGGCGGCATTGGAGAGGACGCCGGCGGAGTAGGTTGCGAAGCCAGCCGGTCCTCGAACTGAATCCACCCTAGAGCGTTTCACCGTTTCACGGAAACGGCGAACCGCTCTATCTTCTTGTTTTTACGCAATTCCCAAGGGAAAGCGCTACGCGCTTTTCCCGGGAAAACCGCTCACACTTTTCCTGGAATTGCTCTAGAACTGGGTCACGCGCTCTCGCCCGCGGCGAAGTGAAAGCCAATGCCGCAGCAGAGCGCGGATATTCTTGTCGTAGACATAATGGGCGAATGCCGAGACCGCGATGATCAGGGTGGATGTCGCCAGGATGAACGGCAGGCCGTGCTCATTCCATGAGATATCGGTCACAGCTTCGACCGCGGCGTTCGAAAGGCGGATGAGCGGCGTGTGAAGGACATAGATGGCGTAGGAGATGTTGCCGGAGAAGAGCGCAATCCAGCGCCAGAAACCGGAAAGCCGCAGGCGCGACGCCACGAGAACGAGCCAGGGCCAGATCAGGACGATAACCACCAGACTGTATAACTGGACATGTTCGGCGGGATCGAAGCACATCAGCGCTCCGCACAGCGCCAGCAGGAACAGCATGTAGAGATTGCCGTCCCGGCTGTCCCCGGTCGCATACCGGTTGAGAAAGACCCCGAGAAAGAACGAGAAGGCGATCCGGGCGGGAGCCGCGATCGTGTTGTCCCAGTAGGCGCCGCCGCCAAGCACCACACCATGCCAGGCCATCAGCACCAGGGCCAGCAAGCCAACGCCGACGATGACGGCCAGCGAACGCGCAACCAGCCTTGTGGCCAACGCGGCAAAAAAGGCATTGGCGACGAGTTCATAAAACAGCGACCATGCCGGACCATCAAGCGGGAAAAGCAGGTCGGGAGCCGTCGAGAGCGCCGGCGGCGTGGGTAGGAAAAGAACGGAAAACCCAAGGGTTGCAAGCAAATCCAGCCGCGAATACGCACCGATCCCTTGTGTCGCGATGATTGCACCGACGCCGATCATGGCCAGGCCGAGTGCGGCGAAGTAGAGCGGGTAGAGCCTGAGAAGGCGGGTCTCCGCGAAGCCCCAGAATGACATGCCTTTTCGGAACTTGTCGTCGTAGGCGTGGGCGATCACGAAGCCGCTCAGCAGAAAAAACAGGTCCACGGCGAGGAACCCTGAAGGCGCCAGATCATATTGCCGGCCGGTGTATTCGCTGAAGTGGCCGAGCATCACCAACACAGCAGCAATGCCCCTAAGTCCATGCAGCGCGTCGAAGTGGGCCGTCCTTGAATCCCGCGTCTCGGTCATCCCGTTTCCGTCAGTTTTACTTTGCCTATCTACGCACTGATTGCTGCGATGCACAAGAAAGTTTTGCGGCGCACACTCAACTCGTACCCAGGAGCCTCACATGGCCAATGCAGAAGGCTCGAGCAGCCGCGCCCGCGATATCCTGTCCCGCCAGTCCGAACTCGAAACCGAGCGCGGCCAGTATGAGGCGGTGTGGGAGCAGGTCGCGGAATTCTGCGATCCGGATGCGCCCGATGTCTGGAGCGGCCGGCGAAGCGGCGGTCCGGACTCGCAGGCCGAGCGGCAGGAGCGGCGCGGTTCCCGTGTCTACGCCAACACCATCAACTCGGCCGCCAACCGGCTGGCCGCGGGGCTGGAAAGCCTGATCATCCCGCAGTCGGAAAAATGGCACGGGCTGACCACCGCCGAAATGAACGACGAGGAGACCGACGAGGAGAAGGAGTGGGCGGAAAACCTGCGCGATTTCCTGTTTGCGTTGCGCTATTCCGCCAACTCCAACTTCGTGCCGGCGACGCAGGCCTGCCTGCGCAATGTCGTGCGCTATGGCCCGGCCTATCTCTATGCCGAGGAAGGCTTTGGCGGCACGCTGATCCGCTATGCCTCGATCCCCGTGGCGGAAGGCTATCTCGCGCGCAACCGCTGGGGCCAGGTCGACATCTTCCACCGCCGCTATGAGCGCACGGCACGGCAGGCGGCGCAGCTGCTCGGCTATGACAAACTGCCGGCGCGCATCAAAATGCTGGTCGACGATCCCGCCAAATGCGAGACCAAGATCTCGCTGATCCAGTGCATCCAGCCGCGCGACGAGCGCAAGATGTATCGGCTCTCGGGTGACTACCAGTATCTCGACACGGAATTCGCCTCCTACCACGTCATCGAGGACGAGGAGGAAATCGTGCGGGAAAGCGGCTTCCGCTCCTTCCCGGTGTCGACCTTCAACTGGCGCCGCTACGAGGGCGATCCCTACCGCAAGCTGACGCTCGCCTATGTCAGCGGCGCAGGCACCTTACCGACGACGGCCAATGGCATCTGGCTGATGTTCGACCGCGCCGGCGACAAGGGCGCCGACGGGACAGGGACGGGGGATTTTTCGGGGCCTGCGTCTTCGGTGACCGACAACATTGTCACTTTCGCGGGTGTGACGGGGAAGGTGGGGAAGGATAGTGGCATCAAGGCATCCGACCTGATCGCCGGTCCGGCCTCGGCGATCGCCGACAACATCGCCACTTTCAACGGCACGACGGGCAAGCTGGCCAAGGACAGCGGGATTGCGGTATCGAGCCTGGCGCCGAAAGCGAGCCCGACCTTCACGGGAACACCCGCCGCACCGACGGCGGCACCAGGCACCAACACGACGCAGCTTGCGACGACGGGTTTTGTCACGACAGCGATTGCAGCCCTTTCTTCGGTCTATCAGGCTGCGTCGACAGTCTTGACGGCTTTGGCTGGCATCGGCACGGCCGTTGCCGGAGACCTCATCTACGGCACAGGTGTGGGAACTTGGGGGCGCCTCGCCAAAGGATCAGATGGGCAGCTACTTCAACTGGCAAGCGGTCAGCCAGCGTGGGCAACTGTGCCTTTCGCCAAGTCGTTTGAAAGCACCCAGCAAACCATTACTGTTGGCGGTGCACTGACGCTGGCGCATGGGCTTGGCGTGAAGCCCAAACTTTATCTGGCGGTTCTTCAATGCACAACGGCAGAAGGTGGCTACTCCATAGGTGACGAAGTTAAAATAAATCCAAATACGAACCAACAGGGTAGCGGCAATAATGGTCTTTCAATTTTCATCCCGGACGCTACGAATATTGGTGTTCGTTATGGATCTGGTGTCATACCAATATTCAACAAAACAACCGGAAATCTATTTAATGTAACCCCTGCCAGCTGGAGACTAGTTGTCAGGGCTTGGGCTTAGCTGCGGATTCGAAGCCGCGATCCACCCACCAGGCAAAAGCCTGAATGCCGCCTATGCACGCAACTATTCCCAACACGAAACCAGCAAGAAACATCAGCATTTCATCGCTCCCGAAGTGATGGAAAGATTATCATCCTATGGCAAAATATTTCGTTGACGGCAATGGCATCTACATCGGCGGTTTCGAAGGCGCCGAACCGCCCGGCGGTGCGACCGAGGTGCCAGAAGCTCCCGACGACGCGCGCCAGGTCTGGGCTGATCGCAAATGAGGGTCGATACTGGCAACGGTCCCGACGCTGTCGGGCTTGTCCAGACGCTCCGGCTCAATCCTGCGGAGATACTGTCGCCTTAGCCCCAGTCCATGTTTATGTTGCGGATGCCTTCTCGCTCGATCCGGTCGCGCAAATTGCCGATCCTTTCCGCCAGGTCTGGCGAAAACCGCTCATGCGTTTCGACCAAAATCTTGCCGATCGAATGGTGGATGCCCGCATCCATGATGGCTTCGAGGCACTCCGCTTCCGCGCCTTCTATGTCCATCTTGATCACGGCGATGGGCTCTTGAAGCCCTCGCAGGAATTGAACGATGTCGACCACTTCGACCTCAAACGCGGTCCCTTTGGCGTTGTGTTTCGTTTCGAAAAGGGATGACGCTTCTGTCCGGGTCGCGTCGATTTTGGATGCTTGGTGAAATATAGCCGTCCGGGCCGAGCCGCCGATAGCCTTGGGGATGATCGTCACGCGGCTGCTTTTGCCAAACCGTGCCGTCAAAACCTGTCGAGCAACAGGGTCGGGCTCGAAAGCGATTACTCTCATCCCGTAGTCGAGAGCGTGTCTCGTAACGTCTCCGACATTGGCACCAAGGTCGATGAACAAACCGCCAGCACGGACGGTTTTCATTGTGCGGTGGAAGTCATATTCGGCCTGCCTGTTTGGTCGCGGTGGCATATGCCACTTGCGATAGAGATGCCAGCGCACCGCGAATTCCAAATAGCTTTCCTTCAACATAAACAGGCGAATAATCCCATCGCTATCCGAAGTCTAGCCGCTTTCGGCGACTTCTCCGTCCACAACCAAAGAGGCACTCCCATGGACCGCAATTTCGCGCGGGCACTTTCGCTCGTCCTCAAATCGGAAGGGGGCTGGTCCGACAATCCGGCCGATCCCGGCGGCGCCACCATGAAGGGTGTGACGCTGGCCAACTTCCGCCGCTATGTGAAGGCGGACGCCACAAAAGCTGATCTGCGCGCGATCACAAACGACCAGGTGGCGACCGTCTATCGCCGCTTCTATTGGGACGCCGTGGCCGGCGCTGAACTTCCCGGCGGTGTCGATTACGCCGTATTCGACTTTGCCGTGAACAGCGGGCCGGGCAGGGCGGCGAAAAACCTGCAGGCGGCGGTGGGCGCGGTGCAGGACGGCAGGATCGGCCCGGCCACGCTGAGCGCCGTCGGCGCCAGGCCATCGGGCGCCGTCATCGACGACCTCTGCGACGCCCGGCTGGCATTCCTGCGACGGCTTCCGACCTGGCCGGTTTTCGGCAAGGGCTGGAGCGACCGCGTCCGGTCGGTCCGTTCCCAGGCGCTGTTGATGTCTGCCCCTCAGCCCGCTCCCGCACCTTCGCCGGATCCCTCAGGCCCACGACATCCGCCCGGGCCATCCACCGCACCCGGCTCTACGCCATCGCCTGCGCCGGCCGGGGCTGCCATTGCGCCTCCCGTCGAACGCCTGCCGTTCTGGGCCACGCTGCTTCAGATCCTGAAATCCATTTTCGCAAGGAGTTCGACATGATCGCCGTCCTCATCCGCATCGGCCTGCGTTACGGCGCCGGCGTTTTGGTCGCGCGTGGCCTGCTCGGCGCCGACGACGCTGCAGCGTTTTCCTCCGATCCCGACATCCAGGCGGGACTGGAGGTCGCCGCCGGTCTTGCCATCGCGTCGGTCACCGAGACCTGGCACTGGCTTTCCCGCAAATTCGGCTGGGCGCACTGACATGGAAGGGTTGCAACAACTGCTCATCGCCTATCTCGAGGCCGCCAAACCCTACGCCATCGGCTTTGCGGCCGGGCTCGTTGCCGGGTGGCTGCTGTGAGCGCGCTCCTCGCCGGTCTGCTCGCCAACAAAGCGCTGCTGGGCTTCCTGGCATCCGTCGTCGGCGCCCTTTGCTGGGGTTTTCACCAGCGCCTGGCCGGCGCCAAGGCCGAGCGCGGCAGACAGGCGGCCGCTGAAGCCGCGGCGCGCGCGGTCGCCGACCAGGTGCAGAACGACATCGGCGCACTGCCGGCGGACGCTGTTCGAAAGGAGCTGAAATCATGGGCAAGGGACTGATGCTTGCGCTGCTCGTGGCGCTGGCCGGTTGCACGACGGCTTCGGGCGGCTTCTGCGCGGTTTCGAACCCGCTGCGTCTGTCGGTCAGGGCCGTCGATGCACTGTCGGACGCCGAGGCGAGAGCGCTCTTGGCGCACAACCGCAAAGGACAAAAGCTCTGCGGATGGAGGCTTTAAGCCGATGCACGACCTCTTCGACATACTTGGCATCAAGGGTCCCGTCGTCGCCGCCGGACTGGCCGGCGGCGTGCTGCGGGCGCTGTCGCGCCATCGCTACAAGCTGCGCGAGATGATCGCTTCGCCGATCTGCGGGGCGCTGGCGGCGGCCTATCTGACGCTGCCCGCCGTTGCCTGGTTCAAGGCGACGGGGATGCCCATTCCAGATCCGGCCGACGACACCACGACACTTGCCGCCGCCTTCCTGATCGGCGTCTCGGCAATGTGGATTTCCGACATCGTCTTCGAGGTGATCGTGCGGCGGTTCAGGCCGGCTGTCGACAAGTGACGCACTTGAGGTGCTGGAAGAAGCCAGCGACAATGCCTACTTAAGGAGCAATCCAAAGGAGGTATGATATGGCGACGTCCACCGAACGTGCAGTGCTTGCCGGCGGCTGTTTCTGGGGCATGCAGGATCTGATCCGGCGCTATCCCGGCGTGATCTCGACCCGTGTCGGCTACAGCGGCGGCGATGTGCCCAATGCCACCTACCGCAACCACGGCACCCATGCCGAAGCCATCGAGATCATTTTCGATCCGGCCAGGATCAGCTTTCGCACGCTGCTCGAATCCTTTTTCCAGATCCACGATCCGACCACGAAGAACCGGCAGGGCAACGATGTTGGAATGAGCTACCGCTCGGCGATCTTCTACACCAGCGAAGAGCAGAAGCGCGTCGCCGAAGACACCATTGCCGATGTCAACGCCTCGGGACTGTGGCCCGGCAAGGTGGTCACCGAACTTGCTCCGGTGGGCGATTTCTGGGAGGCCGAGCCCGAACATCAGGACTATCTCGAGAAATATCCCAACGGCTACACCTGCCACTTCGTCAGGCCGGGCTGGAAGCTTCCGGTCCGCGAAAAGGCCGTTTCGTAACACAGCCATAACGGGCCGATACCGGTATCGGTTCAGAGCGCCGCACCCGAAAGGGTGTGGCGTTTTTTGCGTTTGTTCGCGGCGTTTCCGCCGCGAGCGTATCCGGAGAGGGTGGCCTAGAAGCCGAAGAATTGCCGGCCGATCATATATCCAAGCGCGGCGACGACCAGCGGAAACAGGGCAGGCGCCAGCCGGCCGAGAGTGGCGCTCTTTGGCTGTTGCCTGGGGAGGATCCTGGGTGCATTGCCGAGATTCTTGGTCATTCGGCATAGTAGCAAGCGCTGATTAACGATTTCGTAACCCGGGACAAAGGCGCAATGCTGACAGTGGGTGCGGCTTTTCGCGGTTCTGGCGCTACCTTGACAATGCCCAGCCCGTGACGCAACTGAACCGTCTTTGAGAGGATTGTGAGGCAGGTCAATGCGGGTGACGCTCGTTTTGAAGGGCGTAATCCCCTGTCGGGGCTACGGCGGGATTCAACGGCAGGTCGAATGGCTGGCCACAGAGATGGTTCGTCTCGGCCATCATGTCGTGGTGGTCGCCGGCCCTGGCTCCAGCCATCCACTCTACGAGGTCCGGCACGCGTCAACCGATGCCGAATGCCGGGCGGCCATTCCGCGCGACACGCAAATCGTCCACACACACAGCTGGCCCGTCGAGGTGCCATTTCCAACGCTGAATACACAGCGCGGCTTTATGCCGGATCAACCCATGCCGGTTGCGAACTGGAGTTTTATCAGCGCCAATCATGCCCGCCAGCATGGACGCAAAACCTTCGTCTACAATGGCTTTCCGGTAGACGACTATCGTTTGTCGGCGGCAAAGGGCGACCGCCTGCTGTTTCTCGCAGGCATTGCGCGATCGAGCAAAGGCCTCAACCGCGCCGTCGATCTCGCCAAAAAGTTCGATTTCGGTCTCGATATCGCCGGTGGTTCGCGTTGGAAGCTGCTGGGCCGAAGTCAGACCCGCCGCGAAGGTTTGTTTTTCAAGAGCCTTGGCAGCCGATACCGTTTCCACGGCATCGTTGACGGCGAGCCCAAGCTTCGCCTTCTCGGTGAGGCGCGAGCCTTCCTCAATCCGATCGCCTGGGAGGAGCCGTTCGGCAACGCACCGGTCGAAGCCATGCTGTGCGGCACTCCGGTGCTGACGACTCCGCGAGGCGCGTTGCCCGAGACCGTCGATGCCGACAGCGGCCGCTTCTTCGAGAGCGATGAAGAATTTGCGGCCGCTTTCGAAGCCGTCGCCGACCTTACGCCTCAGCAATGCCGCGAATCGGCTGCGACGCGATTTCCGATTCAGAAAGCGGCGCGTAGCTATCTGGATCTCTATGCCCGCATCCTTGACGGCGAAGCGCTTCCTTGACGACCACCGATCCAATCCTCTTCGTCGGCTTTCCGGCAGTCGGCGACTTCGTCCGTTGCCACTCCGCCATCCAGATCATTGCCGAGCGATTTCCCGGCCGCCCCATCGATGTCGTTACCTCGCCGGTCGCGGCACCACTGGCTCGCCTGATGCCGCATGTCAGGAAAGGCTGGGCGCTTGCCAAGCGTCATCAACGGCCCGGTTTTGCAGAGCGCGGCCGCCTTGTCGGCGAGTTGCGAAAGGAGAACTACGGGACGGCCTATCTGATGACCAGCAGCACCAAGGCGGCGCTGATGGCGTTCATGGCCGGCATTGAGGAGCGCATCGGCTATCCACAGGAATTGCAATTCGGCCTCCTCAATCGCTTTCCCGCTGGATGGCTGGCACATCTATGGGCTTTCGGCCCGCGCAAGACGCGGCTCTTTGAGGAGGTCTGCTCGATTGCCTCTCTTGGCGAAAAGCCGGCTGCGGGGACAGAATGGCCAGCGCCCCGGCTTGTGGTCGATCCGACCGAGCTGGGCGAATGGCGCCAACGCCACAAGATCGATGCCGGCCGGCCGGCGCTGGCGCTCTATACGGCAGACATCGAAAATTTCCGCTCGTGGCCCATAGAGCGCTTCATCTCGGTGGCCAGAGACCACCATGATCGCGGCTGGGCAATCTGGATTGTCGGCGGACCGCGCGAGCGCGCCGGTGCTGTAAAAATCCGCGCCGCCATTCCTGAGGCAATCGACTTCACCTCGACCCCATCGATTGCTGATGCAATGTGCCAGATCGCTGCGTCGACCATGTTCCTGGGGGTTGACGGCGGCATTTCGCATGCCGCCGCTGCCCTGAACGTCCCATGTGCGCTTATCTACGGGCTAAATCGCCCCTACGTGCACGGTCCGGTAAACAGCCATGTTCGCTTTATCGAGCCGCCGCTCTCGACGCCCAGCTGGGTCAAGGATACGCGCGGGATCAGCGAAACCCGGGTGAGGGAGGTGCTGGCTGGCCTTTCAGCCGGTATCCACAACTGACGGTGGTCTGGATGGCCTCCGGCACCGGATCCAAAACGCACCCGTGAGGGCGCCGCCATCGCTCCGTTTCGGCTTTACCCCTTGGCCCTGCGGCTTTCGGGCTCGTGATTGCCGACCCAATGCGCGCGAATGCGATCACTGGCTTCAAGGTAAGCCATATCGATGAGATAGGTCAGAAGCTTCTCGCCGTCGGCTTCGGCTTTCTGCCGAAGTTCCCGCAGTATCCCTTGCGCGAACTGCAGGTTTTCCATCTTGCTCGGCTGGTCCATCGGTGCCCCCAATGTCTGCACATGAACTTTGCGCTGACTATGCTTGCATGAAGATTGCGGTGAAGCTCACGGTGGAGCTGTATCAGGTTGTATTAGCGCTTGATCAACGACCCTATTGCGCTTTTTGCGGAAATGTCGATATTTTACGCCGCCAATCGGACCGCGACGATGCACGAAGACGAGGGCAGTTTCCCCAACAAGTTGCAGGCCATGATGGATGTCATCGCCGGCAGCGGGTCGTCCAGCCGGGACGGACACGCCGACCTTGGCCGGCTCAGGGTCGACGCCGCCAGCGCAGCGACGGTGTTGGTCGAGTTTTACGGCGACGCTGCTCTTGAGCGCGCCAGCTTGCTGGAGCGCCGCTCGCCTCAAAGCCATTTTGCCCGCATGGTGACGGCTGAACTCCGCGGCCGCGGTGAGATTGCCCGCAAAAGCTAACAAGGTCTGCTCCAAGCCGATTTGCGCCTCATCGTCCTGCCGTCAAGGCGTTGCTGCGCCTCTTCCTGGGCATTTTCGAGAAGATAGAACAGCAGGTCCTGTCCTATCGACTGTGAGATCTCCTTAGCCTGTTCGATATGGCGGTGGACCTCGCGAAGTGCTGTCTCGCCCGAATCGCCATTGCGGGTCAGATCGATGAACCAGCCGGGGTACAAGGCTGCTTCTCCCTGACTGTCCACATAGCATTGGCCAACTGCCAGTATCCGGCGAAGCCCCATCTTGTCTGAGCGGACCTGATAGATCTCCCTGAACCCCGCTCTCCGCTCCATCGCCTTGCGGATCGCGGTATACACCCGCGGCCGATCTTCGGCGTCGATGCTCTGCATGCATCTTTCCATGGATGCGCCGTGCGAGAACTCTTCGAGCGTCAGCCCGAAATAGTCAGAAAGATTGGCGTCGCCGTAAACGCGGTCCCGCTTGATGTCCCAGGTCCAGAACCCATCAATCGGTGGATATTGCACGTGCGGACTGCCACCCTGCCCATGCGCTGACTGCATGAAAACCGCCTCATTCGGCTTCAAGATTCGCCACACTATGTAACAAAAAAGGAAACAAACAAGTTGTCCTTTTGTACGAGCTGGCAAGATTTCTTTTATGTCACGCCCAAACATACTTGGACAGCATAGTTGGCGTAACGATATTACGTGGTCTTAAGCTCTCGTTTTTAAATAAACCAGCGCCGCTCTGCAACCGCAAGACGAATTCCAACTGACCCGCTGCCCCGGTAAATCGATTGCCGTTACAAAAAGACAGCAAGCGTCGAGCCAGGCATGGGCAACAATGGTTCCACAGTAACCGTAGCACAAGCCAGACAATCGGCCGCCCGCCTTTGGCTCGACGCCAAGGCGGGCTTCTTTTCGCTTCGACTGGCCAAGGCTCTCCGGTGCGTACAACTACGCAGATTTGCGTCGCGACAAATGGCTTAATGGCGTTTCAGCGCCTTCAGAAACCGGTTCAGCTGTCAGGCCATCATTTGTCGGCCCGTCTTCCACCCGGTCATGCTCGAACTGCCGGGCGCCAGGCAATGGTTGCAACCAGTGTTCGCGGCGATTGACCCACAGCTCATAGCTGGGCTCCAGTCCTTCGGTGGGGACCTCATCGAGGCTGCCAATCGTCACCTCCACCTCGTTCTCACGAACCAGCGGAACCCGGCCGCCGCAGGTTGGACAAAAGCTTCTGTCGCCATAGCTGCTGACGATGCCCGTGGTTTCAAACGCCTCGAGCGGCCACACCGCGAACGCCGAAAAAGTCGACCCACTGGCCTTGCGGCAGTCCTTGCAATGGCAAAGGCCAATCCGAAAGGGATCTCCCGTCACCGAAAACTGGATACCGCCGCAAAGGCAGCTGCCGCTTCGCCTTGTATCATTGGGCATGACCGCTCCTCCGTCTTGTTGGGCATCACACAGCTACACCTCGTAGCGCCGTGCGCAGAATCAATTCACGCGAAGCGCAAGGGTTCCACGCCGCCTCGCTGGGTGCTTTTGCAGGTGCCGTTGGCTCCACAGCGGGTTCTATCAGTTCGGGAAGTCGAACACCGGCTCCCGGCACCAATACACGCGGCATTGCCCATCACGTGTTGGAACGGAGGCGGCGACCGGCACCTCCGGCCAGTCGCAGTCGTTGCCGAATTGGCGGACGTAGCGATCGTAAGTGTTTCGGCCGGTCGTCAGCACCGCCGAGTGATGACTCTGGATCAGACGCTGGGTCTCATCGCAGGTCATCGTACGCGTGTCCGGTCGCGCGTAGGCCGTGGTTGTTGCGGCAAACAACGCTGTTCCGACGATCCATGCGAGGCTTTGGAATCTCATAGCGGCTTTATACTAGAACACCGCCAGATATTTCAGCAGCGAAATGATGCCGATAATGATGACGACGATCTGCGCGATCTGTCTCGTGCGGCCGTCGAGCGGCAGGCGCTGGACGAGATAGAGCACCAGGATGATCACCAGGAAGGTGATCAGGATGCCGATAAGTACCGATGAAGCCATGTCCCTCACTCCGTTTGGCTATATCTGAAAAAGAGTATGCAGCGGCAAACGCTCCGACCGGCAATTGGTTCCTGTCGGTGCGATGCCGAGATGCAACAGCCAGGCTGTGGCACAGGCGTGCCGTGCCTTGGGGTAGACAGCGGGCAGCTTGCTCGAGCTGCGGCTTCGTCAGCATTTGCGCAAGCGTTACCGATCGCCGCCACATGCCGGGGAACCGGCGAGCGGCTGACGACAATGCCGCATCTGAAGGGGCGGCGGGAACCGAAACCTTTCCCAGGCATTTCAGGTGCTGGTAGCAAGCGCTTGAAGTCGAGCGGCTAGGGGAATCCGTGGCAGGGGAATACGCTGATGTCATCCAACGGCTGGAGCCAGGAATTCCAGGAATTTCCTATGCCCATTTGATGGAGGCGTTGCCCGTTGCCGTCTACACGATCGACAAACAAGGCCGTATCACATTCTTCAACGAGGCCGCGGCTGATCTGTGGGGGCACAGACCTGTAATAGGCAGAGACCTCTGGTGCGGCTCCTGGAAGCTGCGACATCTCGATGGCCGGCCGATGGCGCATGGCGAGTGCCCAATGGCAATCTCCATGCTTGAAGGACGCGATATCCCGTGGGATCAAGCGATTGCGGAGCGACCGGACGGTGAACTTATTCCGTTCAGAGCCCACCCGCGCCTGCTCCGCAGCGAATCGGGCGAAATTGTCGGCGCCATCAACACGCTGCTTGACCTGCGCACGCAGACGCAAGCCGACGAGGCGCGAATGCGACTTGCCGCGATCGTCGAATCGTCCATGGACGCTATCGTTTCGAAGGACATTAACGGCACTATCACCAGCTGGAACGATGCAGCCCAACATTTGTTCGGCTATACGCCCGCCGAGGCAATCGGCCGGCCGGTGACGATGCTTATTCCACTCGAGCGCCTCGGCGAGGAGGCTTTGATCATCTCGCGCATACGTGCCGGCGAGCGCGTGCCATCATACGAAACCATGCGCCTGCGCAAGGACGGCAGTCTCATCCCGGTCTCGCTGACCGTCTCGCCGATCCGCGACGGCATTGGGCGTATCATCGGCGCTTCCAAGATCGCGCGCGACATCAGCTCCCACAAGGAGAGCGAGCGTCGCATCCGTCTGCTTATGCGCGAAGTCAACCATCGCGTGAAGAACCAATACTCGGTCATCATCTCGATGATCCGCGAGACCACCAAGTCGGCGGGCACGCCGGCCGCTTTCCTCGAACAGGTGCGAGAGCGCATCACGGCGCTTTCGGATTCCCATGATCTCCTGGTGGAGGCCGAATGGCGGGGCGCCACCGTCGGCGACCTGATCCAGGCGCAGCTCAAGGCGTTCGCGGCGCAGGATCGTCTGTCGATGGCTGGACCGGTGATCACGCTGCAGCCGAATGCCGTCCAGTATCTCGGTATCGCCTTCCACGAACTGGCCACCAATTCGGCAAAGCACGGAGCGCTGTCGCGCCACGGCGGACGAGTCGAAATCGAATGGGATACGGCACCGGCGACCGACGGCACCGATGTTTTTCGCTTGATCTGGCGTGAGCTGGGTGGGCCGACCATGGGCGGGATCACGCGCCGCGGTTTTGGATCTGTGGTCCTCAAGCGGGTCGCGCCACAGGCCGTCGGCGGTACCGGACAGTTGGATTTTGACGAAGAGGGTGTGGTCTGGACGCTCGAAGCGCCGCTGCGCTCCGTCCAAACATCTTTCGCCGATATGGCGCTCGATTGAAGGTAACAATCGTTCTGCCGCGTGATTCTGCCATATCGAGAGAAGGCACGGTCGATGGAAAATGACGAACGTGCCCGGAAGATGGGCGAAGAGGCTTTCCTGGCAAGCGCATTGGCCAAAGAAACCGGCATCACATTGGACGAGGCGCGCAGCCTCATCGAGATGATCGGTACTGACCGCAACTCCTTGTTGCGCGAGGCGCGAATACTGAAGAACAGATAAGGCAGGCCGATTTGCCGGCTGATGGTGCGGCTATCCCTTCAGCACGGCACTTCGGGTATGGCTATCGATGGCGTCGACAATGTCGTCGCCAGGCAGTTCATGCCGATTTTCCGGCAATGGGTTGAATCTCCCCGCTTCGATGGCGGTCAGCCCATCGAATTCCATGACCGCGCCGTAGAGTTGCGCCACTTGCATCACGAGGCGCTCGACGTCTTCGAGCGCGATGTTCTCGTCCAGATTGCGCACTCGCACTTCCTCGGCGACCGTCGCGATATTGATTATTCCCCGGGACCGAAGGGCGGCCAGGACCTGTGAGTTGAGGTCCTCTCGCAGCCGATCCGAATATCCGTAGCGCATGGAAAAACCTCCCTTTGAGATGGTTTATCCCTCCTCATCAACATGCGCCGGTCATCGTCGAATGACAAGTAAAATATTAAAAATTATCAAAATAAATCAATTAGTTAGTAGGTATAGCATGGTGTGCAACCGACGCTTCATTCTCATCGTTGGTCTTGGATGTGAGTTACCAATCAGGCGTTCTTGACGCATCGTGCAGAGACTCCTAATTATGCTCCTATTGAGCCACATACTAACTCGCTGTATTTTTGGTCCTGGCGGGAGCGCAAAATGGCCGAACTCGAACGACCCGAGCGACTGCAGATCATGCTGACGGCCGAGGAATTGGCTGCCTTGGAGAACTGGCGCTTCGAAAAGCGCATGCCAAGCCGGTCCGCGGCGGTGCGGGAACTGCTGCGGCGCGGCCTCGATGCCGACGGATTCCTGACTGCCGGGCAAGGAGCAAAGTCGCAGGACTTTGGAATTCTGGGCAGCAGCGCGAATGGCGGACAGCCGGGCGAATAATCCGGCGGCGACTAACATCAATCGCCTCTGGAAATGCCGCTATCAATTATGTGCGGGCGTGTTGGCGGAAAACGCACGCGGCCGCTCGCAGCTGGATACTTACCGCTATGGCTGCAAGCCCGCTCCGGTTCGCCGGGGCGGGCTTTTTTCGTTTCCGGGAGATTTGCGCACCGGCACGTCGAACCGGAACATGCTGGGCGTCTCACACCAATCTTGTCTGGGTTTGTTTTCAGATCAGCTCAAGTGTCCCGTCCGCCACACTCCAGACAGGCGACACTGTGACCTGGGCAGCTAAGCCGATGTGTCCCCCCGGGGCAGCAATGCCCGTTCGAACTCATCCATCGGGCGCAAACAAAGACCTTGCGGGCTCCTTGGCAGCGCGGACATTCCATCGGGCGCGCCTGCAAGGCCTCGTTCTCCGAAACACGGCATTCCCTTTCAAGAATCTGGACCATCTGAAAACCCCAAGGCCGAAATACGGCTAAGCTATTGATACCCTGAAAGGATAAATTAGAATTTAATTATATAAGCCACGACCTTGGCAACAGCGAAGTTTCGCGAACGGCAGATCACGGCAGGCCGCTGCGCTTGTCTTAATCACAATCCCGGGCGTGTCAGGGATAAGCTCCAGCCGCTCGCCGCGCTGGTCAGCCCGCGATTTGCCCACCGATTTTCACATCCGGATCGTCATCGGCGCTTTCGCTTTGCTGGAGCGGCGTTAAAGCTGCGCGGCAAATGCCTGAGCGGAAAGCAATCCATTCCGGCGTCGCTTCGTTTGAACGGGGATGGTCTGCCAATGACATTGATGGGCGCGGCGGCATTGCTGGTTCTCATCCTGACCTATGCCGGCGTCGCCATCGGCCGAATCCCGGGCCTGCGTCTCGACCGGGCAGGGATCGCCTTGCTCGGCGGTGCTGCGATGATCGCCATCGGCGCGCTCAGCATGGAAGATGCCTATCGCGCCATCAACTTCGACACCATCACGCTGCTGCTCGGCATGATGATCGTCGTTGCGCACCTGAAGGTCTCGGGCGCCTTTCGCGCTCTCGGCGCCTACGCTATCGAGCATGCGCACGCGCCGTTCATGCTTCTGGTGATGGTGACGTTCCTGACCGGCGTGCTGTCGGCCTTCCTGGTCAATGACGCCATCTGCCTGGTAATGGCGCCGATCGTGGTCCACGTCACCCGCGTCATCAACCGCAATCCGATCCCCTATCTGATCGCCACCGCCACCGCATCCAACTGCGGCAGCGTCGCCACCATCACCGGCAACCCGCAGAACATGGTCATCGGCGCGCTGTCGGGAATTTCCTATCCGGCCTTTTCGGCCGCGCTTGCGCCGGTTGCCCTGTTCGGCCTCGTCGCCGTCATCGTCATCGTGCGCGTCGTCTACCGCACCGAATTCGCGCGCAGTGCCGAACTCAGCCCGGAAGTCTATCGCGGCCGCATGCTGCCTGGTCAGGTGCTGAAGGCAGTAATTGTCTGCATCGGCCTGGCGGCCGCATTCTTCGCCGGCGTTCCGGTCGCCAAGGCAGCACTCATCGGCGGCGCCATCCTGCTGCTCACCCGCGCCATCAAGCCGGCACGCATCTACCGCGAGATCGACGGGCCGCTGCTGTTCATGTTCGCCGGCCTGTTCATTGTCGTCGCCGGCGCCGAGAAAACACTGCTGACGCCCGATATCATTGCTTCCGCCAAGAACCTTGGCCTGGACGACGTCTGGCGGCTGTCCGGCTTTACCGCTGTGCTTTCCAACATCATGAGCAATGTTCCGGCGGTGCTGGCGCTGAGGCCGTTCATACCCGGCCTGGAAAACCCCGAGCGCGCCTGGCTGGTGGTGGCGATGAGTTCGACGCTGGCCGGCAACTTCACCTTGCTCGGCTCGGTCGCCAATTTGATCGTCGCCGAGCAGGCGCGGGCCGCCGGCAAACAGCTGTCCTTTTCAGCTTTCTTCAAGGTCGGCGTGCCGCTAACGCTGCTGACCCTTGCTGCCGGCACGGCTTGGCTGGCTGTTGGATTCTAGGAGATGGTCGCTGACACCAACCGTGCCCGAACCAGCGTTGCAGCGGCATGTCCTGCCGCCTCGACATAATCGGGGTCGCGGTGGATCAGCATGATCGAAAAGGCGCCGTCCATCAAAAGCACGATTTCACGCGCCAGGGTCTGCGGCTCGTCGACGCCGTAACCGGAGAGTTCGCCGGTCAGCCAGGTCTCGAAATTCTTCTTGTGCCGTGAGCCGGCCTTGACGGCGGGATGTCCGGGCATCGAAGCGAGTTCGGCTGCCGTGCGCAGGAAGCCGCAGCCTTTCCATTTCGGGTTCTTCGCCACACGCGCCAGATTGGTGAAGATCGCCTCGACCTTGCGCTCGACACCGCCTTCGGCCGCTTCGAACCAGCCAGACATCTGCCTGATGTTCGGCTGGTCGCGACCGTCGAGATAGGCGGCGATAAGATCGTCCTTGCTCTTGAAGTGATAGTAGAGCGTGCGCTTGGTCAGCCCGGCTTTTTCAGCCACCGCATCGACGCTGACGCGGCCGATCCCTTCGGCATAGAACAGCTTCGTTGCGGCATCGACAATGCGTTTGCGGGTGGGGATTGGCGCTTCGCTCATCCATCAAGTATACCGACTAGTGAATATACATACAATCGAAAGCCTGATCCTTTCCGATGATAAACCCAGGAAAGGGAAGAGACATGACCGAGCTTGTGCTCACCGAGGCTCGTAACCGAATCGCCATCTTCACACTCAATCGCCCCGAAAAACTCAACGCCCTGAACTATGCGCTGATCGATCGCCTGCTTGTGCTTCTGGATGCGATCGAGACCGACGATGCCATCCGCGCCATCATCCTCACCGGTGCAGGAGAGCGCGCCTTCTCCGCCGGCGGCGACATCCATGAATTCTCGGGCAGCGTGGCCAGTGGCGCCGACGTCGCGCTGCGCGACTTCGTCATGCGAGGACAGCGGCTGACGGCGAGGCTGGAAGCGTTTCGCAAACCCGTCATCGCTGCCGTCAACGGCATCGCCTTCGGCGGCGGCTGCGAGATCACCGAAGCCGTGCCGCTCGCCATCGCCAGCGACCGCGCGCTGTTCGCCAAGCCCGAAATCAATCTTGCAATGCCGCCGACCTTCGGTGGCACGCAGCGCCTGCCGAGGCTGGCCGGACGCAAGCGTGCGCTCGAACTGCTGTTGACCGGCGATTGGTTTCCGCCGCCGCGCGCCCTCGAACTCGGCCTCGTCAACCAGGTGGTGCCGCACGAGGAGCTGATGCCGGCCGCGCTCGATCTCGCCCGACGCATCGTCGCGCACTCTCCTGCTGCAATTGCCTCGATCCTCACCGCCGTGGCGCGCGGCTTAAACCACAGCATAGCCGAGGGTTTGCTGGTCGAGGCCGAGCAGTTCGCCCGCATGGCTCCGACCGCCGACCTGCGCGAAGGCCTCGACGCCTGGATCGAAGGGCGCAGGCCCGCCTATGATGGCTCATGGGCCCATATCACGCGGCCGGACGAGGCAAGGCGGACTTCACTGCGGCTCGACCGCGCCGAGCAGGATGGCGCTCCGCAGCCATCCATACCGCGATCGAAGTCGGGATAACGACGGCACGAAACGGGACTGACGCGGTGGCAGCCGGTTCGGCGATCTTGCCAGCGCTAGGCCGTCACCAGAGGCGTCGTCTGTATCCGAGCGGCCGCCGCCAGAAGATCGGTCTGCGTGATCAGGCCGAGGATGCGGCGCTCGCTGTCAATGATCACCACGGCATGGCTGCGCCCGTCGGTGAGCACGGGAAGCAGGCTCATTGCCGGTGTGTCGGGGGAGGCGGTGGCGGCGTTCGACATCACGCCTTTCACCGTTTCGGTAGCCCGTGTCAGCTCGCGTAGGCCGACGGCGCTGACCAGCCTTGCCTCCGCGTCGACCACCGGCAAGGTGCGGATGTTGTGGTCGAGCAGTTGCTGTCGCGCCTGATCGGGCGAGGCGTGCTCAGGCACCGACACAACATCGCGGGACATGATGTCGGCGCACAGCAACGTCCGGTGCGAGCGGATCATGGCCTGCAATTCGACCTGGCGCAGCAGCAATTCGAGATCGCTGCGGTCGATGTCGAAAGTCTCGTCCAATGCACCAAGCGCGGCATCAATATCCTCGGGCCGGAAGCCGACGCGCTGCACGGCCGGCGGATCTGCCGTTCCATGGCTGTTGGCGGCAGGGGCGGGCCGGTGCGGGTAGCTGCGTCGCGACAGCCTGTGGAAACCATAGCCGAGTGCGACCAGAATGATGGAATTCAGCGCCACCGGCACGAAGGGAAACAGGAAGCCGGCGCTGGTCACCGCCGGTCCGCCGAGGACGGCGGTCAACGCGGCGGCTCCGCCTGGCGGATGCAGGCAGCGCGTGAACGACATGGCGGCGATCGCCAGCGCCACGGCCATGCCCGTGGCGAGAGCCGGCTCCTGCACGAAATGCGCAACGATCACGCCGATCAGCGCGGATATGGTGTTGCCGCCGATGATCGACCATGGCTGCGCCAGCGGGCTCGCAGGCACCGCAAACAGCAATACCGCCGACGCGCCCATCGGCGCCACCAGCAGCGGCACATGTGGGCCGTTGCCGAGCACCAGCGCGCCGATCGCCCCGGTCAGCGCAATGCCGACCATCGCGCCGATACAGGCGATGAGGCGCTCACGCAGCGTCGCGCCGGCGAGAATGGGGACAAAGAGACGAAAGGCCATGGCAAGCTCAGTCTGGCTGGAAGTTGCGGCTCGAAGCGCCTTGCAATGCGGGCTGACTGCCCGCTTTGAAAGTCAATCCAATCCGAAAAACCGCATACGGGGGAAATAACATTGCGCACGGTCGAGCAATGAGCGGCTTTGCGACATCGGGCGTCTCACAACGCTTCCCAGCCAGTCTTTTCAGGCCTTTGGGCCGGTTTGCGGATTCAGCTTGGTAGGTTGCGGTTCATGCCGCCGCGGCAGCGGTCAGTCCGCGCAGGATGTCGGCCTTGAGGTCCTCGACGTCCTCGAGCCCGATCTGCAGGCGGATGAGTGGGCCTTCATAGGGGCCTTTGGCGACGGTGCGATCGCCGAGGAAGACCGGCACGGCAAGGCTTTCATAGCCGCCCCAGGAATAGCCGAGGCCGAAGATCTTCAGCGCATCGAGGAAGGCGTGCTGCTGTTTCTGGCCACCCCCCTTGAGCACAATGGAAAAGATGCCGCTCGAGCCGGAAAAATCGCGCTTCCACACCGCGTGATCGGGATGGCTGGGAAGCGCCGGGTGCAGCACGCGTGCCACGCCGGGCTGGCTCTCCAGCCAGCCGGCAATGGCGAGCGCGCTCTTTTGATGGTGATCCAGCCGCACGCCCATCGTGCGCAGGCCGCGCAGCACTTGGTAGACGTCGTCGGGACCGGCGCAGCAGCCCATTGTGTAGAACGTCTCGCACAGCTGTTTCCAGCAGTCGGCATTGGCTGACGCTGTGCCCATCAGCACGTCGGAATGTCCGGCGGGATATTTCGTCGCCGCATGGATCGAGATATCGACGCCGTGGTCGAGCGGGCGGAAATAGAGCGGCGTCGCCCAGGTGTTGTCCATCATGACGATGGCGCCGGCCGCATGCGCCGCCTTGACGATGGCGGGGACGTCCTGCACCTCGAAAGTGTTTGAGGCCGGCGATTCCGTGAACACGACCTTGGTGTTGGGCTTGATCAGCCCGGCGATGCCGGCGCCGGCATATGGATCGTAATACTCGACCTCGACGCCCTGCCGCTTCAGCATTGTGTCGGCGAAATTGCGGGTCGGATGATAGACGGAATCGACGATCAAAACGTGATCGCCCGCCGACAGGAAAGCCAGCAGCGGAATGGTCACCGCCGCCAGGCCCGACGGCACGATTATCGTGCCGGCCGAGCCTTCCAGAGCGTCGATCGCATGCGCCAGCGCGTCGGTCGTCGGCGTACCGCGCGTGCCGTAGGTGTATTTCTGGCTGCGCGCGGCCATCGTCGCGGCATTGGGGTAGAGCACGGTCGAGGCATGCACGACCGGCGGATTGACGAAGCCGAAATAGTCGTGCGGGTTGTTGCCGGAATGGGCAAGCCGCGTGTTGATGCCCAGTTCGCTGCCGTCTGTCGCCATGGTTCGCCGCCTGTCAAAGGATGTCAGGAGATCAGCCATAAAGCGGTGGCAAAGCCCGCGCAACAGCCGTGGACCCGCCAAGCGGTGGGTTTAGATGGGCCAATCCATCGCGGTTCGCGCCTCCAACAAAGCATCGCTGTAGTGACGGCTGAGTCAGCCGCGAGCTATGGACTTGTGCGGCTGCTTCTTTGACTGATTTGTTTGCACGGGTTGCCGATTTCCTGGTGCTCTTGTGTGCATTTCAGGCATTCGCGGCAATTGGTTTTCAAAGCTGTCGTGAATCGGTCATTTCCCTTGACCTCACAGGAATAATCGCCTTCGATGCAGTTCGTGAATGGGAGGGGCCGGGCGTCGGTTACGACGCGGGGTTCCGGAATGCACCGGATGGGAGCCGGGTTCACACGGGAAAAAGATCAGGATTTGCCTGAGGATCAGGGTTTACCTGAAAAACAGAAAAGGGTCTGTGGGTTATGAAACACATTGCAATTGGCATTCTCGGCGCCGCTGCGCTTGGATGGATGGCTTCGGCTGCGTCGGCGACCACGCTCGACGACGTCAAGGCGAAGGGCTTCATCCAGTGCGGTGTCTCGACTGGTCTGGCCGGTTTCTCGGCGCCTGACGACAAGGGCGACTGGAAAGGCATCGATGCTGATTTCTGCCGCGCTGTCGCGGCTGCCGTCTTCGGCGACGGCACCAAGGTCAAGTTCACCCCGCTTAGCGCCAAGGAGCGCTTCACTGCGCTGCAGTCGGGCGAGATCGATATCCTGTCGCGCAACACCACCTGGACCATCAATCGCGATACGGCGCTCGGCCTGAACTTCATCGGCGTCACCTACTATGACGGCCAGGGCTTCATGATCAACGCCAAGAAGCTGCCGGGCGTCAATTCGGCGCTGCAGCTTTCGGGCGCGGCGGTCTGCGTGCAGAGCGGCACCACGACCGAGCTCAACCTCGCCGACTACTTCAAGGCGAACAAGATGGAGTACAATCCGGTCGTCTTCGAAAAGCTGGAAGAGGTCAACGCCGCCTATGACGCCGGCCGCTGCGACGTCTACACCACCGACCAGTCGGGTCTCTACGGCATCCGCCTGACGCTCAGCGCGCCGGCCGATCATGTCGTGCTGCCCGAAATCATCTCCAAGGAACCGCTCGGTCCAGCCGTGCGCCAGGGTGACGACCAATGGTACCACATCGTCAAGTGGACCTACTTCGCGCTGCTGCAGGCCGAGGAACTCGGCATCACCCAGGCCAATGTCGAGGAGCTGAAGACCTCGGACAACCCGGAGATCAAGCGCGTGCTCGGTCAGGAAGCCGAAACCAAGATCGGCACCGACCTGGGCGTGTCCAATGACTGGGTCGTCAACATCGTCAAGGCAGTTGGCAATTACGGCGAGATGTTCGAGCGCAATGTCGGCACCGGCAGCCCGCTGAAGATCGCGCGCGGCATCAATGCGCTGTGGACCAAGGGCGGCCTGCAGTACGCGCCACCGATCCGCTGATCGAAATGTGATCCGGAAGGCGGATCGTCTGCCTTCCGGTTTCTCTTTCCAGGGATGGTCCAATGGCGTCGCAGGAAGTTCTTCGCGAGGAGCCGAGCCGAGGTTCCTTCATCAACGATCCAAAAGTCCGCGGGATTTTTTTCCAGGCGGTGGTTGTCATCTTGCTGGTGGCGGGCGTCTGGTGGATCGTCCACAACGTTATCGAGAATCTGCAGCGCCTGCATATCGCTTCCGGGTTCGGCTTCCTGAAGAACCGCGCCGGGTTCGACATCCCAGTCAGGCCCATCGCTTACACTTCGGACTCGACCTATGGCGATGCCATTATTGTCGGGCTGATCAACACCATCATCGTCGCCGTCGCCGGCATCGTCACCGCGACCATCATCGGCTTTGTCGTCGGTATCGGCCGCTTGTCGCGAAACTGGCTGATTCGCAAGATCTGCACCGTTTATGTTGAGGTGTTCCGCAATATCCCGCCGCTGCTGGTGATCTTCTTCTGGTATTCAGGCGTGCTGGCGGTGCTGCCGGCGCCTCGCGACAGTTTCAATTTGCCGTTCGGCTCTTTCCTCAACCAGCGCGGCTTCTATTTTCCACGGGCTATCTGGGGCGAGGGCTCCTGGCTGATCTTCGTCGCTTTGCTTGTCGGCATCGCCATGGCGTGGTTCGTAGCCCGCACGGCGCGCCAGCGGCAAATGGCGACCGGCCAGCAATTTCCGGTGTTGTGGACTTCGCTGGCGCTGATCGTCGGCCTGCCATTGCTGGCCTACGCGCTGAGTGGCTTTCCGCTGAGCTTCGATTTTCCCAAACAATCGACCTTCAACCTGACCGGCGGCTTCCAGATCGGACCCGAGTTCCTGTCGCTCTATCTGGCGCTGTCATTCTACACGGCTTCCTTCATTGCCGAGATCGTGCGCGCCGGCATTCTCGGCGTCAGCAAGGGCCAGACTGAGGCGGCTGGCGCGCTTGGGCTGCGGCCGGGATCGATCCTGCGGCTTGTCGTCGTTCCTCAGGCTATGCGCATCGTCATCCCGCCGCTGACCAGCCAGTATCTCAATCTGACCAAGAACTCGTCGCTGGCCATCGCCATCGGCTACCCGGACCTGACGGCAATCGCCGGTACTGTGCTGAACCAGACCGGCCAGGCGGTCGAGGGCGTGCTGATCATGATGGTGGTCTACCTCATAATCAGCCTGGTGACCTCGGCGGTCATGAATGTGGTCAACGCCAGGATGGCGCTGGTGGAGAGGTAAGGCCATGCAGGAACATGATACCTCCTGGGTACGCACCGAAATGGCACTGGCGCAACAGGCGCCGGCCGGAGTGCGGGGGCCTTTGGCATGGGTTCGCAAGAACCTGGTCGGTTCGGTGGGCGACGTCATCCTGACTGTACTGGCTATTGCGCTGGTGGTGATGATCGTGCCGCCCATCATCAACTGGGCCTTCATCAACGCCCAATGGGTGGGGCCGGATCGCACGGTATGCGCCACGGCAGCGCAAGGCGGCATCCAGCCGGACGGCTGGTCCGGCGCCTGCTGGGCCTTCGTCAACGCCAAGTTCGGTCAGTTGATGCTTGGCCGTTATCCGATCGAAGAACGCTGGCGGCCGATCCTGGTCGCCATCCTGTTCGTGGTGCTGCTGGTGCCCCTGCTGATCCCGCGCGTGCCACGCAAGGGGTTGAACGCCATCCTGCTCTTCCTAGTTCTGCCGATCGTCGCCTTCGTGCTGCTGGTTGGCGGTATGTTTGGCCTGCCCCATGTCGAGACGCAGCTGTGGGGCGGCCTGTTGGTGACGCTCAGCCTGTCCTTTGTCGGTATTGCCGTGTCGCTGCCGATGGGGATCGTGCTGGCGCTCGGCCGACGCTCCAAGATGCCGATCGTCAAGACGCTGTGCGTGATCTTCATCGAGTTCGTTCGCGGCATCCCGCTGATCACAGTTCTATTCTTCGCCAGCGTCATGCTGCCGCTGTTCCTGCCTGCGGGCGTTTCCTTCGACAAATATCTCAGGGCGTTGATCGGTGTGTCGTTGTTTGCCGCTGCCTATATGGCTGAAGTGATACGTGGTGGTCTGCAGGCGATCCCCAAGGGTCAGTACGAGGGCGCGGATTCGCTTGGCCTCGGCTACTGGCAGAAGATGACGCTGATCGTACTACCGCAAGCGCTGAAGCTGGTCATTCCCGGCATCGTCAACACCTTCATAGGCATGTTCAAGGACACCAGCCTGGTGATCATTATCTCGATGTTCGACCTGCTTGGCGTCGTCAAGCAGAACTTCGCGGACGCCAATTGGGCGACGCCGCAGACGGCGAGATCTGGTCTCATCTTCGCAGCCTTCGTCTTCTGGCTGTTCTGCTTCGGCATGTCGCGCTATTCGATGTACACGGAACGCCGGCTCGACACCGGCCACAAACGCTAAGAACAAAAAGGGGAACCTGCCATGGTCATAGAAAACGCCGTCAGCGCCGAAGAGATCAAGGTCGATGCCAAGAAGATGCACATCTCGACCACCGATGTCGCCATCGATATCATCGGCATGCACAAATGGTATGGCGAGTTCCATGTGCTGAAGGACATCAATCTGAAGGTGATGCGCGGCGAGCGCATCGTCATCTGCGGTCCTTCGGGCTCCGGCAAATCGACCATGATCCGCTGCATCAACCGGCTGGAGGAACACCAGAAGGGCAAGATCATCGTCGACGGCAAGGAGCTCACCAATGATCTCAAGAAGATCGACGAGGTGCGCCGCGAGGTCGGCATGGTGTTCCAGCACTTCAACCTGTTCCCGCATCTGACCATCCTGGAGAACTGCACGCTGGCGCCGATCTGGGTGCGCAAGACGCCGAAGAAGCAGGCCGAAGAAATCGCCATGCACTTCCTCAAGCGCGTGAAAATCCCGGAACAGGCCAACAAATATCCGGGCCAGTTGTCCGGCGGCCAGCAGCAGCGCGTGGCGATCGCACGTTCGCTGTGCATGAACCCGCGCATCATGCTGTTCGATGAGCCGACTTCGGCGCTCGATCCCGAAATGATCAAGGAAGTGCTGGAGACGATGGTGGGCCTTGCCGAAGAAGGCATGACGATGCTGTGCGTCACCCACGAGATGGGCTTTGCCCGCAAGGTCGCCAACCGGGTGATCTTCATGGATCAGGGCCAGATCGTCGAACAGAACACGCCGGCCGAGTTCTTCGACCATCCGCGCCACGAGCGCACGAAGCTGTTCCTGTCGCAGATCCTGCACTGAGCATTTTCATGCAAACCAGAAGAGCCCGGCCGTAATGCAGCCGGGCTCTTCTGCTATTTGGGGCCGGACGATGACGCCGGGAGACCGCAAGGCCGCTGCCGCATGAGAAAAGCCCTGCGTTTCCTGGCCATGCTGGTTGTCACGGTCGCGCTTGCCGCCGCGCTCGGCACGCTGGTGCCGCGCCCGCTCTGGCCGGCGTCGGCCGCGGGTGAGGGCACGCGCCACATTCTGGTGCTGAGGAACCCGATCCACACCGACATCGCCATTCCGGTCGACGATGCCGTACGCCAGCGCTTCCATTTCCTCGTCGATGCCGGCATCCCCGCGGACGCGCCTGAAGTGCGCTACATCGTCTTCGGCTGGGGTGGCCGCGCGTTCTATCTGGAGACGCCGACCTGGTCCGAGCTGAAAGCAGCGCCTGTGCTCAAGGCGCTGACGCTGGACGCCTCTGTCATGCATGTCGATATCGCCGGCGCCGTCGCCGAGCCGCATCCCGCCGTCACCGGCTTCGACATCGATGAGCAGCGTTTTGCAGCATTGCTCGATTATATCGAAGCGAGCTTCCAGCAAGGGCCGAACGGTCCGCTCGTCATCGAGAATGCCGCCTATTCCCGCTTCGACCGCTTTTTCGAGGCGAACGGCCATTTCAACGCGCTGGCCGGCTGCAACACCTGGACGGCGGCGGGCCTGCGCACCGCCGGTCTGCGCACCGGCTGGTGGAACCCGCTGCCGGCCTCGCTCGGCCTGTCGATGCGGCTGTACAACTAGGCGAAAACGGCATCCCGGTAACGTCTAGCGCCTGATGATTTTCCGCGGCTCCCAGCCGTAGAGCCAGTCGAGATCGGCGGCTAGTTTTTCGGGCGAGCGTATGGACAGGAAGAGATTGCGGGCGACAGCCACCGGGCCGGCGGCATGCCAGGCCAGGCGGTTGACGGCGCCGCGACGTGCGGCTTTGGCGACACGCTGCCGCCGCAGGTTCTCCCAGATATGAAGACTTCCCGCCGGATCGGCAGGGAAATCGGCAATGACGTCAGCCAGCGTCACAGCATCCTCGATCGCCATGGCGGCACCTTGTGCCGCAAAGGGCGTCATCGCGTGCGCGGCGTCGCCAATCAGGGCGATGCCTTGCGGGCTCGTCCACCGCTGCTGGACGACCGTATGGATCGGAAAGGCCGTCCAGGGGCCGGCCAGCGCCACAAGCTTGGCCAGGCCCGGCGCTGTGCCGCGCGTGGCGCCGTCGAGAAGAGCTGGGTCGGCATGGCCTGACCAGCCTTCGGCAATACGCTCGCCCTTGGTGAAGGCGGCGAGATTGAAGGCGCGGCCGTTGCTGACGGGATAGGCGACCATGTGGAAGCCGGGATGCAGGAACGTGGTGACGCAGTCGGCGGCGGCGATGGCGGCAAAGGCTTCGCCGGCGTCGCTCTCAACCGCGACAGTTGCCCGCCAGGCGAGTTCACCCGAAAAACGGCTTTTGCCGAAGCCTGCGAGTTGCGCCCGGACCGACGACCAGACGCCGTCGGCGCCGACCAGGAGCCGGCCGCTTGCCTCGATCGCGCGGCCATCCGCTTCGGCGGTCATGGCAACATCTGGCGCATTGACAGCGATGATGCTGACGCGTGCACCCGTGACAAGCTCAATCCCCGGCCGCTCAGCCACCTGCGCCAGCAGCGCCGCCTGCAGATCAGCGCGGTGGGCGACGAGATAGGGCGCCTGCCAGCGCGCTTCGGCGGCTTGCCCGAGCGGCACCCGCGCCAGTTCGCGCAGCGTCCCGGCATCCTTGAGCACCACCGCTTCCGGCCGCAAGGCCGCCGGCAGTAGGCGCTCAAGCACGCCGAGCTTTCGAAGAATGCGTGTTGCGTTGGGCGAAAGCTGGATGCCGGCGCCGGCGGCTTCGAGGCGCGACGCCTGTTCGAACAGCCTTACCGCATATCCGCGTCCGGCAAAGGCAAGGGCAGCCGTCAACCCGGCGACGCCGGCCCCGGCGATTATGACCTGCCGGGCCTGTGTGTCCTGCATCGGGCTTGCCGCGACAGGATCAGGCGGCCTGGTCGATGTAAATGCAGCCGGCCGGCACTGTTTCCGTCGCCTTCAGCTTCGCCGAATAGCGGTAGAGCGTCGAGCAATAGGGGCAGACTTTTTCATTGTCGTCGCCCATGTCGAGGAAGACATGCGGATGATCGAAGGGCGGGTTGGCGCCAGTGCACATGAATTCCCTGACGCCGATGTCGATTGCCGGATGGCCCGCATCGTTCTGGAAATGGGGAATGGAACCGCCTGCCATCGTCGTCTCCTTGATCTCGTCGAAAAGCATCTGGATCATAACAGGCCTGTTTGCAAGATCGATGAAATGAAACTGTCGCAAAAGGCTGGCAGAGGATAAGTTGAGCCGGTTAAGCGCATGACCCCGGAAGCCGAGCGATTCCGCGACGGATCACGCGTCACAAAGGCATGTTAGAGCGTCCATGACCATTCCGGCATGTGCGGCGCTTCAAAAGGAACGGTTGCGGGCAGGAAACCATGAATGAACTGAAGCCGGTGCAGAGCGAATTCATCAATGTCGAGGTGGCAAGCCCCGAGGGCGGCAACCCTGACCGCTTCGTCAACCGCGAATTCTCCTGGCTGCAGTTCAACCGGCGCGTTCTCGAGGAATCGCAGAACGAACACCACCCGCTGCTCGAACGGGTCCGTTTCCTGTCGATTTCGGCCGCCAATCTCGATGAATTCTTCATGGTCCGCGTCGCCGGTCTTGCCGGCCAGGTGCGCGAAGGCATTGCGCTCAAGAGCCCCGACGGGCGCACGCCCGAGCAGCAGCTCGAACAATTGCTGCGCGAGGTTGAGCGGCTGCAGGAGGACCAGCAAAACAGCCTGTCGGCGCTGATGTTGCTGCTCAACAAGGAAGGTATTGAGAGCATCACCCGCGATGCACTGACCAAGGATGAGAAGGTCTGGCTCGAAGACCATTTCCAGGACCAGGTCTTCCCGGTGCTGACCCCGCTGTCGATCGACCCGGCGCATCCATTCCCGTTCATTCCCAATCTCGGCTTCTCCATGGCGCTGCAATTGCGCCATCGCAAGAATGGCGAGGAGATGAGTGCGCTTCTGCGCCTGCCGGTGGCGCTGAAGCGCTTCATCCGCCTGCCGGACCGCAAGCAGCATGTTCGCTTCATTCCGCTCGAGGAGGCGGTCGGCCTCTATATCGGCAAGCTGTTCCCCGGCTACGAGGTCAAGGGCTCCGGCACCTTCCGCATCATCCGGGACAGCGATATCGAGGTCGAGGAGGAGTCGGAGGACCTCGTGCGCCTGTTCGAGACGGCGCTGAAGCGCCGCCGCCGCGGTTCGGTCATCCGCATCGAATTCGACAAGTTGATGCCCGGCGAATTGCGCGAGTTCGTTGCCGGCGAGCTTGGCGTCTCTTCGAGCCGCATCAGCGTTTTGACCGGCCCGCTGGCGCTCAGCCAGATTTCGGAGATCGTCTCCGTGCCGCGCGACGACCTCAAGTTCAGGCCCTACAATCCGCGCTTTCCCGAGCGAATCCGCGAACATGGCGGCGATTGTTTCGCGGCCATCCGCGAGAAGGACATCGTCGTCCACCACCCCTACGAATCCTTCGACGTGGTGGTGCAGTTCCTGCGCCAGGCGATGGCCGACCCGGAAGTGGTGGCGATCAAGCAGACGCTCTATCGCACCTCGAACGACAGCCCGATCGTGCGCGCGCTGGTCGATGCGGCCGAGGCTGGCAAGTCGGTGACCGCACTTGTCGAGCTCAAGGCGCGCTTCGACGAGGAAGCCAACATCCGCTGGGCGCGCGATCTCGAGCGCGCCGGCGTCCAGGTCGTGTTCGGTTTCCTCGAGTTGAAGACCCATGCGAAAATGTCGCTGGTGGTGCGGCGCGAGGACGGCAAGCTGCGCAACTATGTGCATCTGGGCACCGGCAACTACCATCCGGTCACCGCGCGCATCTACACCGACCTGTCCTTCTTCACCACCGATCCGACGATCGCGCGCGATGTCGCCCAGCTGTTCAACTTCATCACCGGCTATGCCGAGCCGACCGACGAGATGCGGATCGCCATCTCGCCGTTTACGCTGCGCAGCCGCATCCTGAAGCACATCGCCGACGAGATCGCCCATGCGCTGGCCGGCCGGCCGGCGCGTATCTGGATGAAGATGAACGCGCTCGTCGATCCGAACATCATCGACGCGCTCTATGACGCCAGCCGCGCCGGCGTCGAGATCGACCTCGTCGTGCGCGGCATTTGCTGCCTTAGGCCGCAGGTGCCGGGCCTGTCGGAAAACATCAGGGTCAAGTCGATTGTCGGCCGCTTCCTCGAACACAGCCGCATCTACTGCTTCGGCAACGGCCACGGCCTGCCCTCGGACGAGGCGATAGTCTACATCTCCTCGGCCGACCTGATGCCGCGCAATCTCGACCGCCGCGTCGAGACCATGGTGCCGATCACCAATCCAACTGTGCATGAACAGATACTTGGCCAGATCATGCTGGGCAACATCATGGACAACCAGCAAAGTTTCGACGTATTGGCTGACGGAACCTCCCGGCGCGTGGCGCTGGAGGAGGGTGAGGAACCGTTCAACGCGCAGGAATATTTCATGACCAATCCTAGCCTGTCCGGACGGGGCGATGCGCTGAAGTCGCATGCGCCCAAGCGCATCGCGCAGTTCAAGCGCCGCAAGAAAAACGCTGCAGCGTCCGGCTGATGATTTCAACTTCCCAGGGCCGGCTGCAGGATCGCCGACCGCTGTCCATCATCGACATCGGCTCGAACTCGATCCGCCTTGTCATCTATGAAGGGCTGGCGCGCTCGCCGACCCTGCTGTTCAACGAAAAGATGCTGGCCGGCCTCGGTCGCGGCATTGTGTCGACCGGCAAGCTCGATCCCGAGGGCGTGACCCGCTCGATGGAAGAGTTCCGCCGCTTCCGCGCGCTGTCCAACCAGGCCGGTGCCGAGCACATGTATGTGCTGGCGACCGCCGCTGCCCGCGAGGCAATCAACGGCCCCGATTTCATCCACCGCGCCGAGGATGTACTCAAGACCGAGATCCGCGTGCTGACCGGCCGGCAGGAGGCGCATTATTCGGCGCTCGGCGTCATCTCCGGCTTCCACCCGGCCAACGGCATTGCCGGCGACCTTGGCGGCGGCAGCCTGGAGCTCATCGACATCAATGGCGAGGCGATCGGCGACGGCATCACGCTGCCGCTGGGCGGCCTGCGGCTGCAGGACATGGCGAAGAATTCGCTCGCCCAGGCGGCCAAGATCACGCGCGAGCAACTGGCGCGGGCCAGGCTTCTGAAGGGCGGGCAGGGCAGGCCCTTCTATACCGTCGGCGGCACCTGGCGAAACCTCGCCCGGTTGCACATGGAAATGAGCAACTATCCGCTCGGCGTCATGCACCATTATGAGATATCGACCGAAAGTGCTTTGAGTTTCCTCAAGCAGGTGGCGCGGCCCGAGATTGAGAAGGTCCGCGGTATCGAAGGCGTCTCCAAGAACCGCCGCTCGCTGCTGCCCTATGGCGCGGTCGTGCTGCAGGAGATCATGGCGGCGATGCAGCCGTCGAAGATCATCGTTTCGGCACTGGGCGTGCGCGAGGGGTTCCTTTATTCGCTGCTCGACCAGGCCGAGCAGAAGGCCGATCCGCTGGTCTCCGCCTCGGAGGAACTGGCCCGGCTGCGCTCGCGTTCCGTCACCCATGCGCATGAGCTTGTCGAATGGACGGGCAAGACCTTTGCTGCCTTCGGCATCGACGAGACCGAGGACGAGGCGCGCTACCGGCATGCCGCCTGTCTGCTGGCCGATATAGGCTGGCGCGCACACCCGGAATATCGCGGCAAGCAGTCGCTCAACATCATCGCCCACGCTTCCTTCATCGGCGTTGACCATCCCGGCCGTGCCTTCCTGGCGTTGGTCAGCCTGTTCCGTCATGAGGGCGTGTTCAACGATGCCGCGCCGGAAATCCGCGGCCTGGCGACGCCGCGCTATCTCGAACGCGCCCGCATCCTGGCGGCGGTGCTGCGCGTCGTCTATCTGCTGACCGCGGCCATGCCCGGCGTCATGCCAAGACTGAAATGGGAAAACCGCGGCAATGGCACGCTGGCGCTGGTGCTACCGGCTTCGCTCTCGGACCTCTACGGCGAGCGCCCGGCCGGCCGTCTGGCGCAACTGGCGCGGGTCACCAACCGCCGGCTGGTGCTGGCGGTTGAGGGTGGGCCGAGCGTGTCGGTGAAGTAGGGCGTAGACGCCTCGGTGAGACAACCTGGAATTCGTGACGGCGGGCAAACGCGGAGCGGAAAATCCATGAAAAGCGCAAAAACATTGTCCCCGAGCGAGTCCCCAGCCGAAACGCTCGGTTTCGATCCGGCGATCAAGCGCAGATTGCTTGCCGGCATCGAGGCTGGCCTGTTGCGCGACCTGCATGTCGTTCTCGCCGCCCGCTCCGGGAGCGTCTTCCTCGATCACTATACGCAAGGCAACGACGAGGAATGGGGTCGCCCGCTTGGGCAAGTCGCCTTCGACGCCGGCGCACTGCACGATCTGCGCTCGGTCACCAAGAGCATCGTCAGCCTGATTTATGGCATCGCGCTCGATAGGGGCCTGGTACCGCCACTCGAAGCAACACTTTTGGCGCAGTTTCCGGAATATGCCGATCTCGCCGTGGATCCGGCTCGCGCCAGGATCAGCATCGGCCATGCGCTGACGATGACGCTTGGCATGGAATGGGACGAAAATCGCCCCTACAGCGACCCGCTGAACAGCGAGATTGCGATGGAACTCGCCCCCGATCGCTATCGCTTCGTCCTCGATCGCCCGATCATTGCCGAGCCCGGAAGCCGCTGGATCTATTCCGGCGGCAGTGTTGCGCTCATTGGCGCGATCATTGCGAGAGGCACCGGTCAATCGCTGCCGGACTTTGCGCGTGACGCTTTATTTATGCCGCTCGGCATTGAGCGCTTTCACTGGTCGACCGGCAATGACGGCGTTGCTTCGGCGGCATCCGGGCTCCGGTTGACCGCGCCGGATCTTCTGAGGATCGGCCAGATGCTTCTTCGCAAGGGCGTGTGGGACGGACAGAGGATCGTGTCCGAAGGCTGGATAGAGGCTTCGTTCGCGCCTGCAACCTCGACGCCGGACGGCCTGGGTTATGGCCGGCTGTGGTTCATCGGCGATGCGCCGGCGCCGGCATTTGACGCGCCAAAACCCTGGTATGCCGGCTTCGGCAATGGTGGCCAGCGGCTTTGGCTTATGCCCGAGGCCGACATCGCCGCCGTGATCTATGCAGGAAAATACAATGCCTGGGATGCCTGGGTGACGCCGACCCGTGTCTGGCGCGAGATCATTTTGGCAAACCTCCAGCGCGCCTGACGCAGTCAGGCCGCGGCGCGGCGCCCGTCGATCGAATACGCTCCCGCACCAGCCACGGCCAGCGCCAGGAAGCCGCCGGCGATGGCAATGTCCTTCATCAGCATCTGCTGGTGCATGAAGGCGAGCATAGGATCGTCGCCGCCCTGGCCGTAGTGGCCAATAGTGCCCGCGATGACGCAGAAGGCGGCAAGAAGTATCGCAACGACCGGCGTCTGAAAGCCGACCAGGATCAACAGCCCGGCGATCAGCTCGAACAGCCCTGTGCCCCAGGCGGCAAACGTCGGCAGCGGCAGGCCGAGACCGGCGAAATAGCCAGTCGTGCCGGCAATGTCGGCAAGTGCATGGTAGCCGGATGGGATGAACAGGGCGGCGAGCAGCAGCCGGGAAAGCAGAAGCAGTGCATCGCGGGGCATGGTCGTCTCCGTGTCTGTCCACCGGCTGTTCTGAGCCCGATCCTAGCCGGGATGGGACGCGGGCGCGCTTAGACAGACAACGAAAAAGCGGCGCGGAAAATTCCGCGCCGCTTTTTTCAGGCTTGGGAGGGGGAAAAGCTCAGCCGCGCCTGGCGTCGATCGAGTAGGCACCCGGACCAGAGGAAGCCAGCACAAGGAAACCGCCTGTGATGGCGACGTTCTTCAGGAAATGGATCATCTGATTCTGGTCGGCCCAGCCGGTATGGGCCACAAGAGCCGTTGCGATGGTGAAGATGGCGAGCACCCAGGCGGCGATGCGGGTCTGGAAACCAACGAGGATGGCAATGCCGCCGAGCAACTCGATCAGGCCGACGACAATGGCCGTTACGGTCGGCACCGGCAGACCCATGGCGCCGAAATAGCCGGCGGTGCCGGAAATGGCGGTGAGCTTGCCGAAGCCGGAAAGCAGGAAGATGGCGGCGAGCAGGATGCGGCCGAGCAGGATGGTGGTGGAACTGTTGGACGCGGTGCCGGCGCCGGCGGTGGAAGTGTTGATGGACATGGTGGCTCTCCAAGAAGGGTTGATGCCCTGTCAGATAGACCAAGCCGACTGTTCACCAAAGCCGCCAGCCCGGCGACACATTGTTCACAGAGCGTACATTTCCGTGATCGGACGAAGGGCGCAAAATTCGTGTCGCATCAGCCTTTGACGGCAGTAAATTTTCCCGCCGTCAAATTCTCTGATGCTAGTCGACGCAATTCCCCAGGGAATCGCGACGCGGCTGGAACTGCTTATCCCGGATGCGTCATGTCCTCGGGCCGCACCAGCCGGTCATAGTCGGCGGCGCTGACCAGCCCGGTGGCCAGCGCTTCCTCGCGCAAGGTCGTGCCTTTCTTGTGCGCGGTCTTGGCGATCTTGGCGGCATTGTCGTAGCCGATGGTCGGGGCGAGTGCGGTCACAAGCATCAACGAGCGGTCGAGTGCCGCCTTGATGTTGTCTTCGCGTGCCTCGATGCCGACGACGCAATTGTCGGTGAAGGAGATCGAGGCGTCGGCGAGCAGCTGCACCGACTGCAGGAAATTGTAGGCCATCAGCGGGTTGTAGACGTTGAGCTCGAAATGGCCCTGGCTGCCGGCGAAGGTCAGCGAGGCATTGTTGCCGAACACCTGCACGCAGACTTGCGTCATCGCCTCGCACTGGGTCGGGTTGACCTTGCCCGGCATGATCGAGGAACCCGGCTCGTTTTCCGGCAGCGACAGTTCGCCAAGGCCCGAGCGCGGGCCGGAGCCGAGGAAGCGGATGTCGTTGGCGATCTTGAAGAGTGCCGCGGCGGCCGCGTTGATGGCGCCGTGCGAGAACACCATGGAATCATGCGCGGCGAGCGCCTCGAATTTGTTCGGCGCGGTGACGAAGGCGATGCCGGTGATGGCGGCGATGCGGTCTGCCACCTTTTCGGCGAAGCCGACCGGCGCGTTGAGGCCGGTGCCGACGGCGGTGCCGCCTTGCGCCAGTTCCTGCAGGCCGGGCAGCGTCATCTCGATGCGCTTGATCGAGGAGGCGACCTGCGCCGCATAGCCCGAAAACTCCTGGCCGAGAGTGAGGGGCGTGGCGTCCTGCGTGTGGGTGCGGCCGATCTTGATGATATGGGCGAAGGCCTTGGTCTTGGCCTCGAGTGCGGCATGCAGATGCTTCAGCGCCGGCAACAGGTCATGCACGATACGCTCGGCGCAGGCGATGTGCATGGCCGTCGGATAGGTGTCGTTCGACGACTGGCTCATATTGACGTGGTCGTTGGGGTGAACCGGCTTCTTCGAGCCCATGACGCCGCCCAACAATTCGATCGCCCGGTTGGAGATCACCTCGTTGGCATTCATGTTGGACTGCGTGCCCGAGCCGGTCTGCCAGACCACCAGCGGGAAATGGTCGTTGAGCTTGCCGTCGATGACCTCTTGCGCCGCCTCGATGATCGCCTTGCCAATGGCCGGATCGAGCCGCTTCAGCTCCATATTGGCTTCCGCCGCCGCCCGCTTGACGATGCCGAGCGCGCGCACGATCGAGGCCGGCTGCTTTTCCCAGCCGATCTTGAAATTGCCGAGCGAGCGCTGCGCCTGCGCGCCCCAATAACGGTCAGCAGCGACCTCGATGGGGCCGAACGTGTCGGTTTCGGTTCTGGTCTTGGCAGCGGTCACTTGTCTCTCCGACGATCGAATTCGGCAACGGCGTATCGCGTTGCACAAATCGCTTCAAGCGAAGATTGCGAAGGGAGAGGATGCGAATCGGTTGAAGGTGCGAGTGCCCCCTTGAGGGGGAGATGTCGCCGAAGGCGACAGAGGGGGTCGGTACGTTCCTGGCGCTACTCCCAGGGCCGACGGAGCAGGCTGGCGCTCCATGCGAGACGACCCCCTCTGGCCTGCCGGCCATCTCCCCCTCAACGGGGGAGATCCGCAGCTCACCCCAACGGCGGACCAACAATGTCGATGCCATTCTTTGCGCAGAGCTGCACCAGAACCGCGATGAGTTCCGGCGTCGGTTCCATCTGCGGCGGCAGTTCCGGCCGTTCGGCCGGGCGACCCACCTGGCGCAGAAGCGTTTCGAAATCCGCACCGCGCGTGACGGTGAGGGTACGCGCGCCCTCGTGCGACTCCACCCGGTAAGTGTGCGGCAGGCCTTTCGGTGCGATGACCGTATCACCGGGGCCTGCAAGTCGCTCCTGGCCTCCGATCTGAAAGCACATCCGCCCTTCCAGAACATGAAACACCTCGTCTTCCCGGCGATGCACATGCAGCGGCGGAGAGTCGCCAAACGGCATGCGATGCTCGACGACGCAGATGCCGTCCTCTCCCGCGGCCGACGAGATGTGGATCGCGATAAGCGTGTTGTTGAACCAGAAGAGTTCCTTGCCTGTGATCGCCCCGGGGGTCATTGTCATGGCTCTCTACTCCTTTTGTCGCCTGTGCCGACTGGGTGGCACTGACGACGACCTAACCAAGGGCATGCCCGCTACGGAAATCGAATGATCGTATGGTGTGAATTGATGCGATGAATTTGAACGCGCTCGACCTCAATCTCGTCCGGGTGTTCGACGCGCTTTTGCGGGAAAGAAGCGTTACGCGTGCCGGCGAGCAGATCGGCCTCAGCCAGCCTGCCGTCAGCGCTGCGCTCAATCGCCTGCGGCATGCCCTCAACGACCAGCTGTTCGTGCGGCACGGCAATGAAATGGTGCCGACACCGCGCGCCGAGAGCCTGGCGGAGCCGTTGCGCGTGGCGCTTCGCGAAATCGAACGTGTCTTCCAGTCTGTGAAAAACTTCGATCCGGCGGAGCTCGACCGGACCTTCACGCTGATGGGCGCGGACTTCTTCTCCATGATGCTGATGCCGTTTCTGGCGGCACGTATCGCCGAGGTGGCGCCCTGCGTATCGTTCCGCTTTCTGGACAGCGCGCGCGGTGACGTTTCGAGGCTGCTCCAGGAGGATGAAATCGATGCAGCACTTGAACGTCCGTTGACCGTTTCCGATTGGGTCTCCAGCACACCGCTGTTCCATTCGCCATTTGCAATCATTGCGGCGAGGGACAACGCCGCGATCAGGCGGACCGGGATCGCGGATGGCGAGCCCCTGCCGATGGACCTTTTCTGCGAACTGCCCCACGTTCTTCGCTCAATCGACGGTTCGATGTCGGGCTCCACCGACGAGGCGCTTGGCAAGATCGGCGGACGCGTCGTGTAAGCCTGGCATTGCCGCACTTTCAGGCTGTCGCGCTGGCGGTGGCGAGCGGAAACTATCTTGCCGCGGTTCCCAGGCAGTTCGCGGTTTGGGCGGCGAAGAGCCTGCCGCTCGTCATCTTTGAACCGCCTCTCCCCATTTCTGTTCCTGAAATCAGGATGTACTGGCACGCGCGCCACGATGACGAGCCGCCGCATCGCTGGGTTCGCAATCAGATACTCGAAGCTGTAGAAGTGCTTGGTTTCAGGGACGCTGGCGGTTCATAGCGGCCGACTGGTTCTCACCCCGCCGTATACCCGCCATCGATCGCAAAAATGCCACCGCTGGTCCACGCCGCCTCGTCGCTGGCGAGGTAGAGGCGATGCCGGCAAGATCGCTGGTCTGGCCGATGCGGCCGAGCGGATAGCTGCGCTCGACATAGGCCTTGAGGTCGGCTTGCGCAGCCGCCGGCAGGTTTTCGATCGACTTGCGCCGCATGGCGGTGTCGACCGTGCCGGGCGCGATCGCGTTGACCCTGATGCCGCGCGGGCCGAGCTCGAAGGCCAGCGACTTGGTCAGCGAATTCAGTGCGCCCTTGGATAGGGAATACAGGCTCGATGGCCGCTTCGGGATCATCTTGTTGGCGAAGTAGGACGAGATGTTGATCACCGAGGCGCCCGCGCCGAACTGCGGCAGCAGCCGCTGGGTGAGGAAGAACGCCGCCGCCACATTGAGCGCGAAGGACTGCTGGAACTGGTCCTCGGTGACGGTCTCGAACGGCACCAGATAGGCGACGCCGGCATTGTTGACGAGGATATCGAGCGGGCCGGTTGCTTTCGCGCGCTCGACCACGGCATCGATGCCGGAAGATGTCGAAAGATCGGCCGACTGGGTCTCTACACTGCCCGCGGCCGCCAGTTTCTGGCAGGCAGCTTCGAGCTTGCCGGTGTCGCGGCCAACGATCAGTACTTCGGCGCCTTCGCGCAAAAAGGCTTCCGTTATGGCCAGACCGATGCCATCCGAACCGCCGGTGACCAATGCCCGTTTGCCGGAAAGTCGCATCCAGCGCTCCTGCTGTTGCCTAAGGTCAGGAAAGCAATGCCGATCGGCGAGGGCGGTCAAGCCGCGGGCCTATCGCTCAGTATGAACTTCGGTAGGTCCCGTCCCGATCCAGTTACCGCAGCAGCGATTGCGACGTCGGCGACAGGCGCAAAGTTTCAGTCGGCCTGGTCGTATCGGCCGCTTGCTGAAACGACTGCCACCATGGCGAGGCGGCAAGCGCTGCGTCATGGCGACCATGCGCTTCGACGCTGTCGAAACCTGTGACGGCGATGAAGACGTTTTCGCCCAGGCGCACCGGCAGGCGGGGAAAGCTGTTTTCGGCGTGTTCGGTGATGAAGCCCCCGAGCATTCTCCCGCCGGTGGCCGCAAGGATCGGAACGGCATCCGTTTCGAAATTGCTGGCGAAATCGGCCTCGGCGCCAGGCCGCAGATGATGAATCCGGATGACAACAATACCGGCCAAGCGATTGTCTGTGCTCGGCTTTCCATGATCCGGCAAAGCACCTCGCTGCGCGCCCGACAGGTCGAAACCGGCGCCTGGCCAGGCCGGCTTCAAGAGCAGCACATCGTCGGAATCGATCATCGTCGCATTGGCGGCGTCACGGTGCGCCGCCCACACCGGCCCGTCATAGAAGGCGGTGAGCGCCTCCTTCCGCGCTTCCATGTCGCCAAAACCGCGCAGCCAGACGAACATGTCGGGCCGGTCGAGGTCGCGAAACTGGCCGATGATGGTCATCCCGGCGTCTTCCTGGCCTTCGATGAACTGACTGTCGAAGATGTCGATCAGCGTCTCGCGCCGGCCGGGTTTCAGCGTGTATTGCCGCAACTCGACGACTGGCGAAGCGAGCAGACCGGCCGTTGCAGGCACATTCAGGGGCATGGTCATTGGTGTTGTCTCCAAAACAGGATGATCATCCGGTTTATAAAACAGACCGGTTGTCCTGTTTTGTCAATCTGCTATCGTCCGCGAATGTCAGCAGAGATTGCTCAGGTCCCAAAAGAGCCGCCGCGAAAGCGCACCAACGATCCCGAAGGCCTGCGCAACAAGGTGCTCGATGTCGCCGAAGCGTCGTTCCAGGCGCGCGGCTATCACGCCTCCGCCCTCGGCGAACTGATGGCTAGCGCCGGCGTCAGCGGCGGCGCGCTGCATCACCATTTCCCGACCAAGAAGGCGCTCGCCTTGGCGGTGATCGAGGAGCGGGTGGCTGCCGCCCTGGACGAGACCTGGATCAGCCCGGTAAGGGCGGCTGATACGGCACGCGAAGGCGTGCGCGCAGTCTTCGAGGCGGTGGCGACTGAATTGGAGCAGCAGGGCTTCGTTCGCGGCTGTCCGCTCAACAATCTGGCGCATGAATTGTCGCTCGCCGATCCGGATTTCCGTGCCGGCCTTGCACGAATCTTCGCCGAATGGCGTCAGGCGATCGCCGACAAGATCAGGGCCGATCAGCAGGCGGGGAGGGAGCAAGGCACCGATCCCGAACGCTTTGCGGCATTTGCCGTCGCCGCCTATTCCGGCGCCATGTCGATGGCCAAGACGGCGCAGGACGCCAGCGTGTTGCGCGATTGCCTGGCCGAACTTGAAGGCAGCCGAACGCCGCCATTCCGGAGCGCAGCGAAGCGGCGTCACAGGATTCTGCTGCGGCCGGGAAAACCTTGAGGCCAGACCAGCGCTGTTCTAGTTGGAAAGTGGCTTGATCGTCTCGTAGCCGTTCACCGATTCCGCGCTGGTGCCTTCATCGTAGCGCCGCGCGAGAGACGCTTGCAGATCGGGCGCATAGAGCGCGGTGAATGTGTCCAGCGTCTCGCCGGCGCCGTTCTTGAACGTCTCCTTGACGGCCAGTACGTTGTATTTGCAACCGCCGACGCTGAATGTCTCCTTGCCCTTGACGACAAGGCTCAGCGTCTTGGTGCTTTTCGGCTGCTTGTTGGGCGACAGCTCGACGAATTCTATCGTGCTCTTGGCCCCCGTCTTCAGCGGAAACAGTTTTCGCAGATCGGAAAACGGGATCATCGCCACCCGGCCGGTATCGCTGTCGCGAAACACTTCGACCAGGCCGCCGAACAGGAACTGTGTCTGCGGCGATTGCGAACCGTAGGTGTTGGCGACGGAGACCATGCCGCCGGCCACCGGCCGGAACTCGCTACGGATGCCGGGCATTTCCAGAACGAAACCGATCTTGGCCGATTTTGCGTCGACGCAATCGGTGGCATGCACCACTCCCGCCGGCAGCAACCCAGCCAGCACCATGCCTATCGAAGCAACTTTCATGAAATCCTCCTCTGCCCGCGCACTGGGCACCGGGACAGAAAAAATGCCAGAGCCACAGTGCCGTGTCGACCTGCCACGCGTGACAACTGGACGGCAGGGCGCCCGCTGTGCTGAAACTCAGACCATGAATCGCATCTCGACCCGGCGCAATCTCCTCGCGCAGGCAGCCGGCCTTGCCATGGCTGGCATGCTGCCGCGCGCCGCTCTCGGCCAGACCGGAAAGCGTATCCAGCCGATCGACGCCACCTTCCTGTTCATCGCCGATGTCCACGCCTGTCGCATGGCGAGCGGCTTGAGCCCCAATTGTCAGCAGGAAGGCAAAACCGACGCCGCGCTTTTGCGCAATGTCGCGGCCCTCAATGGCTTGGCCAACCGGCAATGGCCGGCCGAGATCGATGGTGTTGCGACCGGCCTGCGTTCGGCCGGCAGCCGCATCGGCGCGCCGCTCGGCCTCGTCGTCGGCGGCGACATCACCGACGATGGCGGCGGCCAGATCACCGAACCCAGCGAAGGCACGCAGCTTTTGCAATTCAGCCAGCGCTATCAACAGGGCATCGGCCCGGACCGCGTGCACATGCCGGTCTATGTCGGGCTCGGCAATCACGATCTCGACCAGAATGGCTCGCCGCCGCACGTCGATTGGTACCGGCGTGAATTGCGCGACTATGTCGAGGTCAACCACCGCCCCGGCGTGTTCTTCAAACCGCCGGTGCCGGCCACCGAATATGATGTCGACACCGACTGCTATTCCTGGGATTGGGGCGGCCTGCATCTCGTCCAGACGCACCGTTTTGCCGGCGACACCGGCCACGGCGCGGTGAGCAGCCTGCCATGGCTGAAGCAGGATCTGGCAACCTACGCCGCGGACGGCCGTCCCGTCATCCTGTTCCAGCACTATGGCTGGGACACTTTTTCGGTCGAGCGCTGGGATCCGGCCAAGAGCACCTATGACGATGAGGGCTCAGGCGCGCCGCACTGGTGGAGCGAGGCCGACCGGCAGGCGTTGCTGGCAGCGCTGAAGGGCTACAACGTCATCGCCATCTTCCATGGCCACCAGCATGAAGTGCCGATGATCTACAACAGCGATGGCCTCGACCTGTTCAAGCCCAAGGCCGCCTACATGGGTGGCTTCGCGCTGGCCAGGGTAACCGGCGAGGCCATGGATGTGGTGCTGGGCGAGGCGACCGATGATCATGGTGGGGTGAAATTCAGCAACGCTTTCAGCAAGAAACTGACCTTCTGACAGCGCACGAAAAAGGCGGCCGTGAGCCGCCTTTTTTGTCTGCAAAAACCGTGAAAGGGTCAGAGCGCCTTCTTGATCTTGTCCTTCACGTCGCCATAGCCCTTCTGCACTTTGCCGGCAATCTTGTCAGCCGTGCCTTCGGCTTGGGTCTGCCTGTTTCCGGTCGCCTTGCCGGCGGCCTCCTTGATAGAGCCCTTGACCTGCTTGGCCACGCCAGCAACCTGATCCTTGTTCACCATCTTTGCATCTCCTGGGATTTCATTTGCAGGGGGCAAAACGGGCAGGCGTGGCTTAGGTTCCCTGGACAGCAAATCATCGTCGCATTGGTTGCCTATCTGGTCGCCTGGATGCTTGCCGCCATCGTATGAGCGGCTAGTGTGACGAAAATCTTGGGGGGAGACCGTCTTGGCCGAATTCACGCTCATCATCGCCAACAAATGCTTTTCATCCTGGTCGCTGAGGCCATGGGTGGCGATGAAGCATCTGGAGATACCTTTCGAGGAAGGCTTCGTGCGCCTGCGCACGCCCGAGACCTTTGCCAATCTGGCGAAAGTGTCGCCGACAGGCCTCGTACCGATCCTGAATCACAATGGCAGGATCGTCTGGGAAACCCTTGCCATCCTTGAATATCTGGCCGATCTGTTTCCGGAGAAAAAGCTCTGGCCGCAGGATATCGGCGCCCGCGCCCTGGCCCGCTCGGTGGCGACCGAGATGCATTCGGGCTTTCGCGAGGTGCGCTATGGCTGGCCGATGAATTTGCGCCGGCCCAAGGGGCACAAGCCGCTCGACGCTGAAGGCGAACTGCAGCGGGCGCGCATCGAGACGATCTGGCGCCAGTGCCGCGAACAATACGGCAAGGGCGGTCCGTTCCTGTTCGGCCATTTCACCGCGGCCGACGCCATGTACGCGCCGGTCGTCACCCGCTTCGACACCTATGGCGGCGAACTGGCGCCGGACACTCGCGCCTATGTCGACGCGGTGCTGGCAACGCCGGCAATGCGGCAATGGTATGCGGAAGCGGCGAAGGAGACGTGGCCGGAACCCGGCCCGGACGAATAGGTCGACTTGACGACACCTGGGGAGGGACCGATGGCCAGCACCGACGGATCGAACGAAACCAGGGCGCCAAAAATCTTCCATTGCCGGCTGATCCCGCCCCGACCGGACTTCGCCTTCATCATGACGGAGGAGGAGAGGGAACTGATGGGCCGGCATGCCGACTATCTACGCGGCAAGCTGCGCGAGGGCACCATGATTTTGGCCGGTCCGGTCGCCGACCCGGCCGGCCCTTGGGGTCTGCTGATCCTGCGTGTCGGGAGCGAAGCCGAGGCGCGGGCAGTGACCGATGGCGATCCGGTGTCGAGTTCGGGCCGCGGTTTCCACTACGAGATCCTGCCGCTGATCAGCGCGATCCTGTAGGCCGCTAGAGCAATTCCAGGAAAAGTATGAGCGGTTTTCCCGGGAAAGGCGCGTTGCGCTTTCCCTTGGGAATTGCGTCAAACAAAGAGATAAACCGGCCCATACAAGAACGCCTCTCGCACCGTTTAATGTGCGGGAGGCGTCCTGTTGCCAGCATTCTGAGATTGCTCTCTGTACTGCTGACGCCATAGAAATGCGCCGGCTTGGGAATGGTTCCAGGCTTGGTGAATTTTTTTTACGCCCGCCTTACCCTGCGCCGGCTCACCGGTTGAGGCGGCACGGCACGGCACTCCCAGGTTGAATTCTGGCCGCGGGAAAACCAGAAATTGACTCGGTGCCAAAAGAAGTCTACAAGACATATGTCGATATTTGTTTGACCGACTTTTGTTATCCGCGCACGCATGCGCGCCTTTGACGAACTTCCCCATCAAAAATCGAGACAAACGCTGTTGTGCAGTCGCACAATGGTGAACGAATATTTGCCAGGGAAAGGGTTCTTCATGGCCACCGGCACAGTGAAATGGTTCAACGCCACCAAAGGTTTTGGTTTTATTCAGCCTGACGACGGCTCCGCCGACGTTTTCGTCCACATCTCGGCCGTAGAGCGCGCCGGCATGCGTGACATCGTCGAGGGTCAGAAGCTCGGCTACGAGATGACCCGCGATAACAAGTCGGGCAAGATGTCCGCCGACCAGTTGAAGGCGGCCTGATCAAGAAATTCGGCCTTCCGGTGACCACGGATGTACTGGCACCGGTGAAAGGCTGAAAGGAGTGCCTTGCGCATCCAATTGGATGCGCGGCGCTTCCATGGAAGGTCAGGCGGTGCCTGGCCTTTTTCATTTTGCGCGTCATGCCGCTAAAAGTGCGCTGCACGCCGGCCGGAACGTGCTAAGGGACGCTCCAGCAATCTGAACCGCCCGTATTGCCCCGATGCCGTACTGCTTTGGTCGTGACCGAAGACCGGTCTCGCTCTATCGGCATCAGGCTCCCGACAGGAGAAAGTTTTGACCACTCAATCGAAGACCGCCGACCAGGCCGGCTCGCTGTTTAGCAAGACGCAAACCCAGTCGATGTCGCTCAACCGCATCCTGTCCGAGCGTGATGCCGTTAGCGAGGCACGTGAAGCCAAGACCGCACGCTTGCGCGAATTGCGCAAGGAAAAAGAAGCCGACGAGATGGCCGCGGCCGCCGCCCTTGCGGCGCTGCCGAAGCGGGCAGGTAAACGTTGATGGCCACCAAGCGCGTACCGCCTACACCGATCGATGCCGATTCGACCATTGCGTCCATGGTCGAAGGCCTGGACAAGCCGGTCGAATATGTCCGCCGCGTGCTGGAAAAACTCGAGCGCTGCAAGCGCGCGCATGGCGATGCCCAGGTGCGCGTCGGCGTGCGCGGCCGCGCCGAAGCCCCGAACTACCTGATCGAATATGTCCGCGAGGACAAAAAGACCCTGGAGCGGGTGACCTACCAGGATGCCGCCTACAGCGGCAGCACGCATCGCGAGCTGGCGGCGCATCACATCGCCGAGGCCAGGAACTGGTCGCCCGAGGAAATGAACATCACGGCGGTCTCGGCGCTGATCGGCCGCTTGCGCAATCCGCGCGCACCATCATCGCGTTTTTCCGACGAGGACTGACATGGCCATAAAATTCTCCGCCAAGGACCAGCCGGCAGCGACGGCTGCCGCTGCAAAGCCGACCAAGCCCGCTGCCGCGCCGAAGGCCGCTGAGGCCACGGAGGCCGCGACCGACCTGTTCAAGTCGCCGGCGGACGCGCCGAAGGGCAAGGCAGGCAAGAAGAAATAGCGCCTTGCCGCAAGCTGCCGGTCATCCCGCCATCGCGCCCGCCGACCTGGCTGACGCATCAGACTTTTTGTCTGGCGATGAGGGCGCGGTCGCAATCTTCGACTGTCAGAGCTGCGGCGCCTGCTGTTCCTACTCCGCCGAATGGCCCCGCTTCTCGATGGAAGACGATGCGCAGCTCGACCGGATTCCGGAAAAGTTCGTATCGGCCGACCTGTCCGGCATGCGTTGCGAGGGCGTGCGCTGTACGGCGCTGACCGGCGAGGTCGGCAAGCACACGGCCTGCGGCATTTACGAGATCCGCCCCGACGTCTGCCGCGCCTGCATGCCCGGCGGCGACGATTGTCTGATGGCAAGGGCCGCGCACGGAATGCCGCTTATTAATCTCCCCCCTTGAGGGGGAGATGTCGCCGAAGGCGACAGAGGGGGTCGTTGCGCGTGAAGCGCCGACGTCCTTGGCAACAAAGAGGGCGTCGGCGCCCCATGCGAGACGACCCCCTCTGGCCGCTTCGCGGCCATCTCCCCCTCAAGGGGGGAGGGCGCCCGCTTGCCCAACCTTACGTCACCCGATAGCTTCCACGCCGGGCAGGGCGTTGGAGGATCCATGAGCATCGAATTCCTGTTGACGTCGCTGATCGTTGTGGCTTCGCCCGGCACCGGCGTTCTCTACACGCTGAGCGCCGGGCTTTCGCGCGGGGTGCGTGCCTCGAGCATTGCCGCATTCGGCTGCACGCTCGGCATCATCCCGCATATGGCCGCCGCCATCACCGGCCTGGCGGCGCTGCTGCACACGAGCGCTGTCGCCTTCGAGACCCTGAAGTATCTCGGGGTTGCCTATCTCCTCTACATGGCCTGGAACACGCTGAAGGAGAAGGGCGGTTTGAGCGTCGACGAAAACGCAGCACCCCGCTCGGCCGCCAAGGTCATCACCTCCGGCATTCTGATCAACATCCTCAACCCGAAACTGTCGATCTTCTTCTTTGCCTTCCTGCCGCAATTCGTCAGCACCACCGAACCGAACGCCTTCGCGAAAATGCTCGAACTCTCGAGCGTCTTCATGCTGCTGACCTTCGTCGTATTCGTCGGTTACGGCATCTTCGCCGCCTCGATCCGCAGCCACGTCGTGTCGCGGCCGATGGTGCTGACCTGGATGCGCCGCACCTTCGCCGGCGCCTTCGTCATGCTCGGCGCCAAGCTGGCGCTGGCCGACCGGTAGACGTCACCGAAGGCGTGCTGGTCGGCTTCAAGGAGATACGCCTGCGTTTCGACACCGACGCGCCGCAGAGCAGTCTCGACCAGCTGGTCGAGCTCACCGACCGCTATTGCGTGATCTTCCAGACCATCCAGAACTGCCCCGAGACCTCGGTGAAGCTGCACAGGGCAGGGCACTAACCGGCACCTGGCCCGGAATCTCGGATGCGAGGTTCCGGGTTCTGGTCTGAGCAGCTTCTAAGGCTTGGCCTCTATACTTTCATCGCGTCGACAACCGCACGCAGTCCCGCCGACATGTGCCGGCGGCTGGGGTAGTAGAGATGAAACCAATCCTCCGGAGGACACCATTCGTCCAGGCAGCGTACCAGCCTGCCGTCGAGAATGTCGCGCTGGGCGCGGTTCTCCCAGACATAGGCCAGCGCGACGCCCGATAGTGCGGCGTGCACCATCAACTCATGGTCGTCGAGCGCAATCGGGCCGCTCGGATGGAAGGCGATCGCCTCGCCCTCCAGTTCGAATTCCCAGGGGTAGCGGATGCCGTTTGGATACATGTTCTGCACGCAGACATGGCCGCCGAGGTCGCGTGGCGTCGTTGGGATTTCGTGGTTGCGGAAATAGCCCGGCGAGCCGACGACCGCAAAGCGCATACGCGGTTTGATCTTCACGGCGATCATACCGTCCCGTAGGCTTTCGCCAAGCCGGATGCCGGCGTCAAAACCTTCCTCGACGATATCGACCAGCCTGTCGGTCGCCACGATTTCGACTTCGAGGTTGGGGTTATTCGTGATGAGCGGGCCGATAATGTGCCCCAACACGAAAGGCCCGATCGAGTTTGGGACGTTGATGCGCACTTTGCCAAATGGCGTGTCGCGGAACTGGTTGAGAGCATCGAGTGCCGCGCCAATGTCGCCGAAGGCCGGCGCCAGCCGGGCCTGCAACATCGCCCCCGCATCGGTCAGCGACACGCTGCGCGTCGTGCGGTTGAGCAGGCGCAGCCCAACGCGTTCCTCGAGATTGCTCACGGCATGACTGATCGCCGACGCGGTCACGCCACGCTCTTCTGCCGCGCGGCGAAAGCTGCTGTGCCGCGCCACCGCATCGAAGGCGGCAAGTTCAGAGAGATCGGTTGCGCGCATTGATGATTCTTGCTCAGGAGTGTCAAGACAATTGCCACTCTAATAGAGCTAATTGATTTGCGCCATCTTCTCCACGTCGCCGCAAGAAACCATTCAGCGGCTCACGGTCCAAAGGAGAGATAAAATGGCTGACTTCCCGATCCCCGCCAAAAACACAGTGTCGGCTTTCGCCAATATGCGCGGCCATCACGTGGCGCTGCGCGTCGCCGACTATGAGGTTGCCAAGAGCTGGTATGTTGACAAGCTCGACTTCCGCGTGGTTCACGAATGGCCGTTCGCCGACGAGCAACTCGCCTATCTCGCGCCGGCCAATGACGACCATTTCATGATCGAACTGCTGGGCGGCGGCGATCCGTTGCCGATCGATGCGCCGACCTACACCGATCTTGGCGATAGCCTGCGCTATGCGGGCTACCACCATTTCTGCATCAGCGTGGCCGACATCGAAGCGACCGTGGCCGAACTGCGCAAGCGCGGCGTCGCCATCGTCACCGAGCCGTTCAAGCTCGACGACATCAGCCGCAAGCTGGCCTTCTTCGCCGACCCCTTCGGCAATCTGATCGAACTCGCTGAGGTCGTCTGAGGCACTCTGCCAACCAGAAAGAAAAAGGGCGGCATTGCTGCCGCCCTTTCCGTATCTGAAGGCTGATGGGCTTGGATTAGAAATCCATGCCGCCCATGCCGCCCATGCCGCCGCCGCCCATGCCGCCGGGCATGCCGCCGCCAGCCGACTCCTTCTTCGGAGCCTCCGCGATCATGGCTTCGGTGGTGACGAGCAGGCCTGCGACCGAGGCCGCGTCCTGGAGAGCCGTGCGCACGACCTTGACCGGGTCGACGATACCCATGGCGATCATGTCGCCATATTCGCCGGTCTGGGCGTTGTAGCCGAAGGTCGCGCCCTTGTTCTCAAGGATCTTGCCGGCAACGATCGAAGCTTCTGCACCGGCGTTCGAGGCGATCTGGCGGGCCGGAGCCTGCAGCGCACGACGCACGATGTTGATGCCGGCAGCCTGGTCGGCATTGGCGCCGGCAGCCTTGATGTTGGCCGAAGCGCGCAGCAGGGCGACGCCGCCGCCAGCAACGATGCCTTCTTCCACGGCCGCGCGGGTCGCGTTCAGGGCGTCATCGACGCGATCCTTCTTTTCCTTGACTTCGACTTCCGTCGCACCGCCGACGCGGATCACCGCAACGCCGCCCGCCAGCTTGGCGAGACGTTCCTGCAGCTTCTCCTTGTCGTAGTCCGACGTGGTCTCTTCGATCTGCTGCTTGATCTGGGCAACGCGGCCCTGGATCTCGGCCTTCTTGCCGGCGCCGTCGACGATGGTGGTGTTCTCCTTGGAGATCGACACCTTCTTGGCGCGGCCGAGCATGTTGAGGCCAACGTTCTCGAGCTTGATGCCGAGGTCTTCCGAGATGACCTGGCCACCGGTGAGGATGGCGATGTCTTCCAGCATGGCCTTGCGGCGATCACCGAAGCCCGGCGCCTTGACGGCGGCGATCTTCAGGCCACCGCGCAGCTTGTTGACGACCAGCGTGGCCAGGGCCTCGCCCTCGACGTCTTCCGAGATGATGAGCAGCGGCTTGGAAGTCTGCACGACGGCTTCGAGAACCGGCAGCATGGCCTGGAGGTTGGAGAGCTTCTTCTCGTGCAGGAGGATGTAGACGTCCTCGAGCTCGGCAACCATCTTGTCGGCGTTGGTGACGAAGTAGGGCGAGAGGTAGCCGCGGTCGAACTGCATGCCTTCGACGACTTCCAGCTCGGTCTCGGCGGTCTTGGCTTCTTCAACCGTGATGACGCCTTCGTTGCCGACCTTCTGCATCGCTTCGGCGATCATGGCGCCGACCGACTCGTCGCCATTGGCCGAGATCGTGCCGACCTGGGCAACTTCCTCGGAGGTCTTGATCTTCTTGGCAGCCTTGCCGAGCGCCGCGACGACTTCGGTCACTGCCAGATCGATGCCGCGCTTCAGGTCCATCGGGTTCATGCCGGCGGCAACAGCCTTGTGGCCTTCCTGGACGATCGACTGCGCCAGAACGGTCGCGGTCGTGGTGCCGTCGCCGGCGATGTCGTTGGTCTTCGAAGCAACTTCGCGGACCATCTGCGCGCCCATGTTCTCGAACTTGTCCTCAAGCTCGATTTCCTTGGCGACGGTGACGCCGTCCTTGGTGATGCGCGGGGCGCCGAACGACTTGTCGATGACGACGTTGCGGCCCTTGGGGCCGAGCGTGACCTTCACCGCGTCGGCGAGGATGTTGACGCCGCGCAGCATGCGCTCGCGGGCATCACGGGAGAATTTTACGTCTTTAGCAGCCATTTTTCAGCTCCTGGCAGGGGCTTGGGGTAAGCCCGAAATTCAGTTGACGGTGAGGCCGATAATCAGCCGATGATGCCCATGATGTCGGATTCCTTCATGATCAGAAGGTCTTCGCCATTGAGCTTGACTTCGGTGCCCGACCACTTGCCGAACAGGATGCGGTCGCCAGCCTTGACGTCCAGGGGAACCAGCTTGCCAGCTTCGTCACGAGCGCCGGAGCCGACAGCGATGATCTCGCCTTCCTGCGGCTTTTCCTTTGCCGTATCCGGGATGATGATCCCGCCGGCGGTCTTGGATTCGGATTCGACCCGGCGAACGACCACGCGGTCATGAAGCGGGCGGAACTTCGACTTTGCCATTTTTTCTTCCTCGAATGAGAACGGTGAGAACAGTTCCTCCATCCGGCGATGCCGGACATGAGTTAGCACTCACCAAGGGAGAGTGCTAACGTGGCGCTGAAATAGGCGCCTGGCTTTCGAGAGTCAAGGCGAGCGGTGGGCTCAATTTGCTCTAATTTGAGCCCTGCCGTGGTCTGACGGGAAGCCTAGCGGCGCCTCGGCGATCCAAGCACCAGCAGAGGGCATCGTTCCGCCAGCGGATAGGAGCCGCTCGGCACGACGCGCACGTCGCCGAACCACCCACTCGCCTCATCGACCAGCACGGCCAGCGTCGCGAAGCTGTAGCTTACGTCGGAGCCGGCATAGACGTCGATCGTGTTGATCGACGCGATGCTCCATCCCGTCCGCGCGGCAAGGGCCTCGCGGTCGGGGAACAGGCCGTCGAATGTATCGCGGATCATTCGTACCTGGATCGCGAAATCCGGACCGCCCGTGGTGCACGCCATGGCGATCCGCCATTTGAGCACATGGAAATTCTCGATCGCACCGGCCAGCACCTGGGCTTCGATGCTGGCCAGATCCTCGGTCGCTTCCGGGGCGGCGAAAACGCGGATCGCGGCACGCCCGCCGGGTCTCAGGACCCTGGCGATTTCGCCATGCAGGCGATTGCGCGCCGCCTTCGAGGCGACGGCGGACAGGCATCCGTCGCCAATGACTGCCTCGGTGCTGGCCCCGGCAACCGGCAGATCGAGCCAGTTTCCAGCCATCGCCCTGCGCGAGGCATTGTCGCCTGCCCATACGCCCGAGATCATGGCCGCCGACTGGTCGATTGCCAGCATCGATCTGCCGAGCACGGCAAGTTCCGGCGTCACCCCCAAAAGCAGGACATCGGCATTTGCCAGGCTGACTTCACGCTCGAAAATGTAAACGGTTTCCGGCGTCGGCCGAAGCGGCGCGTCCAGAAGCCTCCAGTGACGGTGATAGTTGTCCCAATGATTTGTCATGCTGCCTTTGCAGAGTCCGAGACTTCTGGCTTTTGGCGTTCACAGTCGCCTATTAGAAAATTGCAGGAAATCAAAGGGCAGTCTGTCTGTGGCACGAATTGTCGTCGTAACGCATGAGCACGATCGGTTCCAGAGCGGCCGCAACCTCTTGCTGCGCAGGTCGAGCCCCTACATGCTTTTCGATGTTCTCGAAGAACTGAAAAGGCGCGGCCATTCGGTGCGGATCCAGCAAGGCCCGGCCATGACGCACAGTGCCGACATCGCGATTCTACATGTCGATGCAACCGTCACACCGGCGGATTATCTCGACTATGCGCGGGGTTTTCCATTCTGCCTCAATCTCGCAACGGCCGACATCTCCAAGCGACGGGTCAGCGGCGCGTTGCTAACGCATGACGACGCCTGGCAGGGCCCGGTCATCGTCAAAACCAATCTCAACAATCAGGGCATTCCGGAGACGTTCCTCAACCGGCGATCCAGGCGCGCGGGCAAGCAGCCACCTTTTCCCGATGTGCAGGGGCTGCAGCCCTACGAGGTCTACGATTCTCTTGGCGACGTCCCGGATGGCGTCTTCGGCGACGACGATCTGGTCGTGGAAAAGTTCATTGCCGAACGGGAACCCGATGGCTTCGCAATGCGGTTCTGGGTGTTTTGCGGAGAGAGCGAGCGTTGCACCCGCTACATCTCACCAAATGGCCTCGTCAAGGCATCTGAAACGATCCGACGTGAGCCTGTCCCCGTTCCTGACGAGATCCGCGAGCGGCGACGAGAACTCGGCTTCGACTACGGCAAATTCGATTTCGTCATGCATGAGGGCAGGGCGATCCTGCTCGATGCCAACAAGACGCCGGGCCGTCCCAAAAACCTGGTGAAAATGTTTGCGGCTGGCGCTGCCCATCTGGCCGACGGCTTCGAGGGCCTCATGCGCCGGGCGCGATAGGCGGTACTCCTCGCCTAAAGAAACTGGCGCAATTGCGTATGGATGATCGACCGGTAGTCCTCGATCGTATGGCGGCTTTCCGTTTCGTCCTGGGTCAGCGCCATGCGCACGACGCCGCCGGCAAGCTGGAAGATCAGGAAGACCATGCGCCCGAACTCTTCGCGCCGTTCGGCCGCGAGAAACGGGCCGACATGGTCGCAGAACATCGCCGCCTGGCGCCGGGTTTCGGCGATATCTAGATTTTGCAGCGCCTTGTCGGCCTGGATGGCGTTCTGCAGGTCCTGGATGGCCGGGTCACCGGCGACACGTTCATAGTAATCGTCGAGCAGCCGGTCGGCGGCGGCGATGACGTCGCTCAGACCGCCGATGTCGGCAACGATCACGGCAAGCCGGGCGCGGCTCACTTCCGAGAAACGTTCGTAGAGCATCGCCAGGATCGCCGACTTGTTGGGGAAGTAATGATAGACGGTGGCGATCGGCCCGCCGGCCAGCGCGCCCACCTCCTTCATGGTAACGGCGTCGATGCCCTTTTCGCCGATCAGCCGCATGGTCGTCGACAGGATGGCGTCGATGCGCTCGCGGCTGCGCTCCTGCTTAGGCCTGCGCCTCGGTTCGGTCGCCGTTCTCACTGCATCGTTCATGCCGCCACCCTCCCGATCGCCAAGACCATTGGATCCCCAGCTTTGCTAAATGCCAAGCCTCACCAATGATTGACAAACGAATATGATCGAGTATCAGTTTCTAAATACTGACAGATTGTCAGTTTTTTTGCCGTCAGGCAAGGACGTTGGGAGGCGCCCGTGACTTCTGTTGGTAACGCCGATGCCGGAAACGGCGACTGGGTGGTCGGCAACCCGACCGGGACGCAGCTTGCCTCGGCGCTGTGGATCGGTTCGGTTGGCCTGCTCATTCTCGGCCTGCAGCCGGTGCTGCTTGGCACGCTCTATACCGAAGGGCATGTCAGCGGCGACGAACTCGCTCTGGTCGCCACGGCGGAGATGATCGCCATCGGCATCGGCTCGGCGGTCATCGCGATGCTGCTCTCCGCGCGCAATATGCGTTGGAAGAGTGCGGTCCTTTTGGTCCTGCTGGCGCTGGCGAACTGGGCAACCGCCTATGCGGTCAGCCCGAATTCGCTGATTGGCGCACGCACTGTCGCCGGTCTCGCCGAAGGTGGCCTGGTGGCGGTCGCCACCGAACTGATCGCCCGCTCGCGCCGGGCCGAGCGTATCGGCGGCTATTTCGTCACCATCCAGACCCTGGCGCAATGCGCGCTGGCGCTCTTGCTGGCGCTTTACGTCATCCCGGCCGCCGGATCGGCGGGCGGCTTCGTCGTTCTTGCCGTCGTCTGCATCGCCTCTACCGCGCTGCCGACCTTGCCCAGAAGGGCATCAATCGCGGCCTGACCAACGTCTGGCCATCTCGACGCCGATCCTTCGGTCCTTGGATTTCCGGGCGGCAAGCGCCTGATGTGTCGAGACGTTCGGTCGATGTAACCCCCACATCGATAGATCGCGTCCCACCGCGATGAGGTCTCTTCACCAGAGAGGGCCTCGCCGCCCGGAAACCTAGTGTACACGTTTTTGTTACCTGTCGGAAGTTCCGCATCATGAGCACGCCAGAGCCGTTCAAGGAAGTGCCGCATCGCGGCCTGATCACCGTGGCGTTGATGCTGGCGACGATCATGCAGGCGCTCGACACCACCATCGCCAATGTCGCATTGCCGACCATGACCGGTGATCTCGGGGCCTCGCCCGACAACATCAACTGGGTGCTGACCTCCTACATCGTTGCCGCCGCCATCATGACGCCGGTAACCGGCTGGCTGGCCGACCGCTTCGGCCGCAAGGAACTCTTCCTGGCGGCGGTGGTCGGCTTCACCGTGTTCTCGATGCTGTGCGGCATCGCCTGGAGCCTGGAGAGCATAGTGTTTTTCCGGCTGATGCAGGGCGTGTTCGGCGCTGCCATCGTGCCGCTATCGCAGACCTTCCTGCTCGATATCAATCCCAGGGAACGCCACGGCCAGGCGATGGCCATCTGGGGCGCTGGCATCATGCTGGGGCCGATCCTGGGCCCGACGCTTGGCGGCTGGCTGACCGAGAATTTCAACTGGCGCTGGGTGTTCTTCATCAATTTGCCGGTCGGCATCATCGCCTTTCTCGGCATGGCCGCCTATCTGCCGGTCGTTGCCCGACGGGTGCGCAGCTTCGATTTCTTCGGTTTCGCCATGATCTCGCTCGGCGTTGGTGCGCTGCAGCTGCTGCTCGACCGCGGCGGCGAGGTCGACTGGTTTTCCTCGGTCGAAATCTGGATCGAGCTTGCTCTTTCGATCACCGGATTCTGGGTGTTCATCATTCACACGGTGACGGCGGAACGTCCTTTCATCGACCCCAAGATTTTCCTCGACCAGAATTTCGTCACCGGGTTGGCGTTCATCTTCGTCATGGGCGTGCTGATCCTGGCTTCGATGTCGCTGCTGCCGCCGATGCTGTCGACCATCTTCGGCTATCCGACCATCACCATCGGTATCGTCTTGGGGCCGCGCGGTGTCGGCACTATGATTTCGATGCTTGTCGTCGGGCGGCTCATGAGCAAGATCGACGCCAGGATTCTCGTCGTCATCGGCTTTCTGCTCACGGCCCAGTCGCTCTACACCATGGCCGGCTTTACGCCGCAGATGGACAATTGGCTGATCCTCAGCTCCGGCGTCATCCAGGGGCTGGGCATGGGCATGGTGTTCGTGCCGTTATCGACGGTGGCCTTCGCCACGCTCGACGTGCGCTTCCGCACCGACGCCACGGCGCTGTTCAGCCTGGTGCGCAATCTGGGTTCCTCGATCGGCGTGTCGGTGGTGACGGTTCTCCTGGTGCGCAACACGCAGGTCAATCACACCGAGCTGTCGGCCTTCATCAACCCGTTCAACCCCAACCTGTGGGCGCTTTCGCCGGCGGCAGCTGGTGGCGACCCGACGGCGCTTTCGCAAATGGATCGCATGGTCAACATCCAGTCGATGATGATCTCCTACGTCAACGACTTCAAAATACTGATGATGATGACGCTGATCGCCATCCCGTTTGTGTTTCTGCTGCGCAAGCCGAAGACGGCCCCGGTTGCTGGCGCGGCGCCGGCGGCACATATGGATTAAGACGCGCGACGATATTTGCCTATATCAGATGACGTCGTCGCGGACGTGCCTGCGAATATGTAAGGTCGGGCGAATGCCGAGATGATCGCAAAATTCTCCAGACAACGGAGAATGTCGATTCTGTAGCGCCGATGGCGATTTGAAAATGGCGTTTAAGTTTCAGGTAACCAGAAATCTTCGCGTCTGATTTCGGTTCGGTTTATATGCTGTTAGTACATACCTAACACTATCAACAGACCGTCGTATGGCACATAAATGATTTTTGCGTTCTTTCAGACCCGGCTGGGAGAAGGTCTGTTTGGTTACGAAATCATCCAGGAAATCCGCCGAAACGACTGAGCCTGCCGGCTTGGCCGCGCTGGCAAAACTGGCCGACGTTTCCTATGGGTCGCTGGAGCACGAGCTGCGGGCGACGATCACGGCACTTGAAGGGCAGGCACTGCGCTTCGAGACGGTGATCGAAAACGTTTCGCAAGGCATCTGCTTTTTTGACCGCGATGAGCGGCTGATCCTGAGCAATCGCCGTTATGCGGAAATCTACCGCCTCGCACCCGAGCAGTTGCGGCCAGGTCTGACGCTGAGCGAGATCGTCGAGCGCCGCGCCGCTGCCGGTACGGCGGCGCTGACTACCGACGCCTATCTGGCGATGGCGAGATCGGTCAATTCAGGCAAGGCTCCAAGGACCTGGACCGCCAAACTCCCCGACGGCCGGACCATCCAGATTTATAACCAGTCAATGCCCGACGGCAGCTGGCTAGCCACGCATGAGGACATTACCGATCTCACCGCCAATCGACAGATCGTCGACGAGCGCATCTCGTTGCAGGCGCTGATCGACTGGGTGCCCAATTATCTCTGGGTCAAGGATACGCAAAGTCGCTTCATCGTCGTCAACAGCGCACTTGCGACTGACAGTGGCCGCGACAAGACCGCCGACATGATCGGCTTGACCGATTTCGATATCCATCCCCCGGAGGTTGCGCGGAAGTTTCGGCAAGTCGAACAGTCGGTGCTCGAAAGCGGACAACCCTTGATCGACGCGGAAGAGTTCGTCGTCAACGCGTCGGGCACCGTAAAATGGCTCTCGTCGACCAAGGTGCCGTTGCGCAATGCTCAAAACGAAATTTTCGGTCTGGTCGGCATCGCCCGCGACATTACGGCCCGCAAGCAGGCGGATGTCCTGCGCAGCGGACAGGCAAACATCCTGGAGATGATTGCGACGAGCGCTCCGCTCGAGAACGTGCTCGACAGCCTCATGCGCCTGGTCGAATCGCAACTGAAGGGGATATTCGGTTCCGTCCTGCTGCTCGACAAGGATGGCATCCATTTGCGGCACGGTGCGGCGCCGAGCCTGGCCAAAGCCTATATGAGCGCCATCGATGGATCTGCCATCGGCCCCAAGACAGGGTCGTGTGGAACTGCCGCCTACCGGCGCGAACCGGTCATCGTCACCGACATCCTGCAGGATCCGCTCTGGGAGGATTACCGCGAAGTCGCGGCGCCCTATGGCTACCGTTCGTGCTGGTCGACCCCGATCCTGTCGCATCAAGGCGTCGTGCTGGGCGTCTTTGCCATGTATTCGATGAGCGTGCGCGAGCCGACCGAGGCAGAGACTCGCCTGATCGAATTCACCACCCACATTGCCGGTATCGCGATCGAGCGCAAACGGGCTGAAGACCAGATCCACTTCATGGCCAACCATGACGCACTGACCGGGCTGCCCAATCGCGCTTTGCTGGAGGATCGGCTTTCCCAGGCGGTCCTCTACGCGCAGCGGTACAATCGCTGGGTGGCGGTGGTGTTCATCGATCTCGATAATTTCAAACTGGTGAACGACACGTTGGGCCACAATGCCGGCGACGAACTGCTCAAGACCGTGGCGAGCCGTTTGGTTGGATGCGTGAAGGCGACCGACACCGTCGTGCGGGTAGGCGGCGACGAATTTGTCATCGTCCTGTTCGATCAACCCACCAATGTCGATGTCATTTCGGAAACCCTGCAGACGATCAGGGATGCGATTGCCGAGCCGGTTCCTGTCGCCGAGCACCGCCTGCGATTAACGGCCAGCATCGGTATCGCAAATTACCCGAAGGACGGGACGAGCCCGGACAAGCTGTTGGCCAATGCCGATGCCGCCAAGTCTCGCGCCAAGGAATTCGGCCGCGACAATTTTCAGTTCTACGCCCCCGAGTTCAACTCAAGTGCACACGAAAAATTCCTGCTTCAGGGGGAGTTGCGAAGCGCGCTCGCCCGTTCGGAATTCGCGCTGCTCTACCAGCCGCAGGTCGATCTGCGATCGGGTCAGATCCTGGCCGTCGAAGCGTTGGTACGCTGGAACCACCCGGCGCGAGGCGTGGTGTCGCCCATGATGTTCATCCCGACCGCCGAGGAGACGGGGCTGATCGTGCCGATCGGCGACTGGATCCTGCATGAAGCCTGCCGGCAAAACAAAGCCTGGCAGCGCGCCGGTCTGCCGCCCGTCACCGTCTGTGTCAACGTGTCGGCGCGGCAGTTCAGGGAGAAGAACCTGATCGATCGCGTCATCAACGCATTGAAGGAAAGCGGCCTGGAGGCGAGGTATCTCGAGCTCGAGGTGACCGAAAGCCTGATCATGCAGGATTTCGAGTTGGCGGTCGCAACGATGAACGGGCTGCAAGGGCTCGGCGTGCAGATATCGATCGACGATTTCGGAACCGGCTATTCCAGCCTCAGCGCTCTCAAGACCTTTCCTGTTCAGCGGCTGAAGATCGACAAGTCCTTTATCGACGACCTCGCGACCGACGAGAACGACCAGGCGGTTACCAGTGCCGTCATCTCATTAGGTCAAAAGCTGAACCTGAGGGTGCTTGCCGAAGGCGTCGAGACGGATGACCAGGTTGCCTTCCTGCGCAAGAACAATTGCGACGAAATGCAGGGCAATTATTTCAGCAAACCGCTGTCGGCCGGGGATATCGGCAAGCTCATCGCGAAAGGCTGACGATGGGTTGGCGTCGCTAGCCGCAGTCGCTTATCTTCCCAGCACCAGGCTCCAGTAACGGACAGCGCTGTCGCGTCCGTCGCGCACATAGGCAAGGCCGAAGCGGCTGAAATCCGGATCGAGCATGTTGTGGCGGTGGCCAGCCGAATGCATCCAGATGTCGAACAGTTTCTGCTGGTCGAACCGGCCCTCCGCGATGTTCTCGGCAGCGGCGCCCCGCACGCCATTGTCCTTCATCCGCGACGCGAAATCCTTGCCCCAGCCTGTCGAGTGGCTCATGCGTTCGCGCGAGGCCATATAGCCGGCCTGCTGGAGTGCGGCTTGCTCGAGTTGTGCGTCCGGCACCAGCGCCGGCAGCCCGGCCGAGGTGCGGATGCCGGCCAGCGTCGCGGTGGCGGAGGACGAGACGCCGGCGCCTTCGCCGGTCGGCACCGAAACGGTGCTGCAAGCGGCGAGCCCGGCCATGGCCGCGAGGCCGATCAGCAGCAGGCGCCTGTTTGGTTTTGGGCTGATCTCGCCGGAACGGGATTGCAAGAGCGGATGATTGGCAGTGTTGATTGGTGTCATGCCTGCCTGACTTAGCGGCGATCATGGCTTTTGCCGGGCAGGCGAGCAAAAACCGGGTGCTTGGCGAATCCGCCGGTTGCGCTAGGTTGAGTGAAAGCATGCTCCGGATCGTCCGGACCGCTGAAATGCCCGCGTGAGCCGCGCCAGAAGGGCTGGTTCAAGGGCAGTTACCACGATTTCCGCATGTTTGGCCGGCTGGCTGACGATCGGCCCCGCGAAATTCGCATCTGCCGGCCGAGCGATGAAAATCGCGTGAAGACGAAGGAAATGCCGTCGGCACGGCGACTTTTCCCTAGATATCGGCTACGATGCGGGCGTTCTTGAAGTGGCAGCTGCGGGCGGCCATCCAGGCGATGACTGCCCCCGACACACGGGAGGAAGGTTATGGCCGGCTTTCATGTCATGGCGGACGCGCGCGGTATGCATGTGCAGCCCACGGTGCGCCATATCACCACCGCGGACCTCTGGGATGCGCTCAAGCTCGGTTTCGACGATTTCTGGGCCAAGCCTTCGCATTACGTGTTTCTCTGCCTGATCTATCCCGTCGTCGGCCTGATCCTGACGCGGTGGACCTCCGGCTCCAACGCTATCCAGCTGGTCTATCCGCTGATGTCGGGCTTCGCCCTGGTCGGCCCGTTCGCGGCGATCGGCCTCTACGAGATCAGTCGCCGGCGCGAACTCGGCATGAACACCTCCTGGCGGCATGCGCTTGATGTGCGCCGCTCGCCGGCGCTGCCGTCGATTGCGGTCATCGGCGCGATGCTGATGGTGCTGTTCTTGTTGTGGATGTTCACCGCACAGTCGATCTACACCAGCCTGTTCGGCGATCAGCCGCCCGCTTCGATCACCGGATTTCTGAGCGAGGTGCTGACGACCAGCAAGGGCTGGACGCTGATCCTGTTCGGCAATGCCGCCGGTTTCATCTTTGCCGTGATCGTGCTGGCGACGACGGTGGTTGCATTCCCGCTGCTGCTCGACCGCGACGTCGGCGCGGTGTCGGCGATCGAGACCTCGGCGCGCGCGGTGATGGCAAATCCGCTGCAGATGCTGCTGTGGGGGCTGCTCGTCGCAGTGCTGCTGGTGATCGGCTCGATCCCGCTGTTTGCCGGCCTCGCCGTGGTCATGCCGGTGCTTGGCCATGCCACCTGGCACCTCTATCGCAAGGTGGTGGAACCGGAGCGCGCGCAGCAGACACGGCGGCCGATGTAGCAGTCACCCAGCCATAGGGTGCTTTGATACCCAGGTCATGCCGACATCACCTGGATGGCAACGCACCCTAGCGTTGTGCGTCGGTTGCCATTTTCAGCGCCAGCGCGGCAAGCACCGTGCCCATCATCCAGCGCTGGATGACCATCCATAGCGGCCGCCCGGCGAGGAAGGTAGCGATTGAACCGGCCGTCACCGCGATGATCGCATTGACGGTCAGGCTGATCGAAATCTGCGTGGCGCCGAGCACGAGAAGCTGCGACAGCACATGGCCCTTGCCCAGCGAGATGAACTGCGGCAGCAGCGACAGATAGAGCACCGCCACCTTGGGGTTGAGGAGATTGGTCATCAGGCCCATGGCGAACAGCTTGCGCGGCCTGTCCTTCGGCAGTTCGCGCACCTGGAACGGCGAGCGCCCGCCGGGCCGCACCGCTTGCCAGGCGAGCCACAACAGATAGAGCGCGCCGGCAATACGCAGCGCGTCATAGGCGAACGGCACGGCAAGCAGCAGCGCGGTGATGCCCAGCGCAGCCGATACGACATAGAACAAAAAGCCGACCGCCACGCCGCCGAGCGAAATAAGCCCGGCCTTCGGGCCCTGCGACAGTGAGCGCGAGATCAGGTAGATCATGTTCGGCCCGGGCGTCAGCACCATGCCAAGGCAGACCAGCGCGAAGGTGAGATGGTTGGCGGTTTCGGGCACGGGCAATCTCCAGCGGGCGGCGGCGACCTGCGCGTTCCGTTTTCACCGCAGTGCCGATCATGGCCGCATATCTGCGCTTGGCCGAAGCGGCGCACAAGAGCATGGCGTGATCAGCCATTGCGCCACGGGCCGACAGGACCGTGCTTAGCTCACCACGCGCAGGTTCGACAGTTCGTTGGCGATTTCCTTGAAATTGTCCGACAGCGTGGCGCCCGTCGCATTCCAGAACAGTTTCGCGGGCTTGCTCGGGTCGGTCGGATCCTTGCGGAAGCGTGAGTCGGACGAACACGTCTTCAGCGCGTCCATCGCGCTCTTGTCGCCGGCGTCGGTCGTCGACATGTCGAGCGCCACCGTCATCACCATGATGTTGGCCGCCTTGGCGTTGTTGCACAACGTCGCCATCTGCTCGTTGAGCGCGGCGGTATAGTTGCTCGACGAATAGTTGAGCTGGCCGATAGCGCTCGACGTGCCGCCGAACAGGCGGGTGACCGCGGTGCCGTTGTAGCCGACGCCGGTATAGCCATAGGCGGCATAGGTCGACTTGTTGCCGGCGGGGTCGGAACTCAGCGCCGAATAGGTGTTCTCGCCATCGGTAAGCACGATGACCACCTTGTCGTTGCCGCGCTCGGTCTCCGGGCGTCCCTCGGTGAAGGGCTCGGCGCTGGAGACGGTGCGCCAGCCCCAGGCCATGCCTTCCGGCACATTGGTGTTGCCGTTGGGTGCCATCAGGTCGATCGCAGCCTTGATCTTGGCCAGCCCGTCGGCGTTGGTGACATCGGTCAGCGGCGTGATCGGCGTCGTGGTGCAGCTGTAATTAGGCCCGGCGCCTTTCGACAGCACCGGCGCATTGATCGGCCGCGGCTGGAAATACTTGGCCATGTTGGACTGTCTGGTCTTGCCGGTGGTGCTCGACGGATCGTCGTTCCACCAGCTGTTGACAGCGCCATAGGTCTTGGGCGCCGCCTCGTCGGGATCCTGCGTGATATACCAGTGGTTGCCCGGCTCATCTGGCGCAAACATCGGCACGAACATGGTCGCGGGGTCGCCGACGCCGGTGCCGGTGTTGTTCGGTCCGCCGGAGGCCGGCGCGTCGTTGACATTATAGGGATAGGGACGGACTTCGACACAGCCCTGCCAGCTGGCGAACGGACCGTATGTGTCGTTGTAGTCGTACTCGTCGTGGCTGCGCTTGCAGGTGTGGTTGGAGCGGTATTCGTCGCAGACCACGCGTTTGCTGCCGACGATGCGTTCGTGGCTGGTGACCACCTTCATGTCGCGGTAAAGCGAGAAGCGGGTCAGCATCTGGCCTTCCTCTTCGCCCCAGCCGGTACCCTTCTTGTACCAGATGCCGCCGATCTTCTGGGCGTATTTGTCGGCAGCGTTCAGCGTCGACCAGTCGAAGTTCTCATTGTGGACAGGCGACAGCCCATAGGCGTCGATCCATGACGCGTTGTCGTTGCTGGCGCCGACATTGACGGATGCGGCGAACGGCACCAGGCTGAACTGCACCGGCTTGTCGATTTGCTTGATCATCGCTGCCTGCGAGGCAAGCGTGTCGACCAGCTGCTTGGCCGCCTGTTTGAGAAGGTCGATGCGCTTTTGACCGGAGCCGGTGCCGTTGTTTGACATCGAGCCTGAATTGTCGAGCACCATGGCCACTTCCAGCGTGTTCTTCAACCGCACCTGCGAGCACACGGAGTAGTCGATGTCGCCTGACGTCTTGCCGATCAACATCGAAGCTGCCGGCAGGAAATAGGGGTTGTAAACCAGGCTTGCGCAAAGCTTGACGATGCCGCCGCCAGCTGTGCTGCTGGGCAGCGTAACGTCGAGCGTCGTGTTGGCGGGATCGACGTCGTTGAGATTTGCCTTGAAGAAGTCGAGTGCATAGGCCCGCAATTGGTCGTCGGTGGCACCTTCCACCAGCCGGCGCGCGGTGGCGAAGTTGGCGGCGTCGAGCGCGTTGACCACCTTCTGCTTCTCGCTGATCATGCCGCTGAAGTCGACCGCCATCGCCACGCCGCCCATCAGCGGCACCATGGCCAGAACGGTCATGAGAGCATAATTGCCGCGCCGGTCGCGCCAGAAGTCACGCCAGAATTTGCGCATGTTATGTAAGCGGCCCCCGCCTGCGGATTCTTCAATGCCGCCACACTTTCACAAAACGCTGAAGGACGGGTTTGGGAAACCGCTCGATTGCGCGATCGGCATTTCACCAAGCGCTAACCAAAGGGTGCCGGCGGGTGGATGATCGCTGCTCGCAGAAACGCCCCGCCGGAGAGGGGGCGCCTCGTTTCCAAGGGAATGCGCCGGTCAGCCGACGATGCGCAGGTTGGACAATTCGTCGGCGATTTCCTTGAAGCTCTGCGACAGGGTGGCACCGGTCGCGTTCCAGTAGAGCTTGGCGGGGGTCTTGCCCGTCGGGTCGGTCTTATCCTTGCGGAAACGCGAATCCGAGGAGCATTTCTTTAGCGCGTCCATTGCACTCTTTTCCGCAGGCTTCGTGTCAACCAAGTCGAGAGAAACGGTCATGACGAGAATGTTGCCGGCCTTCGCGTTGGAGCAGAGCGTTTGCATCTGCTGGTCCAGCGCGGCGGTGTAATTGGCCGCCGTATAAGTGGTCTTGGCGACGCTGGTGTTTACGAACATGCGGGTCGCGGTTTCGCCCACCTTCGGGCCGGTGTAACCGTAAGCGGCGTAGGTCGATCCATTGTTGGCATAGTTGGCGGTCATGTCGTTGGTAGGGCCAATGCTATAGGTATTGGCGCCGTCGGTCAGCACGATGACCACTTTGTCGTTGCCTCTCTCAGTCTCTGGCCGGCCTCCCGTGAAGGGCTCTTTGCTCGAGACCGTTCGCCAGCCCCAGGCAAGGCCTTCCGGAACATTGGTATTGCCGGTCGGCACCATGGCTTGAATCGCGTCGGTAATGGTCTTCTTGCCGGCGGTGGTGGTTATGTCCTGTAGTGGGGTGATCGGACCGGTCGTGCACGCTGCGTTGGGACCATCATCGGCAGCCGCGGCTGCTGCGTTCCAGGGTTTGACCATAAAGTATTTGCGCATGTCTTTCTGGCGCGGGGCAGCTTTCGTCAACAAATCGGACGAATCGACCCACCAGTTGTTCGGGTAGCCCCAGGATGTACTGTTGACGTCGTTTTTGCCGTCACCATCGGTGTCGCGCCAGAAGTTGCCGGCTTCGTCCGGCGCGAACATCGGCACGAACAGGGTGGCGGGCGTTCCTGTGGTCGGCGTCGTGTCGTCGTCATTATAGGGGTACGGCCTTGCTTCCACACAGCCCTTCCAGGCTTCATACGGGGCGACCACAGAAGTCTGGCAAGTACCGTTCGAGTTCTTTTTCGTACAGGTCTGGGCCATCATGTCTCGATAGAGGCTGAAGCGCGTCATCGGCTTGTCTTGGTCCGCGCCCCAGCCCGTACCGCGCTGGTAGTACATGCTGCCTACTTTTTCGATATATTTGTTTGGATTGGCTGCTGACGTCATTGTTGACCAATCGAAGTTCTCATTATGGATCGGTGAAATGCCGGTCGTGTCCATCCACGTCGGCAATGGAGCCGAGGAGGGCGGGACACCGACATTGACCGAAGCCGAAAACGGAACGAGGGCGAACTGCACCGGCTTGGTGACCTGCTTCATCTGCTGGGCCTGGGTGGCCAGCGTGTTCACAAGTTCGGTCGCCGCGTCCTTGAGCAGTTCTATCCGCTCTTGCCCGGTGCCAGAGCCGTTGATGCTCATCGATCCCGAATTATCGAGCACCAAGGCAACTTCAAGCGTGTTCTTGAGACGAACTTCCGAGGTGGCGGTCATATGGACATCGGTGTCGCTCGACGATTTGCCAAGCATCCAGGCCGCGACTGGCAGAAAGTATGGCTTGAACGTCAGCGTCGCCTGAAGTTTCAGCGTGCCGCCGCCGGCATTGTTGTTGGGCAATGTCACGGTCAGCAACGTATTGGCGGGTTGGACGTGGCCGAGATTGGCCTCGAAGAAGTCCTTGGCATAGGCCTTGACCGCATCGTCGGTCGCGCCGGAAACGATCTGCTGGGCAGTGGCGATGCCTGCGGCGTCGAGCGCGTTCAGCGTGTCCTGGCGCTGGCGGATCAGTTGGGTGTAGTCGATGGCGAGTGCCAGGGCGCCCATCAAGGGCACCATGGTGATCACCGTCATCAAGGCATAATTGCCGCGTCTGTCGCGTAGAAATCTGCGGATCATGCCTTCAGCACCCCTGCCAGGATCCAAATATCGAATATCGGCGCGAAGATGCCCACAAATCGTTAAATTTCGGGTTGCTGAAATACGTCCAAGATCGGCCCATCATTTCAAGGCTCGTTAACCACTCGGCCCTGGTGATCGGAGACGCGACATTTTTCGATCGACCGAAGCTTGGGGAAGGGCGCTTTCTGCGAGATGCAACCGCCATCAAGCCGTGGCGCGATGGCGTCGAAAACGCCGAAAGCTGGTGACAGGATGAACCGCTTCGGTTAATGCGGGGCCGGTTGCGGCGGACCGTCGGCTGCAGCTCTCGCAACGATCGTCACATCAGGAAAACGGCATGGCGGATTCGCCTGACATTATCGGCTCGCTCGCGGATTTGTCGGGAGCCTACTCGGCCATCCTGTGCGATGTGTGGGGCGTGATCCACAATGGCGAATGGCATTTCCCGGCGGCCGCCGAGGCGCTTGCCGCTGCGCGCGCTGCGAAGGTTCCGGTTGTCCTGATCACCAATTCACCGCGCCGCAATGCCGATGTGGTGGCGCAGATGAATGCGATCGGCGTCCCCGCCGATGCCTACGACCGTGTCGTCACCTCGGGCGATGTGACCCGCGACCTCATCGCCGAAGGCCCGCGAAAAATCTTCCACATCGGCGCCGACCGCGACTTCACCCTCTATGACGGTCTCGACGTCGATCTCGTCGAGGAGTTCGAAGCCTCCGGCGTCGTCTGCACCGGCCTGTTCGACGACGAGGTGGAAACACCTGAGGATTATGCCGAACTGCTGCGCCGGCTACGCGCCAGGAACCTGCCTTTCATCTGCGCCAACCCAGACATCGTGGTCGAGCGCGGCGAGCGCATGATCTGGTGCGCCGGGGCATTGGCCCGCGACTATGCCCAGCTCGGCGGCCGCACGCTGATTGCCGGAAAACCCTATGCGCCGGTCTATGACGCAGCAATGCGGGAGCTCGCCTTGCTTCTTGGCCGTGACGTCGAGCGCTCGGAGGTGCTGGCCATCGGCGACGGCATGATGACCGACGTCAAGGGCGCTGCCGATAATGGGATCGACGTGCTTTACGTGTCGGGCGGCATTCACGCGCGCGACTATGGCGATCCCATGCAGCCGGACCCCGCGAGGCTTGCAGCCTTTCTGCAAAAGCACGGCTACCGGCCGGTCGCGGTCATTCCGAGACTGCAGTAGGGTCGCTTCCATGAGCGCAGCCTTCGACCATATTTCTGCGACCGCGCCGCTGCCGCCGCATTTGCGTGGCGGCGTGGTGGCGATCGGCAATTTCGACGGCGTTCACCGCGGCCACCAGGCCGTGCTCGAACGCGCGCTCGCCGAGGCCGGGCGGCGCGGCGTGCCGGCGCTGGTGCTGACCTTCGAGCCGCACCCGCGCAAGGTGTTCAGGCCCGATATGCCGCTGTTCGTGCTGACGCCGCCGCCGATGAAGGCGCGGCTGTTGTCGCATCTGGGCTTTGCAGCACTCGTTGAACAGCCATTCACGCGCGCCTTTGCCGGCCTGTCGGCCGAGGCTTTCGTGGCCGATGTGCTGGAAAGGAACCTCGGCATCACCCATGCCGTCACCGGTTTCGATTTCCACTTCGGCAAGGACCGGCAAGGCGGCCCGGCCTTTCTGATGGCGGCAGGCGAGCGCCACGGTTTCGGCGTCATTTTGGTCGACGCTTTTCGCGACGAAGGCGCCGAGGTGGTGTCTTCGAGCCGCATCCGCGCATTGTTGTGCGAGGGCGAAGTCGCCGAGGCCGCCGGCCTGCTCGGCTACCGCTTCACCGTCGAAAGCGAAGTCATCGGCGGCCAGCGGCTCGGCCGCACGCTAGGCTTCCCGACAGCCAACATGAGGCTTTCTCCGGAAGCTGAACTGAAGGAAGGGATTTATGCCGTCCGCTTCCGCCGCGCCGACGGCACGCTTTACAACGGTGTGGCCAGCTTCGGCCGCCGCCCGACCGTCGACGACAATGGCGCGCCGCTGCTCGAAACCTTTGTCTTCGACTTTTCCGGCGATCTCTATGGCGAGATCTGCGAAGTCTCGTTCTTCGGCTTCCTCCGCCCCGAGGTGAAGTTCGACGGGCTCGATGCGCTGGTGGCGCAGATCAAGCGCGACGAGGCGGAGGCGCGCGCGCTGCTGGCCGGCGTCAGGCCGCTGTCGCAACTGGACAGCGCGATCGCTTTTTGAGCTTCCGGCCGCCTACCTCTTCAAGGCCAGTCCGAGAGCGATGAAGCTCCAGCCCTGGAAGATCAGGTCGATGGCCAGGAACAGGCCGAGCACCCACAGGCTGTTGACTGGCCAGCCCATGGCGATGGTCAGGCCCGCCAGCACGCTGATCAGGCCGGCCGCGACGACCCAGCCCCAGCCATTTTCGGGCCGGTGGCTGTAGCCGACCCAGGCCCTGAGCGCGCCTGAGGCGACCAGCGCCACCGCAAGCAGCAAGGTCAGCACCGTCGATGCCAGCAGCGGATTGTCGAAGGCGAAGAAGCCGGCGACGGCATAGAGCAGGCCGCTGAGCAGCCAATAGAAGAAGCGGCTCCAGGTCTTCACGCCGAAGGCATGCACGATCTCGATGATGCCGGCCATCAGCATCAGCCATCCGACGACATAGACCGAGGCGACGGTGGCGATGAACAGATTGCCAAAGGCAATGCCGCCGAAAATGAGCAGCAGCACGCCGAGCGCGACGAACCACCCCCATTTGTCTCGTGTCCGGCCGATCGCGTCTTTCAGGGTGTCACCGTGCAGGGTCATAGCCGCATCTCCTCAAAGTCACTTTGCATCAAAGATCGCCTGGCTTGTCGCCGTCCCTGAGGTTAGTCCCGGCGTCGGCACCCGTCCAGCGACTGCGGACAACCGCGATCTCTGTCTCGGACTTAAATCAAATTTTACCAAACGGCCGTCAAAGCTGTGGCCGGGGCGCGGCTGTGTTGTGTTAGTGGAGTGACCATGAGTCCGGTCAGGAAAATGTCTGCGATTGTGGCGGTTGTCATGCTGGGTGCGCCGACGGTGGCAAACGCAGGCGAGGGGACCTTCGGCTGGTTCCACGGCGACTGGTATCTGACGCTTGGCGCAACCGGCATGGTCGCGCCGAAATTCGAGGGCTCCAACAGTCTTCTGCTCAGCGCCACGCCGATCATCTCATTGGGCAAGGTCGGCCCCGCCGCCCGCTTCGCCTCGCGCAATGACAACATTTCGCTGGCGCTGGTCGATGACGGCGGCGTCCGCGCCGGCCTGACCGGAAAGTTCCTGTTTTCGCGCAGCAGCAAGGACGAGTTGAAAGGCCTCGACCCGGTGCGCTGGGGCGGCGAGGTCGGCGGTTTCTTCGAATTCTACCCGACGGACTGGCTGCGCGCCCGCGCCGAACTGCGCCACGGCATCCGTGCCCATGACGGCTTTGTTGCCGACATCGCCGCCGATGCGTTTTACGATGTGACGCCGACGGTCAGGATTTCGGGCGGCCCGCGTGTGTCGTTCGCCTCGTCGGGCTATTTCGACTCCTACTACGGCGTCAACGCCAAGGAGGCCGCAGCCTCGGGCCTTAGCGAATATCACCCCGGCGGCGGCCTGAAATCGACCGGCCTCGGCGGCGCCATCACCTGGAAGGTGACGGAGCCGATGACCGCCAGCCTGTTCGGCGAATATGCGCGCCTGATGGGCCCGGCCGCCGATTCCAGCCTGGTCAAGGAGCGCGGCCAGCGCGACCAGTTCACGGTCGGCGTCTCGACCACCTACCGTTTCAACTTTTCAATGTAGGCGATTTCCGCGCTTTATTCCTGCCGTGGCTTCGGCTAAAAGCCCAGCCATGACCAGCTTTTCGCGCCTTTTCGCGATCGCGATACGAATTACAGGCCCGGTGTTCCGGGTGGCCTGAGCGCCGCCGGAGCCGCCGGGAATCTTGGCGCGCGCTCTCGCGCTTTTTCCAGATCATGATAATTCAACGCCCGAGCCTCTACGCCCGCCGGGCAATGCACATGGCAGACCAATGACCGACACTGTTGAAACGATCGACTATTCCAAGACGCTTTATCTGCCGCAGACGGATTTCCCGATGCGCGCCGGCTTGCCGGAGAAGGAGCCGCTGCTGGTCAAGCGCTGGCAGGACATGGACCTTTATCGCAAGCTGCGCGAGAAGGCCGCCGGCCGCGAAAAATACATTCTGCATGATGGCCCGCCCTATGCCAACGGCAACATCCATATCGGCCATGCGCTGAACAAGATCCTCAAGGATGTCATCACCCGCTCGTTCCAGATGCGCGGCTACGACGCCAATTATGTGCCGGGCTGGGACTGCCATGGCCTGCCGATCGAATGGAAGATCGAGGAGCAATACCGCGCCAAGGGCAAGAACAAGGACGAGGTGCCGGTCAACGAATTCCGCAAGGAATGCCGCGACTTCGCCGCGCACTGGATCTCGGTCCAGGGCGGCGAGTTCCAGCGGCTCGGCGTCGTCGGCGACTTCAAGAACCCCTATACGACAATGGCCTTCCACGCAGAGTCGCGCATCGCCGGCGAACTGTTGAAATTCGCCATGTCGGGCCAGCTCTACCGCGGCTCAAAGCCGGTGATGTGGAGCGTGGTCGAGCGCACCGCTCTGGCCGAGGCCGAGATCGAATACCAGGATTACGAGTCGGATACGATCTGGGTGAAGTTTCCGGTCGCCAGCCTGGTCCGTCCGATCGATGGTGGCGAGTCCAAGCTGACCGAGGGCGCGCTCGATCTACTCCAGGCCCACGTCGTCATCTGGACGACCACCCCGTGGACGATCCCCGGCAACCGTGCCGTCAGCTATTCGTCACGGATCGGCTACGGCCTTTATGAGGTCACGGCAGCCGAAAATGCGTTCGGTCCACAGCCCGGTGAAAAGCTGATCTTTGCGGACGCACTGGCCGAAGACGCCTCGGCCAAGGCCAAGGTCACCTTGAATCGGCTTCGCAGCGTTTCGGCTGAAGAGCTTGGAAGCCTTACGCTTTCGCACCCGTTCAAAGGCCTCGGCGGCGGTTATGAATTCTCCGTACCGCTGCTCGCCGGCGACCATGTCACCGACGATGCCGGCACCGGCTTCGTCCACACCGCCCCCGGTCATGGCCGCGAGGACTTTGACGCCTGGATGGATGCAGCATCGGATTTGCGCCAGCGCGGCGTCGATCCCGCCATCCCGTTCACCGTTGACGATGCCGGCTTCTTCACCAGGGACGCGCCGGGTTTTGGCCCGGACCGCGAAGGTGGCGCCGCGCGCGTCATCGACGACAACGGCAAGAAGGGCAACGCCAACCAGGCGGTCATCGACGAGCTGATCCAGCGCAACGCGCTGTTCGCGCGAGGCCGGCTGAAGCACAGCTACCCGCACTCGTGGCGCTCGAAGAAGCCGATCATCTTCCGCAACACGCCGCAATGGTTCGTCTATATGGACAAGGACCTCGGCGACGGCACGACGCTGCGCAGCCGGGCGCTGAAGGCCATCGACGACACGCGCTTCGTACCGGCGGCCGGCCAGAACCGCATCCGCGCCATGATCGAGGAGCGCCCCGACTGGGTGCTGTCGCGCCAGCGCGCCTGGGGCGTGCCGATCGCCGTCTTCGCCGACGAGGACGGCAACGTGCTGAAGGACGAAGCGGTCAACCAGCGCATCATGGACGCCTTCGAACAGGAAGGCGCCGACGCCTGGTTCGCGGCCGGCGCCAAGGAGCGCTTCCTCGGTAATCACGATGCCTCCAAATGGAAGCAAGTGATGGACATCCTCGACGTCTGGTTCGATTCGGGCTCGACGCATGTCTTCACGTTGGAAGACCGTCCGGACCTGAAATGGCCGGCCGACGTCTATCTCGAAGGCTCCGACCAGCATCGCGGCTGGTTCCACTCCTCGCTGCTCGAAAGCTGCGGCACCAGGGGCAGGGCGCCCTACGACACCGTCGTCACCCATGGCTTCACCATGGATGAGGAGGGCCGCAAGATGTCGAAGTCGCTCGGCAACACCGTCGTGCCGCAGGACGTCATCAAGCAGTCCGGCGCCGATATCCTGCGGTTGTGGGTGGTGACGACAGACTATTGGGAAGACCAGCGGCTCGGCAAGAACGTGCTGCAGACCAACATCGACGCCTACCGCAAGCTCCGCAACACCATCCGCTGGATGCTGGGCACGCTCGCCCATGACGACGGCGAGGAAGTGCCGCTGGAAAAAATGCCGGAACTGGAGCGGCTGATGCTGCACCGGCTGGCTGAGCTGGATGAGGTCGTGCGCTCCGGCTACGACGCGTTCGAGTTCAAGCGCATCACCCGCACCTTGCTCGACTTCACGGTGGTCGAGCTGTCGGCCTTCTATTTCGACATCAGGAAGGACGCACTCTATTGCGACGGGCCTGCCAGCGTGAAGCGCAAGGCCTCGGTGCAGGTGGTGCGCCACCTGTTCGACTGCCTGGTGAAATGGCTGGCGCCGATGCTGCCTTTCACCATGGAAGAAGCCTGGCTCGACCGTCATCCCGATGCCGTTTCGTTGCATCTCGACCAGTTCCCTGAGATTCCGGCCAACTGGAAGAACGAGGCGCTGGCCGAGAAATGGCGCAAGGTGCGGCAGGTCCGCCGCGTCGTCACCGGCGCTCTCGAGATCGCCCGGGCGCAGAAAGTCATCGGCTCATCGCTGGAAGCCGTGCCCGTCGTGACGCTCGACGATGCCGCGCTTGAAGCCGCAATCGCCGACGTCGACATGGCCGAAATGGCGATCACCAGCGATCTTGTCATCGCCCATGGCAAGGCGCGGGAAGGCGCCTTTGCGCTCGACGATGTTAAAGGTGTCGCCGTCGTGGTCGAAAAAGCCGAGGACCGCGGCCTGGTCAAATGCGCGCGCTCGTGGCGCTATACGGCCGATGTGGGGCAGGATGCCGAATTCCCCGACGTTTCGGCCCGCGATGCCGCGGTGCTGCACGAGCTGCAGGCTCTGGGACGTTTGTGAGTCCATAAGCCGGTGCACAAAGGCCACGCCGGGTGGGCGAAAACCGCCCGCGCGTTGCCCTTAACGAGTGGTTGAGGTAAACACGCGAAACTCCGGAAGACAAATTGTCGCCGGATTTCCGTCGCAAGAGCGTGGACGATGGGGACCGGACCTTTGGCCGGTGACGATCGAGAGGCTGTCTAGAGTGGGACTTTTTGGCATGACCGACAGAACTTCCGTGCGCGTTGCGCTGCTGGCGCCGCTTGTCGCGTCCGGCCTCGCTCTGTCCGGCTGCATGAGTTCGCCCACCTACGGCACGGACAAGACGGCTGGCGAGCAGCTTGCCGGCGACCTGTCCGGCGCCTTTTCAATCTCGCCGAAGCGCAAGCAACAGATCGACTACAAGCCGCGTCCGGAGCTGGTGAAGCCCGCGCCAGGGCAAAAGGAAGTGCTGCCGGCGCCGCAGGAAAGCATCGAGACGGCGAGCACCGATTGGCCCGAATCGCCCGAGCAGCGCCGCGCCCGCCTGCGTGCCGACGCCACCGCCCACCAGGATGATCCGTCCTATCAGTCACAGATCGTCGACGATGTGCAGACCGATCCGGCTGCGGTGAAGAAGGCGATGGCGGATTCAGCGTCGAGCCACCCGCCGCGCTGGTCGCCGGCGGATTCCGACAAGGGCCGCGCCGCCGAGATCCAGCGCCGCACGGCTGAAGGCAAGCAGGGCGATCCCACCACTCGCAAATATCTGAGCGAGCCGCCTCTGGCCTATCGCGCCGCCGCCGACACCGCGCCGCAGGGTGAACTCGGCGAGGACGAATACAAGAAGGAACGCCGCCTCAAGAAAGAGGCAGCCGCCAAGAGCAAGAGCGGCGGGCTCTTCGACTGGCTGCCCTCCTGGTAGGAAGCGCCGCCTTCCGCGGTTGAAGGCTCTACGTCTCGCGCCTTTCCCGAAAGAAATCCTTGAGCAGCAAGGCCGCATCGGCTTCGGCCATGCCCGGATAGATATCGGGCGTATGGTGGCAGGTGGGTGAGGCGAAGAAGCGCACGCCGTTGACCACCGCGCCGCCCTTCTCGTCGGCCGCGCCGAAATAGAGCCGGCGCAGCCTGGCGAAGGAAATGGCGCCGGCGCACATAGCGCAGGGCTCCAGCGTCACATAGAGGTCGTGCCCGGTCAGCCGCTCGCTGGAAACCTTCTGGCAGGCCGCGCGGATCGCCAGCATTTCGGCATGTGCCGTCGGATCGGCAAGTTCACGGGTACGGTTGCCGGCGGATGCCACCACGGTGTCGCCGCTGACGATGACGGCGCCGACGGGAACTTCGCCGCGCGAGGCGGCGGCTTGCGCCTCTTTCAGCGCCAGCGCCATGAAATCCGGCCGCTTCACGCGGTTTGCATCCTGATTATCTCCTCGCCACTTAGCTGTGATCCTGTTATGGAGCGCGTCAACCCGAACATCGGAACAGATTTTCGGAAATGATCATGCGCCACATCAAAGTGCTATAGCGTTCGTTGCGCGCCCCAAAGGATGCGCCACGCTGTAGCAGCGCAAACGGACAAAGGCCACATGGACGACAACGACAAGAAATCTCCGCGCCACAAAGGCCCGGGCAAAGGCGGCCCGAGAGCCGCAGGGCCGCGCCGTGATGGCGCCGCCGGCAAGGGCGGCAAGCCTTCCTTCGGGGCCAAGAAACCCTATGCGCCGCGTGGCGCCCGGCTGATGGCGGCCGATGGCGAGCGGCCGAAGCGCGACTTCAAGAGTGGCGACCGGCCGTTCAGCAAGGGGCCGCGTCCCGAAGGCAAGCCTTTCGAAAAGCGCGAAGGGCCGCGCAAACCCTATGCGCCGCGTGGCGACCGGCCGATGGCGGCCGATGGCGAGCCACCGAAGCGCGACTTCAAGAGCGGCGACCGACCGTTCAGCAAAGGGCCGCGTCCCGAGGGCAAGCCTTATGAGAAGCGCGAAGGTCCACGCAAGCCCTACGCACCGCGCGGTGATCGGCCTGCAGCCGCCGGAGGCGAAAACCGTTTCGACCGGCCAAAGCGCGATTTCGGCGATCGCCCACAACGCGACGCCGGAGATCGTCCCAAGCGCGACTTCAGTGATCGCCCCAAGCGCGATTTCGGTGGTGACCGGCCGCAAGGCGCATCCGGCAGCGGCTTCAAGCCGCGCCCGCGCGCCGTGGAGACGGAAGAAGCCGGCGAGCGCATCGCCAAGCGGCTGGCCCGCGCCGGCCTTGCCTCGCGGCGCGATGCCGAGGATCTGATCGCGGCAGGCCGCGTCAAGGTCAACAACCGGGCTTTGACCTCGCCGGCCTTCAACGTCATGCCCGGCGACATCATCCATCTCGACGGCATGGAGATCCCGCCGATCGAGCGCACAAGGCTGTTCCTGTTCCACAAGCCGGCCGGCGTTGTCACCACCAACCGCGACCCCGAGGGACGCAAGACCGTGTTCGACGTGCTGCCGGCCGAATTGCCGCGGCTGATGACCATCGGTAGGCTCGACATCAACACCGAAGGCCTGCTGCTGCTCACCAATGATGGCGGGTTGTCGCGCGTGCTCGAACTGCCTGCCACCGGCTGGCTGCGCCGTTACCGCGTGCGTGTTCATGGCAAGGTCGAGGAAAGCGTGCTCGCAGGTCTGCGTGAAGGCATTGCCGTCGATGGCGTCTTCTACGGCGCCATCGAGGCGACGCTCGACCGCGAGCAAGGCACCAACGCCTGGCTGACGATCGGCCTGCGTGAAGGCAAGAATCGGGAAGTGAAGAACATCCTTGGTTCGCTCGGCCTCGACGTGACGCGGCTGATCCGCATCTCCTACGGGCCGTTCCAGCTCGACGACCTCGCCGAGGGCCATGTGCTGGAGATCAAGGGCCGCGTCTTGCGCGACCAGCTCGGCGAACGCCTGATCGAGGATTCCGGCGCCAATTTCGACGCCGAGATCACCAAGCCGTTTTCCAACCAGCCTGTGCGGCGTGAGCGCGAAGTGGAGCCCGAACGGCCGAAATTCACCCGCGAGGGCGACCGCCGGCCGATCGGCGAGGGCGGTCTGATCAAGAACCGCAAGCGTCGGGAAGGCAGCCGCGACGAAGCGCTGGGCAAGCTGTCGACCAGTCCCGAAAGAGGCGCTGCGCCGGCAAAGAGCTTTGGCGACCGCGGCCCCCGGCCCGAGCGAAGCGAGTTTCGCGACAAGCCACGTGGCGATTTCGGCGACAAGCCGCGTGATGGCTTCGGTGACAAACCCCGTGGCGCCTTTGGTGACAAACCGCGTGGCGGCAAAAAACCGGAGCGCGAGCAGCGGCCGATTGAGCCGCCGGGCCAGCGCAAGGCCAATGTCTGGATGGCGCCGGGCGCGCGTCCGATCGGCAAGGGCAGGGCGGAAGCAGATGCCGCCAAGGCGGCCGACGCCAAGGCGCGCAAGGCCTCGTTCAAGCCAGTCTATGGCAAGCCGGCCTATGGCAAGCCGGGCGGAGCCAAGCCATTCGGCAAGCCGCGCGGCGAGCGTCCCGATGGCGGTCGGGGCGGTGAGCGGCCGCGCAATGGTCCCAAGGGTCCCCGGACCAGATGAGAGCCGTTTAGATGAGAATCGTCGGCGGCCAGTTTCGCGGGCGTCCGCTGGCGACGCCGCGCGACCACGCCATCCGTCCGACCACCGACCGCGCCCGCGAGGCCGTCTTCAACGTGCTGGCGCACCGCTTCGCCGACAAGCTTGAGGGCGCGCGTGTGCTCGACCTGTTCGCCGGCACCGGCGCGCTCGGCCTTGAAGCGCTGTCGCGCGGCGCCTCCTATGGCGTCTTCATCGAGGAATCGGCGGAAGGGCGCGGCCTGATTCGCACCAATGTCGAAGCCTTTGGCCTCACCGGCCGCACCAAGATCTTTCGCCGCGACGCGACTGCCTTGGGCGAGGCCGGCACGCTTGCCGCCTTTGGCCTGATCTTCGCCGATCCGCCCTATGGCAAAGGTCTCGGCGAACGCGCGCTGCATTCGGCCAAGGCAGGCGGCTGGCTGCTGCCCGGCGCGCTCTGCGTGGTCGAGGAAGCCGCCTCGGCGCCCTTCGAGGTTGGGCCCGAATTCTCGGTGGTTGATGAGCGCAACTACGGCGAGACGGTGATCCGGTTCATCGAGGCTGCGTGAGGGCGGCGCGGCTGGCGCCTTCAAAATGACGCACAATTCACTTTGCCTCGGTGGCTAACCTTGCCTATCGTCGCGCTATAACAAACCGGAGCCATTGATGACACTTCATACTGAATGGCTGCGGAGAGCGTTGCTCGCCACCGCGCTGACCGTGGCCGGCCCGGCTCTGGCCGCGGACGACGGCAAGGTGGCGAACTTCCTGCTCGACAACGGCATGGAAGTGGTGGTCATCCCCGACCACCGTGCCCCGATCGTCACCCACATGGTGTGGTACAAGATCGGCAGCGCCGACGAGCCCCCAGGCAAGTCCGGCATCGCGCATTTCTTCGAACATCTGATGTTCAAGGCCACGACCAACCACGCCGCGGGCGAGTTCGACCGCGCCATTTCGGACATAGGCGGCTCCAACAACGCCTTCACGTCCTATGACTACACGGCCTTCCACGAGACGGTGACGCCCTCGGCGCTCGAACTGATGATGAGCTTCGAGGCCGACCGGATGCGCAACCTCATCTTGACCGACGAGGTCATCAAGACCGAGCGCGACGTGATCCTGGAGGAGCGCCGCTCGCGTATCGACAGCGATCCCGAGGCCGTGCTCGACGAGGAGGTCGACGCGACACTCTGGCAGAACCAACCCTACCGCATTCCTGTCATCGGCTGGATGCAGGAGATGGAACAGCTGAACCGCACCGACGCGGTCGCCTTCTATGACAAGTACTACCGCCCCAACAATGCCGTGCTGATCGTTGCCGGCGATGTCGAGCCGGACGCCGTGAAGGCGCTGGCGCAAAAGACCTATGGCAAGGTCGCGCGCGGCCCGGATCTGCCGCCGCGCATCCGCCCGGTCGAGCCGGAGCAGAATACCAGGCGCACTGTGACGCTCACCGATGCGCGCGTTTCGGTGCCGAGCTTTTCGACGCAATGGGTGGTTCCGTCCTACCACATCGCAAAGCCCGGCGAGGCCGAGGCGCTCGACCTGTTGGGAGAGATCCTTGGCGGCGGCAGCCGCAGCCGGCTTTACCAGCAGCTTGTGGTCAAGCAGGGCATTGCATCGGGGACCGGCGCCTTCTTCCAGGGCACCATGCTCGACGCTACCAATTTCACCGTCTATGGCGCGCCGCGCGGCGACGCCAAGCTGAGCGACGTCGAGGCGGCCGTCGACGCCGAGATCGCCCGCATCATCAAGGATGGCGTCACCGCCGACGAGCTGGAAAAAGCCAAGGCCCGTTACATCAGGGCCATGATCTTCGCCCGCGACAAGCAGGACGAGATGGCCAATCTCTACGGCGCCGAGCTCGCCACCGGAGGTAATGTGAAGGACATCGAGGAATGGCCGGACCGCATCCGCAAGGTCACCGCCGACGAGATCAAGGCGGTCGCCGCACGCTATTTGCTGCTCGACCATTCGACCACCGGCTATCTCTTGCCGCAGCAACAGGCGGGGAATTGATGATGAGCCTGGTTTCGACAAGCATGCGCGAGATTCCTTCTGCCCGCCAGGCTCCCCCTTCTCCCCTTGTGGGGTCCGAAGGACGGGGCGAGACCCGTGGCTCGCCCCTGGGCGGTGGCCGAGCGAAGCTCGGTCGGATGAGGGGTGCTCCAGCTTGGCAAGGACGGCGATCCGTCACTCACCCCTCATCCGTCTCGGCGCTGCGCGCCGATCCACCTTCTCCCACAAGGGGAGAAGGTAAGGCCCTCCGTACCTTCACCACTCTCTTCCTCGCCATCCTCTTCCTCGTCCTGCCGGCGCTTGCCGCGCGCGCGATGGACATCCAGCAGGTGACCTCGTCAAAGGGCATCAACGCCTGGTTGGTCGAGGATCACTCCATTCCGATCATCGCCATTCGCTTCGTCTTCGATGGTGGCTCGACGCAGGATCCCGCCGGCAAGGAAGGGCTGGTCAATCTGATGACCGGCCTGTTCGACGAGGGCGCCGGCGACCTGGACAGCGAGGCCTTTCAGACCAAGCTTGACGATGCCGGCGCCGAAATGGGCTTCGACGCGGCGCGCGACGGCACCTATGGCTCGATGCGCATGCTGGCCGAGCAGAAGGATGCGGCCTTCGACCTGCTCAGGCTGGCGGTTACCAGCCCGCGCTTCGACCAGGCGCCGATCGACCGCATCCGCTCCCAGATATTGTCCGGCATCATCGCCAGTGAACGCGACCCCAACACCGTCGCCCAGACCAAATGGCTGCGCGCCATCTATGGCGAACATCCCTACTCCCGGCCGGACCAGGGCACCAAAGACAGCATCGCCACCATCACCGCGGCGGATCTGGCTGCCTTCCACAAGGCCAATTTCGCCCGCAACGGCCTGCATGTCGCGGTGGTCGGCGACATCGACGCCGCGACGCTGAAACAGAAGCTCGATGACGTGTTCGGCGATCTGCCGGAAAAGCAGCTGCTGCGGCCGGTTGCCGATACCGAGCTGAAGCTCGGCCAGCAGCTCGAGGTCGACTACGACCTGCCGCAGACCTCGCTGCAGTTTGCCTATCCCGGTGTGAAGCGCGGTGCGCCGGATTTCTTTGCCGCGGTGCTGATGAACCAGGTTCTCGGTGGCGGCACCTTCACCTCGCGCCTCTATGACGAGGTGCGCGAAAAGCGCGGCTTGGCCTATAGCGTCGATTCCAACCTGGTCGATCACCAGCATTCCAACGCGCTGATCATCACCACGGCGACGCGTTCCGACCGCGCCGCCGAGACGCTCGGCATCGTCAAGGACGTGGTCAGGAAGATGGCCGAGGAGGGCCCGACCGAGGCCGAACTGGACGCAACCAAGAAATACATGGTCGGCTCCTATGCCATCAGCAATCTGGATTCTTCCAGCTCCATTGCCGCGACCCTGGTGGAATTGCAGCTCGACCATCTTGGCATCGATTACGTGCAGCGCCGTACGGCGCTCATCAACGGCGTGACGCTCGATCAGGTCAAGGCGGCGGCGAAGAAGCTGCTGTCGGCGGCCCCTGCGATCATGAGCATCGGCCCGAAGCTGGAGGCCAAATGACAGGTCCCACTTTCGGCATCGCCTTTGGCGGCGGCGGCGCTCGTGGCCTGGCGCACATCCACATCGTCGAAGCGCTGGACGAGCTCGGCATCAAGCCGGTGGCCATCGCCGGCTCCTCGATCGGCGCCATCATGGGCGCCGGCATGGCCGCGGGCATGAGCGGCAAGGAGATCGAGGATTATGCCCGCTCGATCCTGAGCCGCCGCGCCGAGGTTGCGGCGCGCATGTGGCGCTCGCGGCCGGGCACCATCGCGGAGGCCATGCAGGGCGGCATCCGCGTCGGCCAGTTCAACATCGAGCGCATCCTGAGGGCATTCCTGCCCGAAGCCATTCCCGAAACCTTCGCCGAGCTGAAGATCCCGCTCAAGGTGACGGCGACCGACTATTTCGGCCACAAGCTGGCCGTTTTCGACGATGGCGACCTGCACTCGGCACTCGCCGCCTCGGCTGCCATACCCGCCGTGTTCCGCCCGGTGACGCGCGACGACCGCGTGCTGATCGACGGCGGCATCTACAATCCGGTGCCGTTCGACCTGATCGAAAACGCCGCCGACATCATCATCGCCATCGACGTCGTCGGCGCACCGAGCGAGGCCGAGCGCAAGCACCCGACCACCGTCGACCTGATGTACGGCGCCACGCAATTGATGATGCAGTCGATCATCGCCCACAAGCTGAAGCAGGGTCCGCCCGACATCCTGATCCGCCCCAACGTCTCAAAATACCGCGTGCTCGATTTCATGAAGATCGACACCCTGTTGGCCGAGACGCGGGAGATCAAGGACGAGCTGAAGCGCGAGGTGGAAAGGGTGGTCGAGGCGCGCGCCAGGGGCAAGCGAGGGAAGAAGGCCGGGTAGGGGAGCTACTGGTCTCCCCCCTTGAGGGGGAGATGGCCGGCAGGCCAGAGGGGGTCGTCTCGCGTGAAGCTCGGCCCCCTACGGCGCGATAGGAGGTCGCGTCAGGACGGACCGACCCCCTCTGTCGCCTTCGGCGACATCTCCCCCTCAAGGGGGGAGATTACCCCCCACCAGCGCATCACACCTTCCCGGCCGCATATTCCAGCGCCACCACACCATTGCTGAACGTCATGGCCGAGATCGGCTCCAGCGCCACAGGCATATCGGTGGGAAACAGCTTCTTGCCCTCACCGACTGTGCCGGGGTAGCTCAGCAGCCTGACGCGGTCGACCAGGCCGTGGCGCAGCAATTCCTGCGCGACGCTGAGGCTGCCATGCACATAGATGTTGCCGCCGCTGCCTTGCTTCAGCTTGCTCACCGCTTCCGGCAAGGAACCCGTAAGCAATTCCGCCGGCTTCCAGTCCAGCGCCTTCAGGCTGGTCGAGGCGACATATTTCGGCAGCGCATTGAACCGGTCGGCAAAGTCGCCGGTTTCGCTCGGCCATGAGCCGGCAAAGATCTCATAGGTCGTGCGCCCCAGAAGCATGGCGCCGCTATCGGCAAGCTCATCCTCCTTGAACCTCTGCATCTCATCGTTCCAGGTCACTTTGGGCAGCTTCTCGACCTCGGCAATGCCGTCGACGCTAATGAATTCGGTGACGATCAATTTTCTCATGGCGTTCTCCTCTCTGTTCAGAGGACGGATGGCGCTGGGCAGATGCTACACGCTTGGAAAAAAAGAGCGCGGCGCTTCGACAACCAACCGCTGACAGGCGAGGTTTGCCGAACGCAATTGTGGTCTAACCATCCCCCTTGCCATCCCCAGCACCTTCCCCTAATCTCCTTCTGAGAAAACCTTTTCCCAAATCGCCCAACACGCGCTGACCTGACCAGTCATCACCGTGCAGGGCGGTAAGAGAAAACCTTTTCTCAGCTAAGGAACGCGCCGCGCACCATGTCCTCCGACGCCTCTGCCGCCAAGACACCGGTCACTCTGCGCGAGGTGGCGTCCGCCGCCGGCGTCAGCGTGGCGACGGCGTCGAAGGCGCTGAACGGGCAGGGGCGCATGACGGCTCAGACGCGCGAGCGCATCCGCGAGACGGCGCAGCGGCTGGGTTTTCGGCCGAACAGCCTGGCGCAGAGCTTGCTGCGCAAGCGCTCCTTCACCGTCGGCCTGCTCACCAACGATTCCTATGGCCGCTTCTCGCTGCCGCTGATGGCCGGCGTGTCCGATGCGCTGGTCGATGCCGGCGTCTCGGTGTTCCTGTGCAATGTCGAGGACGATCCGCGCCTTGGCCAGCTTCATGTCGAGGCCATGCTCGACAAGCGCGTCGACGGCATCATCGCCACGGGAAAGCGCATCGACCGCCATCTGCCGATCGATCTGTCCAATCTGCGCATCCCCGTCATCTATGCCTTCACCCAGCCCGATCCCGGTTCGGTCGCCTTCGTCTCCGACGATGCCGGCGGCGCGCGGCTGGCGGTCGAGCATTTCTGCCGGCTGGGCAGGCGGCGCATCGCCCATGTCAGCGGGCCGGCGAGTTTTGCCGTGGTGCATAGCCGCGCCCAAGCCTATCGCGATGTCCTTGTCGAGCACGGCCTGCCGGTTGCTGAGCCGATGCTCGGCGCCTGGTCGGAAGGCTGGGGGCATGAGGCAGTGGCAAAGCTCTTCGACGGCAAGGCGAACGGGGCTGAAAGGCCGGACGCCGTCTTCTGCGGCAATGACCAGATCGCGCGCGGCGCCATCGATGCGCTGCGCGAGCGCGGCATCGGCGTGCCCGACGATATCGGCGTCATCGGCTTCGACAATTGGGAGATCGTGGCCGAGGCGACGCGCCCGCCGCTGACCTCGGTCGACATGAACCTTTCAGCGCTTGGCCGCGAGGCCGGGCTTGCGCTGCTTTCGCTCGTCGGCGGCCAACCGGCCGCGCCGGGCATCCGAAAACTGCCGTGCCGGCTGGCGGTGCGTCAGTCATGCGGCCGTCCACCAGGCGGCTAGGAGAACGCGCGGCGCGATCTGGGAGAGCGCCGCAATAGGGAGGAGAACAGAACCATGAGGAGGAGAACCATGAAAACCATGATTGCCGGGCTTGCCTTTGCCGCGAGTATTTTCGCTATGCCCGCCATGGCCGCCGACACGGCCAATATCTGGGTGCGCGCCGACGGCTCGAATTTCATGCCGCGCATCGTCGACGCCTTCAACAAGGCGCATGAGAACCAGATCAAGCTCGACATCATCCCCAATGCCGAGATCATTCCGAAATATGGCGCCGCGGCCGCCGGCGGCACCGCGCCCGACGCGCTGTCACTCGACCTGATCTACACGCCGGCCTTTTCCGCCGCCGGCCAGCTGGAGGACATCACCGACTGGGCGAAGTCGCTGCCCTATTTCGCCAGCCTGTCGCCGGCGCACGTCAAGACCGGCACCTACAAGGGCCGCATCTACGGCCTGCCGTTTTCGGCCGATAGCTCGGTGCTGATCTGGAACAAGAAGCTGTTCAAGCAGGCCGGGCTCGACCCTGAAAAGGGCCCGGCCAACTGGGCCGAAATCGAAACCGACGCCGAGAAGGTCAACGCGCTCGGCGGCGACATCAAGGGCTTCTATTTCTCCGGCAATTGCGGCGGCTGCAACATCTTCACCTTCACGCCGCTGGTCTGGGCCTCGGGCGGCGACATCCTCTCCGAGGACGGCTCCAAGGCGACGCTGGACAGCCCGCAACTGCGCGGCGCCATCGACCTCTACCGGTCGATGGTCAAGAAGGATCTGGTGCCGGCCGGCGCGCAGACCGACACCGGTTCCAACTTCTTTGCCGCCTTTGCCGCCGGCAATATCGGCATCTCGCCGTCCGGGGCCTTCGCCATCGGCGCGCTCAACACGCAGTATCCTAATGTCGATTACGGCGTCACCTTCCTGCCGGGCAAGGATGCCGGCTGGTCGTCCTTCGCCGGCGGCGACAATTTCGTCGTCACCAAGGGCACCACAAAGCTCGCGGTGGTGAAGGAGTTTCTCGACTTCGCCTATTCGCTGGAGGGTCAGACCATCCTGGCGAAATACGGCAGCCTGCCGGTGCGCGGCGACATAGCCAAGGAGGCGCTGAAGGATCTCGACCCGCGCTACCAGATCGCCGCCGAGGCGATGGCCAAGGGCCGCACGCCCTATTCGGTGGTGTTCAACGATTTGATCAACTCCGCCAACGGCCCGTGGACGCAGATGGTCAACGAAGTCTTCTTCGGCGACGATGTCGACGGCGCGATTTCGAATGCGCAGGAGACCATGCAGTCGATCATCGACCAGGCGCCGCAGAAATAGCGCCGCCCTCAACCTCCCCCTTGAGGGGAGGTCGGACCCGAAGGGTCCGGGTGGGGTCGCCTGCGACGTGCTCGGCCTTTCTGTCGGCGCACTGCGCAGAGGACCCCACCCCCGGCCTTCGGCCGGACCCTCCCCTCGAGGGGGAGGGGGACGCCGCAACTGGAGCATCGCATGACCGCCATCGCAACAACCTCCGCCCCGGCGCGCTCGCGAAAATTGGTCGGTGCCGGCCGCCAGCAGTGGATCGGCCTGCTCTATGTCGCGCCGGCCGTGGCGCTGGTGGTTGTCTTTTTCATCATCCCGCTCGGCATGACGGCGTGGATGTCGTTGCACAACTGGCCGCTGATGGGCGAGCACAGCTACATCGGCCTCGATAATTATTGGGCGATCCTGCGCGACACCCGCTTCTGGAATGCGCTGCGCTTCACCGGCCTCTACACGGTGGTGGTGACGATCGCGATCTTCGCCGTCGCCTTTCCGCTGGCGCTGTTCATCGAGCGTCCCCGGCGGCTCACAGGCTTCTACCGCACGTCCTTCTTCATGCCGGCTGTTATCGGCTTTGCTTCGGCGAGCCTGCTCTGGTCGTGGCTTTTGAATGTCGATTCCGGCCTGTTCAGCCCGGCCGCCTTCGACCTCGGCCTGACCGGGAAGAAATTCAACCTTCTGGCCACCTTCCAGCCGGCCTTCTGGTCGATCATCGCCATGGTCGTGTGGAAGGTGGCGGGCTTCACCATGATCATCCTGATGACTGGCCTGCAGTCGATTCCGACCGACCTGCAGGAAGCCGCGATGATCGATGGGGCAGGGCCGTTCGCGCGCTTTCGCGCCATCACGCTGCCGCTGATGCGCCGCACCCTGGCGCTGGCGCTGATCCTGTCGGTGGCGGGCTCCATCCTCGCCTTCGACCAGTTCTACATCATCCTGCGCGGCGGCCCGCGCAATCAGACGCTGACCGCCGTCTACTGGATATTCAACCAGTCCTTCGTGTCGTTCAAGCTGGGCTATGGCGCCGCACTGTCGATGATCCTGCTCGCCATCCTGGTCGCGCTCAGCACGTTCCAGCTCTGGCTGCTGCGCAAGCCCGAGGGGGTCGACTGATGGCGCAGGCAAGAAGCCGCAACAGCCGCTTGCGCCTCGGCATCGCCGAGCACGCGACAGGCATGATCGCCTCTGTGCTGTTCCTGGCGCCGATCGTCTGGACGGTGCTGTCGGCCTTCAAGCCGTCGCAGGAGGCGCGCCTGCCGCCGCTGCCGCCTTGGCCGACCACCGGTTTTTCGGTCGAAAATTACGGCACGCTCAACACTTTCGGCGACGGGCTGTGGCTGCCGGCGCAAAACAGCCTCTATGTCTCCGTCATGACGGTGGTGTTTTCCGTCATCGTCAGCGTGCTTGCCGGCTACGGCTTCTCGCGCTTCCGCTTTCCGTTCAAGGACCTGCTCTTCGTCGTCATCCTGTCGACGATCATGATCCCGTTCCAGTCGATCCTGACGCCGATCTTCCTGGTGCTGACCAAGGTCGGCCTGCACAACACGCTGACCGGGCTGGTCTTTGTCTACGTCACGCTGCAGCTGCCGTTCTCGATCTTCATGATGCGCAACGCCTTCGACGCGGTGCCGCGCGAGATCGAGGAGGCCGCGCGCATGGACGGCGCCAACAATCTCACCATGCTGCTGAAGGTGATGCTGCCTTTGGTCTGGCCCGGCATCGTCACCATCGCGCTGTTCGCCTTCCTCGGCGCCTGGAACGAGTTCCTGGCCGCCCTCGTGCTGATGACCGATCAGTCCAAATTCACGCTGCCGATCATGATGACCGCACTTCAATCCGGCCGCTTCGGCGCCATCGACTGGGGAGCCGTGCAGGCCGGTGTTACCGTGATGATGGTGCCTTGCCTGATCCTCTTCCTGTTGCTGCAACGCTTCTACATACGCGGCCTGATGGCCGGCGCCGTGAAATGACCCGCGGTGAAATGGCAATGACGAAATCGAACGGAGCCAGCGATGACCGCACACAAATCCGCCGCCCGGAAGACGGGAAAACTGAGCCTCGCCTTCCGCCCTTTGCCGGTGCCGCAGGTCGACGTGCGCGGCTTCTGGGGCGACCGCGTCGATGCGGTCGCTTCGCGCACCGCCGACATCCTCTACGAGCGCTGTGTCGAAGCCCGCATGCTGGAGCAGATCGATCCGGACCGGCCGTCGCCAGGCGTCGTCATCCCCTTCCATTCGCCGTCGCCCGACGAGGCGGCCACGCCCGGCTTCACCGGCTCGACCGTGACGACGCAGATGTTCTGGGATTCCGACTGGGGCAAGACCATCGAGACCGCCGCCTATTCGCTCTACCGCCGCCGCAACGACCGGCTGGAGAAAAACATCGACGACGTCATCGACATGTACGAAAAGCTGCAGCAGCCCGACGGCTATCTGTCCTCCTGGTACCAGCGCATCCAGCCTGGCCTGCGCTGGACCAATTTGCGCGACTGCCACGAGCTCTACTGCGCCGGTCATCTGATCGAGGGCGCGGTCGCCTATTTCCAGGCCACCGGCAAGCGCAAGCTGCTCGACATCCTATGCCGCTATGCCGACCATATCGCCGACACGTTCGGGCCGGAGCCCGGCAAGCAGAAGGGCTATTGCGGCCATGAGGAGATAGAGCTGGCGCTGGTCAAGCTGTCGCGGGCGACCGGCCAGCGGAAATACATGGAGCTGGCGAAATACTTCATCGACCAGCGCGGCGTTGAGCCGCATTATTTCGACGAGGAGGCGCGCGCGCGCGGCGCCGACCCGAAGGCCTATCATTTCAAGACTTACGAATACAATCAGTCGCACAAGCCGGTGCGCGAGCAGGACAAGGTCGTCGGTCATGCCGTCAGGGCGATGTACCTCTATTCCGGCATGGCCGACATCGCCACCGAATATGGCGACGATACGCTGCGGGCAGCGCTCGACCGGCTCTGGGACGATCTCACCACCAAGAGCCTTTACGTCACCGGCGGCATCGGGCCGTCGGCCCACAATGAAGGCTTCACCGCCGATTACGACCTGCCCAACGAAACCGCCTATGCCGAGACCTGTGCCTCGGTCGGGCTGGTGTTCTGGGCCAGCCGCATGCTCGGCATGGGTCCCAACGCCCGCTACGCCGACATGATGGAGCGGGCGCTCTACAACGGCTCGATCTCCGGCCTGTCGCTCGACGGCTCGCTGTTCTTCTACGAGAACCCGCTGGAAAGCCGGGGCAAGCACAATCGCTGGAAATGGCACCGCTGCCCCTGCTGCCCGCCCAATATCGGCCGCATGGTGGCGTCGATCGGCAGCTATTTCTACAGCCTGGCCGACGATGCGCTGGCCGTCCACCTCTATGGCGACTCGACGGCGCGTTTCGACATCGCGGGCACGCCGATCAGCCTCGTCCAGACCAGCAACTATCCCTGGGACGGCGCGGTCTCGATCCGGGTCGAGCCGGATGCGCCCGTTGAGTTCACGCTGCATCTGCGCGTGCCGTCCTGGTGCCGCAAGGCGACGCTGAAGGTCAACGGCGCGTCTGTCGACCTCGATGCCGCGTCGAACGATGGCTACGCGGCGATCCGGCGCGAGTGGCAAAAGGGCGACCGCGTCGAGCTCGACCTCGACATGTCGATCTCGCGCCTGTTCGCCAACCCGCAGGTGCGCCAGGACATCGGCCGCGTAGCACTTGCGCGCGGCCCGTTGATCTACTGCGTCGAAGAGACCGACAATGCCGGCCAACTGCACCGCATCACCTTGCCGCGCACGGCTGAGATCGAGGCGCATCCCGAGCCGAACCTTCTGGGCGGCGTCGTCACCCTCTCGGCCACCGGCAGCCGGGAAACGGCGGAAAACTGGGACAACGGCCTCTATCGCACCGAGGCGCCAGCCATCGAGCAGGCGAAGCTCAAGGCGGTCCCTTATTACGCCTGGGACAATCGTGACCCCGGCGAGATGGTGGTGTGGTTGCGGGACGGGTGAGTTACAAGCTCACAAACGCCGTCAGCGGCAGGTGATCCGACGCCACCCGCGACAGCGGCGTGTCGTGCGCTTCCACCGACGAAACCATGCCATGCCGGTTGGCCATGATGCGGTCGAGCGCCAGCACCGGCAGGCCTGAGGGAAAAGTCGGCACGGCCGGCGGTGTGGCAAAGGTGGTGTGCAGCGTCTTCAGCGCCGAGCGGTTGCCCAGTCGCCATTCGTTGAGATCGCCGAGCAGCAGGGTCGGCCTTTCATCCTGGCTGCTCATAATGTCGAGCACGACGCGGGCCTGTTCGGAGCGCGAGCGGCGCAGCAGGCCGAGATGCGCGGCAATGACGCGCAGCGTGCGCGTTTCGTCGAGGTCGATCTCGGCCACCAGCGCGCCGCGCGGCTCCAGTCCCGGCAGCTTGATCTGATGCACGTCGCGCACCGTGCCGCGCTTGAACAACAGCACGTTGCCGCGCCAGCCATGGCCCTTGCCGTTTCCCGAAACCGGCACCGGCACCAGCCCGGTTTCGTGTTCGATGCGGGCAAGATCGAGCAGCCCGGCGCGGTCGCCGAACCGGTTGTCGGCCTCTTGCAAAGCAATGACGTCTGGGCCGATCTCGCGGATGACGCGGGCGGTCCGTTCGGGATCGAACCGGCGGTCGGTGCCGATGCATTTGTGGACGTTGTAGGAGGCGACCACCATCTCAGCGCCGTCAACCCGCTTGCGCGGCGTCGCGTTCGCCTTGCGCGCTTTCCTGCCGCGGATCGACAGGAGCACGGTTTCAGGAAGGCTGCGTCCGTTTATGTCCATGGGCCTGCGTTCAATCTGTCCTGATTCCTTGTTTTATGCATATCGTTCTCTCAAAACCGGGACCACTTTTGAGCGATATGCATTAGAGATAGGGCGATCCCAGCCATAGCAACCGGTCGAAGACACGGATGACAAATGGCCGCGCTTTCAAGGTCGCGAGTGTCACGGGTTTGGCCGCTGCGATTGCGGCTCCGATGCGCGCTTCGATCTCGGCAGCAAAGCCTGCATCCAGAACCTCGAGGTCGATCTCGAAATTCAGCCTGAGCGACCGGGCATCGAGGTTGGAGGAGCCGACATAGGCCCACACGCCATCGACCGACATGAGCTTCGAATGGTCGAACGACCCTTCATGGCGCCACACCCGGCAATAATGCTTCAGCACCTGATCGTATTGCGCCGTCATGGCGCGGCCGACCAGGAAGAGATTGTTGACCGCCGGCACGACGATATCGATCTCGACGCCGCGCCGAGCCGCCGTGGTCAGCGCGCTGATGAATTCCCGGTCCGGCAGGAAATAGGGCGACATGATGCGGATCGATTTGCGGGCGACGGAAAATGCGCCCATCAGCAATTTGTGGTTGGTTTCGATGCTGGCGTCCGGCCCCGATGCCACGGCCCGCATCAGGATTGGCTGACCGGGCGGCGGCGAGTGTTTCTCGACGTGCCAGACCTCGTCCTTGAGGGCCTCGTTGCCGGCAAAGCGCCAGTCCTCGGCGGCAACCGCAAACAGGTCGGCCACGACCGGTCCAGTGACCTGGAAATGCGTATCCGCCGAACTGGCGGTTCCCGTGAATTTGGCAGAGAATCCCTTGCGGATGTTCATGCCTCCCGTGAATGCGACCGCACCGTCGACGATCAGGATCTTCCTGTGCGTTCTCAAGTTCGCATAGGGAAGTCTCAGGCCCATGACGATGTTGCCGTTGAAGAGGTCGACGGTGACGCCGGCTTCGCGGAGAGTCGTGAGGATGCTGGGCACGGAATAGCGCACGCCGACGGCATCGATCAGCACGCGCACAGTGACGCCGCGCCGCACCGCGCCGGCCAGCGATTCGACGAACAGTTTGCCGACCTCGTCATTGTCGAAGATGTAGGTCTCGAGCAGGACGCTGCGCTGTGCCTCGTCGATCGCCTTGCGCATGGCCGCGTAAGCATCGTCGCCTGTCCTCAGCATGGTGATTGCGTTTCCCGAAAGCAGCCCGCGTCGCGCCACCCTGTCGCCCAATGTCTTCAGGCCGGCAAAGCGTTGGCCGAATTCGGCTGAGATCAGCGCTTCGAGCGCAATGTCGCGGTCGTGTTTGGCTGTCTCGGCTTCGCCGGCCACGGGCCGCATCGCGCTGATCGTCGCGCGGCGGATGCGGTTGATGCCGGCAATGGCATAGATGATGGCGCCCAGGAACGGCGACAAGATCATCACGCCCACCCAGCCGGTGGCGGCGCGGACGTCTTCCTTCGTCATGATGGCGTGGACGATGCCGATAGCGGCCATCAGCATCGGAATGATCACGAGGATCATAGGCCAGTAGGTCACAAAGGTCTGCCACATTGGCAGGACTATCGAGCCAGCGGCCGCAGAAGGCAATGCAAGGGACTAACGAGGACTGGGGCTTGCCGCCTCAGTCCTTCGCCCGCTCCACATAGGAGCCGTCCGCCGTCATCACCACCACGCGGGTGCCGGCGCTGATGTGCGGGGGGACTGCGGTGCGCACGCCATTGGAGAGAACGGCCGGCTTGTAGGAGGACGAGGCCGTCTGGCCCTTGGTCACCGGTTCGGTCTCGACCACCTCAAAGGTGGCGCGCTGCGGCAGCACCAGGGCAATGGCGATGCCGTTGAACTGCGAAATCTGCACCGCCATGCCTTCGAGCAGATAGGGCGCCATGTCGCCGACCACGCTTTCCGACACTGCGACCTGGTCGTAGGTTTCCGGATTCATGAAGTGATAGCCTTCGCTATCGGCGTAGAGGAAGGTGTGCTCGCGGTCCTCGACATAGGCGCGCTCGACCTGCTCGGTGGTGCGGTAGCGCTCCGAAACCTTCACCCCGTCGGAGATGCGGCGCATGTCGAGCTGGGTGACCGGAGTGCCCTTGCCAGGGTGGATGTTTTCGGCAAAGAGGATCACGTAAAGCTTGCCGTCCTTGTCGACGACGTTGCCTTTACGCAGGGAACTGGCGATGACCTTCACCACGGTTTTCAATCCTAGACTTCGTTGGCCTGAAACGATTGTTCGGCGCAAATCGGCTGCGAGAGCCGTCGCCGTAGCGCATCTTGGCGCGAACCGCCAGCCCTGTCAGCGATTCCGTTGCCCGGCAAATCCATGACCGGGGCCTCGCCCTGGTGGACGCCGGACGTTCACGCCGACCGTCGGCCGCGGCTGATGGCGCGCAACGCCATCGCGGCCGCCATGCGCGACTGGTTTGGCGAGCGCGATTTCATCGAGGTCGAGACGGCGGCTCTGCAGATTTCGCCCGGCAATGAGGCGCATCTTTCGGCTTTCGCCACAGAGGCAATTGGTTCTGACGGGGAGCGCCGGCCGCTTTATCTCCACACATCGCCGGAATTCGCCTGCAAAAAACTGCTCGCCGCCGGCGAAAGGCGCATCTTCAGCTTGGGTGCGGTCTGGCGCAACCGCGAGCGCGGCCCTTTGCACCATCCGGAATTCACCATGCTCGAATGGTACCGGGTCGGCGAGACCTATGAAAGCCTGATGGCCGATTGCGCCGAACTGCTCACGCTGGCGGCCGAGCGCGCCGGCGCAAAAACCATCCGCTTTCGCGGCCGCGAGGCCGATCCGTTTGCCGAGCCGGAGCGGCTTAGCGTGGCCGAGGCTTTTCAGTGGCATGCCGGCATCGATCTTCTCGCCACGGTGGCGGCAGACGGCAGCACAGACCGGGACGCACTTCATCAAGCCGTGGTCGAGGCCGGCCTGCGTACGGCGCAGGATGACAATTGGGCCGATCTGTTCAGCCGTGTGATGGTCGAAAAGATCGAGCCGGTGCTGGGGCAGGGGCGGGCCACCATCCTCTATGGCTATCCGATCTCGGAGGCAGCGCTCGCCCGGCCGAGCGCGGAGGATCCGCGCGTTGCCGAACGCTTCGAGCTCTATTGCTGTGGCGTCGAGCTCGCCAACGCTTTCGGCGAACTGACCGATGCGGCCGAGCAGCGCCGGCGCTTCGCCGCCGAGATGGACGAGAAAGAGCGCGTCTATGGCGAGCGCTACCCGCTGGACGAGGATTTTCTCACAGCCCTCGCCATCATGCCGCAAGCCAGCGGCTCGGCGCTTGGCTTCGACCGGCTGGTGATGCTTGCGACGGGGGCTAACAGGATCGACGACGTGATCTGGACGCCGGTCGCCTGAGGAGCGGGCAGGGCGGCTATCTGCCCTTGCGCGGCCGCTTCTGGCTGCCGTGGCGCCAGCAGGTTGGCGACGAAAAGCGGGACTATCGAATCTCCACGTTCGTTCTGAAATGGATGCGATCCGGTTCGGCTGGAACCCGTGCACAATAAATTAAATCAACTTGATTTTCTAAAGTGGTATTCTATGATTATGGAGCCCGGTAACAAGCCATATGACATCCAGAAAAGCCATCTCCGGCACCAATCTCGAACAGGCCAAGTCGCACAACAGGCGCGTGGTGATCGAGGCGATCCGCACCAACGGCGCCCTGTCGCGGGCGTCGATCGCGCGGCTGACGGCGCTGTCGTCGCAGACCATCTCCAACATTGTCGAGGAGCTCGAGCGCACCGAACTGCTACGTCCGGAGGCGACGCTGAAGGGCGCGCGCGGCCAGCCGGCCGTGCCCTATTCGATCAACCCCGATGGTGGCTATTCGATCGGCCTGCAGCTCGACCATCAGCTTGCCGTCGGCGTCGTCACTGACCTCTCCGGCACGATGCGCGCGCGTATCGAGAAAAACGTCGACCGGCCGACGCCTGCCGAGGCCATGCCTCTGCTGGCCGCCATCTCTGCCGAGCTGATCGCCACCTCGCGCCTCGACCGCACACGGCTGCTCGGCATCGGCATGAGCATGCCAGGCCCGTTCGGCGTCGAGGGCCTGACCTCGGTCGGCCCGACGGCGCTGCCCGGCTGGCACGATTTTCCGGTGGCCGAAGAGTTGCAGCGGCTCACCGGCATTGCCGTCATCGTTGAGAACGACGCCACCGCAGCGGCCATCGGCGAACGCCTCTACGGCGTGGCCAAAAACCTCGACAGCTTCGTCTATCTGTTCATCGGCACCGGCCTCGGCGCCGGGCTGTTCCTCAACGGCCATCTCTACAAGGGCAGCCGGCACAATGCCGGCGAGATCGGCCACATCATCGTGCGGCCGGGCGGCCTTGCCTGCGGTTGCGGCAAGCGCGGTTGCCTGGAGCGCTACGTCTCGCTGCGCGCCGCATACGAGACGCTCGATTTGCCGGACCCCGACCATGCCTCGCCCGAGCTGCTCGAGGAATTGCTGGCCAAGGGCGACAGCCGTCTCGACGCCTGGATCGCGGACGCCGTCGAGCCGCTGCGCCAGGCGATCGATGTGCTGGAACTCGCGCTCGACCCGGAAACCGTGGTTCTCGGCGGCTTCATGCCGCTGCCGGTGATCGAGGAACTGGCCAGCCGGCTCGAGCCGCTGCACCTCTCCGTCAGCGCAACCAGCGCCCGCACCACGCCGCGCGTGCTGGTGGGTGCGGCCGGCAAGGACACGTCCGTCCTCGGCGCCGCCGCCTTGCCGATCTTTTCGGAAACCAACCCACAATTCGACGTGCTGCAAAAACCGTTCGGCTGAAATCTTATGGCGGTTCGATCGATCATAAGATTTCCCAATCCGCTCCTGCGTGCTGTCGCGGAGCCGATACAGCTGTTCGACAATGAGTTGTCGAGCCTGGCTGACGACCTCATCGACACCATGCACGCAGCGCCCGGGATCGGCATCACCGCCCCGCATATCGGTATTCTGAACCGCCTGGTCGTGATCCAGCTGCCTGCTGCGGCAAAGCCGGGGATCTATGTCAATCCATCTGTCATCCAGGCCTCGCCCGAAATGATCCGTCAAACAGAAGGCAGCGTTTCGATGCCCGGCGTCACCGAAGAGATCGAGCGGCACGCACGTGTACGTGTTCGCTATCAGGATCTCGACGGCAACGAGCGGTTCGAGGATGCCGATGGACTGCTGGCGGTCTGCCATCAACATGAGATCGATCAACTCGACGGGCTCTTCTGGACGCACAGGCTCTCGCGCCTGAGGCGCGACCGCCTGATCAAGCGCTATGACAAACTGATGCGACCTTCCTGGCCTGACGTCCGGCGCTAGGACAACCCGTAGAGAACCGGCATCAATCCGGCGAGCGCACTGAACCGCTCCCATGACTTTCGCTCCGGCGTGGACCAGCCGGTTTCGGCAAGCGCCGAAAGCCTGGGAAAGACCAGCCGGTCGAAGACGGCTCGGTCGGTCATCGGTTCCGACCAGATGCAGCACTGCACGCCGAGGAAATGCTTCTTCTGTGTTGCGCTCCAGCCTTCGACGGGATCGAAGCCGTAGAGTTTCTCGGGTGATGACCAGCCGGCCCAGGCAGCGCCCGGCTCCGACCATTCCTGGCTGTTGGCCATGTCGAGGTAATAGACCTGTCCCGGATTGACGACGATGTCGTAGCCTTCGCCGGCAAGTGCGGCCGAAACCTCGACGTTGCGCCAGCCATTGAGATAGCTTTTCGTCTTGTCGATGACATTGCCGTGCGCGGCTTCCTCCCAACCACCAGTGATGCAGCCTCGCGATGCCAGGAAGGTCTGGATCCGCTTGAGAAACTGGGCTTGCAGAACGGCAGCACCCGAGCCGTCGATCTCGTCGGCGCCATGCGTGTTGGTGACCACACCGAGCCGCTTGGCATGCGACTGCGCCAGCGCCTCGCCGCCGAGTTCGGCAAGCCGTTTCAGCGCCTGCGGCGAGCCCGACCAGGCACCGATCGGCACTTCGTCGGCGCCGACATGGATCGCCTTGAACGGGAACAACTCGATCATCTCGTCGAAGATCGTTTCGAGCACCCGGTATGTTTCCTCGCGCGCCGGGTTGAGGCAGTTGTTGGGAAACCCTTGCACCGAAAAATACTGGCCGTGCTCGCCGGGGTCGCGCAGCTGCGGCAACGCCTTGAGCATGGCGTAGCAATGGCCGGGCACGTCGATCTCCGGCACCACTTCGATGCCGAACCGACCGGCAAGCCCGACGATGTTGCGGATCGCTTCCTTTGAATAATAGCCGCCGGTCTTGCCGGGGCCTGAGCCAAGCAGTGGCGGGATCGGCAGGTCATGGCCGCGCCAGGCGCCGATGCCGGTCAGTTGCGGATAGGCCGATATCTCGACCCGCCAGGCCTCGTCGTCGGACAGATGCCAATGAAAGCGGTTCAGCTTGTTCCAGGCGAAGATGGCGAGGAACTGTTCGATCTCGGCCGAGGCATAGAACTGGCGCGCCGTATCGAGATGGCAACCGCGCCAGCCCATTGACGGCTCATCATGGATTTGACCCTGCGCCGGGAAGACAAAGGTTGCCGGATGTTTTCGGGCGCCACGCAGAATCTGGCCGAGCGTGATCAGCCCGTAGAGAAACCCGGTGCGCGTCGCCGCCGACACCGTGGCCGCGTCGGCTGTGAAATCAATCGCATAGGCTTCCGGCCCAAATCCGTCTTTGCGGGAAAGATTGATCGGAAAACCGCCTTCCGCCGTGGGGCGCACAAGGCCTTCGACCGGGAACAGTCGGGCACTCAGCTCGGCGAAGGCGGCCACAGCTGCCTTGGCCTCTTCGCCTTGCGGCCTCGGGTCGATGCCGGCTGGAACGGGTAGGGCTCCGGACACCTCGACCTGGCGCGGCCATGGGATGACCGAAATGATGACTGGCGCCACGGCCGGCACCGGGTAGGGCTCGGCGCCGCGCTTCAGCGGCGCGTTGTCGCCTTTCGCTTTCGTAGGCTCGACGGAAAGACGCTGGACGCTGCCATCGGCGAGCACCAGGTACGCGCCGGTGGCGCCGTCGGTCCAATGCCGCAGCGGATAACTCAGGCCGCGCGCCGTCAATGTCCAGGCCGCACCCGGTTCGAGCACGAAGCCGGCGGGCGGTGCGAACTCGGCATGGTTCGACAGCCGCTCGACCAGTGTGGCACCTTCGATGGCGGCCGCCGGGTCGATCCGCGCCGGGCCGCTGATGCAGAGCCGGAAATCCCTGAGCGCCTGCTTTGAGGCGTTGGTGAGCTTCAGCGAATAGGCCAGTGCCTGGTTGCCGGATGCGGGCGTCCAAAAACTCTCCAGCCGCAGGGCAAGTCTCTCGGTCATGGCAATCTCATCATGTAAGCGTGAAAGGTCAGTCGGCCGACTTCAGCAGGCCGGCATAGATGCCGGGCTCCGAATTGGGGATTTGCGTCGCGCCGACAGTGCGTTCGTAGAATTCGGACGGGCCGACATCGCCAATGATGGCGTAAGCGTAGCCCATGGTTTTCAGATCGAGCAGCGAGGCCAAAAGCAGCGCATGGCCGATGCCTTGGCCGCGCACCGCCTCGTCGACGCCGGTCGGACCAAAGAAGCCCCGCGCGATCGATTCATGGCAGGCAAAGCCGACCAGCCTTTCTTCCCTTGTGGCCAGGAAACAGGTCGGCGGCTGGCGCATCATGGAAACAGCCGTCTCGCCGGCCCAGCCGGCACTGAATTTGCGCCGGACCCAGTCGGTGAGCAGCTCATATTCCGGGGCAAGCGCGCGGCGGATGGTGACGCCAGCCTTCGCCACGCGCTGGTCGAGCGCCGGGTCAGGTGCAAGCAAGGAGAGGTTGACCAGATAGTCCATACCAATATCCGTCGTTTATGAGGGTACGCCGAGTGCGCGCACAAAATGGTCCGGCCCGACCTGGTCCACGACTGTGGATGTCGGGCGCGAGCGCCGCCGCACCTCTTCGGCATGGCCAAGAAAACGTGCGCTGTCGCCCGGCACAAAGGGACGGTCCGGGTCGGGCACGGCCGACAGCAGAAGCTGCGTGTAGGGATGGCGCGGATCGCCGATGACGGCATTCGTTGCGCCCCACTCGACCATCTGTCCCGCAAACATCACGATGATGTCTTCCGCGACATGGGCGGCGGTGGCGATATCATGCGTGATGTAGAGCATGGCCAGGCTCTTGTCGCGCTCGATGCGCGCGAGCAGGTCGAGAATGCCGAGCCGGATCGAGACGTCCAGCATCGAGGTCGGCTCGTCGGCGACCAGCACTTCCGGTTGTACTGCGAGCGCCCTGGCGATGTTGATGCGCTGGCGCTGTCCGCCTGACAGCTCGTGCGGGAATTTGTGCGCGGTCAGCTCGGGATCGAGGCCGACGCCGGCAAGCAGTTCCGACACGCCCTTGGTCAGTGCCGCCTTGCCCTTGGCATGGCCATGCAACGCCAGCGGCCGCGCCAGATGGTGATGCACGGTGAACACCGGATTGAGCGAAGCAAAGGGATCCTGAAACACCATCTGGATGGCGCGGCGGTAGGCGCGTTCTTCGGCAGCGGTGCCAGGCTTGGTCGCGTCGCGGCCGCGGAAGGAGAGCGTGCCCGCGGTCGGATGGTCCATGCGCGCGATGATGCGGGCGCAGGTAGTCTTGCCGCAGCCGGATTCACCGACCAGCGCCAACGCGCGACCGGGCCGCAGCGCCAGCGTGATGCCGCGCAGCGCTTGCACAAGGCCGAAGCTGCGTTCGATCGCATCCAGGGCGATAATGGGTTCGGCGTTGACCACTGCCGAGAGCGAGGAGGGAAGCGCGTTCATACGGCCACTCGCGCCCGCGCCGGCAGCTGCGGGATCGAGCCCCACAGCTTGCGCGTATACTCATGCATGGGGGCGTGGCTGACCTGTTGCACGTCGCCGACTTCCACCAGTTCGCCTTTCAACATCACCCCGATACGGTTGCACAGTTGCGACATCAGATGCAGATCGTGGGTGATGAACAGCACGGAGAAGCCGAGGCTGCGCTGCAGGTCGATCACCTGTTCCAGGATTTCACGCTGCACCACCACATCGAGTGCCGTCGTTGGCTCGTCCATGATGATCAGCTCCGGCTCCAGCGCCAGGCAAATAGCGATGACGATGCGCTGGCGCATGCCACCGCTGAACTGGTGCGGATAGTCGCGCAGCCGGTTGGCGGCAATGCCGACCAGCTTGAACATCGCTTCGGCGCGCGCTCGCGACTGCGCGCGGCCGAAGCTGTTGTGTCGGCGCAGCACGTCGTGGAACTGGTCCTCGACGCGCATGAGCGGATTGAGCGAATTCATTGCGCTCTGGAACACCATGCCGATGCGGCTCCACCGCACTTTCTGCAGGCTGGCTTCGGTCAGCTTCAGCAGATCCTGGCCGTCGAGCAGGATCTCGCCACCCGCCACCCAGGCCGGCGATTTGGCCAGCCTGGTGATGGCATAAGCAATGGTGCTCTTGCCGCAGCCGGATTCGCCGGCAAGCCCGAACAGCTCGCCGCGGCCGATATCGAACGACACGTTCTTGACCGCCCGGAAGGCGCCCTTGTCGAGCAGATAGTCGACGCTGAGGTCGCGGACTTGCAGCAGGGGTCCGCTCACCGTGCCGCCTCCAGTTCGCGCTTGCGCTGCCGCGTCAGCCGCAGCCAGCGCGACAGCGCCGGGCCCGAACGCAGTTGCGGGTTGGCGATCTCGTCAAAGGTGAAATTGAGCAGCGCCAGGCCGAGCCCGACCAGGGCAATGCCGAGGGCCGGCGCGCCGATGTCCCACCAGGCGCCGACAATGATCGCCGACGAGTTCTGCGCATTGTAGAGCATCGTGCCCCAGGTGACGTTGAGCGGATCGCCGAAGCCGAGGTATTCGAGCGTCGTCTGCGCCACGATCGCATAGATGATCGAGCCGACGATGTTGATGCCGATCAACGGCACCAGATTGGGCAGGATCTCGACGAAGATGATGCGCCATGAAGGCTCGCCGACCATGCGCGCGGCGGTGACGAATTCACGGTTGCGCAGCCCCATCATCTGCGCCCGCGTCATGCGCGCCCCCCACGGCCAGGAGGTCAGCGTGATGATCGTCATGATGGTGAGCGGCCCCACCGTTCCGGCAAAGGACGCCAGCAGAATGAGCAATGGGATGTTGGGAATAACCAGCACTGCGTTCGTGGCAAGATCGAGCGTCGCGTCGATGCGGCCGCCGAAATAGCCGGCGAAGAGGCCGATCACCGTGCCGAGTGCCGTAATGGCCAAACCTGTGGCGAAGCCGACGGCGAGCGAGGAGCGGGCGCCCCAGACGAACTGGCTGTAGACATCGCGGCCCATCTTGGTCGTGCCGAAATAATGCTCCACTGTCGGCGGCTGATGCGAGCGGCCGACGCGCGCGCCGGGATCGTTCGGCGCCAGGATAGGTGCTGCCAGCGCCATCAGGCAGAGTGCCGCGACGATGATGAAGCCGGCCACCGCCTTCTTTTGCCGGAGCAGGAGTTGCAGCCCGAACCTCATGCCCGCTCCTCGCTGACGCGTGGGTCGACCACGCCATAGATGATGTCGACCAGCAGATTGGCTCCGAGCGTCGCCAATGTCATCAACAGAAGCTGGCCCTGGATGACCGGATAGTCGCGCGCCACGCTCGCCGTGAACAATGTCAGGCCGAGGCCTGGGTAGTTGAACACGATCTCGGTGACGATTGAGCCGCCGAACACCGCGCCCAACATCAGCGCCAGATTGGTCAGAACGGGGAGCATCGCGTTGCGCGCCGCGTAGGAGAACATCACCGCCGTTTCCGACAGGCCCTTGGCGCGGCCCATGGTGACATAGTCCTCGCCGAGCACCGAAATCATCGAGGAGCGCATTGTGGTCTGGAACTCGCCGATCATGAGAGGCGAAAGTGTCAGCACGGGCAGGACGGCGTGCCAGAACACGCTGCCGAAGAAGGTGAAGTTGAGGCCTGGATCAAGGTCGGGATTGTAGGCATAGCCAACCGGAAACCAGCGCAGCGCCACACCGAACGTGAACAGGGCCGCGAGGGCGAAGATGACGGGCGGAATGGCTTTCAGGACGACAGAAAACGGCGAGACGAACGCATCGAAACGTCCGCCTCGCCGCCAGGCTGCCACTGCGCCGAGGGAGACACCGACGCAGAGGGAAAAGATGATGGCGCAGGTGATCAGCAGCGCCGTCCAGCCGGCGGACCTCGCCAGCACCTGCGTGACCGTCTGTGGATAGTATTTCACCGACACGCCGAGATCGAAGGTGGCGAGCCCTTTGATGTAGTCGACAAACTGCAGCCAGACAGGCTGCTGCACGGCGCCGAACCGGGCCTTGATCGCCTCGATGGCCGCGGGCGTGGCGCGCGGCCCAAGCTGCGCGATCATCGAGTCCACCGGGCTGCCAGGCATTAGCCTGGGAAGAGTGAAGTTTACGACGACGGCAAACAGGAAGGCGGCGAAATAGACGCCCAGCCGCCGAAGAGGTATCCGCATTGTCATTCCCCGTGGTCTTCGCTTCAACCGGTGTGACAAGCAGTGCGAACAGGAGAGTAGCCTGATCCGCTTCGCAAGCCACCGCTGGTGCAAAATCGCGCCGCCCTTCCCCTCGCAGTCGAGAGGGGAAGGCGGCTTAACTGTTTATTGCACCGGCTTCAGCCGCAGGAGATGCATCAACCGCATGCGGTTGTTGTCATGGTTCTCGGGGTTCATCACCGGCTCGTCCTTGGTCACCCAGCCGGTGAAGCGCTTGGTCGAATACTGGTACCAGGTCGGGCCGTTGAACACCGGCACGACAGGGAAATCGTCGGCGATGATCACCTGCACCTGGTCGAACAGCTTCCTGCGCTCCTCATCCGTGGTTGCCTTGCGGTAGTCGTCGAACACCTTGTCGAGTTCAGGGTTGGAGTAGCGCGAGTCTGCGTGGACGATGCGTCCGGCGAACGCCGTCGACAGCGTCTGATAGTAGCCGCGGAACGGAGTCGGGCCGTCGGGGCGGGAGTTCATGACGGCGTCGAAAGATCCGTCCAGGAGTTGCTTCTGCCACTGCTCGTATTCCGGCGTGGCGACAGATGCATTGACGCCGATCTTGCGCAATCCCTCGGTGGCGATCTGCACGGCGTCGATCCAGTCGGTCCAGCCATTGGGCACGATGATGACGAAGGCGATCGGCTGGCCCTTCGGCGTGGTGCGCATGCCGTCGGCGCCCTTCTTGTAGCCGGCGTCGTCAAGCACCTTGTTGGCCTTGTCGACGTCGTAGGCCATCCACACATCCTTGTCGCCTTCGGCGGCCTTGTTGCGCCAGGCGTCGAAGCGCGGCGGCAGGCCGCTGGCGTGCAGGTTGACGACGGGATAGCCAAACCCGGCAATGTCGACCATCGCCGTGCGGTCCATGGCCAGGCTGAAGGCATGGCGGAAATTGATGTCGCTAAAGGCTTCGGCCAGCCCCGGATTGGCGGTCTTGAAGTTCATCTCGAAGGCGATCGTTTCCGCCGGCGGCTGCCAGTAGCCATTGTGGTCCTTGTCGAGCGCGACATAGGTCTTGTCGATCTCGGGCAGGAACGAGCCGATCCAGTCCATGTTGCCTTCCGGCAAGAGCGCAAGCATCTGGTCGTTGCCGGCAATCTGCGGCAGCTTCAGGCAGTCTACATGCAGCGAGGCAGCGTCCCAATAATTGGGGTTGCGGCATTGCTCATAGACCTGCGGCGTGAAGCGGCGGATCTCGGTCATCGGGCCGGAGCCGACCGGCTTCTCGTTCTTGAAGGTGAGCGGATCGGCGATATCTTTCCAGATGTGCTCCGGCACGACAGGGAAATCGGCCATCGATTCGGGGAAATGCGTGTCGACGTCCTTCAGCGTGATCTTCACTTCCGTCGGCGAGGGCGCCTCAACCGAAGCCACGCTTTCGCTGACGCCGACGATATCGACGGCCTTGTTCTTGAGCATCAGGTCGAGCGTGTATTTCATGTCGGCCGAGGTCAGCGGCTGGCCGTCCGACCATTTGACGCCGTCGCGCAGCGTGTAGGTGATCGTCTTCAGATCGTCGGAGAATTTATAAGCAGTCGCCAGCCGGAAGATCGGCTTGCCGCCGTCATAGTCGTTGAAGATGACCAGCGGCTCGTAGACGAAATCCATCGTGCTCTGGCGGCGGCCGCCAAGATCGAACGGATTGAAGTTCTGCACCCAGCTCGTCTGCTCCTCGATATGCATGGCGAGCACGGATTCGGCCGCTGCCGGCTTCATGCCCGAGGCAAGGGCGACTGACGCCAAAGCCGCGCCGCCCAAAGCCAAAAATCGGCGCCGGCTGAACCGCTCTCGTCCTGATATCAAGTGGTTGAATGATTGCACGCGACCGAGCATCTTTTCTCCTCCCTGAGCAGACTGATCAATGATGTAAATCAAATTGATTTAATCGTAGGCGAAAGCGGGCGTCAACCCTGCCTTCTGCGGAAAGGGCTGCTGTTTCGAGAAAGTTCGGAGCCTTGCCTCCGCGCAGTCGGCTTACCATCACCATCGCCTTGGCTTAGATCGCGAGCGCGGCGGCGCGGATGGGCTTTGCGGTCTGCTCGGGCGCTATGCCGCAGCGGCGCAATTGCCCATGCGCCATTGCACAAGCCGCATCGGGACAATAGATGGTGCAGCAGCCGCTACCGCCCGGCGCGGCTTGAAGCCAGGACATGCGCATGACCGATACATCAGAGGCAGCGAAATTGACCGACCGCGTCGCGGCACTGGTCGAGGCTGCCAAAAAGGCTGGCGCCGATGCTGCCGATGCGGTTGCCGTGCGCGGCCGCTCGACCGGCGTGTCGGTGCGGCTGGGCAAGGTCGAGAACACCGAATCCTCCGAAGGCGACGATGTCTCGCTGCGCGTCTTTGTCGGCAAACGGGTGGCGAGTGTCTCGGCGACGGCGGCATCGGACCCCAAGGCGCTGGCCGAGCGCGCCGTGGCGATGGCGAAAGTCTCGCCCGAGGATCCCTATCAGGGTCTCGCCGATCCGGCTTTGCTGGTCGGCAAGGTGCGCGACCTCGATCTGTTCGACGCCACCGAGGTCTCGGCCGATCAATTGAAGGAAGCGGCTTTGGCCGCCGAGGAAGCGGCCCTTGCCGTCAAGGGCGTCACCAATTCGGCCGGCAGCAGCGCCAGCGCTGGGCTGGGCGGGCTGGTGCTCGCGACGTCGAACGGCTTTGTCGGCCACTATGTCGCCTCGCGCTTTTCGCGCTCGGCCAGCGTCATTGCGGGCGAGGGCACCGGAATGGAGCGCGATTACGAATATTCCTCGCACCAGCATTTTTCCGATCTCGACGCCCCCGAGCTGATCGGCCGCAAGGCCGGCGAGCGCGCCGTGCGCCGCCTCGGTGCCCGCAAGGCGGCGACCGGTCCGGTCAACGTCGTGTTCGATCCGCGCGTCGCGCGCGGCATTGCCGGCCATCTTGCCGGCGCCATCAACGGCGGCTCGGTGGCGCGCAAGACCAGCTTTCTGCGCGAGATGATGGGCAAGCAGGTTGCATCGGTCGATATCACCGTCACCGACGAGCCGCTCCGGCGCCGCGGCCAGGCCTCGCGTCCCTTCGACGGCGAAGGCGTCGAGGGCGAAAAGCTGCTGATGGTCGAAAACGGCGTCCTGAAGCACTGGTTCCTGTCGACGTCCGCCGCGCGCGAATTGGGACTGACCACCAACGGACGCGGTGCGCGCAGCGGCTCGTCGGTATCGCCGTCATCGACCAATCTCGCCATCGAGCCGGGCGACAGGACGCCGGAAGATCTGATCAAGTCGCTGAAATCAGGCTTTTACGTCACCGAAGTATTCGGCCAGGGCGTCGACATGGTGACCGGCGAATACAGCCGCGGCGCGTCCGGCTTCTGGATCGACAATGGCGAGCTTGCCTATCCGGTGGCCGAGGTGACCATCGCCTCCAATCTGAAGACGATGTTCCTCAACATGGTGCCGGCGAGCGACCTCGACCGCAATTTCGGCACCGCCGCACCGACGCTGCTGATCGAAGGCATGACCCTTGCCGGCGCGTGACCCGGTCATATCGGCTGCAGAAGACCTCGAGCTTTTGCGCGATGCCGCCCGCGAGGCCGGCGCCATCGCCATGCGCTATTTCGGCAAAAACCCGCAAGTGTGGATGAAGGGCGGCACCTCGCCGGTCAGCGAGGCCGATCACGCGGCTGATGCCTATTTGCGTGAGACCCTGCTCGCGGCGCGGCCGGACTATGGCTGGCTGTCGGAGGAAACCACCGACGATCCGGCGCGGCTTCTGGCGCGCCGCACCTTTGTCGTCGATCCCATCGACGGCACCCGTGGCTTCCTCGAAGGCCTGCGCTCCTGGTGCGTCAGCGTCGCCGTGGTCGAGGACGGCCGCACGCTCACCGGCGTGCTCGAATGCCCGGCCAAGGACGAAACCTATTGGGCGCTGCCCGGACAGGGCGCATTCCTTAATGGCAAGCCCATTGCCGTGCGTCGCTTGGGCGAGACGGTCGAAATCGGCGGGCTGAAGCAGCTGATCGACCTTATGCCGGCGGAGTGGCAGAGCCGGGTGCATCGCGCGGCGCACATTCCCTCGCTCGCCTACCGGCTGGCGATGGTCGCCAACGGCATGCTCGACGCCACCTTCGTCAAGCCCAACGCGCATGATTGGGATATTGCCGCCGCCGATCTCATCCTGCGCGAAGCCGGCGGCGCCGTGCTCGACGGGCATGGCCGCGCGCCGCTTTACGCCGGCGAGGTGATCCGTCACGGAGCCTTGGTCGCGGGCAGCGGGAAGCTGCTCACCGTGCTTGCCGGCGTCATTGCCGGTACGGAAGCGTGATCGAAGGTTCCAAAGTCGACAGCTTTGGTCTAGACCTGTCACAAACTCACAATATGTGAAGGACCGAAATGGCCGCGGAAGACGGAAAGAAACAGCTTTTGCACCTGGTGTTTGGCGGCGAGCTGAAGAAGCTGGGTGGTACCGAGTTCCGCGATCTCGACGCGCTCGACATCGTCGGCGTCTATCCGGACTACCAAACCGCGCACAGCGCGTGGAAAGCCAAGGCGCAAGCCAGCGTGGACAATGCCCATATGCGTTATTTCGTCGTTCATCTGCACCGGCTGCTCGACCCTGAAAGCAAGGCCGGCAGTTGACAGCGATGGAGCATGAAGCGGTGAAAGGGCAGCCCACCGGCGCCGCGGCCAGAAGAGGGCGCGGCGGCAGCACGAAGACGTTCTGGCGCAAGATCCGCGAGCCATTGGCGCAGTCGCGAATCGTCAAGAGCATCATCGTCAGCCTGCTCGCCTGGTTCGTTCGCCTGGTGCGCTTGACCAACCGCATGGTCGAAGGCTCGGCGCAATTCTCCGGCGGCGCCTACGCCAAGTTCGAGCCCGGCATCATCGCGCTGTGGCATGGCCAGCATCTGCTCACGCCCGCCTATTATCCAAAGGGTCGGCCGCTGGTCGCCATGGTCTCGCGCAGCGCCGATGCCGAGCTCAACGCGCTGATGATCGAGAAATTCGGCATCGAGGCGGTGCGCGGCTCCGGCGGCCGCGAAAGCTCGAAGCATCTCGACAAGGGCGGCGCCAAGGCGCTCATTGCCCTGAAAAAGTCACTCGTCGCCGGCAAGAACGTCGCCATGATCGCCGACATTCCCCACGGCACGCCGCGCGACGCGGGGCTGGGCATCGTTCTGCTGGCACGGCTTTCCGGCCGGCCGATCATGCCGGCCGCCATTGCCACCAGCCGCCGCAAGGTGCTGGAGAGGAGCTGGGACAAGACCACCATCAACCTGCCGTTCGGCCGCTCCTCGATCGTCATTGGAACGCCGGTGTTTGTGCCGGCCAATGCCGACGAGGCCGAAATGGAGCGCAAGCGCCAGGAAGTCACGGCCGCGCTCAATGCCGCAACCGCCGAGGCCTATCGCCTCGTGGACGGCAATCCATGAGCGAGCGCTGGGCGCGCGCCTTCCTGACGGCGTACCGCTTCGCCGGCGCAGCCGCTTATCCGCTGATCGGGCCTTACGTTGCCTGGCGCACGTCGCAGGGCAAGGAAGACCGCAGCCGCAGCCGCGAGCGCTACGGCGTCGCCGGGCGGCCGCGCCCGGAAGGCCCGGTGATCTGGATCCATGCCGCAAGCGTCGGCGAGACCATTGCGGTCGTGCCGCTGGTGCAAAGCATCCTCGACTACGGCGTCAACATCGTGCTGACGACGGGCACGGTGACTTCGGCGCAGGTCGCCGACGAACGGCTCGGCGACCGCATCATCCACCAATATGTGCCGCTCGACCTCAAGCCGGCGGTCAGCCGCTTCCTCGATCACTGGCGGCCGGACCTGGCGATCATCGCCGAATCCGAAATCTGGCCGATGACCATCCTCGAACTCGGCGCCCGTCGCGTGCCGCAGGTGCTGGTCAATGGCCGGCTGTCCGACCGCTCGTTCAAATCCTGGAAGAAGCGCGCCAACATCGCCGAGGCGCTGTTCGAGAACCTCGCCCATGTCGTTGCCCAGTCGGATGTCGACGGCGAGCGGTTTCGCGCGCTTGGCGCCCGGCCGGTCACCGTGTCCGGCAACCTCAAGGTCGACACCTTGCCGCCGCCGGTCGACGAAAGGACTCTGGCGGCGCTGAAGCGCCAGATCGCCGGCCGCCCGACCTGGGCGGCGATCTCGACCCATGACGGCGAAGAGGTGGTCGCCGCCGAGGTCCACGCCATGCTCTACAAGCGCCACCATGGCCTGCTGACGATCATCGTTCCGCGCCACCCCGACCGCGCCGAAGCGCTTGCCGCGCAGATTTCCGGCATGGGCCTGAAGCTGGCGCGGCGCAGCAAGGGCGACCGGATCACCGCCGACACCGATATCCTGCTCGGCGATACGATCGGCGAGATGGGGCTTTATCTCCGGCTGACGGAAATCGCCTTTGTCGGCCGCTCGTTGACCTCGGAAGGCGGCCAGAACCCGCTGGAGCCGGCCATGCTCGACACCGCTGTGCTTGCCGGCCGCAACGTCCAGAATTTCCGCGAAGCCTATCAGCGTCTGCTCGACAGTGGCGGCGCCAAGCTGGTGCGCGACCGCGACATGCTGGCCGGTGCCGTCAATTTCCTGTTGAGCAATGAAGTCGCCCGCCATGAGATGATGGCGGCCGGTGCCGCCACCGTCGACCAGATGCGCGGTGCGCTGGCGCACACGTTGAAGTCGCTCGAGCCTTACATCCAGCCGCTGATCGTCAAGTCGCGCCTGAAGGGCGCCGACGGGCGCTAGGGTGGCGTCCGAAGCGCCACCTTTCTGGTGGGAAGCGCCGGACTGGCGGGTCTTCGCGCTGTCGCCGCTATCAGCGGTCTACGGCATGGTCGCCGGCCGCCGCATGCGCCGCGCGCCGCGCGAAAAGATCGACGCGCCAGTGCTTTGCGTCGGCAATTTCACCGTCGGCGGCAGCGGCAAGACGCCGGTCGCCATCGCGCTGGCAAAGCAGGCCAGGCGCATGCAGCTCAATCCCGGCTTCCTGTCGCGTGGCCATGGCGGCTCGTTCGCGCAGCCGCATATCGTCGATGTCAGCCACGACGCTGCCAAGCATGTCGGCGACGAGCCGCTGCTGTTGGCCGAGCACGCGCCGGTTGCGGTGAGCCCCAACCGCGCCGCCGGCGCCAAACTGCTCCTGGAAGCCCATGGCTGCGATTTCCTGATCATGGATGACGGGTTTCAGAGCGCGCGCATCCATATCGATTATGCGCTGGTCGTCGTCGACGCCCGCTACGGCATCGGCAATGGCCGCGTCATTCCGGGTGGGCCGCTGCGCGCCAACATCGTCGATCAGCTGGTCTTCACCGACGGGCTGCTGAAGATGGGCGAGGGCACCGCCGCCGACCAGGTCGTGCGCCAGGCCGCGCGCGCCGGCAGGCCGATCTTCGAGGCGCATGCCGAGCCCGGCGGCAAGGAACGCTTCGCCCGTCGGCGTTTCCTCGCCTTTGCCGGGATAGGTCATCCCGAAAAATTCTTCGACACGCTGCGCGACACAGGCGCTGAGGTGGCGCTGAGCCGGTCGTTTCCGGACCATCATTTGTATGCCCCTGACGAGCTCACTGAGCTGGCGGCAACCGCGCGCCGCGAGGGACTGGGCCTCGTCACCACCGCCAAGGACGCCGCCCGGCTGCGCCATGGTGCAGCCTCGGCCGAATTCCTTGGCCAACTCGACGTGCTGGAGATCGACGCCACGTTCGAGCTCGACAACGTGCCCGAACGCATCATCGACGAGACGCTGGACGCCTGGCGCCAGCGCAAGCTGCGGGGCTGAGTTCGGTGCGGCAGGTGAGCTGGCGTCAGCGCCGGCTGCGCAACTCCGGATGCGTTTCGATCTCGCGGCGCAGCGAGGCGGCGGCGCTGACATAGGGCTCCTGCCTGGCGACACTCCAGTATTTCAGCTCGTCCAGTGGGATGCTCTCGCCGGTCACCGCGCAGCGCACGAATGCGCCGGGGCTGGTGACCTGGAAGTCGCCGTCGAGATAGCGAATCCGGGCTTCCTTGCCGCCAGGGCCTTCGAAACGGTTCATCATGGGGTGATGCCAGAGTTCATGCTGATTTCATCGCCATAAATTGCCGGCAAGGTCAAGCTTGACGCAATGCTGAGGCTCTATTGTCGCGTCGCAAACCATTCTTATGGGACCGGCATGGACATTTCATCCGCCCGCCTGACCGCCCTGCTGCGCGAAGCCATGGTATTGGCGGCGGTGCCGTCGGCGAAGGCCGACCCGGCGAAAACGGTCCTTATCAAGGCGCTGGTCCAGCCATCGCCGCCATCTGGCGCGCCTTTGCCGCCGGCAGCGGTGCCAGCGCTGCAGGCTCAGTTGTCCGCCACCCCCACCAAGGCGCAGCAGACAGGATCTGCCGAAATCCTGCAGGCCTATCTGGCAATTGCCGAACCAGGCGCCGGAGCGCCAGATGCTGCGGCGCGGCCGATACGGGCCTTGGCGGCAGCACCGGCAAACGACGACGGACAGCACGGTTTGCCGGTGTTGCCGCCAAGGAACGACGATGGCGCTGCTGCGAAACCCGCAGGCCTGCCATGGCTTGCCTTTCTCGTCCCTGAAGTTTCGCCGCAGTCTCGTGCCTCCGCAACCAATGCAGCGGCGAAACGAGGGCAGGCGACGCCTCGATCGAATGGCGCAGTCCAGCCCGAAAGCCAGGAAGAGATGCGTATCGGGCTGATGGCGGTGGGGGCCGGGTTTTTGGCCGTCGCGATTGTCGGGCTCGTCCTGCTGGTGCTTCGCTGAGCACCGAACGATCGTCGCTAGCGTTCGGCTTCGAGGAACGCTTCCATCTTTTCCATCGCCAGCCCCGCCTCGATTGCGATGCGGCGCGAAAGTTCGGCGGCAGCAGTACGCGGCCGTCCCAGCGGCCGGTCGAGCCAGTATGACACCGGGTTGAGCGCGGTGCGCTCATCGACGGCGACGATGCGGCCCGCCTCCAGCTGTTGCCCGGTCAATGGCGGCCGCGCCAGCGCGATGCCGAGCCCATAGGCGGCGGCATCCAACACCAGATTGTAGTCCTCGAAGCGGCGGTCCTGCGGGCGCGGGCGGTAATCCATGCCTTGCGCGGCAAACCAGGCGCGCCAGCCCGAAGCGTCGGAATCGTTGATCAGCGGAAATTTGAGCAGCCGGGCAGGGTCGCCGCGGCCGATCTCGCGGGCAAGGCCAGGTGCGGCGACAGGGAAGACATGCTCCTCGAACAGCTTGACCGAGATGCGGCCCGGAATGCCGCCGCGCCCGCAACGGATCGACAGGTCGATGCCCTCGTCGGCAAGGTCGGCCTGGCGGATGTCGACATCGAGGACGATGCGCAGCTTGCTGGGATTGTTCTCCAGCGCCGCCATCCGCGGCATCAGCCATAGCCCGCTGACCGAGGGGATCGAGGTCAGCCGCACCACGGCGGTGCCGCGCGGCTCGACCCAGCGGTCGGAATGGGTGGAGATCAGCGCAAAAGCTTCCGCCGTGCGCAGATGCAGACGGTTGCCCTCGATGGTCAGCGAGACGCCGCGCGCGCCGCGGTCGAACACTTTCAGGCCCAGCCAGTCCTCCAGCTTGGCGATCTGCCGGCTGACGGCGCCATGGGTGATGTTGAGCTTCTCGGCGGCGGCCGAAAAGCTGCCGGTGCGTGCCGCCGCATCGAAGGCCCGCAGTGTCTCGAGCGGCACCATTGTGTCTGAGCTGTGATCCATAGTCACAGGTGACCCTCGATTTGATCGTTTGTCAACAGAGTCGAAAAGGCGCTTTCTGGCTTTCGAGACCCAAAAACACGAAGGACAGTGAGATGAGCGCAACGACCAGCACGTCGAATCCGACACAGCGGATGGACACCACAGCGGCCATCGCCGTGGCGCTGACGGTGGTCGGTTGGGCGTCCGCCTTTCCCGCGATCCGCGCCGGCCTCGCCGCCTTCGGGCCGCTCGAACTCGGTGCGCTGCGCTTTGCCATCGCCGCGGTACCGGCGGCGATCTTTCTTGCCGTCAAACGCCCGGCGCTGCCGCGGCTCGACGAATTGTGGCGCCTCGCCTTTGGCGGCGCGATTTTCGTCGCGCTCTACACGGTCATGCTCAACTACGGCGAACTGACAGTTTCGGCAGGTGCGGCCGGCTTCATCATCAATGTCAGCCCGATCTTCACCGCCATCATGGCAATGGCATTGCTGGGCGAACGCTTCTCAGGGTGGGCCTGGTTCGGCACGGCGATTTCTTTCGCCGGTATCGGCATCATCGCCGTGGCCGACGGCAATGGCTTGCATTTCGACACCGGCGCGCTGTTGGTTCTGGGCTCCGCGCTGTGCTCGGCCGTCAACACGATCGTTCAGAAGCCGCTGTTTGCCCGCCATCACCCGCTAACCATCTCGGCCTCGAACATGATCCTTGGTGCTCTTTGTCTGGCGCCCTTTCTGCCAAGCGGCTTTGCGCAGGCAGCGGTCGCCAACACAGCCGGGATCGGCGCCGTCATCTTTCTCGGCATCGTGCCGAGCCTGATCGCCTATGCCGCCTGGGCAACCGCTCTTTCGCGTCTGCCTGCGGCGCGCGCGTCAAACTTCCTCTATCTGGTTTCGCCCATGTCGGCCCTGATCGGCTTCTTCTGGCTGGCCGAAGTGCCGACGCTGCTCGGCATCGTCGGCGGCGCGCTGGCGCTTGGCGGTGTCATCGTGGTGAATTTGAAGCGCTAGATCAGATGGTTGGACGCTTTTCCTGAATCAAAATGAGAGCCGCGCCTGAATTCTGCACGCGTGCCCCATTTGACCGACCCTGCGGTGCAGACATGACCCCACCGGCTGGCTATGGTGCGTTGAAATTCACCGGGGGGTCGGGATGGTAAGGCAGTTCGTATCGGCCGTTTTCTGCTTGCTGCTGCTCAGCGGCAAGGCCACTGCAGGTTGGTATCACGTGGAAAACTACGAAGGGTCCATCGGTCCCGATCCCGTCCATCTCTCCTTGCAAACCTACAGTTTCGGCAGCGGCATCACTGTCGAGGGCAGCTACTTCTATGACGCGAAGCAAAGTCCGATCGCGCTCTACGGCAGAGCCAGTGGCGCCAGCCTTGCGCTTTGCGCGATTGCCGATGACGAGGAGTTCGAGCGCGTCATCGTCATGGGCAAGAAAACGGGCCTCGACACCTCCGGCTGCCCGTTTTCCCTGGAGCTTGGTGACGGTGTCTTGACGGGAAGCTGGAGCAAGGGCGCCGACAAATTTCCGGTCAGTCTCAGGAAGGTCGCGGGGTTGGACGACACCGGGGAGGGCAAAGTCGAAGGTGCCGTCGAGATCCCCTTCTGGGCGCAGACGGCGACCGACCGGTTTGCCGGGATCTACGCCAAAACCGACAATGGGATCTGCATGGCGAAGATGCACGTCATCAACAAGAAGCGGAAGAAGGTCGTGCAGACCATCAAATTCGGCGGCGACCTTTGCAATGCGGGCATGCTGATGACACCCATCTACTGGAACGTGCAGAAGCAGACAGAACGGGACAAGGACATCATATCGGTGAATTTCTACGATGGCCGTGCGGGGTATGCGGAGGAGTATGTCTTTGACCGCAAGGCCAAGAAGTATCGCCTGAAGAAGTGAGATTTGGGCTTGCGGCGAAGGAACCGTTCTTGGCTCGAAAAGTGCCGCTGAGAGCGGCTCTTTTCGGACCCCCACCCCGCTGCTTCGCAGCGACCCTCCCCACAAGGGGGAGGGTGGGCGCGGCGCCGATGGCTGAACTCCCTACCTCCCCCGTGTGGGGAGGTCGGGCCGAAGGTCCGGGTGGGGGTCTGCGCCCCCGCAGTCCGCTCACCGCCTTCCGAAAAGCCGCTCGATATCGGCGAGCTTGAGCTCGATATAGGTCGGCCTTCCATGGTTGCAGGTTCCGGAGCCGGGCGTCGCTTCCATCTGGCGCAGCAACGCGTTCATCTCCTCGGGTTTGAGCAGGCGGCCGGAGCGCACCGAGCCGTGGCAGGCCATGGTCGCCGCGATCTTGTCCAGCCGCTCTTTGAGTGTCTCGACCGTGTCGTTGTCGGCGATCTCGTCGGCAAGGTCGCGTACCAGTTGCTGGACATTGGTTTCGCCCAGCATTGACGGTGTCTCGCGCACCGCCACCGCACCGGGGCCGAAGCGTTCGATGCCGAGGCCGAAGCGGGCGAGTGTTTCGGAATGCACGGCCAGCCGCTCGGCGTCCTCCTCCGGCAGGTCGACGATTTCCGGCAAGAGCAGCATCTGCGAGGGCACAGCGCGGGAATGCAGCGCATTCTTCAGCGCCTCGTAGACCAGCCGCTCATGCGCGGCGTGTTGGTCGACGATGACAAGCGAATCCCTTGTTTGCGCAACGATATAGTTCTCATGCACCTGCGCGCGGGCAGCACCCAGTGCGGTGCCAAGCAGCGTCTCGGCCGGCTCGGCTGTGCCGGCGCGCGCATCGGCGCTGGCAATCGGACCGGCATCGAGCGCCGCCTGGTCGTTTTCCCGGAAGCCTCCATTTTCAAAACCCATATCCAGCGGCCGCTGCGGCGAACGATCGAAACCGGTAAAGCCCGAGGCGTGATAGGTCGCTTCGTAGCTGCGATGGCCGTTGGCCGGGCCGGCATGGGCATAGGACGCAGCGCCCGGCCGGAACGCCGCCATCATGCCGGCAGCGCCTGATGTGGCGGCGCGGATGCCGGCATTGGCCAGCGCCTCGCGAATGGCGCCGACGATCAGCCCGCGCACCAGGCCCGGGTCGCGGAAGCGCACATCGGCCTTGGCCGGATGGACGTTGACGTCGACGGTCGCCGGATCGAGCGTCAGGAACAGCACGGCGACCGCATGGCGGTCGCGCGGCAGCACATCGGCGAAGGCGCCGCGAATGGCGCCGGCGATCAGCTTGTCGCGCACCGGGCGGCCGTTGACATAGGCATATTGCTGCAACGCGTTGGCGCGGGTGAAGGACGGGATCGAGACATGGCCGGTCAGATGCACACCGTCGCGGCTGGCATCGATGGCGATGGAGTTGTCGGGAAACTCCGCGCCCATCACCTGGGCGACGCGGCGCAGGCTGCCTTCCGCGCTGTCGTCGGTGGCCGGCAGTTCCAGCGTCGAGCGATCGGAGCCGGCCAGCGTGAAGCGCACGGCGGGAAAGGCGATGGCGATGCGCTTGACGACATCGCTGGTCGCCGAGCTTTCGGCGCGCTCGCCCTTCATGAATTTGAGCCTTGCCGGCGTCGCGAAGAACAGGTCGCGCACCTCGACCGTGGTGCCGCGATTGGCGGCCGCCGGTTTGACGGCGGAAACGCGGCCGCCTTCGATGCCGATTTCGGCGGCAGCGTCGCCCAATGCCGTGCGCGAGCGGATCGACAGCCGTGCCACCGAGCCGATCGACGGCAGCGCCTCGCCACGGAAGCCGAGCGAACGGATGTCGTGAATGTTGTCGGCAAGCTTGGAGGTGCAGTGACGCGCAATCGCCAGAGAAAGCTCCGGTTCAGGAATGCCCGAGCCGTCATCGGTAACGCGGATCAGATTCAGTCCGCCGCCAGCGGTGACGATCTCGACGCGGGAGGCGCCGGCGTCGAGCGCGTTCTCGACCAGCTCCTTCACCACGCTCGCCGGACGCTCGATGACTTCGCCGGCGGCGATCTGGTTGATCATCGTTTCGGAAAGCTGGCGAATGGGCATCCGTAGACTATAGGCGGATTCGACGTCGATGCGGATAGGCCATTTTGCATCAGACCATCTGCTGTCATTCGGATCACCCAGGTTTAACCACTTGGCGCAGATCCACGCCGTCCGGCAGTCGAACTTGCCGTGTCAGCTTTGGGATATCCTTCCAGCCTTTCTTGCTCAGAATCTGAACCTTCTGGGTGAGAAGTTGTGTTTTGCAATGCGTGCAACCGAGAAGGTCCGACCCGACCAAAACCGTATCCAAGGCGGGTTTGCGGATTTTCGGATTAGCTCTCATCAAATCCGCAAAAGGCTTACTGTCGACAGGGTGCTGAAAAAGGCTGTCGTAGTGTTTGGCGAATAGATCGTGGTCTGAAAACATCTGACCTGTTTTGCTAATTTTCCGCAGGTATCGACTGCATTTCCAGCAACTCGGATAAGTCTGCAGCATGAAAAAGACGAATAACCCACCAAGGACGAAACCGATGAAATCTATAACCGCCAACCAGTAGCCAAAATCGCCAACCTCTCCTGTGTCGATATGGCCGCCATGCCCAGCCCTAAGATGCATCGATCGCAGATAGATATCGAGGTAGTCCCAAAAGCCGATGGCGTCGGAAGCCATTGTGCCATCATCGAGGACCAGCGAGTGGTATTCCCCATAGTAGATGACCAATTGTGCCGCTGCGGTCACTATGAGAATTTGGACAAGAAGAAACCAGGTGGGCCGAGTGTGTAAGAATAGGCTGGCAAAATAGTATCCCGACGCTGCAGCCACACCCGTGAGCAACGCCCCTGCTGGGATGAAAACCCAAAAGCTGAACGAAAAAACGTTGAAGCCGGTTAGGCGGTTGACGACAATCACAGCCAGGGTAACCAGTCCGAAAGAGATCAAACCGAATACGGCAACGCCCAGATGGCGACCAAGTTTGGCAATCATTGTTCCCCCGCATAAAGTAGGTAGTCACGAAATCACAACTGCTACTTATGGTAGAAGATATCTGCGGTTGCAACCGATTTCAAGCCTGTGCGACCAGCCAATCCCTGACCTTGCGCGCATTCTCGCTCAATTCCCGGTTCTTCGGCCAAACCACATAGAACGCCTTGCCGGTCCTCAGCACGTGATCCGTCACCGGCACCAGCAGCCCCGTCGCCAGCAGCCGTTCGGCCAGATGCCGCCAGCCGAGTGCGATGCCCTGGCCCTCCATGACGCCCTGGATCACCAGGCCGTAATCGTTGATGCGCAGGCCGCGTGCGGTGTCGCCGAGGCTGCCGCCGGCCGACTGGAACCATTCGTCCCAGCTCGCCGCCTCGCGATAAGGTTCCTCGAGATGGATCAGCCGGTGCGTGGCCAGTTCCTCGACGCTTTTCGGCATGCCGAACTTTGCGAGATAGCTGGCGCCGACGACCGGGAAAATCTCCTCGTCGGCGAGCGGCAGCGAATGATAATCGGCCCAGTCGCGCGGTTCGCCGCCGCGCACGGCGAGCGGAATGCCTTCGGCGATGATGTCGAGGTCGCGGTCGGCGGTCTGGATTCTGAGATCAATGCCCGGCAGTTCGTCGCGGAACTGCTGCAGCCGCGGCATCATCCAGAACGAGCCGAAGGCAGTCGAGGCCGCCAGCGTGACATGGCCGCCGGTCGCCTGCAGGCGCAGGTCCTCCGCCGATTTGCGGATGTGCGAGAGGCCGAGCGAGACGTCGGCATGGAAACGCTCGCCGGCCTCGGTCAAAATCACCTGGCGGTGCCGGCGCTGGAAGAGCTGCGCGCCGAGCTGTTCCTCCAGCCCGCGCACCGCATAGGAGACGGCGGCCTGCGTCATGCCGAGCTCACGCCCGGCGGCGGTGAAGCTCGACAGCCGGCCCGCCGCCTCGAAGACGATCAGGCTGCCGGCCGAGGGCAGGAGGTGGCGCAGGCTTCGCATAAGCTGAGCTTATACAAGAGATCAGGATTTTCCAGCGTCACATCCATATTTCGTCTCGCTAACTTGACTGGATAAGACCGCAAGGGAGGCACCATGAACGCACCGGCCGCTGAACTGACCGAGCAGACCCACCGCCGTGGTGGCGGCCGCCTTGGGCGCAAGGCGTTGAGGAGTGCGCCCGTCACCTCGTTCCCGACCCTGGTTCGCGAGATTCCAACCTATCAGATGGTCCCGGATGAGGCGGTGGAGCTGATCCACCAGGAGTCGCTTTCCATCCTCGAAGAGGTCGGATGCGAGTTCCGCGACGACGAGGCTATCGCCATGTGGAAGGCGGCGGGCGCGGACGTCTCGGAAACCCGTGTCCGCATCGACCGCGCTCTCCTGACTGATCTGGTCTCGAAGGTCCCATCCGAGTTCACCCTCAATGCGCGCAATCCCGAGCGGACTGTGCGCGTCGGCGGCAAGAACTCGGTCTTCGTGCCGATGTATGGCGCGCCCTATGTGCGCGACCTCGACAACGTCAGGCGCTACGGCACGCTTGCAGACCTGAACAATTTCCACAAGCTCGCCTACATGGCGCCGGCGCTGCATTCGTCGAGCTCGATCATCTGCGAGCCGATGGAGATTGCGGTGCCGAAGCGGCATTTGCACATCATCCATTCGGCGCTGAAGCATTCCGACAAGCCGTTCATGGGCATCGTCACCTCAAAGGAGCGGGCCGAGGACACGATGGCAATGGCCGGAATTGTCTTCGGCGAAGAGTACGTCCGCGAAAACCCGGTGCTGGTGTCGATCACCAACTGCAATTCGCCGCTGGTGTGGGACGCCACCATGCTGGACGCGATGAAGGTCTATGCGCGCCACAACCAGCCTTTGATCCTGGCGCCTTTCGCGCTGTGCGGCGCCTCGACGTCGGCCTCTGCAGTCGGCGCGGTGGCGCAGGTCAATGCCGAAGCACTGGCCGGCGTCGCCTTCACCCAGCTCATCCGCCCGGGCTCGCCGCAGATCTACGGCCAGTTCATGGTCACCGTCGACATGAAGACCGGTGCCCCGATGGGCGGCACGCCGGAGGCCGCGCAAATGATGTATCTGATGGGAGCGCTGGCGCGGAAATACAAACTGCCCTGGCGCACCTCCGGCTTCCATGTCGGCTCGAAACTCAACGACGCCCAGGCCGGCTATGAATCCAACATGCTGATGCATGCCGCCATCCTCGCCGGCGCCAACTACATCTGGCATTCCGCCGGCTGGCTCGAAGCCGGGCTCACCTGCGGCTATTCGAAATTCGCCACCGACTGCGAGCAGCTCGTCGGCTGGTACAAATATGCTGGCGGCTTGCCGTTCGACGATTTCAAGGAGGCGATGGCGGCGATCCGCGAGGTTGGGCCGCAGGGCCATTTCCTTGGCACTCAGCACACGCTCGAGCATTTTGAGTCCGCTTTCTTCATGCCCACCATCATGGACTTCAACTCCTACGAACAGTGGAAGGCCGAGGGCGCCAAGGACCACGACACGCGCGGCCGCGAGAAAGCCCGCAACATGCTCGCCGACTATGAGGAACCGAAGCTGGATGAGGGCATCGCCGAGGGCCTCAAGGATTTCATCGCGCAGCGCGAAGGGAGTCTGCCCGACAGCGTCAGCTGACGGAAACACCAGCGTGAATTGATAACGGGCAAAGACCCGACGGGAACCGCAAGGGAGGAAGACATGACACTGTTCAGAAGCAATGGCGATCGCGTGCCTGATACCATCGAGGCGATGGCGCAGGAAACGCGTGCGGGCCGCATGGACCGGCGCGAGTTTCTTGCATTGGCAAGCGCGTTCGGCGCCTCGACGGCGCTGGCCTACGGCATGATCGGCCTCGCTGCGCCGGGACAGGCTTTGGCCGAGGAGCCGAAGAAGGGTGGCACGCTGCACATTTCGATGTCGGTCAAGGCCCAAAAAGATCCGCGCACCTACGACTGGGTGGAGCTCGCCAACATCTCGCGCTGCTGGCTGGAGCCACTGGTCCGCTACACCAGGGAATTCACCTTCGAGCCGGTGTTGCTCGAAAGCTGGGACGTCAATGACGACGCCACCGAATACACGCTGCATGTGCGCAAAGGCATCACCTGGAACAATGGCGACGCTTTCAACGCCGATGACGTGGTCTTCAACGTGACCCGCTGGTGTGAGAAGGCTGTCGCCGGCAATTCCATGGCCGCGCGCGTCGGTGGGCTGATCGATGAAAAGTCGGGCAAGGCGCGGGATGGCGCGATCACCAAGGTCGACGACTTCTCGGTCAAGCTTACGCTCGCAGCACCCGACATTTCGCTGATCCCCAACCTCACCGACTATCCCGCACTCGTAGTTCACCGCAATTTCGATGCCGACGGCGCCGACCCGATCAAGAAGCCGATCGGTACCGGACCGTTCGAACTGGTGTCTTACGATGTCGGCCAGAAGGCGGTGGTCAAGCGCCGTGAAAACGGCAAGTGGTGGGGCGGCGAGGCGCCGCTCGACAGTGTCGAGTTCATCGACTACGGCACCGACTTCAACGCCTCGGTGAACGCCTTCGATTCCGGCGAGATCGACCTCAATTTCGAAACGCCGTCCGATTTCATCGACATCCTCGACAAGATGGGTTTGCAGAAGTCGGAAGTCGCGACTGCGACCACGCTGGTTGCCCGCACCAACATCACCCACAAGCCCTATGACGACCAGCGCGTGCGCAACGCGCTGCAGATGGCGGTGGACAACAATACGGTTCTGCAGCTCGGCTATAACGGTCGTGGCACGGTCGGCGAAAACCACCATGTCAGCCCCATCCATCCAGAGTATTTTGCGCTCCCCAAGAAGACGCGCGATGCCGCAGGCGCCAAGAAGCTGATGGCGGATGCCGGCCAGGCCGATTTCGAGCACGAGCTGATCACCGTCGAGGACGATTGGCAGAAGAACACCGGCGACGCGATTGCCGGCCAATTGCGCGACGCCGGCATCAAGGTGAAGCGCACGGTGTTGCCGGGCTCGACCTTCTGGAACGACTGGACGAAGTATCCTTATTCGATGACCATCTGGTACATGCGCCCGCTCGGCGTCCAGGTGCTGGCGCTCGGCTACCGCACTGGTGAGGCCTGGAATGAATCGGCCTACGCAAATCCAGATTTCGACGCCAAGCTTAAGCAGGCGCTTTCCTTGATCGACGTCGAGAAGCGGCGCGAAGTGATGAAGGATGTCGAGCAGATCCTGCAGGATTCCGGTGTCATCATTCAGCCCTTCTGGCAGAAGCTTTACAGCCACATGAACAAGAAGGTGAAGAACTACGGCGTCCACCAGACCTTCGAGATGGACCTGCAGAACGTCTGGCTGGACGGTTGAGACGGCGACGCCGGGACTTCATGAGCCGCAAAAAAGCCGATATGCAGGATGTGTGGTATTGCCACCTTGCCGCCAAACATCCGGAGATTCCTGCATGAGACCGATAGTGCTGGCCGCTGCCCTTTCGATTGCCTTGCCCGCCGCCGCGCTGGCCGGGCCGGCTTCGAACGCCGTGAAGTTCTTTTATGTGCCTGAAGTGAAATTCGAAGGGGACGCCAAATACCGCGACCGCTTCACCGAGCCGGTGACGAAACTCTTCGATCTCAACGACCAGGCGCAGAAGAACAAGCCCGATGAGGTCGCCTGCCTCGACTTCGATCCCGGCCTCGACGCCCAGGATTTCGACCAGAAGACGATTGCCAAGACATTGAAGCTGGCCGAGTCCGTCAACGGTGATACAGCCGAGGTGACGGCGACGTTCAGCCTTTTTGCGGAAGGCGATGAGTCCAAACGCGAAATGCTGTGGTCGTTGAAGAAAATCGACGGCAAATGGAAGATCGCCGACATCACTTCGAAGACCAGCAACTGGACGCTGAGCGCGCTCGAATGCATGCCGGATAAAGCGCCGGAGTGATCCGGTGTTCCGCCGTCTCGCCCTGGCGCCGCCTACTCTGTGCCTGCTGGCGGTGGGTATGAGCGGCGCCGCCGCTCAGGGGTTGCTGGGTCCGCCACCCGCAAATGCCCCGGCCGAGACAGCGCCGGGCGGCGCACCGCCCGCAAATCCACCTGGTAATGCGGTGGAGCCGGCGACGCCACCTCTGGCATGGCCGCCATCTGAGCCGGCCGCGCTCATCCTGCCGGGCTCGCCGACCGCGGTAATCAAACCGTTCTACGAACATCTCGGCCTGGAGCTCGATCCGACCCAGCGCAAGAATTTCGTCGATCCGGCCAAGACCGTGCTCGACAAGAGCGATGCACTGCGGGCGTCGGGGCAGGGCGAATGCCTCGACCCCAACATGGCGCTCGACAATGCCGATTACGACAAGCTTGCAATCGACAAGAGCCTGAAGAGCATCGAGGCCGTCAACGGTGATCAGGCCAAGGTGGTGGTCGCCTTCGTCGTCGAAGGCAATCAGCACCGGCTGGAGTGGAAACTGAAAAAGGTCGACGGCGCCTGGAAGATTTCCGACCTGCTCTCGGTGACCGGCGAATGGGCGCTCAGCCAGTATCAGTGCGAATGATGATTGAGGATCGGCTGCGATCCTTCGCGCCCCCCTCTGTCCTGCCGGACATCTCCCTCACAGGTGGGGAGATCAGCAGTTCCAGCGCGTCGCTCGCTCCGCATAGTTTGAGATTGGCGAAAGCGGACGTCGCGACCAATCTCCCCCCAAGTGGGGGAGATGTCCGGCAGGACAGGGGGGGCGCTATCCCGCCAAAGTTCCGCAAATAGAATCAGCCGCGGCCGCGATAGGGGGCAACGCCGGTGTCGGGCAGCCAGGCGTCTTGGGGTGGCGCCCCCGTCTGCCAGAAGACGTCGATCGGAATGCCGCCGCGCGGATACCAATAGCCGCCTATGCGCAACCACAGCGGCTTCGTCGCCGCCACAATGCGGCGGCCGATCATCACCGTGCAGTCTTCATGGAAAGCGCCATGGTAGCGAAACGAGGTCATGAACAGTTTGAGCGACTTCGATTCCACAAGGGCGGCATCGGGTGCGTAGTCGATGACGATATGGGCAAAGTCCGGCTGGCCGGTGACCGGGCAGAGCGAGGTGAATTCCGGACAGGTGAAGCGCACGATCGCCGGCGGCCCGTCGCCGCGCTGGAACGGCACGGTCTCGAGGACCGCAGTTTCGGGGCTCTGTGGCGTCTCGACGTGCGCGCCGAGCTGGGTAAGGGTTTTGGTATCGATCATAAGCGGTTGTCCTTGGATTTTCCGCGCTCATTAGCATCGGATCGAAAAGTGTGCAGCGGTTTTCGGATAGGTCCGATGCTTAAAATAGGAACTGGAGCAGTGCACGCTGCTCCAACACAAAATGAAGATGCAGGAAGACGATGACCTCCAACGATCCGCTTCTCCAGCCCTATCAGCTCAAGCACTTGACGCTGAAGAACCGGGTGATGTCGACCAGCCATGAGCCGGCCTATTCCGAGGACGGCATGCCGAAACAGCGCTATCGGCTCTACCATGCCGAAAAGGCCAAGGGCGGCATGGCGCTGACCATGACCGCGGGCTCGGCCATCGTCTCGCGCGACAGCCCGGCTGCCTTCGGCAATCTGCATGTTTATGACGACCGCATCGTGCCGTGGTTGGCCGAGCTTGCCGACGCCTGCCATGAGCATGACTGCAAGGTGATGATCCAGATCACCCATCTCGGCCGCCGCACCGGCTGGAACAAGGCCGACTGGCTGCCGGTGCTGTCAGCTTCGCCGGTGCGCGAGCCGGCGCACCGCGCTTTCCCGAAAACCATCGAGGACTGGGATATCGAGCGCATCGTCGCCGACTATGCGTCGGCCGCCCAGCGCTGCCAGGCGGCCGGCCTCGACGGCGTCGAGTTCGAATCCTACGGCCATCTGATGGACGGTTTCTGGTCGCCGGCCACCAACCACCGCGACGACGAGTTCGGCGGTTCGCTCGACAACCGGCTGCGCTTCACCGACATGGTGCTGGATGCCGTACGGGCGGCGGTAGGCGAAAAATTCGTCGTCGGCATCCGCATGGTCGCCGACGAGGATTTTGAAAAGGGCCTGTCGAAAGCGGAGGGCGTCGAGATCGCCAAGCGGCTCGCTGGCTCCGGCAAGGTCGACTTCCTCAACATCATCCGCGGCTCGATCGAGACCGATGCGGCACTGACCAAGGTCATCCCGGTGACCGGCATGCGCTCTTCGCCGCACCTCGATTTCGCCGGCGAGGTGAGGGCGGCGACGAAATTCCCGACCTTCCATGCGGCGCGCATTTCCGATGTCGCCACCGCGCGCTATGCCATAGCGACGGGAAAACTCGACATGGTCGGCATGACCCGCGCCCATATCGCCGATCCGCACATCATCAAGAAGGTCATGGAAGGCCGCGAGCACGAGATCCGCCCTTGCGTCGGCGCCACCTATTGCCTCGACCGCATCTATGAAGGCGGCGAGGCGCTGTGCGTCCACAATGCCGCGACCGGCCGCGAGGCCGAAATTCCACACATCATCGTCAAGACCGAAGGGCCGAAGCGGAAAGTCGTCGTCGTTGGCGCGGGGGCAGGTGGGCTGGAGGCTGCCCGCGTCATGGCCGAACGCGGCCATGACGTCACGGTGCTCGAAGCCTCTGGCCAGGCCGGCGGCCAGGTTCGACTGGCGACGCAGAACCCGCGCCGCAAGGAGTTGATCGGCATCATCGACTGGCGGCTGGCCGAACTCGACCGGCTCGGTGTCGAGATCCGCTACGACACATGGGCCGAGCAGGACGATGTGCTGGCGCTGGCGCCCGATGTGGTGGTGATCGCCACCGGCGGCCTGCCGCAAAACCCGCCGCTGACAGCGGGTGACAATCTCGTCACGTCGAGCTGGGACATCATGGCCGGCAGCGTCAAGCCGGCGGAGAACGTGCTGCTCTTTGACGACAATGGCGGCCACCAGGGCATGGGCGCGGCGGAACTGATCGCCAATGCCGGGTCAAAGCTGGAACTGGTTTCGCCGGAACGTTTCTTCGCCCCGGAAATGGGCGGCATGAACCACGTTCCCTATATGCGCGCCTTCCAGGAAAAGGGCGTCACCATCACCATCAACACCAGGCTGCGCTCGGTGCGGCGCGAGGGCAACCAGCTGGTCGCTGAACTGGCCTCCGACTTTGCCGATGGCTGGCGCGGCGAAAGGCGGGTCGACCAGGTCGTGGTCGAGCATGGTACCGCCCCCCTCGACGATCTCTATCTCGCGCTGAAGCCGCTGTCGAAGAACGGTGGCGCGATCGACTACGAGCGGCTCGTCGGCGGCGGCGACATTTTTCCGCAGCGCAACCCGCAGGGCAGCTTCGTGCTGTTGCGCATCGGCGATGCCGTCGCCTCGCGCAATATCCATGCCGCCATCTATGATGGCATCAGGTTCGGCTTGCGGGTCTGAACCCTGTTCTTCGGTCGATGGGTGGCGCGCAGCCAAACCTTTGTGCGGAGAGCCACCTTGCACATCCGTCCGAGCTGCGCGCCGCGTACGCCGCCGACTTGGAGCCAGGCGACGCACGATGCGGAATGCTTTCAACCGGGAGATAACGCGGCAGGGCTCAAACCATCCTGGCGGTCGCCATGCAAAGTACGGTGAGCACCAGCAGCCATGCGGCGATGCGCTCGCCACCAGCCATCCTGGCGCGCAAAGCCCTCTCCGTTGCGGCGTCCGCGCCCGCAAGCTGCCGGCTGGTCTTGCGAACCACGACACTGAGAACGCCGGCCGCCGCGAAGGCAGCCAAAATGCCCAGCGCCAGCACCATTTCCATCGAGCCGAAATAGGCGCCATGGAAGAAATACCAGAGCAGCGCGCCGGTCAGGAACACCACGCCCGCCGAGCCCAGTTGCGGCTGGATGAAACGCTCGGCCTTGATTTCGGGATCGCGGGCCAGCGTGATGGTGGTGCCGGCCCAGAACACCCCCGCCATGACGTGAAGGCCGATAACGACGATGTAGACATATTGCATGATCGTTTCCTCCTTGCCCGCCTCGAGTCCCTGTCGAATGCAGGACAACACGCCCTGGTAGATCGACAGACACGATAGTTAGGTATCGAATGATTCGATGTCAATGAATAATGCTGCGTTCCCTCGCTCGGTGCCTTGTTCTACTGTCGGCTCATGACTCCCTTTGACCGCCCGCCCGTCGGCATGAATCTCGCGCGTACCTCCAAGCTGGTGGCGCAGGCTTTTGACGCCGCTTTGGTCGAGGCCGGCGGCACTTTGCCGGTGTGGCTGACCCTGCTTTCGGTCAAGTCGAGCGAGCTTGCCAATCAGCGCAAGCTTGCCGGCATGATCGGCATCCAGGGCGCCACGCTCACCCACCATCTCAACACCATGGAGGCGCAAGGCCTACTGACGCGCCGCCGCGATCCCGACAACCGCCGGGTTCATCTGGTCGAGCTGACGCAAGCCGGCGAAGCCATGTTCGTGAAACTACGCGCGGCAGCTCTCGTTTTCGACAAACGGCTGCGCACCGGATTGCCGGACGACCGGCTGGCGGAGTTCGCCGACGTGCTGGCGGCGCTGCGGGCCAATGTCGCGCCCGCCAAATGACCGACGCGGTCTGAGCCGCTATGCCAGATTGCCCTGCAACACCTTGAGCTTGGCTTTCTTCGGGCTGCGGGCCAGCAGCCATTCGCGCGCCTTGTCCTGCGGCATCGGGAAGGCGATGGAATAGCCCTGCACCTGGTCGCAGCCGATCGCCATCAGCGAATCGAGCTCGGCCTCGGTTTCCGCGCCCTCGGCGACGATCGAGATGCCGAGGCCGCGCGCCAGTTCGGTGATGGCGCGCACGATCTTGGTGTTGTCGCCATTCTCGTTGATGTTCTGGACGAAGCGGCGGTCGATCTTCAGCCGGTCGATCTCGTTCGGATTGACGTGGCTGAGCGAAGCATAGCCGGTGCCGAAATCGTCGAGTTCGAGATGGACGCCGGCGGCTCGGATGTGGCGCAGCTTGGCCGCGATGCCGGTCTTCTCGTCGTCGAGAATGACGGATTCGACGATTTCCAGCGACAGTTTCTGCGGCGCCAGACCAGCCTTTTCCAGCGTCGCGAACAGGAAGCGGTCGAAGTCGGGTTCGCGCAGTTCGGTGCCCGACACGTTGACGGCAAGCCGCCCGAAAGCAATGCCGGCGCGGTCCCATTCCGCTGCCTGCTCGATCGCCTTGGCAAAGACGATGCGGCCGATCTCGGGCATGAAGCCGCATTTTTCGGCGACGGGAATGAACTCGCCTGGCGAGATCATGCCGCGCTCGGCATGTTTCCAGCGCACCAGCGCCTCGATGCCGCTGATGGTGCCATTGGTCAGCGACACCTGCGGCTGGAAATAGACCTGGAAAGCATTCTCAGAAATGGCGACCCTGATGTCGTGCTCGAGCTGCTTGCGGTAATCGAGTTCGCGCCTGAGCTCCTCGGAGAAGAACGAGAAGCTGCCGCCGCCGAGCTTCTTGGCGGAATAGAGCGCGAGGTCGGCATGGACGAGCAGATCAGCCGCATTGTCGGCGTCGATGGGGTAGACGGCAATGCCGGCGCTGGCGCCCGGAAGGACGGTCGTGCCCTGGAACATGATCGGCTCGTTGATCTGTTCGAGGATGCGCCTGGCCAGCATGTTGATGTCCTCGGTGCCACCGGCGCCGTTGAGGATCATCACGAATTCGTCGCCGCCAAGACGCGCGCACAAATCCGAGGCGCGGCAGGAATCGCGCATGCGTTGCGCGGTGACGACCAGCACATAGTCGCCGGCGGCATGGCCGAGCGTGTCGTTGATCTGCTTGAACCGGTCAAGATCGAGCTGGATCACCGCTAGCCTTTCACGCCGGCGATGCGCGCCCTTGATCAGCGTTTCGAAGTGATCGGTCAGGAAGGTGCGGTTGTGCAGGCCGGTCAGCCCGTCATGCACGGCAATGAAGGCCATCGAATTGCGGGCGTCGATAAGCTCATGCGTCTTGCGCAGGATCGCCTTCGACATCGGCCGGAAGATGAAAAGCGCGACCAGCACGATGACGGCGATGGTGGCGTAGAACAAGGTGCGGTGGAGATCGAGCAGCTTTTCCGACCGCTCGTCGGCGAAAGCGCTAATGCGCTGGCCAAGGGCGGCATAGCCCGACAGCGTCGCGTTGGCGACGGAGGCGTCGAGATTGACGCGCTCGCCGCCACCCTTGTAGGCGGCCTTGCCGGAGAGCTGGGACTCAAAGGACGAGATCAGCCTTTCGCCATTGGCGATAAGTCCGACCGAGAAATAGTCGAGGTGGAACGGCTTGGCGAACAGCACGTTTTCGATCGATTTTGGGTCGGACCGCGCCGGTGACTGGGGATCGGCCCCGGTCTGCTCGAGCAGCAGATCGTAATTCGTCTCGAACTCGGTGGTCGCCTGCTTCAGCGCAGAAACCAGGGCCGGCTGTTTGTCGCGCGAGGCAGAGCCGGTTGCACTTGCCAGGAAGACGATGCGCTGCGACAGTGCCTTCTGGGTGCTGACGATATCGAGCAAAGTGTCGTTGTGCTGCTGGGCCGCCATCATCTGCTGCAGCAGGATGAAGGAGGCCATCACCATGGCCGCTATGATCAACAGCGCCAGCCAGTAGCCGGTCTTGATCAGCAGGATGAGTTTGCCCGAGATGGTTTGCGCCGGCTGCTGCGACATATTCTAGGTGACCCCTCGGTCGAACGGATTCTGCCACGGATTCATGGCGAGAAGACCATTGGCTTGAAAGGGTTAACAGGTCTCGAAGCCGGCGGAATGGTTGCTTCAGCAGTGAACGAAAGCTGCTGAAATGGTTATCATGTTCTTTCGCGGCACGGCCATATTTGCACGTCTGCTACTCCAACATGCTGGTTTTGCGACCGGATCGCGCCAAGGTTGAGCTTGCCGCGCCACCGAAGCGGTCGCATTTACGGTGGATTTTTCATTCAGGGGGCGCGACAGTCGCCGCCAATCTCAATAGGACCTGATCATGAGCGCGGCATTCCTCTCCCATATCGACAATGAACTGCAAGGGTTGAAATCCGCCGGGCTCTACAAATCCGAGCGTGTGATCACCTCGACGCAGTCGGCTGAGATCGAAGTCGGTGGCGACAAGGTTCTGAACTTCTGCGCCAACAACTATCTCGGCCTTGCCGACAGCCCCGAATTGCGCACCGCAGCCAAAGGCGCGCTCGACCGCTATGGCTACGGCATGGCTTCGGTGCGCTTCATCTGCGGCACGCAGGAAGAGCACAAGCAGCTCGAGGCCACGATTTCTTCTTTCCTCGGCCTGGACGACACCATTCTCTATGGCTCCTGCTTCGACGCCAATGGCGGCCTGTTCGAGACGCTGCTCGGCGAGGAGGATGCGATCATTTCCGATGCGCTCAACCACGCCTCGATCATCGACGGCGTGCGATTGTCGAAGGCCAAGCGTTTCCGCTACGCCAACAACGACATGGCCGATCTCGAAGCCCGGCTGAAGGAGGCCAAGGATTGCCGCTTCCGGCTGATCGCCACCGACGGCGTGTTCTCCATGGACGGCATCATCGCCAATCTGAAAGGTGTCTGCGATCTGGCGGAAAAATACGACGCCATGGTGATGGTCGATGACAGCCACGCCGTCGGCTTCGTCGGCAAGAACGGCCGCGGCTCGGCCGAACATTGCGGCGTCGAGGGCAGGGTGGACATCATCACCGGCACGCTCGGCAAGGCGCTGGGCGGCGCCTCGGGCGGCTACACCTCGGGCAAAAGCCAGGTGGTCGACTGGCTGCGCCAGCGCTCGCGGCCCTATCTCTTTTCCAACACGCTGATGCCGGCGATTGCGGGCGCGTCCATCAAGGTGTTCGAGCTGATCCGCAATGGCGACGCCTTGCGCGAGCGCCTATATGCCAATGCGGCGCGGTTCCGCTCCGAAATGGGCAAGCTGGGCTTCACGCTTGCTGGTGCCGATCATCCGATCATCCCGGTGATGCTGGGCGATGCCAGTCTGGCGCAGGAGATGGCACAGCGCATGCTGAAGCGCGGCATTTATGTCATCGGCTTTTCCTTCCCGGTGGTGCCGAAAGGCCAGGCGCGCATCCGCACGCAGATGTCGGCGGCGCATTCCAGCGCTGATATCGACCGCGCCGTGGCGGCATTCGCGGCGGTCGGCCGAGAACTGGGCGTGATTGGCTGAGAATTTTACCCTCCCCCTTGTGGGGAGGGTCGACTTTCGACCGCTTGCGAAAGCAAGCGGGCGGGAGGCGGGGCGGGGGTCTGCAGGGTCTGACCTTCGCCAGTTTGTTTGACCCCCACCCGGCCCTTCGGGCCACCCTCCCCACAAGGGGGAGGGTAAGGAGCTGTAGAATGTCGAACATGATGAAGGCGCTGGTGAAGGCCAAGGCCGAACCGGGCATCTGGATGGAAGAGGTGCCGGTGCCGGAGATCGGCCCCAACGACGTGCTGATCAAGGTCAAGAAGACGGCGATCTGCGGCACCGACGTGCACATCTACAATTGGGACCAGTGGGCGCAGAAGACCGTGCCGGTGCCGATGGTGACCGGCCATGAATTTGTCGGCACGGTTGCCGATTTCGGCGCCGCGGTCACCGAATACAAGGTCGGCCAGCGCGTCTCCGGTGAAGGCCACATCGTCTGCGGCCATTGTCGCAACTGCCGCGCGGGCAGGGGCCACCTCTGCCGCAACACGCTCGGTGTCGGCGTCAACCGTCCCGGCGCCTTCGGCGAATATCTGGCGATCCCGCAGCACAATGTCGTGCCGATCCCTGACGATGTGCCCGACGAGATCGCCGCCATCTTCGATCCACTGGGCAATGCCGTGCATACCGCTCTGTCCTTCGATCTGGTCGGCGAGGACGTGCTGGTCACCGGCGCCGGCCCGATCGGCATCATGGGCGCACTGGTGGCGCAATGCGTGGGCGCGCGCAAAGTCGTCATCACCGACATCAATCCGGTGCGGCTGGCGCTGGCCAAAAAGCTCGGCGTCCAGCATGTCGTCGACGCCTCCAAGGAAAAGCTTAGGGATGTCATGCCGGCGCTCGGCATGACCGAGGGTTTTGACGTCGGCCTCGAAATGTCGGGCGCCGCGCCCGCCTTCCGCGACATGATCGACACCATGAACAATGGCGGCAAGATCGCCATTCTGGGCATTGCACCGACCGGTTTCGAGATCGACTGGAACAAGGTCATCTTCAAGATGCTGCATCTCAAGGGCATCTACGGCCGCGAGATGTTCGAGACCTGGTACAAGATGATCGCCTTGGTGCAGGGCCCGTTGGACGTGTCGGGCCTGATCACGCACCGCATCGGCATCGACGATTTCCAGACGGGGTTCGATGCGATGAGGAGCGGTAGTTCTGGCAAGGTGGTGATGGATTGGTGAACACGTCGATAGAGACGTAGAGTTCCTTCGCGTCCCGTCAGCCTATCGGCTCACTTTTCTTTCAACGCACCCTCCAGCGCCGCCACCCCAGTCACAATCGCCGCCCGCTCCTCCGCGCTCAGCCTCGCCAGTAACTCCCGTTCAAACGCCTTCGCCAGCGGTACCATTTCGCGATAGGCGGCCAGTCCCGCCTTGGTCAGCGCCAGATGCTCCACACGCCGGTCGTTCTCGTCCGGCGTGCGCGTCAGCCAGCGCCGCCGTTCCAGCTCAGCCACAGCCCGCGACACCTTGGTCTTGTGCATGGCCGATTGTTCGCCGAGCGCCGTTGCGGTCATCGTGCCGCGCTGCCCAAGTCCGGAAAGCGTGCGCCATTCCGGCCGCGTCAGGCCGTGGCGGTCTCGGTAGATTTTCGAGAATTCGCGGCTGACCGCGTCCGCTAGCCGGTAAAGCCGATAAGGCAGGAAGCTTTCAAGCTCTAAGATTTCCGATTCCATCTGCGCACCTTGTGCGGCGTTCGCGGTTGATAGTTACATTCTCAATGGTTACAAATGAAACCAGTTTGGTCAACAGTACCGGCAAGCCGCGTTCAGCTGGCTCAGAGACCGGGATCAGGGAGGATCGGATGGCCTTTTCCTATATGCCGGGCTTCGGCAATGATTTTGAAACCGAAACCTTGCCCGGCTCGCTGCCGCAGGGGCGCAATTCCCCGCAGCGGCCGGCCTACGGTCTCTATGCCGAGCAACTGTCCGGCTCGCCCTTCACTGCCCCGCGGGGCACCAACGAGCGCTCCTGGCTCTACCGCATCCGGCCGAGCGTAAAACACACCGGTCGCTTCAAGGCAGTGAGCTATCCCTTGTGGAAGACCGCCCCCAATGTCGGCGACCATGAGCTGGCGCTCGGCCAGTACCGCTGGAACCCGGTGCCGATGCCGAAGGAGCCGACCGAATTCATTCAGGGCATGCGCACGATAACCACTGCCGGCGACGTGCTGGGACAGAGCGGCATGGCGGCGCATGTCTATGTCGCCAACCGTTCGATGGTTGACGACCATTTCTTCAACGCCGACGGCGAGTTGCTGGTTGTGCCGCAGGTCGGCGCCTTGCGCTTCGTCACCGAGATGGGCGTCATCGAATTGCGCCCCGGCGAGATCGCCGTGCTGCCGCGCGGGCTGGTGTTCAAGGTCGAACTCGTCGATGCCGAAGTGCGCGGCTATGTCTGCGAAAACTACGGCGCCAAGCTCACCATGCCCGACCGCGGCCCGATCGGCGCCAATTGCCTGGCCAATCCGCGCGACTTCAAGACGCCCTGCGCCTGGTTCGAGGAGAAGGAGACGCCGTGCCGGCTGACGGTGAAATGGTGCGGCAATTTCCACGTCACCGAGATCGGCCATTCGCCGCTCGACGTCGTGGCGTGGCACGGCAACTATGCGCCCTACAAATATGATCTGGCGACGTTTTCGCCGGTTGGCGCCATCCTGTTCGACCACCCGGATCCGTCGATCTTCACCGTGCTGACGGCGCCGAGCGGCGAGGAGGGCACCGCCAACATAGACTTCGTCATCTTCCCGCCGCGCTGGCTGGTGGCGGAGGATACGTTCCGGCCGCCCTGGTATCACCGCAACATCATGAGCGAGTTCATGGGCCTGATCCATGGCCAGTACGACGCCAAGGAGGAAGGTTTCGTGCCCGGCGGCATCAGCCTGCACAATCTGATGCTGGCCCACGGCCCCGATGCCCCTGGCTTCGAAAAGGCCTCGCGTGTGGAACTGAAACCGGTCAAGCTCGACAACACCATGGCCTTCATGTTCGAGACCCGATTCCCGCAGATGCTGACCCGCTACGGCGCCGAGCTGGAGACCCGGCAGGACAATTACATCGACTGCTGGTCTGACCTGAAGAAGCGTTTCAACGGCACGCCGGAAGGCGACTGGTCTTGAGATCGGCCCGATGAGCGACCGGCTGGTATGTCTCGGCTCCAAGGGTGGCCCGGCGCTGCGGCCGGGCGGGCCATGGCCGAGCTCGTCGCTGCTGGAGCTCGGCGGGCGAACCATCGTCGTCGATTGCGGGCTTGGCGTCACCCGCGGCCTTGTCGATGCCGGCATCAGCCTCAAGGCGCTCGACCTGGTCTTCATCACCCATCTGCATTCCGACCATGTGCTGGAACTGGGGCCGTTGCTGCACACCGCCTGGACGGCCGGTCTGGCCAGTCCGGTGACGTTGTTTGGTCCGCCCGGCACCGGCCATTACTGGCGGCGTTTCTGCCAGGCGATGGAGTTCGACATCGAAACCCGGATCGTCGACGAGGGCCGGCCGGACATTCGCGAACTGGTTTCGATCGTCGAATTCGGCGAGGGCGAAATTCTTGCGCAGCGCGGTCTGAAGGTTTCGGCGCTGCGCGTCGATCATCCGCCGGTGACCGATTGTTTCGCGCTGCGCTTCAAGCATGGCGCGAGAAGCGTCGTGTTCTCGGCCGATACGGCTTTCTTTCCGCCACTCGCCGGCTTTGCCAGAAATGCTGACATTCTCGTCCATGAAGCCATGCTGAAACAGGGCATCGAGCGGCTGGTCGCCAGAACCGGCAACGGCGCTCGACTCAAGGAACATCTGCTTGCCAGCCACTCCTTTGCCGAGGAAGCCGGGCGCATCGCCAGCAACGCCGGCGTCAGGAGACTGGTGCTCAACCACCTCATTCCGGCCGACGACCCCGCGATCGGCGAGGCCGATTGGGAGGCCGCTGTCAGGAAATCGTGGGCCGGTGACTTGACGATTGCCCGCGACGGCCTTGTTGTGGGGTTTCGGGAGTGACGATGGCCGACGAAGAGCTTTGGGAAGAGGTGAGAACATCCGGGACGACGTCTTGGGCACAGCTCTCTCCGTTCCTCGATCGAGTGGAGGACTTGCCGTCCTTTGTCCGTTTCATTGATGCGCTGCGGAAGGACCGCGAGGACGCCGACCGCAAGGAGGACACGAGGCCCGGACCATCCGACCCGGGCTGGAATGGCTGGTACAACGGGTCGATAGCCACCTTTCTCGAAGCGGCGGTCGCCTGCGTCCAAGACAATGGGCCGGAATTTCTAGCTGACGAAAACCCCTGGAAAGCCGCTGCCAGAATTCTCTATGCCGGCAAATCTTACGAATAACCGCATACTACGAATAACCACTGGGAGGACGCATGAAGCTTGCCACATTGAAGGACGGGACGCGCGACGGAAAGCTCGTCGTCGTCTCGCGCGACCTGACGCGCTTCACCGACGCCTCGTTCCTGGCGCGAACGCTGCAGGCCGCGCTCGACGATTGGCAGCGGATTTCGCCGCATCTGGCGACCATCGCGGAATCGCTGGAAAACAATGCAGTGCCGTCGGCACGCTTTCATGAGCATGACGCGCATTCGCCGCTGCCGCGCGCCTATCAATGGGCTGACGGGTCGGCATATGTGAACCATGTCGAGCTGGTGCGGAAGGCGCGCAGCGCCGAGATGCCGGCAAGTTTCTGGACAGATCCGCTGATCTATCAGGGCGGCTCCGATTCCTTCATCGCGCCACGCGAGCCGATCCGCATGGCCGACGAGGCCTACGGCATCGATATGGAGGCGGAGGTCGCCGTCATCGTTGATGATGTGTCGATGGGCGCAAGCCTCGACCAGGCGCGCGCTGCGATCCGGCTGGTCATGCTGGTCAATGACGTGACGCTGCGCGCGCTGACCGGTCCCGAACTCGCCAAAGGGTTCGGCTTCTTCCAGTCAAAGCCGTCCTCGGCCTTTTCGCCGGTGGCGGTGACGCCGGACGAACTCGGTGATGCCTGGGATGGCGGCAAGGTCAGCCTACCGCTGCTCGCCGACCTCAACGGCAAAGCGTTTGGCCGCGCCAATGCCGGCGTCGACATGACTTTCGATTTTCCGGCGCTGATTGCCCATGCCGCCAGGACAAGGCCATTGATAGCAGGCACCATCATCGGTTCCGGCACCGTCTCCAACAAGCTGGATGGCGGGCCGGGCAAGCCGGTGTCGGCCGGCGGCGCCGGTTATTCCTGCATTGCAGAATTGCGCATGATCGAGACCATTGAATCAGGCGAAGCCAAAACGCCGTTCCTGCGCTTCGGCGACACGGTGCGCATCGAAATGAAGGACAAGACCGGCCATTCGATCTTCGGCGCCATCGAGCAGAAGGTCGAGAAATACCAGGCGTAAACGGGGGATCATGTAATGACCGGCGAGTCATTCTATCTGTTGGCTGGGGTCTGGGCGCTTGGGATATTGGTGGTGTTCATCCAGGCGATCCGGCTGAGCTACCGCATCGAGGCGCGCTCGCCCGATCTGACCAACCGCAGCGGCTACCCGCGCAAGGCGATGATGTTCCACACCATCACCAACACCAATGTGGCGCGTGACGAGGAAACGCAGGCCATGCGCCGGCGCATGAACCGGCTGTTGCTGATCGTTGTCGGCGGCTTCGCGGTCATGGCGGCAGGCATTGGCCTGGTCAGACGAATGAACTCGTGACCCTGCTCGATCATCTGCGCCGCATGGCCGGCAACAATCTCTGGTCGAACGACCGGCTCTACCGCGCCGTGCTGCAGCTCAAGCCGGGCGAATTCGAAGCTGAACGCACCAGCTTCTTCCCGTCGATCAAGGCGACGCTCAACCACATCCTCGCGGTCGATCATCTCTATCTCGATTTCCTGGAGGAAGGTGGCGTGGGTGCTGCCGCCCATGACGATTACGTGCCGTTCGATGAACCGCAGGCGCTGTTTGCCGCCCAAGCCGCGTCCGACCGGCGGCTGATCGCCTTTTGTGACGGGCTGTCGGCGGACGATCTTCGCCGTCGCGTCATCACCGACCGGCGCGAGGACGGCATGATCCCCGAAAAGATCGGCGACATCCTCGCCCATGTCTTCCTGCACGACATCCACCATCGCGGCCAAGTGCACGCGATGTTGTCCGGCACTTCGGTCGCACCGCCGCAGCTGGACGAGTTCCTGCTGGATTATGATTGGAAGGTGAGGAAGGAAGAGGTCGAGCGGCTGGGATTGTGATCGACCAATCCCCGATGTTGGCGCCGCCCCTAATTGCCCTGCCGGGCATTTCTCTCCGTAAAACGGGGAGAAAGAGGCTGGCCGCAACGCTAGCGCCATCTTCTGAGACGGTGGTAGTTGGCGAAAGCAGTCGCGACAGCGTTCCTCGCCCCGTTCACGGGGAGAGGATGCCGGCAGGCAGGTGAGGGGCAGCTCGGCGCTGGCAATTTTTGGCGTTAAGCCGCCTTGCCGTCTACCTTGATCACGCCGCGCTTGATCTGGTCCTGCTCGATCGACTCGAACAGAGCGCGGAAATTGCCTTCGCCAAAGCCTTCGTCGCCCTTCCTCTGGATGAACTCGAAGAAGATCGGCCCGATCACGGTCTTGGAGAAGATCTGCAGCAGAATCTTAGTCATGCCGCCATCGACCACGCCTTCGCCGTCGATCAGGATGCCGTGCTTCTTCATCCGCTCGATCGGCTCGTCATGGCCGTGCACGCGCTCGTGCGACATCTCGTAATAGGTGTCGGGCGGGCCGGGCATGAACTTCAGCCCGTTGGCGGCGAGCTTGTCGGTGGCTTCGTAGATCGCGTCGGTGCCGACCGCGATATGCTGGATGCCCTCGCCATTGTACTTCTTCAGATATTCGGCGATCTGGCTGGTTTCGTCCTTGGACTCGTTCAGCGGGATGCGGATCTTGCCGCAGGGCGAGGTAATCGCGCGGCTCACCAGCCCGGTGATCTTGCCGTCGATGTCGAAGAAATGGATCTGCTTGAAGCCGAACAGGTCGCGATAAAAATCCCACCATTTGTCCATCTGGCCGCGATAGACATTGTGGGTGAGGTGATCGAGGAAATAGAAGCCGACGCCTTGCGGCCGCGGATCGCGCTCGCCCAGCCACTCGAACTCGGCGTCATAGGCCGAGCCCTTCTTGCCATAGGCGTCGATGAAATAGAGCAGCGAGCCGCCAATGCCGACAATGGCCGGCACGTCGAGCGCCTTATCGTCGCCTTCATAGGGCGTCGCGCCTTTCGAGACAGCATGGTCGAAGGCATGTTTTGCGTCGACCACGCGCCACGCCATCGAGGCGGCGCAAGGACCGTGCTTGTCGGCGAATTTCATCGCATGCGAGCCCGGCTCGGCATTGACGACATAGTTGATGTCGCCCTGGCGCCAGACGGTGATGTCTTTCGTGCGGTGCTTGGCCACCGCGACATAGCCCATGCGGGTGAACAGTTCGGCGAGCTTCTGCGGCTCCGGATGCGAGAACTCAACGAACTCGAAGCCGTCGGTGCCGGCGGGGTTCTCCTTGCTGATCTTGGCGGGCGGGGCGTCGTGCGGGAAGGGACCCATGGCATTCCTCCAAACGGATGGTGGCCGCATCGGACCACAAAGTGTCCAATGATAGCGCGAAGTGGCCGCACGGTGCTTGCATTCAAACGCCTGAAATGATCATCTCGTGCGTAATTCATGCATGATTGGAGATAAATCCATGGATAATGCGCGCATCGATCAATTCGACCGCAAGATAATGGCGCTCTTGCAGGGCGACGCGCGGCTCACCAACAACGACCTGTCGGAGCGGGTGAACCTGTCGGCGTCGCAATGCTCGCGCCGCCGCCAGCGGCTGGAGGAAGACGGCTATATCAAGGGCTATCGCGCCGTGCTCGACCGCGACAAGCTCGGCTTCTCGCTGGTCAACGTCATCTCGGTGACCTTAGCCACCCACAACCGCGACAATGCCAGGCGCTTCGGCGAACTCTTGGCACGGCTGCCGGAAGTGCAGGAGGCGCACGCGCTGACCGGCGAGATGGATTATATCTTGAAAGTGGTGACGCCGGATCTCAAATCACTGTCGGAGTTCGTCAACGGCGTGCTCCTGCCGCACGAGTCGGTGCAGCATGTGAAGACAGCGATCGTGTTGGAGACGTTGAAGGAAACCGGCGCGCTGCCAATCTAGTTTTCCTGGATTTTATCGGATGCGTCGGCGGGACAGCGCCCCCCTCTGTCCTGCCGGACATCTCCCCCACAAGGGGGGAGATCGGATGTCGCGCGGGCTTTCGCCAATCACCTAACGTTGTAGGAAAGGCGCCGTCGGCGAAGCTGCTAATCTCCCCACCTGTGGGGGAGATGTCCGGCAGGACAGAGGGGGGCGCGAAGGATCGCCAGCCCTTGGGGACTGCGCTAACCCTTCACCCCTTCGACTGCTGGATCAGCCCATAAAGATTGGTGCAACGCGCCCCAGACCGGCAGTAGGCAAAAACTGGGCCTTCGAGCGCGTCGAGCGCCTCGGCCTGGTCCTCGACGTTCTCGGCCGTGATCTGGCCGCTGATCACCGGGATGTAGCGGAAGGCCAGCCCCGCGGCTTCGACCGCCGCCTTGACGCTGTCGGCCGAGGGTTGGCCGGGCTGCTCGTCATCCGGCCGGTTGCAGATCACACTCTTGAAACCGGCGGCCTTGATGGCGGCGGCATCTTCGGGCTGGATCTGGCCCGAGACCGAATAGTCTTCGCTGATTTCGCGATATTCCATGGCTCTCATCCTCGCAATCTGGTTCGGCGCAAAGTCTTGCCACTCTCGAGCGAGGTCGGCAATCCGCGCAACAGGAAATCCTTTTGCGCAGATAGAGATTTGCGACCTGAGATCCAACCCAGGCTCAAGAGGTTTCATGCTGTTGGCCTTGCCCGGAGCCAGCGCCAACTCTAAACAGGCCCCCTCCGACAACAGGAAGGAACCTCCTATGAGCATTCGTCGCATTGATGTTGGCCCGCGCATGAGCCAGATCGTCATCCACGGCAACACCGTCTATCTGGCCGGCCAGGTTGGAACGCCTGGCGCCAGCGTCGGCGAACAGACCAAGTCGATCCTAGCCACCATCGACGAATTGCTGGCCAAGGCCGGCACCGACAAGACCAAGATCCTGCAGGCGATCATCTGGCTGGCCGACATGGGTACCTTCGCCGAGATGAACAAGGAATGGGACAAGTGGGTCCCGCAAGGCAACACGCCCGCCCGCGCCACTGGAGAGGCCAAGCTTGCCGGCCCGGAATACACGGTCGAGATTATCATTACGGCGGCGATCTGAGGTTTACCTCCCCCTTGTGGGCAGGGGAATCGCATATGCGGAACAAAGATGGAATCTCGCGACGTTTGTTCTCGACGCGATTCCGATTTGTTCGCCGTTCGATTCCTCGAAAGAGTCCATATGCGATAGCCCTACCCTTGTGGGGGTGAGCAGCCGGTTCGCGCCAGCGAATTCAGCGCGCCAGTGGCGCGCTGAAAGGCCGGCGAACGCTGGGACGCTGCCGCAGGCAGCGGGGACCCGGCCCTGTGCGACCGCCCTTCGCTATGGCTCCGGGCGTTCGGCGTTCGAAAAGCCAAACCGTTGGCTTGTCGCCAGCCTTCGGCTGGACACGCCTCACCCCCACAAGGGGGAGGGTAGAAAGCGCTACCCCTGCGAAGGCCTGAACCTTGCCACCAGCGTGTGGCTCTCCGCAGCATAGGTGAACCTCACCTGCGTCACTGGATACTCGGCGCTCCAGGTCCGGCGTTCGACCACCAGGCATGGCGCGCTGATTGCAATATCGAGCGCTTCGGCAATGTGCCTGTCCGCCGCTACCGCGCGGATGCGGTGCTCTGCCTCGCTCCATGGCACACGGCCGATCAGCCAGGGGCCGGGGGCGATGTCGAGAAATTCTTCCTCAGCGGCTTCCGCGACAGCCGCGAGATTGATCAACCGCTGTTCATGCGCGAATGGCCGCTTTCCGGCAAAATGCCGGCATTCCAGCGCCAGCACCTGTCCTGCGGCGCTGAGTTCCAGCAGGCCACGATCCTCGGCGCTGCTGCGCCTCTTTTGCCGCGCCACGCGCTCATAGCGATAGGGCAGCCCCAGCGCCTCGACCTCGATCCTGATGTCGTGGATCTCCAGCACCGCCGCTTGCGACTGCGGTTGGCGCACAAAGCTGCCAGAGCGGCGGCGACGCTCGATCAGCCCGGCCTTGGCCAGCTGCGACAGCGCCTTGTTCACCGTCATGCGCGAGCAATTGTATTCAGCGGTCAGTTCGTGCTCGAACGGGATGCGGAAGCCAGGCGCCCAGACGCCGGACATTATTTTCTCGCTGATGTCGGACAGGATACGCTGGTGCAGCGAGCCGCCGCCTTCCACCGCCGCTGTCTCGATCATGCTCATGCCGAAAGCGCCGTCATCACCTGGCGAAAGCGCTCGGCGATCGCCTCGCGCCTGGCGTGCCGGCCGCCGCTGACCTGCTTTATGCCATGCACCCAGACGCAATCGACCTTGCTGCCATTGGCAAAAATCCAGGCATCGAGAATGGCATCGCCGCTCTTGCCGGCGAGCGAGGGATGGTTCTGGTCGAGCGAGACGAAATCGGCCGGACCGCCGGCGGCGATCCGCGACGGGCCAGCGCCCAGCGCCACGCTGCCGCCGTCGAGGGCTGCGTCGAACAAAGCGCGCCCGGTCGAGCCGCCAGCCACCGCCAGAACATTGCGGGCGCGATGCGCCAGGCGCTGCGAATATTCGAGCTGGCGCAATTCGTCCGGCAGGCCGATCAGCACGTTGGAATCGGAGCCGACGCCGAAGCGGCCGCCCTGTTCGGTGAACAGCGGCGCGGCGAAAGTGCCGTCGCCGAGATTGGCCTCGGTGATCGGGCACAGGCCGGCAATGGCGCCGCTTTTCGCCATGCCGATGATCTCAGTCTCGGTCATATGGGTGGCATGGATCAGGCACCAGCGTTGGTCGATGCCGGCATTGGCGAGCAGCCATTCGACCGGCCGCGCGCCCGACCAGGCCAGGCAGTCCTCGACCTCCTTCACCTGCTCGGCGACGTGGATGTGGATCGGGCCTTCCGGCGCCATAACAGCGACCGCGCTGAGTTCCTCCGGCGTTGCGGCGCGCAGGCTGTGCGGGGCGACGCCGACGACAGCCTGATTCAACCCGCGAACGGATTCGCGGCTTTTCTCAAGCAAGCGTCCGAAGCGATTCACATCGTTGATGAATCGGCGCTGGCCTTCATTGGGTGCTGCACCGCCGAACGAAGAATGCGCATAGAATACCGGCAGCAGCGTCAGGCCGATACCGGTCTCGGCGGAAGCGGCAGCAATGCGCTCGGCCATCTCGGCAAGGTTGGCATAGGGTTCTCCGTCACGGTCGTGGTGGAGATAGTGGAATTCGCCGACGCGCGAGAAGCCGGCCTCCAGCATCTCGACGTAAAGCTGCGTAGCAACCGCCTCGACCTGATCCGGCGTCATCGACAGCGCGAAGCGGTACATCACCTCGCGCCAACTCCAGAAACTGTCGGCCGAGGGCCCGCGCAGTTCAGCCAGCCCTGCCATGCCGCGCTGGAAGGCGTGGCTGTGCAGGTTCGGCATGCCTGGAACAACAATGGCGTGCCGCTCGTCGTTGGCTTGCGGCGAGGAGCCTGGCTCGACGGCCGCGATGCGACCGTCGGCTAACGAAATCCGCACCTTGTCGTGCCAGCCGTCGGGCAGCAGCGCCTGTTCCGCAAAGATCGCCGTCACGTTTTTCTCCGCATTCCATGAACAATGCACTTGCAGTGCGTTTCAATATGTATATACATAATCGCCATCCAATCAAACGGAAAAATATGATGGCGGCACAGAACAAAAGCCGGGCAGGGGACCTTCACCTTTGGCGCAATGCGCGCCTGGCGACCATGGCCGAAGCCGGACTGGGTATCGTCGAGAAGGGAGCGATCGCAGCCCGCGACGGCGTCATCGTCTATGCCGGCCCGGAAGCGGACATGCCGTCAGCCCTGGCTCAGGGCAGCGAGACGACCAACTGCGAAGGCCGCTGGATCACGCCCGGCCTGATCGATTGCCACACCCATCTCGTCCATGCCGGCAACCGCGCCAATGAGTTCGAGATGCGGCTGGCCGGCGCTACCTATGAAGAGGTCGCCCGCGCCGGCGGCGGCATCGTTTCCTCGGTCAAATCCTTGCGTGCTGCCAGTGAAGACGAGTTGGTTGCGCAGACGCTGCCACGCCTCGATGCGCTGATGGCAGAGGGCGTCACGACGGTGGAGGTAAAGTCGGGCTACGGGCTCGATCTCGAAAATGAACAGAAGTCGCTGCGCGCGGCCCGGCGTCTCGACAAGGAGCGGCCGGTGACGGTTCGCACCACCTTCCTCGGCGCGCATGCGCTGCCACCGGAAGCCAAGGGCGACAAGGACGCTTTTGTCGATCTGGTCGCCAACACGATTCTGCCGGCCATCGCCGGAGAGGGCCTTGCCGACGCCGTCGACGGCTTCTGCGAAGGCATCGCTTTTTCGCCGGAGCAGATCGCCCGCGTCTTCGACAAAGCAAGGGCACTCGGCCTGCCCGTAAAACTCCATGCCGACCAGCTGTCCAACCTGCATGGTGCAGCCCTTGCCGCCCGCTATGGCGCGTTGTCGGCCGACCATCTCGAATATACAGACGACGCCGGTGCTGCGGCGATGGCCAAGGCCGGCACCGTGGCGACCATCCTGCCCGGCGCCTACTACTTCATTCGCGAAACCAAGAAGCCGCCGATCGGCCTGTTTCGCCAGCACGGCGTCAAGATGGCCGTCGCCACCGACAACAATCCCGGCACCTCGCCGCTGACCTCGCTGCTGCTGACCATGAACATGGCTGCGACCTTGTTCGGCCTGACCGTCGAGGAATGCCTGGCCGGCACCACCCGCGAGGCCGCCCGCGCGCTCGGACTGCTCAGCCAGACCGGCACGCTCGAGGCAGGCAAATCCGCCGACCTGGCGATCTGGAACATCGAGCGCCCGGCCGAACTCGTCTACCGCATGGGGTTCAACCCGCTTCATGCCCGCATCTGGAGAGGACAATGACCGAACTCAACCTGAAGCCCGGCAATGCGACGCTGGCCGACTGGCGCGCGATCTACCGTGGCGCCGTGCCGAAGCTCGACGTTGCCTGTCGCCCGAAGATCAAGGCCAGCGCCGAGGCGGTCGCCCGCATCGTCGCCAAGGGTGAGCCGGTCTATGGCATCAACACCGGCTTCGGCAAACTGGCCAGCGTCCGTATTCCGGCCGCCGATCTCGAAACGCTGCAGCGCAACATCGTTCTGTCGCATGCCGCCGGCGTCGGCGAGCCGATGCCGGTCGCGGTGGTCCGGCTGATGATGGCGCTAAAACTCGCTAGCCTGGCGCAGGGCGCTTCCGGCGTGCGGCCGCAAACCATCGAATTGCTGGAAGCAATGCTCGCCAACGACGTCATCCCCGTCGTGCCGGCGCAAGGCTCGGTCGGCGCCTCCGGCGACCTTGCGCCGCTGTCGCACATGACGGCGGTGATGATCGGCGTCGGCGAATGCTTTACTCCGCATGGCCGCTTTCCGGCCAAGGTTGCTTTCGTCTCGCACGGCCTGGAGCCGGTGACGCTCGGCGCCAAGGAAGGTCTTGCACTGCTCAACGGCACCCAATTCTCGACCGCCTATGCGCTGGCCGCTTTGTTCGAGGCCGAGGTGCTTTACCAGTCGGCGCTGGTCGCCGGTGCGCTGTCGACCGACGCCGCCAAGGGTTCGGACGCGCCCTTCGATCCGCGCATCCATCTCTTGAGAAAGCACCCCGGCCAGATCGAGACGGCGGCTGCGCTGCGCGATCTGATGGCGGGCAGCGCCATCCGTGAATCACACCGCATCGGCGACGAACGCGTGCAGGACCCGTACTGCCTGCGCTGCCAGCCGCAGGTGATGGGTGCAGCGCTCAGCGTGCTGCGTCAGGCCGCCGATACGCTCGGCACCGAAGCCAATGGCGTCACCGACAATCCGCTGATCTTCGCCGAGGACGATACCGCGCTCTCCGGCGGCAATTTCCACGCCGAGCCGGTGGCCTTCGCTGCCGACATGATCGCGCTCGCCGTCTGCGAGATCGGCTCGCTGTCGGAACGCCGCATCGCCATGCTGGTCGATCCGGCGCTCTCCGGCATGCCGGCGTTTTTGACGCCGAAGCCCGGCCTGAACTCCGGCTTTATGATCCCGCAGGTGACGGCGGCAGCGCTGGTTTCCGAAAACAAGCAGAAGGCCTATCCGGCCAGCGTCGATTCCATCCCGACCTCGGCCAACCAGGAAGACCACGTCTCGATGGCGGCGCACGGCGCCCGCCGGCTGATCGGCATGGTGGAGAATGCCACGGCCGTCATCGGCATCGAACTTTTGGCCGCCGCGCAAGGCTGCGATTTCCATGCACCATTGGCGTCGAGCGCAGCCCTTGAAGCGGTGCGCAAGCTGGTCCGCGCCGAGGTGCCGCATCTCGACACCGACCGGCATTTCCATCCCGACATGGAAAAGGCCATCGCCATGGTGCGCAGCGGCGCCACCATCAAGGCTGCCGGCGCGGTGACACTGCCTTCGATTTCGGGAGCCTGACATGACCGACTGGCTGACAGTCACAGAAGGCACCGCACCTCTTCTGGTGTCGATCCCGCACACCGGCATCGATCTCGCCGGCATCGACAACCGGCTGGTCTCGCCCTGGCTCGGCCGCCGCGATTGCGACTGGTGGATCGACAATCTCTATGATTTTGCCGCCGGCCTTGGCGCAACGGTTGTGCATACGTCGATCTCGCGCACCGTCATCGACGTCAACCGCGATCCCTCCGGCGCCTCGCTCTATCCTGGGCAGACGACGACTACACTTTGCCCCACCGAGACCTTCGACGGCGATCCACTCTATTTGCCCGGTGCGGAACCGACGCCGTCGGAGATAGATCAGCGCCGCATATCCTATTTCGTGCCCTACCATGAAATGCTGGCGGCCCAGGCCGTCAGGCTGCGCGGCCTGCACGAAAAAATCGTCATCTATGATTGCCACTCGATCCGTTCGGTGCTGCCGCGTCTGTTCTATGGCACGCTGCCGGTGTTCAATCTCGGCACCAATGACGGCCAGACCGCCGACCCGGCGCTGCAGGCGCTGGTCGGCCAGATCATGGCCGAAAGCGGCGAAAGCAATGTCATCAACGGCCGTTTCAAGGGCGGCTGGATCACGCGCTATTTCGGCAACCCGCAAGGCGGCTACCATGCGTTGCAGATGGAACTCGCCGATCGCGGCTATCTGCGCGAGCCCGAAGGCAAGGGTGAACCCGATAATTGGCCGGTGCCATACGATGCCGAGTTCGCCGCACCGATGCGTGCCACACTGACGAAAATCCTCCAAACCGCCATTGACTGGGCCGGGCGCTGAGACGCCGCCTTACGCGAAAGGGACAATGATGAACAATCCTCGCCACAACATCCGCGAAGTGCGCGCGCCGCGCGGCGACAAGCTCAACGCCAAATACTGGACGACCGAAGCGCCGCTGCGCATGCTGATGAACAACCTCGATCCGGACGTCGCCGAAAATCCCAACGAACTCGTCGTCTATGGCGGCATCGGCCGTGCCGCGCGCACCTGGAACGATTTCGACAGCATCGTCGCCTCGCTGAAAACCCTCAATGAGGACGAGACGCTGCTGGTGCAGTCGGGCAAGCCGGTCGGCGTCTTCCGGACGCACACCGACGCGCCGCGCGTGCTCATCGCCAACTCCAACATCGTGCCGCACTGGGCGACCTGGGACAAATTCAACGAGCTCGATAAGAAGGGCCTGATGATGTACGGCCAGATGACGGCCGGCTCCTGGATTTATATCGGCACGCAAGGCATCGTGCAGGGCACTTACGAGACCTTCGTCGAAGCCGGCCGCCAGCACTACAATGGCAACCTCAAAGGCAAGTGGATCCTGACCGGCGGTCTCGGTGGCATGGGAGGCGCTCAGCCATTGGCCGCCGTCATGGCCGGCGCCTGCTGCCTCGCTATCGAATGCAATCCGGACTCGATCGATTTCCGCTTGCGCACCCGCTATGTCGACGAGAAGGCCGAGACGCTGGACGAAGCGATGGAAATGATCGAGCGCTGGACCAAGGCCGGCGAAGCGAAATCCGTCGGCCTGCTCGGCAATGCGGCCGAGATCGTGCCGGAAATGTTCCGCCGCGGCATTCGCCCCGACATGGTCACCGACCAGACCTCGGCGCATGACCCCATCAACGGCTATCTGCCCAAGGGCTGGACGATGGCTGAGTGGCGCGAGAAGCGCGTCTCAGATCCCAAGGCGGTCGAGAAGGCGGCGCGCGCGTCGATGCGCGAGCATGTGGAGGCGATGGTCGCATTCTGGAACGCCGGCGTGCCGACGCTCGACTATGGCAACAACATCCGCCAGGTCGCCAAGGACGAAGGCTTCGAGAACGCCTTCGCTTTCCCCGGCTTCGTGCCGGCCTATATAAGGCCGCTGTTCTGCCGTGGCATCGGCCCGTTCCGCTGGGCAGCTCTTTCGGGCGATCCCGAGGATATCTACAAGACCGATGCCAAGGTGCGCGAGCTCACCCCCGGCAACACCCATCTGCACAACTGGCTCGACATGGCGCGCGAGCGCATCGCCTTCCAGGGCCTGCCGGCGCGCATCTGCTGGGTTGGCCTTGGCGACCGCCACCGCCTCGGCCTCGCCTTCAACGAGATGGTAGCCAAGGGCGAACTCAAGGCGCCCGTCGTCATCGGCCGCGACCACCTCGATTCCGGCTCGGTCGCTTCGCCGAACCGCGAGACGGAAGCGATGAAGGACGGCTCCGACGCCGTCTCCGACTGGCCGTTGCTCAACGCGCTGCTCAACACCGCGTCGGGCGCCACCTGGGTGTCGCTGCACCATGGCGGCGGGGTAGGCATGGGCTTTTCGCAGCATTCCGGCATGGTCATCGTCGCCGACGGCACGCCGGACGCCGCAAGGCGCCTGGAGCGCGTGTTGTGGAACGACCCGGCGACCGGCGTCATGCGCCACGCCGATGCCGGCTACGACATCGCCATCGCCTGCGCCAAGGAGCACCAGCTCAATCTGCCCGGCATTCTCGGCTGATTGGCTGAACCGATGCGCATCCTTCGTGCCGCCGACTACCGCACCATGCCGTGGAAGAATGGCGGCGGCACGACCACCGAAATCACCGTTTCGCCTGACGGCGCCGGGCTCGACGATTTCGACTGGCGCGTTTCGATGGCGCGTGTCGAGGGCGGCGGCCCGTTCTCGGGCTTTGCCGGCGTCGACCGCACGCTTGCCGTGCTGGAAGGCGGGGGCATCGTCCTCGATATTGGCGGCCGGCCGCCGGAGCGGCTGACGGGAGCCTCCGCACCACTGTCGTTCCCGGCCGATGTGCCGACCACGGCCGCGCTGATCTCTGGTCCGATCACTGACCTCAACGTCATGACCCGCCGCGGGCGGGCGACCCATACGGTCGAGCGCCTCATGGTTTCAGCCCCGACCGATATCCGTCCGACGACCGCAACGACCCTTATCCTGCCGCTCGACGGCGAAGTCGGCGTGACCGACCCGATACCGTCCCGGCTTGGACCTCGTGACACGCTCGTGATCGGCCCAGACCTCGCGCAATTGCACGTGGAACCGGTGCGGCCGACGACCGTGTTCGTGATCCGGATCGCCAGCCTGGGCTAGCCGCGCTAGCAGCAACGATTAACGCCTGTTGCCAAACATGATCGCACGCCGGAGAAATCTGGCGTAAGCTGTTGCCGGGATCACGAAAAAGCCTGAATCCTTCCGTCGTTCCAAGGCGGACGGGAGGGCAGGGGTGCTCGTCCTTGTTTGTCGAAAGCCCCTCCTTGAAATGTCGAAGGGATAACGCCCCTGGCGCGCTGCGAAGCAAAACTTTCGGCCAGTGTAATCATGCAACCAATTGCATTTGAATCGGTTTTAGGGACATTGCCGTGGCGGTGACGCCGCATCGCGTCCCCCATGCGGAATTTTCAATGAATATCCAGACGAATCCTGCCCAGATCGAAAAGACCAGCGCCAGCTTCCCGGCCATCACTGAAGAGCCGATACGCTCCAATTTCCTGCCAGAAGAGCGTCTGCGCGCGCTGGGCGACAGCCTCGCCAAGGGCGACGTCAAGGACCTGTTCGGCCTGACGCCGTTCGAGTTCCAGGCCCGCATCCGCGACAGCGCCAAGAAGATTCTCGAAGTTTACCGTTCGACCAATGCCGCGCAGACCAGGGGCGAAACCATCACGCCTGCCGCGCAGTGGCTGCTCGACAACAATTATCTGGTCGAGGAGACCATCTTTCAGGTCAAGCGCGACCTGCCGCGCCGTTTCTATCGGCAGTTGCCGACCCTGAAACTGTCCGATGGCGCGGCTGTGCCGCGCGCGCTGGCGCTCGCCTGGAGCTATGTCGCCCATTCCGACAGTTCGGTCTCGGCGACCATGTTCAAGGCCATCGTAGAGGGCTTTCAGTCGGTCGAGCCGCTGAAGATCGGTGAACTCTGGGCGCTGCCGTCGCTGCTGCGCTTCGTGCTGATCGAAAACCTGCGCCGCATCGCCGTGCGCGTCGACCGCACCAGGCAGATGCGCCACATCGCCAATGAGGTTGCCGACCGGGTTCTGGCGACCGACGACAATGCCGACCGGCAGAAGATCCTGTCGAGCTATAGCGCCCATGCCCAGGACACCACCTTTGCCACGCAGTTGCTCTACCGCCTGCGCGACGGCTCGCAAAATGCCGGCAGGGCGCTGGAATGGCTGGAGGTCGAGCTCGAGAAAACCGGCTCCGACGCCGAGGAAATCATTATTTCCGAGCATCGCACGCTGTCCAGCGGCAATGTCACCACCGGCAACATCATCCGCGGCCTGCGGCTTATCAACGACGTCGACTGGACGGTCTGGTTCGAAGGCGTCAGCCGCATCGACACGCTGCTGCGCGAGCGCACCGATTTCGCCGCGCTCGATTTTTTTTCGCGTGACCAGTACCGCACGTCGATCGAGCAACTGGCGCGCCGTTCCGACCTTTCCGAATTCCGCGTCGCCGAAAAGGCGATCGAGCTTGCCAGCCATGTGCCGGGCGTCACCGATGCCTCCGGCGTGCCGGATGCATCAGCCGATCCGACCATGCATACCGATGTCGGCTTCTTCCTGGTCGGCCCGCGCCGGCCGGATCTGGAAAAGGCAATCGGCTACCGGCCGCCTTTCTATGTGACGTTCAAGCGCGCCTTTACCAGCACAGGCTGGCTCGGCATCGTCGCGCCGGTCTTCCTGCTGACGGTGCTGCTGCTGGTGCTCTCCGGCAATGCGCTTGCCCATCTCGGCCTCTCGGTTCCCTCGATCACGTTGATGCTGGCGCTGTTTGCTGTGCCGGCCAGCGAAGGTGCGCTCGCTTTCTTCAACACCGTCGTTTCGCTGTTTCTGAAGCCGACGCGGCTTGTCGGCTATGACTACAAGCACGGCATCCCGACCGCTTCACGCACGCTGGTCGTGGTTCCGTCGCTGATCGGCTCGCGCGACGATGTCGAGGAAAACATCCGCAACATCGAGGTGCATCACCTCGCCAATACGGCCGACGAGATCCATTTCGCGCTGCTCTCCGATTGGCCGGATTCCAAGACTGAGATCGATGCCGCCGACATCGAGATCCTGCAATATGCGCGCGACGAGATCGCCAGGCTCAATGCCCGCTACCCCTCCGAAGGCGCGCCGCGTTTTTATATCCTGCATCGCCGCCGGCTCTACAACCAGGCGCAGGGCGCCTGGATGGGCTGGGAGCGCAAGCGCGGCAAGCTGCACGAGCTGAACCTTCTCTTGCGCGGTGACAGCGACACCACGTTCCTGCCGCTCGACGTGCCGCTGCCGGAAAAGGTCGTCTACGTCATGACGCTCGACGCCGACACGCGCACCACGCGCGACGCCGTGTCGTCGCTGGTCGGCAAGCTCGCCCATCCGCTCAACCGGCCGCATTTCGACGCGGCAAAGCGTGTCGTCACCGCCGGCTACACCATCCTGCAGCCGCGCATCACGGCCTCGCTCACCAGCGGCGACGACGCCTCCTTCTTCCAGCGCGTCTTCTCGGCCAACAGCGGTCTCGACCCTTACGTCTTTGCCGTCTCGGATCTCTACCAGGACGTCTTCAGCGACGGCTCCTTCACCGGCAAGGGTCTCTATCACGTCGACGCCTTCGAGGCGGCGCTGAAGGGACGCATCGAGGAAAACACCATCCTCAGCCACGATCTGCTTGAAGGTGCGCTGGCCCGTGCAGCGCTCGTCACCGACGTCGAACTGGTCGAGGACTATCCGACCCGCTATTCGGTCGACGCCTCGCGCCATCACCGCTGGGCGCGTGGCGACTGGCAGTTGCTAAGCTTCATCTTCAGCCCGCGTTCCGGGGTGCCGGCGCTGTCGCGCTGGAAGATGATCGACAATCTGCGCCGTTCGCTGACCCCGATCTTCTGGGTGATGGCGGCGATCGCCGGCTGGACGCTGCTGCCCTTCACGCAGGCCGCGCAATGGCAGGCGCTGCTCATCCTCTCGCTGTTCATGGCGCCGACTTTCGATGTCATCAACGCCATCTTGCCCAAGAGCGGCGACCAGACGCCGCGCGGCCATTTCTCGGCGCTGGCGCGCGACACCGTCTTCGGCACGGCGCTGGTCGCGCTGAAAGTGCTTTTGATGGCGCACAATGCCTGGATGATGGGCGATGCCATCGTGCGCACGCTCTACCGCCTGTTCGTCAGCCGCCAGAATCTTTTGGAATGGCGCACGGCGTCGCAGGCGCATAAGGGCGGCGACAACGACCTCGGCTCCTATTACAGCATGATGTATGGCGCCGTGATCATCGGCGTCGTCGGTCTCGCTATCCCCGTGCTGGCCGATTCCACCGGCGCCTTCGTTGCCTTCTTCTTCGCTTTGTTCTGGATCGGCTCGCCGGCGGTTGCCTGCTGGATCAGCCGTTCTGCCGAGACCGAGGACCGCCTGCGCATATCGCAGGCCGACATCCATGCGCTGCGCACAGTGGCGCGCCGCACCTGGCATTATTTCGAAACCTTCGTCACCGCCGAACACCACAATTTGCCGCCCGACAATTTCCAGGAAAGCCCGGCGCCGGTGGTGGCGCCGCGGACATCGCCGACCAATATCGGCGTCTATCTGCTGTCGGTGGTATCGGCGCGCGATTTCGGCTGGATTGCGCTCTCCGACGCCATCACCCGCATCGACGCGACGATGACGACCATCGAGAGCATGCCGCGCAACCGCGGCCATCTCTTCAACTGGTATGACACCACCACACTGAAGCCGCTCTATCCGCTCTACATCTCGGCGGTCGACAGCGGCAATCTCGCCGGCCATCTGGTCGCGGTGGCGGCAGCTTGCGCCGAATGGGCGGAAGCTCCGTCCGTCCATCTGCAGGGCGATTTCGAAGGCGTCCTCGACACGGTGACCATCCTCGACGAGAGCCTCGAGGACCTGCCCGATGACCGCCGCCAGCTCCGCCCGCTGCGCCAGCGGCTCGCCGACCGCCTCGACGGCATGCGGCGTGCCGTCCTGACCATCAAGGCGCAGCCGGAGATGGCCTCGATCCGCACCATCAATCTGGCCGTGCTTGCCGGCGAAATCCGCAAGCTCGCCACCGCCATCCACACCGAGGCCGGATCGCAGCGCAGCGACGTCATCGCCGACTGGGCAGCGCGGTTGGAAGCGACCTGCGAAGCGCATGTGCACGACTCGCACAGCGACGAGAACGCCGTCGAGGCCTTGCGCGCCAAGCTGCTCGCGCTGCGCGAGCGCTGCCGCCGCTATGCCTTCGAGATGGATTTCTCCTTCCTGATGCGGCAGGAAAGAAAACTGCTCTCGATCGGCTACCGGGTCGAGGAACACCAGCTCGACGAGAGCTGCTACGATCTGCTGGCGTCAGAGGCGCGGCTGACCAGCCTGTTTGCCATCGCCAAGGGCGACCTGCCGACCGAGCACTGGTTCCGGCTCGGACGTCCCATTGTCGAGATCGGCTTCCAGGGCGCGCTGATGTCCTGGTCGGGCTCGATGTTCGAGTATCTGATGCCGCCGCTGGTGATGAAGGAGCCGCAGGGCTCGATCCTCAACCAGACCAGCAAGCTGATCATCAAGCGCCAGATCCAGTATGCGCGCTCCAAAAACGTGCCATGGGGCATTTCGGAAGCCGCCTACAACGCCCGCGACCGCGAACTGACCTATCAATACACCAATTTCGGCGTGCCCGGACTTGGCCTTAAGCGCGGTCTTGGCCAGAACACGGTCATCGCGCCCTACGCCACGATCCTCGCGGCGCAGTTCACGCCGCGCGAATCCGTGCAGAATCTGGTCAGGCTGCGTTCGATCGGCGCACTGGGAAGGCACGGCTTTTATGACGCCGTCGATTTCACGCCGCAGCGTGTGCCGGAAGGCACCGACCACGCCGTCGTGCTGAACTACATGGCCCACCATTCGGGCATGTCGATCGCCGCCGTTGCCGACGCCATCTTCGAAGGCCGGCTGCGTGACCGCTTCCACAGCGATCCGGTGATCGAGTCTGCCGAACTCTTGCTGCAGGAGAGGGCGCCGCGCGACATCCCGACCGCCACCGTCAGGACAGAAGCCGACGAGCGCTCGAAGGACGAGACCGAGGTCGAGAGCCCGGATTCACGCATTGTCCTCGACCCGCTGAAGGCGCTGCGCGCCACCAGCGTCATGTCCAACGGCCGCTACTCCGTCATGGTCTCGGCGACAGGCTCCGGCTACAGCCGGTGGGGTGAACTGGCTGTCACCCGCTGGCAGCCCGATCCGACCGAAGACCGGCTCGGTTCCTACATCTTCCTTAGGGATGCCGGCACCGGCGACTGGTGGTCGGCCACCGCCGAGCCGCGGCAGGCGACCGGCGAGAGAGTGCAGACGCTGTTTTCCGACGACAAGGCGAGCTTCGTCAAAACGGTCGGCTCGTTGCGGTCGGAGGTCGAGTGCATCGTCATCTCGGAAGGCAATGGCGAAGGACGGCGCGTCACCCTTTACAATGACGGCGCTACCGACCGGCATATCGAGGTTACCTCCTTTGCCGAGCTGGTGCTGGGCAATGAGGCCTCGGACAACGCCCATCCGGCGTTCTCGAAAATGTTCGTCGAGACCGAGATATCAGCCAACAACGGCGCCATCTTCGCCACCAGGCGCAAGCGCGACAAGAACGAGCCCGACCTCACCATGGTGCATTTCGTCACCGATCCGTCGGGATCGGCACGCGATGCCGAGGCCGAGACCGACCGCCGCGCCTTTATCGGCCGTGGCCGCACCATCGCCGAGGCCGCCGCTTTCGATCCGGGCGCCAAGCTCGGTGGCCATCATGGCTTCACGCTCGACCCGGTCGCGGCACTGCGCCGGCAGGTCCGCGTGCCGGCCAACAAGAAGATATCGCTGACCTTCTGGACCGCCGTCGGCGCCAACCGCGCCGAACTGGACGAAGCCATCGCCAGGCTCGACCATCCCGAAAGCTTCGCTCGCCAGGCGATGCTCGCCTGGACGCGTTCGCAGGTGCAGACCAGGCATCTCGGCCTCAGCCTGACCGACGCCGCCAATGTGCAGAAGCTGGCACGCTATCTGATCTATCCCGATCCGTTCCTGCGCCTGCCGGCCGAATCCATTGCTTCGGGATTGGGCAAGCAGTCCAGCCTGTGGCCGACCAGCATCTCCGGCGATTTCCCGATCTTCCTGGTCCGCATCGGCGACGTGGCCGACCTCGAAATCGTCGCCCAGGCGCTGCGCTTCCAGGAGTATATGCGCGCCCGCGGCATGATGATCGACTTCGTCGTCGTCAACGAGCAGGCCTCATCCTATGTGCAGGACCTGCAGCGCGCAGTCGAGACGCTGTGCGAAAACAGCCGCTTGCGCGGCAAGGAGCTCGGGCCGCGCCAGCATATCTTCGCGGTGCGCCGCGACCTGATGGACGAGGCGACCTACAAGACGTTGCTGGCCGCCGCCCGCGTCGTGCTGCACACCCGCAATGGCACCATCTTCGACCAGATCGAGCGCGCCGAGGCGGCAGCCTTGCAGGCCCGCGATGCCTTGCAGCCGGCGGGTGCTGCGACCCTTCGCGAAACGGCTCTGCCAGTGCCGGTGGCGCCTGCATACCATGCTGCGTCTGACGCCAGTGCCGACGGCAGCGGCCTCAGCCAATGGAACGGCTTCGGCGGCTTCGAAGGCGATGGTCGCCACTACGTCACCCGCCTTGCCGGCCGGCGCACGACGCCGCAGCCCTGGATCAACGTCGTCTCCAACGCCTCGTTCGGCTTCCATGTCTCGGCCGAGGGGGCCGCCTTCACCTGGAGCCGTAACAGCCGCGACTACCAACTCACGCCGTGGTCGAACGATCCGGTCACTAACCGACCGGGCGAGGGCGTCTACATCTATGACTATGCAAGCGGCAAGGCGTTCTCGCCGCTTGCCGCCGTAGTCCGCGATCCCTCGATGACTTACGAGACATGGCACGGCCAGGGCTTTTCGACCTTCCGGTCGAAGCGCGGCCCGCTGTCGATGGATCTGACGCATGTGGTCGATCCCACCGATCCGGTGAAGATCACGCGGCTGCGCATCCAGAACTCGGGCTCGGCACCGGCGCGGCTGCGCGTCTATGCCTATGCCGAATGGGTTCTCGGCAGCCATCGTTCGAGCACGGCGGCCACCATCGTCCCGTCGAGGGATTCGGCGACCGGCGCGCTCTTGGCGCAAAACCCGTACGGGCTCGATTTCGGCGACCGGGTGGCCTTCCTGGCCGCTGCCGGGCCGGTGCATTCGGTGACAGGCGATCGCGGCGAGTTCATCGGCAGGCAGGGCACCAGCGCCTTCCCGCACGCCGTGGTCAGCGGCGCCGGCCTGTCGGGCCGCGTCGAGGCAGGCGATGATCCTTGCGCGGCTGTCGCCAGCGACGTCGACATCCCCGCCGGCGGCGACGTCACGCTCGTCTGGCTGCTCGGCGATGCCGCCAATCAGGCCGAAGCGAGCGCGCTGGTGCAGACCCATTCGGGCAAGGATTTTGACCAGCGGCTGGCCGACAATGAACGCGTCTGGCGCGGCTTCCTCGACACCATCCAGGTCGAGACGCCGGACAAGGCACTCGACGCCATGGTCAATCACTGGTTGCCCTATCAGAGCCTGGCCTGCCGCATCCGCGCCCGCTCGGCCTTCTACCAGGCAAGCGGTGCCTTCGGCTTCCGCGACCAGCTGCAGGACACGCTGGCGCTGCTGGCGCATGATCCGAAGCTGGCGCGCGACCAGATCCTCAACGCGGCGCGTCGGCAGTTCCCCGAAGGCGACGTCCAGCATTGGTGGCTGCCGCGCACCGACGCCGGCGTGCGCACCCTGATCTCGGACGACGTGGTCTGGCTGGCGCACGCCACCAACAGGTATATCGAGGTGACTGGCGATACAGGGATCCTCAAGGAGCAGCTGCCCTTCATCGACGGGCAGGTTCTGGGCGAGGGCGAGCATGATGCTTTCTTCACCCCCGAGATCTCCAAGACGCATGCCTCGCTCTACGACCATTGCGCGCGGGCGCTCGACCTTGCGGTCAAGCGCAGCAGCCCGGCCGGGCTGCCGCTGATCCTCGGCGGCGACTGGAACGACGGCATGAACCGCGTCGGCGAGCAGGGCAAAGGCGAGAGCGTATGGCTCGGCTGGTTCCTGCTGAAGACGCTTGGCGACTTTGCCGCTGTCGCCAAGGGGCAAAGCGACACCAAGCGGGCGCAGGCCTGGACAAAACACGCTGACGTGCTGAAGCGAGCACTGGAAAGCACCGCTTGGGATGGCCAATGGTACCGGCGCGGCAGCTACGATGACGGCACGCCGCTCGGCTCGCACAATTCGGACGAGTGCAAGATCGACTCGATCGCGCAGTCGTGGAGCGTGCTCTCCGGCGAGGGCGACCCGGCGCGCTCGACCACGGCGATGCAGCAGGCGACGAACCTGCTGGTCGACGACAAGCTCAAGATCGTCAAGCTGTTCACCCCGGCCTTCCAGAAAACGCAAAAGGACCCCGGCTACATCAAGAGCTACCCGCCTGGCGTGCGCGAGAACGGCGGCCAGTACACCCATGCAGCGACCTGGTTCGTCATCGCGCTCGCCGAAATGGGCCGCACCGACGATGCCTATCGCTGCTTCTCGATGCTGAACCCGGTCAACCATGCACTCGACGATGCGTCGGCCGAGCACTACCGGGTCGAGCCCTACGTCGTCGCCGCCGACATCTATTCGGGTGAAGGCAAGGGCGGTCGGGGTGGCTGGACCTGGTACACGGGCTCAGCCGGATGGCTCTACCGTGCTGCCGTCGAAGGCATTCTGGGCATCGAGCGGCGCGGCAAGCAGATCACGTTCCGGCCCAAACTGCCCAGCCACTGGGACGGTTACTCGGCAACGCTCAAGATGCTGGGAGCCGAGGTCAAGGTTCGCGTCATCCGCGACAAAAAGGCCAAGACCATCTCGCTCGAAGTCAATGGAACCAAGACAAAGTCTTCCGGCTTTGAGCCGAAAGCCGGTGACAAGACCGAGGTGGTCGTCAAGATACCCGCGTAAAATCAAAGGTTTGAACCAATTTGCGCGCGCCTTTCGGGGCGCGCGTTTCTATTTGGTCATGCGCGTGGCGCAAAGCAGCCCTGCTTCTTATGTATTGGCGCTGCGGGGTGTGGGTGATTAAAAATGTGGCAGCCTTGGGCACGTGCCATGATTTTGCCGCAAGACTGACATTTCACCTTTTATCTCAAACCGTTAGGTGATCACGGCAGATTTCGCAACGTCGTCATCTTTTGTTCGCAGAATGGGAACGGAAGAGCTAGACGGGCATTGTTTTGCGACCCGTTAACCGATACGTGTCAAGAAATGGTGCAGTGCACAATGAATGTTTGGGCGGAGTAGCTGAAGTGTCACTTCTGCAAATCTACTGGAGAGCGCTGGGTTATCTCGCAGCCGACAGGAAACGCGTTGCGTTGATCTGCGGTGCGAATGTCGCGCTTGCCATCATCGCTATCCTCGAGCCGATCATGTTCGGTCGGGTGATCGACGCCATCTCCGATAAGGGTTCGGTGTTTTCGACGCTGGCTCTCTGGGCCGGCCTCGGCGCCTTCAACATCATTGCCTTCGTGCTGGTGGCGCGTGGCGCCGATCGTTTTGCCCACAAGCGCCGCAGCGAAGTGCTGTGCCAGTCGTTCGAGCGCGTGATCACCATGCCGCTTGCCTGGCACCATCAGCGCGGCACCTCCAACGCGCTGCACACGCTGCTGCGCGCTGTCGAGACGCTGTTCAGCCTGTGGCTTGAATTCATGCGCCAGCATCTGTCGACGGCCGTTGCGCTTGCCCTGCTGATCCCCACCGCGATCAGCATGGATCTGCGCATGTCCATGGTGCTGATGGGCCTTGGCGTTCTCTATATCGTCATCGGCCGCCTGGTGATGAAGCGCACCAAGGCAGGCCAGGCCGCCGTCGAGCGCCACTATCACAAGGTGTTCGCGCATGTGACCGACTCGGTCAGCAACGTCGCCGTGCTGCAGAGCTACAACCGTCTCGGCCATGAGGCCGATACGCTGCGCCGCTATGTCAAGAACCTGCTCGATGCGCAGAACCCCGTGCTCGACTGGTGGGCGATGGCCAATGCGCTGCACCGCCTGTCGTCAACCATTTCGATGATGGTCGTGCTGCTGATCGGCGCTTATCTCGTCACCCATGGCCAACTCAAGATCGGCGACGTCATCGCCTTCACCGGCTTTGCCACGCTGCTGATCGCTCGTCTCGACCAGATGTCGGCTTTCGCCAACCAGATTTCGGAAGCCCGCGCCAAGCTGGAGGACTTCTATCATCTCGAGGATTCGGCCGCTGACGCCGCCGAGCCCGATGGCTTGCGCGATCTCACCAACGTCACCGGCCACGTCCGCTTCGAGAATGTCGGCTTCGAGTTCGGCAATTCGGGGCAGGGCATCGACGACGTGTCGTTCGAAGTCCAGGCCGGCCAGACCGTTGCCATCGTCGGCCCGACCGGCGCCGGCAAGACGACGCTGATCAATCTCTTGCAGCGCGTATTCTCGCCGTCCCATGGCCGTATCCTGATCGACGGCATCGACACCCGCACGGTGACCCGCAAGTCGCTGCGCCACTCGATCGCCACCGTGTTCCAGGATGCCGGCCTGCTCAACCGCTCGATTGAGGACAACATCCGCGTTGGCCGCGCCGAGGCGACTTATGACGAAGTGCATGCCGCAGCCGACGCTGCCGCGGCGCAGGACTTCATCCTGGCCAAGAGCGAAGGTTACGATACCGTCGTCGGCGAGCGTGGTGGCCAGCTCTCGGGCGGTGAGCGTCAGCGTATCGCCATTGCCCGCGCCGTGCTCAAGGACGCCCCGATCCTAGTGCTCGACGAGGCGACCAGCGCGCTCGACGTGGAGACCGAGGACCGCGTCAAGGAAGCGATCGATGAACTGCGGCGCAACCGCACCACCTTCATCATCGCCCACCGCCTGACCACCGTTCGCGACGCCGATCTGGTCGTGTTCATGGACAAGGGCAAGGTGGTCGAGATGGGCGGCTTTGCCGAACTGTCGCTGCGCAACGGCCGTTTCGCCAGCCTGCTGCGCGCCGGCGGCCTGCTCAACGACGAGGAAGTCCGCCGCCTCAGCCGCACGGTAAATATCGAAGCGGCGTAATCCGCCGCCCGGCCCCTCGCAGGCCCAGGGTGCTCGAAGCTCGAAAAGCCAAGCAGTTGGCTTTTCGTCCGCTAGCGGACCGCTTCTCACCCTGCGACACTCCTCGATTGCCCCAAGCGCCCCGTCGGTCTATTTAGGTCCGCATGAGCGACACCTCTTCACGCCTCACCGGCTGGATCGACCTCGCCAACCCGACACGCTTCGTCGGGCTGGCCGACAGGCTGGTGCCGTGGCTGGCGTCCATCGCCGCGATCCTGCTCGCCGTTGGCCTCTATATGAGCTTTGCCGCGCCTGAGGATTTCCAGCAGGGCATCACGGTGCGCATCATGTACATCCACGTGCCTTTCGCCTGGCTCGCCATGATGTGCTACACGGTCATGGCGGTTGCGGCGCTCGGCACGCTGGTCTGGCGCCATCCGCTGGCCGATGTCGCGCTGAAATCGGCCGCCCCGATCGGCGCCACCTTCACCGCGCTTGCGCTGGTCACCGGCTCCATCTGGGGCAAGCCGATGTGGGGCACCTGGTGGGTGTGGGATGCGCGCCTGACGTCTGTGTTCGTGCTCTTTCTCATGTATCTCGGTATCATCGCGCTGACGCGCGCGCTGGATGACGCCAGCCGCGCCGCCTGGGCTGCCGCCATCATCACGCTGGTCGGCTTCATCAACATTCCGATCATCAAATTCTCGGTCGACTGGTGGAACACGCTGCACCAGCCGGCTTCAGTGTTCCGGCTCGGCGGCCCGACCATCGATCCCAGCCTGCTGTGGCCGCTGCTGGTGATGGCGCTCGGCTTCACCGTGCTGTTTTTCGCCCTGCATTTGACGGCGATGCGCACCGAAATCCGCCGCCGCCGGGTGATCGCCATGCGCCGTGTCGCGGCGCGACAGGCTAACTGAGCTCCCCTTCTCCCACAGGGGGAGAAGGGAAAGCGCTAGTCACCCCATCCGTCCACGCGCCATCACCGGCAGCGTCTCCAGCACCTTGTCGCCATCGATGAGATGCACCTGGTCGAACAGGTTGGTCACCACGCAGCAGTGGTCCGGCACCACGCGCACGCGCTCGCCGATGCGAAGGCTCGCACCGTTTCCAAGCGTGACCGTGCCGTGCTCCTCGCTCAGGCCGGTGACGCGGGCGCCGGGCATACCGAGCAACTCGCCAAACTCGGGCAATCCCAGCGTGTCGCTGGACAGCGCCTTGCTGCCGCTGTCCAGAATGGCGCGGGTCGGCGTCGGATGGCTGACCACGGTTGCAAGCACCGTCAGCGCGCAGTCGTCGAGCGTGCCGACGCCTTTGGCGACCTGATAGCGGTCGAGATAGATGTAGGTGCCGGGACGGTATTCGGTGACCACGCTGTCTTCGCCGGAGCGCCACATGTCAGGCGTGCCGCCGCTGGAGATACGACCACAGGCGAGGCCCGACGCCGCAAGCGCCTGCTTGGCGCCAACCAGCCATGTCTCGGCCTCCGTTGCGCGGCCAGCCGCGGGGTAGGTCATCAGCCCGCCGAAGGTGAGCCCCTTGGCTTGATCGATCACCTTTGCCAGCGCCAGGGCCTCGGCGGCGCTCTGTACACCGCAGCGGCCCATGCCGGTGTCGCATTCGACCAGAACGGGCAGGGGATGCCCGGCATCGGTGAAGGTGGCGGCGAGCCCTTCCAGCGTTTCACGGCTGTCCGCCGTCACCGACAGCATAATGCGGCCATGCAACGCCTTGAGCCGCTCCAGCTTGGCGCGGCCTAAGATGTTGTAGGGCAGAAAAATGTCGGAGAGCCCGGCATTGGCCATCACCTCGGCCTCGCCGATCTTTTGGCAGGTGATGCCGACCGCGCCCGCCGCCATCTGCTTCTTCGCCCAGTAGGGCAGCTTGTGGGTCTTGATGTGCGGCCTGAGCTTCAGCCCGTGGCGGTCGGCATGCGCCTGCGCTCGTGCGATGTTGGCTTCGGCGCGGGCCGCATCGATCAGGATCGCCGGCGTATCGAGGTCGTCTATGCCTTGCATGAATGTCACCTTGGGAAATTTGGCTGGACTTATGGCCCCGATCGGCCCGGATGTCATGGGGCCAGCATGCAGTTTGCGTCGACACCGCAACGCTGTTCGGCTATGCGCTTTAGGCAGGAACGCGACGCCAAGGGATCACGACCATGAAACGCTCCACCGTCAACGACATCATCCGCGATGCCGACGCCTTCATCCGCTCGTTCGGCTACATCATGCCGCCCTTCGCCTACTGGTCGCCGGAGGAGATGAAGGCGCGCAAGGCTGACTCCGCGGCTATTTTCACCTCGCGGCTGGGCTGGGACATCACCGATTACGGCCAGGAGAAATTCGACGAGCTCGGCCTGTTCCTGTTCACCGTGCGAAACGGCGTCTATGCCGACATGAAGAAGGGCATGGGCATGCTCTATGCCGAGAAGATCATGATCTCGCGCAAAGACCAGCTGTCGCCGATGCACCGCCACAACATCAAGGCCGAGGACATCATCAACCGCGGCGGCGGCAAGCTGGTGCTGGAGCTGTTCATGCACGATCGCGACGGCGGCATCGATCCAAAGGCCGAAGTGTCGGTGCCGGTCGACGGCACCATCCACAGGCTGCCGGCGGGCGGGCTGTTGAAGCTCGACCCCGGCCAGAGCGTCACGCTGATGCCCGGCGTCTGGCACGCCTTCTGGGCCGAGGGCAAGGATGTGCTGATCGGCGAGGTCTCTACCGTCAATGACGATCTCACCGACAACGTCTTCCGCGAGCCAATCGGCCGCTTCTCCAACATCGACGAAGATGTTGCGCCAGTGCATCTGCTGGTGTCCGACTATGAGAAATGGGTGGGGTAAGCGAGAGGCACTCCATTTCATCGGCTGGTGCTGCCCGTCATTGCCCTGCCGGGCATTTCTCCCCGTATAGCGACGGGGAGAAAGATGCTGTCGCGGATGGTTTCGCCAATATCCAGCTTTGCAGAATAGGCGCGGCGCTGCGGCAGCTCTCTTCTCCCCGTCACTATACGGGGAGAAGGTGCCGGCAGGCGGATGAGGGGGCAGCGCTGGCGTTCTGTGATTGTTACCAGGCGCTTAGAGTGCCTTCCTACCGCTGATACTTGTCCGCCTTGCGGGTTCCCAGCAGAAGCTTGCGTTCGAGTTGTGCCCGCAGCTCGCCATAATAGGCGGTGAGGAAGGCCCGGGAATCTCCCGGCTCGATCATTATGCCGATCTTGCGCCCGATCGTCTCGGCCACGGCTTTCAGCGCGAAATAGTCGTCGCGGCGCAGCACCTCTTCCAGCTTGTGCAGTTCGGCAATGCCATAGGCATCGAGCTGCGCCTGGGTGAAGCGGAAGGCGCGTGCGTTCTGGCGTTGCGACAGGTCCTCGACCAGCGCCAGTTTCGGCGCTTCGACCACCCAGGTTCCGGCCAACAGGTCGCCGATCCGCATGCGGTCGCGGTTGAACAGCGGGAACAAGGCAAACAGCAGCGCCCAGACCAGTCCGAAGATCGTCGACAGCGTGTCGGCAAACCCCATCTCGCTGCGGCCAAGGATGATCGACAGCGGCAGGAAGATCTCGATCTCGCGCATCAGATTGCGGGCGATGACTTGGTCGACCGAAAGGCCGGCGCCGCTGCGCGACGCCACCCGGATGCCGAGCATCCGTTTGCCTGGCGTGGCAGCGCGGCGGCCGGCCTCGAAGACGATGAAATAGGCGTTGCGCAGGAAGAAGATCAGGATGATCCAGACGATGAACAGCGGCTGCGCGCCTTCGCCGTTGAGGCCGGCCAGCCCGAACAGCGCGACGATCGTGATCACGATTGCGGTGACGATGATGATGACGAAGTCGAGCAGGAAGGCGGCGGCGCGTGTGCCGGCATCGCCGAGTTTGATCCTGAGATCGACACCTTCCGGCGTGATCAGCGGCCGTATCGTCGAGACGGCAGCGCGCCTAGCGGTCGCCATGCCGCACCACCCTGAACAAATAGAAATAGCAAAGCCACAGCGTCAGCATGCCGCCGCCGATGGCATAGCGTGTGGCGTCGCTGGTGATCACCTGTCTGCCGATGCCTTCGAGCAGGCCGGCACACAAAAGCATGATCGTCACCCCGACCATCGTGGTGGCGGCCACGCGCCCGGCATCGGCTGCTGCCGTCATTCGCGTCAGTTCGCCGGGAAAGGCGATGCGCGTGCCGATGCGCATGCCGGCGGCACCCGCCAACGCGATTGCAAACATCTCGGTGGTGCCATGGATGGACAGCCATCCGCCCAGCTCCACGCCAAGCCCCTTGGCGACGTAGATCTGGAACATCGCGCCGAGCAGGCAGCCATTCATCAGGATCAACAGCACGCTCGGCACCGCGAAGGCAAAGCCAAGCGCGAAGGCCAGGATCGCCACCTGGACATTGTGCGTGAACAGATAGGCGGCGAAGCCCGACAGGAAATTGCTATCGGCGCCATCATAAAGCACCTGGCGCAGCACTTCGACGGATGCGTCCGGATTGCGCCCGCCGGCGAGACTCGGCGGGATGATGGCGTCGTACCAGCCCTTATCTTTCGTCACCAGCCAGTAGCCGGCGCCGAAGCCGACAAAGGTCAGGACAACCGACAGCAAGGTCTCCCGCCACAAATCGCGAATGGCATGCGGCCAGTCATGCAGGAAGAAATCGCCAATGCGCTGCCGGAGGCTCCGGCGCGCGCCATAAAGGTAGAAGTAGCCGCGCAGGCAGAGCGCTTCGAGATAGCCGACCAGCGCATTGTCGAGCGAGGTCGCCCGCGCCACCGAGAGCGAGGACAGCGCCGAGCGGTAGAGCAGCGGCAGCGACAGCAGCTCATCTTCGGACAATGTCCGCGGCGCGCGTTTCTCGACCCGGGCAAGCAGCGCCTCGAACGCCTTCCAGTCGGCCTCGCGCTCCGAACGGAAGCTGGCCAGCGACTGGCGCACGGCATCCTTGCCGACCAGCGCGTTCACAACAGATCCTCCTGCTTGAGTTCGAGATAGCGCTCGACCAGCGCCGGTCCGAGCCTCTGGTGGTCGGCCTCGATGACATGCGCGCCGAGCAGCCGCAGCCGTCCGATGACGACCTGCCTTTCGCGCAACAGCCCACCGGCGACGACCGCGCGCGCCACATCCTCTGGTGTGTCCGGCGGCATGTCGGCCAGTGTCTCCAGCTCGACATCCTTCATCATCATGAACAGCACCAGATGCCGTTCGGTCAGCCGGCCGACGGTGCGCAGCATCAGTTCGGCGCTGATCGGATCGACGAAATCGGTGAAGATGATCACCAGCGAGCGCCGGTCGAGCCGCGCCGCAAGCGTGGTCAGCGCCAAGGTGAAGTTAGTCTCTTCGGTGGAATAGTCGATCTCGGCCGCGCGCTTCTGGATCATGGCGAAGCTGGCCGAGCCGCGCACGGCGCCGCTGGACACGCGCGGCCGCGCATCGAAACCGAACAGGCTGATCATGTCGCCGCCCTTCAGCGCAATGAACGCCGTCAGCAAGGCGGCGGTGACGGCGCGGTCGACCTTCGGCACGCCGTCGACGGGCTCGCACATCAGCCGGCCGCTATCGATGGCCAGCACGATGTTGTTGTTCTCCTCGATGCGGAACTCGCGCGCCAGAAGCCTGCCGTGGCGGGCGCTGCGCTTCCAGTCGATCATGCGCCGGCCCATGCCGGGCTGGTAATCTTTCAGCGCCTCGAATTCGCGGCCCTGGCCGGCGCGGCGTTGCGCATGGCCGTCTGGCAACGACTGGCGCTGCAGAAGCGTGATCGCCTCGTCGCGGGCGCTGCGGATGTCAGGCAACACCGCGACCTTGTTGTCCATCGGCAGCACGACCTGGTTCCAGACCAGACCGAACGGCCCGCGCCAGCGCACCCACAAGCGGTCGAACCTGGCCATACCGCGCCGCAGCGCCTGGAATTTGAGGTCGAGCGATGCGCTGCCGGCCTCGGCAGCCAATGCTCCGCCTGTGCCGCCCAGCGGCTCCAGCCGCTCATCATGGCCGAGACGCGCCTGCACCGCGCGCGGACGTCCGCTGAGCCTGGCGGTGACATTGACAGTGAACTGGCCGCCGACGCTAACCTGCGGCGGCGCATGGATGGTGGCGTCCAGGGAAGCGCGTCCGCGCCCGGCGGCAGCGTCCACAGCCAGGAACGCAAGCAGCACGCAGATCCACAGCAGGCCGAGATACCATAGCGACGGCAGCGCGAGTGCGATCAGGAAGGCCGGTATTGCACCTGCCGCACCTGCCCAGACTGCCCGGCCGCTCGGATAAATCAACGTGGCGCTTCCGTCTGGTCGACAAGGTCGGTGACGATCTGCTCGACCAGGCGGCCGTCGATCTGCGCCGCCGGCGAAAGGATCACGCGATGGCGCAACGCCGGCACGGCAAGCGCTTTGACGTCGTCGGGGATGACATAGGCACGCCCGTCGAGCGCTGCCCGGGCGCGTGCGGCTCTCGCCAGCATGGCGCCCGCGCGCGGGCTGGCGCCAACTTCGAGGTCGGGGCTGGCGCGCGTCGCCCGCACCAGCCTGGCGATATAATCGACGACATCGTCGACAAGCGTGACCTCGCCGACTGTCGCCAGCGCCTTTTCCAGCGTCTTGCGGTCGGCCTGGGCGGTGATGCCGTACTGCTTGATATCGTGCGAGGCGGTGCCGCCGCCGTGATGGATGATGATTGCCTTTTCCTCTTGCGCGTCGGGATAGCTCACCCGGTGCTTGAACAGGAAGCGGTCGAGCTGGGCCTCGGGCAGGGGATAGACGCCCTGGTGTTCGATCGGGTTCTGCGTCGCCACCACCATGAAATTCTGGCCGAGCGAATGGGTGGTGCCGTCAAAGGTGACGGCATGCTCCTGCATCGCCTCCAGCAGGGCGGCCTGGGTCTTTGGCGGTGTGCGGTTGATTTCGTCTGCAAGCAGCAGGTCGCAGAAGATTGGACCGTGCGTCAGCGTGAATTGCCCGGTCTGGAAATTGTAGATGTTGGAGCCGACGATGTCGCCGGGCATCAGGTCGGGCGTGAACTGGATGCGGCCATAGGCGACGCCCAGCGCCTGGGCAAAGCAGCGCGCCGTCATCGTCTTGGCCGTGCCCGGCGGTCCCTCGAGCAGAATATGCCCGCCGGCGAACAATGCCGTCAGCATCAGATCGACCGTATCGTGTTGCCCGGTGATGGCCTTGGCCACCTCTTCCCTGATCTGTGTCGCCAGGGCCTTTACATCATCGACGTTCACCGAGCCTCCTTGCCGTCCAGTCGTGCAGCTTTTCGGCTGCCTCATGCATTTGTGTCAGGGTCTTTGCCGCGTCGGCGGCCTGCAGGCGGGTCGTGAAACCGCCGGTTTCGTCCTTATCGCGGGAATCGAGCCAGCGGTCGAGCGCTTCGCCCTGCAAACCATGCGGCGCACCAAGCAAAGCGCCGGCACGCACCCGCGCCAGCGCGCCGTAGCGATCGCCCAGCTCCTCCAGCCGGCCGGCGCGGCGCAACAGCATCGCCGTGGTGTCGACCAGCGCGCGCTTGCCGAAGGCGATGGCGCGCTGATCGGCCCGCGGCGGACCGAACCGGCCAAGGCCATGCAGGAACGCCAGCGCCGCCGCCGCCAGAATGGTCAGCGTCAGCGCCAGGAAAGGCGGTTCGACCAGAAGCTTGGCGAGGTCGTATTTTCGCCCGAAACCGTGCAGCGTCAGGTCGAACGTCACCGGACCCTCTTCGGACTGCAGGAACTCGATCAGCTTCAGCGCCGCCGCTGCCTTGTCGGGATCCTTGAGCGCGGCATTGTTGATCAGGTCGGGGTCGGTCAGGATATAGAACCGTTCGTCTTCCACCTCGGTCAGCACCGCCTTGTCGTTGCCGGCGGCAATCAGCGGGTGTTCGTCTGCTACCCACTGCAATTGGTCGGGAACGTTGACCATCTGCCCTGAGACGTCGATTTGTTTGACCGTGATCTCGCCTCCGCCGAGCTTGGCCTTGGCGATGCGGCCGAGCCAGTCGTTCACCACGACGGCCGGTAGCCGCTCGATCTTCATCTCCCAGCCCTCATGCTGGAACAGCGGCAAGGTCGCCCATTTGGGCAGCACGAACAGCGTATCCATACCCTTGCGAAGCTTGATGATGTTGGCGAGCGCATCCGGATCGCTGTCGGGTGAGATGGTGACGACCAGCAGCATTTCGGTCTCGAGGTCGCTGTCGGACCGCGCCATGTCGGGGGCTTCGCCGGTAAGCTCCAGCCACTCCGCCAGGCCCGCATAGCCGATGCCGCTCTTCGACAGTGGCGTCGCGCCGCCGACGCTGGGCTGACGGAAGTCGGGGGCATAGGTGGACAGCAGGAAGAAGCCCGCCGCCGCGAGCAAGCTGGCAAAAATGCCCCAGAACAGCGTCCTTCGGCTGAACGGTTCCTGCTGGGCGATGTCGGCGGTCGAAGCACTCACACCCAGGCATCCCTGAAGACGAATCGCTCATAGGCGCCGCGCGCCTCCTGCCAGCCCTCTGGGCCGACCGGCCGGCGCGCGAAAAGCGCCGCCTCGACGATACGCGCGATCTGGGTGAAGGCGCTGCGCGCCCGTGTCGGGATCGAAGCTGCACTGGCGATGTCGCGCGCGGTCAGCGACGGGCGCAGAAAGTCCGGCAGGCGCCCGGCAATGTCGGCGACACTGCGGCGAAGCAGGAGATGCACCGCCTCGTCATACTCGCCGCGGGCAGCCAGCGCATCGGCTTCCGACAACAGGATCTGCGCCGCACCGACGTCGGGACGCCACGTCGCTTCAGCCTCGGTCACGCTCTTCTTGCGCCGCCAGGGCAGGCGCCAGGCGACGCCTTTCACCTCGAGCAAAATCAGCAACAGGATGATCGCGGCACCTGTGATCACGGCGCCCCAGAACAGGTAGATCATGTAGGGGCCAAGCCATTTCAGGAACTCGCCAAACGGCTTCAGCCACTCGGGTGGCTGGGGCTGCACATAGGCCGGCAGGTCGAACTGGATCGAATCGTCCGACAGCAACTGCTTGTGCAGTTTGGCCAGCCATTCGGCTTGCGCAGCGTCCGGCTGTGCAGCAGTCACCTTTTCGCCCCCATGCAACCCGCAGTTCGCGCGCCGACACTGACAATGCAGCGCAACATTTGCAAGTGGGCTAGACGCCGCTCGCCAATCTTGGCAAATTTACTACTGCGGTCGCCGGACAATATTCGGCGGGGGAACAGGGGGCGCATCATGACTTCGGCAACATTTGCACGGCCCGAGAAATTTCAGATCGGCAGGGTCTTCAACAACAGCTTCTCCGTCATCGGCCGAAATATCGTCCTGACGGTCGGATTGGCCTTTCTGTTTTCGGGCTTGCCGACGATCTTGCTCCAGCTGTGGACCGATTCTCGCATGCAAGCGCTCCTGCAGGCCGATCCTGGCGCCGCGGCCGATCCCACCTTAATGTTGCGCAATTCCTGGGTCACGGTTGTCGCCATTTTCGTCAACTCCATTTTCGCGCTGTTGCTTCAGTCGGCGCTTGTGCGGGCCACGATCGAGGACCTGAACGGCAAGCGTCCGACCCTCGGCGACAGCCTGCAGATCGCCATTCGCTTTCTGCTGCCGACCCTGGCGATAGGTTTCCTCGTTGCTTTGGGATCGGGCCTGGCGATGATCGCCTTGATCGTGCCCGGCATCATCCTGTGGCTCGGCTGGTCGGTCTCGGTGCCGGTTTTGATCCAGGAGCGGCTTGGCGTGTTTGGCTCCATGTCGCGCAGCCGCGCCCTGACCAAGGGCAGCCGCTGGTCGCTGTTCGGCCTGTTCGTGGTGCTGTTGATCATCGCCATGGTCATCCAGGGGGCGGTTGGCGTGGTTGTCTACCTGTTTCACGGCACCGCCGCTACGATCGTGGCGGGGCTGGTGCAGAGCGTGACGTCGATGCTGCTGTCGGTCGCCGCCGCGGTCAGCTATGTCGAGCTGCGCCAGGTCAAGGAAGGCACGAGCGTCGATGAGCTGGCGGAGATTTTCTCGTAAGGCGACGCCGCTGCGGTCGGCTGGGCTTCAATGGCAGCAGCTTGGCCCTGCTTGCGCGCTCGTCCGGCACGGGCATGACGAGGTGATCGCCACATCCGCCTTGGCCAACGCAGCTGCAAGCTTCTCCTGCAGTCCCGCCAGTTCCGCGCTCTCGCCACGCCGCTTCAGGCACTCGACCAGCCCGTGCAGCGCCCAGACATTGTCGGGGTGCTGGGCGCAGCGCTGTACCTTGCCGCTGAGGCCCAAATCGTCGCGATAGACCTGCTCGGCCTCGTCGGCATGGCCCTGGTCGAGCAGCAGGGCGGCCAGCGCATGGCGCGGCGGATGCATCCAGGCCCAAGGCTCGGTGTAGGACAGATTGTCGTCGAGCTCGACTGCGTGGCGCAGATGCGTATAGGCCTCGTCATGCTGGCCCTGGTGGTAAGCAAGCTCGCCATCGAGCAGGGCCGCACCAACGGCCAGCGAAGCCCGCGTCGGATTGCTGAGGAAGCGCCGTTCCGGTGGGATGCTCTCGACCTGCCTGCGAAAGTTTTCGCGCTCGCGCTCGGCGGCCGTGAATTGCTTGAGCGTGGCATGAGCGACGCCCTTGGCGTAGTGCTGCATGGCTGATGTCAGCACGTACAGTTCCGGCTCTGCCACCATCGGCTCGTCGATGATCTCCTGCCAGCGGCCGAAGCGCACCTGCACATGCGCGCGCATGGCGTGATAGCCTTCTACGGTCTGCGTCAACTTCGGCCGGCCCTGGATGGCGACCACGTCGCGCGCGACCAGGCTGCGCACCTTGTCGGCCGCCCACAGCGCCGGCTGGTACTGGCCAAGGAACATGCAGGTGAACATCATCAGATGCAGGTCGTGGCAGCAACCGAGGAGGTCGTCTCACTGGCATAGGCGAGGTAGAGATCGTTGGCCCGCACTGCCTTTTCGCTGGCAAGCTTTGCCTTCTCGTATTCGCCGCACAGCACATGGATGTGGCCTGGCATGTGGTTCATGTGGCCGGCATCGGGACACATCGTGCCAAGCAAATCGGCCGAACGTATGCCGCGCTCCGGCTGCGTCGACATTTCCAGGAGATGGATGTGCAGATGCAGGATCGCCGGATGCGGCGCAGTGCCGGCTTCGTCCGACAGCCGGATCGAACGCTCACAGACTTCCAGCGCCTCCAGCACATCCGAATTCGGCGCCGGTCTGCCAGTCTTCAAATCCCACAGCCGCCGCACCGTGCGCATCATCAGCGCCTCGACGGTGAGCGCCATCACGTCATGGTCGTCGGGAAAATCGCGATAGACCTGCCGCATCGCGGCGGCATAGGCATTGTCCCATTGTTCGAATTCCGCGGGCGTGACGCCATGAGGCTGCTGGAAGCGGGCGGCCAGCGCCTCGATCAGCCGCTGCTCGACGGGGCTGGCGCTCGCAGAACCTGCCCGCGCCAGCTGCACATGATCGAAGCAGCGGCGGGTGGCACGGTTCGCCTCGTCCTTGCCGTGCTCTTTCCAGGTGAGGTTGTAAAAAGGCCCGGCGGCATAGGCGATGCCCCAATGCACGAAGGCGCAATCAGGGTCGGTTTCCAGCGCCTTCTCGAAGCACTTTATGCCTTCCTCATGGTTGAAGCCGTAACACCAGTTCAGCCCGATATCGAACCAGCGCTGCGTCTCGGCCGAGGCGGTGGAGATGGGACGGCGATAGGTGCCGAGGTCGAAGTGATCCATGCCTGATTCGCTCTGAGCCGAAAGTCGGTCAGGCGCAATCTGTGCCAAAATTCGTGGCGATGGCAAATGGCATTCGGCCGGCACGGCTCATTCGAACCGCGCCGGCCCAAGAGTCCCGGGAGGGATTAGCTTTCCAGCCACACCTTCTCAAAGTGCTGCTCCAGCGACTGGTGCTGTTCGCAGCCTTGCACACCCTTGCGGTAGGTGCGGTAGACCGAGCGCCAGTAGGGCTGGATGATGATGCCGGCATCGCGCAGATTCTGCTCGATCTTGGCCATGATCTCCTTGCGCTGGGCGGCATCCGGCGTTGCCAGCGCCTTGTCGAGAAGTTCGTCGAATTCTTTGTTGGCGTAGGCGCTTTCGTTCCAGGCCGCACCCGATTTGTAGGCAAGCGCCAGCACCTGGACGCCGAGCGGGCGGCCGAGCCATTCGGTGGTGGAGAAGGGGTATTTGCTCCAGTCGTTCCAGAAGGTTGCCGCCGGCAGCACGGTGCGCTTGATCTTCAGGCCGGCCTCGCGCATCTGCGCGGCGATCGCGTCGCCGGTGCTCTTTTGCCATTCGACGTCGACCGAGATCAGGTCGAATTCGTGGTCGGCTTTGCCGGCCTCGGCGAGCAGTTTCTTCGCCTGGTCCATGTCGCGCTTGGCCGGGCCGATATCGGCGAACTCCGGGTGCATCGGGCCGACATGATGGTTGTCGGCAGGCTTGCCGCGACCGCCGAGACCAAGCGCCAGCACGGCCGAATTGTCGACGGCAAGCTGGGCGGCGCGGCGCACCTTGACATCGTCATAGGGCGCGTTGCCGACATTGAAGCGGGCAACGATGGTCGAGCCGGTGGCGATCTCGGAATTTTGCAAGCCCATCTGCTCGGTCTGCGACACGGCATCCGAAGTGGTTTCGTGGTCGGTGTCGATCTCCCCGGATTCGAACGCCGACAGCATGGCGTTGGGGTCCGAGCCGTAATCGACCCATTTGATGCCGTCGAGATAGAAGTCGCCCTTCCACCAGGGCTTGTCCTTGCGCTTCACCTCAGCACTTGTCTCGGCACTCCAGCTGACCAATTCGCACGGACCGGTGGTGATCGCCAGTGCCTTCATCGGGTCGTCGCCACCCTCATAGGAGCGGTGCATGATCAGCGCCGGATAGTCGGCCATGCCGGCGATCAGAGAGATGTCGGGCTTCGGCAGATTGAGTTTTACGGTGAAGTCGTCGACCTTCTCGATACCGCCATCGACCGGCTTCTTGGTGTCGGCATTGACCAGCGCGCCCATCCGCGCGGCGACCGAATTGCCGGCAACTGACGCATCGCACCAGCGGGTCAGATTGTGGATGACATCGTCGGCGTTGAAGGTGTCGCCGTTAGACCAGGCGATGCCCTTGCGTACGTGAAGCGTGATTGTTTTGGCGTCGTCGCTGGTTTCCCAGCTTTCGAGCAGCCATGGCTCGAAGGTGAAGTCGCGGTTCCAGCGCACCAGATATTCGTTGCAGTGGCGCGCGACATTGGACATTTCGACGCCGTCGAAAGTGCGCGGATCCTTGAAGCCCTTGACGTTCATGGCGACGCGCAAGGTACCGCCGCGCTTCGGCTCCTCGGCCCGGGCAGGCGACGTGCTGAGGCCACCCAGCGCCAGCGCTCCGGCCGCGCTGACGCCGAAGCCGGCCATGATGGCGAGGTATTCGCGCCGGCTGACGCCGCCTTTCCGGAAATCATCGGCAACGGGTTTCGCCTGCGGGTGCAAACTACGGTCAGTCAGCATGAATTTCATCGTCGTTCCCTCTTTTGTTGGGCGCCCCGACGGATCGCGTCCGCTGGGGGCAGATGCGATTGCCGGGGCGCCGTTGCCTGAGCAGACAATGATAGGGCGAGCTTACGCAGGGAAATGTTCGCCTTTCCGCAATTCTTGTGCGCTGCTCCGCAAGGGGGGCCTTCGCTAGGTCCGGAGCGCTACGAAGCTCAATACGGCCAGTCGTTCTTGCCGAGCACGGCGACGGCGGCGATGGCCGCAAGCGTGCACAAAAATGCCTCGCCGGCGCGCGGAACGCTTTTGCGGGCACGCAAGAAACTGTGCACCAGCCGCGGCTCCTCATACCACCAGGCGCGGCCGCCGGCGGCGACGATGCGGTCGCGATAGGTCTCGCCGTCGGATGACAGCGGATCGCACTCGGCTGTGACGATGACCGTCGGCGGCAGGCCGGAGAAATCGCTGTCTTTAAGCGGCGAGAATGTCGGGTCGTCATTCGATTGCTGCGGGCCGCAGCGGATGGTGCGATAGGTCTCGATGTCGCGCAGCGTCAGCAGCGGCGCGTGCGCATGCTCGACATACGAGCCGGCAGTCTCGTCGCCGCCGAGGCCGGGATAGATCAGCACCTGGCCGACGGCGTGACGCGGGTAGCGGCGCGACGCATGCGCGACCGCGGCGGCAAGGTTGCCGCCGGCACTCTCGCCGACGAGCACGATTGGCAGGTCAGTCGTCTGCGCCGCCCATTCGAACGCGGCAAGCGCATCCTCGAAGGCAGCCGGATGCGGATGTTCCGGCGCCAGCCGGTAGTCGGCGGAGATGACGTCGAAGCCGGTGCCGGCGCAGATTTCGGCGCAGATGTCGTCATGACTGTCGAGCCCGCCCAGCACAAATCCGCCGCCATGAAAATAGACGACGAGCGCGCGTAGCGGCTTGCCCGCCATGCGGTAGTGGCGGATGGGAATAGCGTGCCCTTTATCGCCGGCAATGATGCCATCGTTTGCGGTGACGCCCTTGGGATAACCCTGATGGAAGGCACGGCACATGGCGTCATAGACCGACCTCTGCTCGGCAATCGGAAGTTCGGCGATTTCGGGCGGAAACCAGTCGTTGACCAGGTCGATGTAATCCCACAGCGCCGGGTCGAGCAGGGTGGCGTATTTTCCCCGCCCGGTTGTGTTGAGCTGGTGGAGTGTGCCCATCCTGTGCCTCAGAGTTCGCCGTACAGCCGGCCGGCGTTTTCAAAGGTGAAGCGCAGCGGCACCGAACCCTCGACCTGCCATGCGCTGACGGTATCGCCCGCCATCAGCCGGCAGGCGTCGATGGTGTTGGTGACGGCGCCGCCATAGAGCCGGTTGGCAAGGTTGAGGATGGCGGTCTGGTGCATGGCGGCACTGCCGCTGCCGCATGCATCCTTGACCAGCAGCACGCGGAAGCCGGATGCCACCGCGTCCTTCACGGTGGCGTCGACGCAGGCCTCGGTCCACACGCCGGCGACGATCAGCCACTCGATCCCGCCGGATTTGAGGTCGCGCGCCGCCGGCCCCGAACGGAAGGCGCTGGCCTCCGCCTTGATCAGCAAGGCTTCGCCATTGGCCGGTGCCACCTCATGACAGATTTCCGTCAGCGGATCGCTCTTGTCGGAAAAGGCCGACTTGCCGTCGGCATCGAGCGGATGGAACGGCCGCGCCTTGGCGGTGTCGACAATATAGGCCCAGTGGTAGAGCGGCACGAAGTTGCGCCGCGCCGCCGCCTGCAGGCGCTGGACGTTGGCCAGCACCTCGCCATAGCCTTCGACCAGATAGCGCTTGTCCTGCCGGTGCTCCTCCTGGAGGTCGATAAACACCGCAGCCACCGTGCCGCGTTTGATCGAGATGGGGCTTTTCATGCGGATGCGCCTTTGGCTGCCAACGCCGCTCTGTTCAGCAAATTGGCGCAAGCCTTTGAGATTGGCTCAGAAGTCCTCGCGACTTCGTCATCCACGGGCGAAGCAGGAGCGAAGCTCCGTCGCGGAGACCCGAGGATCCATGCCGTGACGTTAGCCGAGGAACACAGCGGAGCAGAATTCAGCACCGTCGCGGCGCTCGGGAGTCCCGGCATGGATCCTAGGGTCTGCGCCGCGTCGCTGCGCTCCTTGCTTCGCCCTAGGATGACGAAGGCATGGGTGCCACGGCTATTCCCGAAGGTTTGCGATATCGCATAGAGGTCGATGGGGGACGCAGGCATCAAACCTGCTTCTCCAGAAACTCATCCTCGTAGGGAAAGCGCGACAACAGTTCGGTGCCGGTGTCGGTGATCAGGATCTCGTCCTCCAGCTTGACGCCCTCGCGGCCGCCTTTCTCGCCGATATAGCTTTCCACGCTGACCACCATGCCGGGCACGATGACGCCGTCGCGGCCATAGGTTTCGTAGTCCATGGCATGCGCAATAAACGGCGTCTCGCCATGCATGCCAACACCATGCATCACTGAGGTATAGCGCTGGTCGACGAAACGGTCCGGGATTTTCCACGCTCTTTCGGCGATCTCGCGAAACGCCATGCCCGGCTTCACGATCGAAATATTGTGCTGAACCTGGTCGTGCGCCATGCGGTAGAGCGATTTCTGGTAGTCGGTCGGCTTGCCCGGCCCGCAGCGGAAGGTGCGGGAAAAATCGGAATAATAGCCGTAGCAGCCGATCGTGTCGGTATCGAGCGCCAGGAGCTCGCCCGGCCGGATCTTGCGGCCGCTGGCCTCGTTGAACCACGGATTGGTGCGCTGTCCCGAAGTGAGCAACCGCGTCTCGATGAACTCGCCGCCTTGGCGGATCACCTCGCCATACATGATGGCGAACAGCTCGTTTTCGGAAACGCCGGGCTTGATCGCCTCGCGCACGGCATAGACAGCCGCCTCGGCGCCGGCCATCGAAACCTGCAGGCATTTCACTTCCTCAGGCGTCTTGACCGCACGCACCGCCAGGATTTCACCCTGACAATCCCTGACCTCGCAGCCGCGCTTTTCCAGAGCCAGCGCCTGCAGATGGCTGCAGCGGTCGAGCCCGAGCTTCATCGAGCCGCCGCCATGCTTCTTCAAAAGCTCGGCGATCTCATCGGCGAACGGGCCGGCGGTTTCGTCGTCGCGGCCCGACACCGAAGACCACACCAGCTTGGACGGACGTGCCTCGTCGATCGTGTCGAGCACCATCGAGACATGGTAGCTCTGCGGATATTCGAACAGCACGATCGGCCCGTCGGTCGGGATGAAGAAATAGCGCGTCGAGTTGCGCAGGAAATAGCCGAACATGTTGCGCGAGCCGGTGGCGTAGCGCTGGTTGTACGGGTCGAACAGCACGACGCCGCCATAGCCGGCCTCGCGCATCCAGCCGCGCAGTTTCGCAAGCCGGCCCTTGCGCAACGCGTCGGCATCGATGAAGGAGGGCTCCGTGTCGGACAGCCACATGCCACCGGCAGAGTCCGCAGCCGCCGGATGGCGCATGCGATCCTTGAAATCCACGTCCTCGGTGCTGTCGGGATCGAAAACGACGATGCTCATTGGGTGCGCCTCCTGAAGGCCCGAACATAGCCGTGCGCTAGACAAAGTCTGTGCGGAATCCCGCAAATGTCGTGCGAAATGCCGCTGGCGTCAGCGAAGCACCACTAATGCCGCCGCATGGCCTTCGGCGCATGCCCATGCTCTTCGCGAAAAGCCCTCGCAAAACTCGACATCGACGCAAAACCGCAGGCCAGCGCCACGTCGCGCACCATCAGTGTCGAATGCGCCAGAAGGTCGGCGGCGCGCCGCAGCCTGAGGCGCCGGTAGTAGCCGTTGGGCGAAATGCTGAGCTCGGTGCGGAAATTGCGCTCCAGCTTGTCGGAGGAGACGCCGAGTCTTGCCGCCAGTTCCGTCATGCCGAGCCGCTCTTCCACCGCATCCTCCATGATGGCGATGGCCGACAGCACCAGCTCGTTCTGGACGCCGGTGCGCAGCCTGAGTGGCATCAGCTTGCGGTCCACACTGGAGCGCAAAGGGCTGTGCACGAACCATTCGGCGACGCCTGCCGCGAGCTCGCCACCATAATCGTTGGTGATGATCTCCAGCATCATGTCGAGGCTGCCGACGCCACCGGCCGAGGTGAAGCGCTTGCGGTCGATGACGTAGAGGTCGCGCCTCAACTCGATGTCCGGAAACGCCTCGGTGAAGGCGGCCTGACTGGTCCAGTGCAAGGTGCAGGCATGGCCGTCGAGCAGGCCGGCCCTGGCGAGGAAGAAGGCGGCATCGGCCACCGCGCCGATATGGGCGCCGCCCCGCAGGCTCTTGCGCATCCAGGCAACCGCATCGTCGGCGACAAGCAAGTCGGCATTGCCGCCCGAGCAGACGACGATGCGGTCGACCTTCGGCGCGCCTGAGGCTGAGAATCCCGGTTGTATGACAACCCCATTGGACGCCTCGACCGTGCCCTTGTCGGCGCCGACGATCACCCAGCGATAGCACTCGCGCTTGGCCAGCACATTGGCGGCGCGCAGCGGCTCGATCACCGAACTGAACGCCATCATCGGAAAGCCGGGAAACACCAGCACGGCAAAGGTGAGAGGGCCTTCGCTCGCTTCGGGCTGCACCCGGTCCTGTCTTCTGCTGGCATGGACGGTATTCACAATTGTGTATTTCCCAGGCGCGTCATTGGTGGCAGACAGGGATATAGCGGGCATCCTGGTCCGCCGGCAACGGAGACGAACCATGTTTGCGGCTCAGACCATCGACAGCACCGACAAGCCAGTCTTCTACCGCGAACTGGCCACCCAGTTGAAGGCGCTGCTGGAGGGCGAGAGCGACTCGGTCGCCAACGCCGCCAACACATCGGCGCTGATCTTCCAGATGGTGCCCGACCTCAATTGGGCCGGTTTCTATTTCCTGGCCTCCGACGAGGAGCTGGTGCTCGGTCCCTTCCAGGGCAAGCCGGCCTGCGTGCGCATCGCCGTCGGCAAGGGCGTGTGCGGTACCGCCGTCGATCTCGAAATGTCGATGCTGGTCAAGGATGTGCACGAGTTTGCCGGCCACATCGCCTGCGACGCCGACTCGCGCTCGGAACTGGTCGTGCTGCTCAGGGACAATGACGGCGTCTTCGGCCTGATCGACCTCGACAGCCCGACACCCGGCCGCTTCGACAAGGACGACCAGGCCGGCATCGAGGCGCTGGCCGCGATCTATGTCGCGGCAAGCTCCTTCGAGGACTGAGCGGGCTTCAAGCGAACTTCACCAGCGTCAGGCTGAAGCAGCCGATGAACAGGAAGGCCGAGAAGGCGAGCGCCAGCGGCCGCAGGCCGCGCGAGCGCAGCTGCGAAATGTTGGCCTGCAGTCCCATGGCGGCGAGCCCCATGGTCAGCATGATGGTGGTGGCGAGCGCCATCGCCGACTTCACTTCGGCCGGCACGGTGACCAGGCTGTTCAACGCCACGACGGCGACGAAAGCGGCGACGAACCACGGCATGGGCGGCCGTGCCGCCGATTGATCGCTCGACCGGTCGCTGCTGGTCTTGCGGCGCGCCATCAGGCCGAGCGCGATGACCATCGGCGCCAGCATGGCGACGCGGGTGAGCTTAGCGACAGTGGCGATCTCGCCAGACTGGGCGCCGTTCTGGAAGCCGGCGCCGATGACCTGGGCCACCTCATGGATCGAGGCCCCAGCCCACAGGCCGAACGCGTGCTGGTCGAGGCCAAGCACGGGCGCCAGCAGCGGGAAGCCCAGCATGGCGACGGTACCGAACAGCGTGATCGAGGCGACGGCGTAGGTAACGTCCTCGTCGCGCGCATCGGTGACGATGTTGGTGGCAACGATCGCCGAGGCGCCGCAGATCGAAGTGCCGGCGGCAATCAGCTGCGCCAGCTTGGCGTCGACGCCGAGCAGCCGGCCGAGCGTGATGGTGAAGACGAAGGTCGCGCCAAGGGTAGCCGCAACAATGCCGACGCCGCTGGCGCCGATCGAGACGACCTGGCCGAGCGTCAGCTGGAAGCCGAGCAGCACAATGGCAAAGCGCAGCAGGCGCTTTTGCGAGAAGGCGATGCCGGCCTTGGCGTGGGCCGGTGTGCCGAGCACGTTGGAATAGATCATGCCGGCGACGACGGCGAGGATCATCGGGCTGAACAAGCCAAAGCCGGAGACGTTGTGGGCCGAGAAGGCCACTGCGGTGATCATCGCCACCAGCACGATGCCGGGGATGACGCCATTCCACGCCGAATCGAGCCGCTTGCGACCCGCGGCCAGATCGGCCGGTATCAGGCTTTTCGGAATTTCGTTCGCGATGTGGGTGACGGAAGACAATGCAATTCTCCAGGCGGGTACGTCGGAGGAATGCCATTCCCGAACCGATCTTTCCAACGAATTGTTTTGGTTAGAATGATCGATTTTTACGAACGATCGGTTTTGAACCGACGAGAGAGCACCTCCCGAATTCGACAGGCTGGGCCAATCTCAAAATCTTGACGGGCCGAACTTCCTGTTCCAGCGTGGCGCCATGTTCGTTTTTGCACTCGCCATCACCAAGCGACGTCGCCTTTGCACGATGTGGAGCGGTAAGCCGACTGCGCGACGACAAAGACCGGCACGATAGATCCGGTTTGTTCGTTCCCGCCCCGCCGCGACATCCGCCGGCGGGGTTTTCATGTCTGGAGCCTTGTCATGACCAATTCTTCCATCCGGTTTCGGCCGGCCGAGCGCGCTGATGCCGCCGCGATCAGGGATATCGTGCGCGCCGCCTATGCCAAATGGGTGCCGGTGATCGGCCGCGAGCCGCTGCCGATGCGTGCCGACTATGACAAGGCGGTTGCCGAACATCCGTTCGATCTCGCCGTCGAGGGCGACCGGATCGTCGGCATGGTCGAGACCATGCTGGCCGACGACCATCTGTGGATCGAGAATGTCTGCGTCGCGCCGCAAGTGCAGGGCCGGGGGATCGGCCGGCTGTTGCTCGAACGGGCCGAGCGGAAGGCGCTCGAAGCAGGCCGCACGGAGCTGCGCCTGCTGACCAATGGCGCCTTCGAGGCCAATGTGTTGTTGTACAAAAGGCATGACTATACGATCGACCGGGAGGAGCCGTTCATGGGCGGCATGACGGTCTATATGAGCAAGAGATTGACGCGATAGCGGGCAATCGGAGGCATGGACACGACGATGGCAGTCAGGGTCCGGTTGAAGCCACTCTCGGGGCGGTATGCGGTTTCGCGCCTCGAAGCAAATGAGGGCATTCCCGGCTGGGCCGACGGGCCGGGCTTCGTCAGCATCACCAGGACCGAGGACGAGCTTTCGGTCGTCTGCCTGCAGGAGCGGGTGCCAGACGGGGTGAAGCACGACAGGGACTGGGTCGCCCTGAAACTCCAAGGTCCCTTTGCCTTCGACGAAACTGGCATCGTGCTGTCGGTAATAAAGCCATTGTCGGAAAACGAACTCGGCATTTTTCTGGTATCCACCTTCGATGGCGACCATCTGCTTGTCAAAGTGAAGGATGAAGCTGCGGCAAGGGGCCTTCTGGTCGCGGCGGGGCACACGCTTCTGTAGCCGCCTGGCTCAATCGCCCACCCTTGCGTTTGACATCGCTCTTGCCGCATCGTTATCTCTGACGCGATACGACGATCCGGCGATCGCCCCCCAATCACATCAGATATCCCGCCCAAGGAGAAACCATGTCACACAATCTGCAGTTCTATATCGATGGCGTGTGGGTCGATCCTGTTGTGCCCAACACACTCGACGTCATCGACCCCTCGAACGAAGATGCCTTCGCGCAGATTTCGCTCGGTTCCAAGGCCGATGTCGACAAGGCGGTTGCCGCCGCCAAACGCGCCTTCGACACATTCGGCTTCACTTCGGTCGAAGAGCGGCTCGACATCCTCAACCGCGTCATCGACATCTACAAGAAACGCAGCCCCGATCTGGCGCTGGCCGTGTCGCGCGAGATGGGTGCGCCGCGCCGGATGGCGCTCGACAGCCAGGTCGGCGTCGGCCTTGCGCATCTGCAGAAGATGGCGCAAGTGCTGAAGTCGTTCGAATTCCGCCACATCAAGGGCTCGTCCCTGATCGTCAAGGAACCGATCGGCGTCGTCGGCCTGATCACGCCATGGAACTGGCCGCTGAACCAGATCACCTGCAAGGTCGGTCCCGCGCTCGCCGCCGGCTGCACCATGGTGCTGAAGCCCAGTGAAATCGCCCCGCTCGACGCCATCATCTTCGCCGAGATCATCGACGAGGCCGGCGTGCCGAAGGGCGTCTTCAACCTCGTCAATGGCGACGGGCCGGGCGTTGGCCAGGCTTTGTCCAGCCACCCCGACATCGACATGATGTCATTCACGGGTTCGACCCGCGCCGGCATACTGGTCGCCAAGGCGGCCGCCGACACGGTCAAGCGCGTGCATCAGGAACTCGGCGGCAAGTCGGCCAACATCCTGTTTCCGGATGTCGACCTGGAAAAGGCCGTTAGCAAGGGCGTCGCCGGCTGCTTCAGCAACTCGGGTCAGTCCTGCAATGCGCCGACCCGCATGTTCGTGCCGCGCGACCGCCACGACGAGGCTGCCGGCTATGCCAAAACGGCGGCGGAAAAGTTCACCGTCGGCCCGGCCGATGCGGCCGGCACCAAGCTCGGCCCGGTGGTCAGCCAGACCCAGTTCGACAAGATCCAGGACCTGATCCAGGCCGGTATAGGCGAGGGTGCGACGCTGGTCGCGGGAGGCCCCGGCCGTCCGGCCGAACTCAACCGCGGCTACTATGTCAGGCCGACTGTCTTCGCCGACGTCACGCCGGACATGCGCATCGCCAGGGAAGAAATCTTCGGGCCGGTGCTGGCGATCATGCCTTATGACACCGTGGAGGAAGCCATCGGCACTGCCAACGACACTGTCTATGGGCTGGCCTCGTACATTCAGGCCAAGGACATCCAGAAAGCCCGCGAAGTCGCCGCCCGCATGCGCACCGGCAATGTCTACATCAACTATCCCCAGTGGGACGCCGGCCTGCCCTTCGGCGGCTACAAGCAATCCGGCAACGGCCGCGAATACGCCGAATACGGGCTCGAGGATTTCCTCGAGATCAAGGGCATCGCGGGCTACGAGGCGGCAGAGTAGGGCAGGGAGACAAGGCCCTCGCTAGCTCCAATGCAATCGAAGGGGCGCGGTCTCGGCCGCGCCCTCGCTAGTCTCGTCAACCGGGTCGCCGCCCGGAGATGGACCGCCGCTTGTCATAGCCGCGGTTTGTCTCGATGATTCCAACCATGGCGCGGGTGAATTCGACCATGCTGTTTGCTGTGATGGCTGCATCGTCGGGACTCTGGCCGACATGCTCGGCGGCTCCGCAACATGATCGGCGGATGCTGTCGTAGTGCGTAACTCTTTCATCGTCAGGCAACGCCGCCAGATTGAGGGCGCGACCGTGGATCATGCGCAATAGCTGCGCCAGTGCGGTTTCGACACTCATGCGTTTTACTCCGCATCGGTCGAGCGTCGCGGCACACAAATAGTGCCGGATCGTCGATCGGAAATTGGTCCCGATACGCAAAGGCTCGATCATACTTATTAATATATCGTTGAATGCTAATATGCGTGGCCGTACCGATTGAGTGCGGAGACGTTGCGAGCAGATCGGCGCCGCCAACGACACCGTCTATGGGCTGGCCTCCTACATCCAGACCAAGGACATGAACAAGGCCCACGAAATCGCCGCGCGCATGCGCACCGACAACGCCTACATCAACTTCCCCACCCCGGGACGCTGGCCTGCCGTTCGGCGGCTACAATGCCGAATACGGGCTTGAGGATTTCCTCGAGATCAAGGGCATCGCCGGCTACGAGGCGGCGGAGCTGGAGCTACCCCTTCGGGTCGGCAACCAGCCGGTCCCGATGCTTCAGCTCTCAAAAGTCCGCCGTCATTCTTCCCGGAAAGCTTTTTGGATCTGATCCGACAGCGGCTTCACCAGATAGGAAAGCATCGTCCGATCGCCCGTCGGGAAGAACACTTCGGCCGGCATGCCGGGCGCCAGCGCCAGCCCGCGCAGCTTGGCGACCTCCGTTTTCGGCAGCGTCACCCGCGCAACGTAGAAGGCTGCTCCGGTGCGCTCTTCGGTGGTGAGATCCGCCGAGATCCGCGACAGCGTCCCGGTCAGTTCCGGCGTGGTTTGCCGATTGAAGGCCGACAGGCGCAAAATCGCACTCTGGCCCATCGTCACCTGGTCGATATCCTGCGGTGCAATATGCGCTTCAACGGTCAGGTCGTCCGTTACCGGCACGATCTGCATCACCTGTTCGCCGGGCGTGATGACCCCGCCGATCGTATGCACGGCCAACTGCAGCACCACGCCATCCTGCGGGCTGCGCAGATCGATGCGCTTCAACTGGTCCTCGGCCGCTACCTTGCGTTCGACGAACTCGGAGATCTTCCCTTGCGTTTCGCGTAAATCGGTCGCGACCTCGCTGCGAAGATCCTGGTCGATCTGGATGATCTGCAGTTCGATCTCGGCCGCCTTGCCTTTCACCTGGGCTATTCCCGCGGTCAACTGCCCATGCTCGCCTTCGAGCCGCACCGCGTCCCGTTCCAGCGCCGTCATGCGCTCGATTCCTATCAGCTTGCGACGCCACAGGGACCGCACGCCTTCCAGCTCGATCTGGATCAGCTCGATCTCGCGGCGTTTCGCCTGCAACTGCTCGGTCAGACCGGCGGTCTCCTGCGTCAACTGGGCGATCCGTTCGCGCAATTGCGATCGCTGGCCGGACCGCGCCTGGCGTCGGAAATCGAACAGCGATTGTTCTCCGGCCATCGATGCGGCGACACCGGCTTCGTCGCGCCGCGATGTCAATACTTCCGGAAAGCTGATCGTGTCCTTGCCGTCACGCTCTGCCTCCAGGCGCGCCAACCGTGCATAAAACTCATCCAGACCTTTTGAGACGATCGCCAGGTTGGCGCGCGTTGTCGTCTCATCCAGGCGCACCAGAATATCGCCCGCTTTGACCCGGTCGCCTTCACGCACCCTGATCTCGCCGACCACGCCACCCGTCGGATGCTGAACCTTCTTTACATTGGAATCGACCACCAGCCGGCCAGCTGCGATCACCGCACCCGACATTTTGGTCACTGCCGCCAGGCCGCCAACACCGCCGACGAGCAGCAGACAGGTAGCAACCCCAGCCACGAGATAGCGGTGGACCTGCCTATGATGCAAAGCGGCTCTGTCCTCGCTCATGCCGGAACGCCTCGCTCGGTGGCGGCAACGACCTTGAGCGGTGCTGCCGATCGGAACACCTTGTTCAGCACCTCATCCTTCTGACCGAAGGCCTGCACATGCCCATTGGCCATCACCAGCACGGTATCGACATTGGCCAGGACAGTGGACCGGTGCGCGACGACGATGACGATGCCGCCGCGGTCCCTGATGCCTTGGATGGCGGCGGACAAGGCGACTTCACCCTCTGAATCGAGATTGGAATTCGGCTCGTCCAGGATGACCATGAACGGATCGCCATAGAGAGAGCGCGCAAGGGCGATGCGCTGCCGTTGCCCCGCCGACAACGACGCGCCGGCTTCGCCAACCCGTGTGTCGTAACCGTCGGCCAGATGCACGACGAGATCATGCACGCCGGCGGCCTTGGCCGCCGCAAGCACCATATCGGATGACGTATCCGGGTCGAAGCGGGCGATGTTCTGCGCAATCGTTCCGTCGAACAACTGCACATCCTGCGGCAGATAGCCGATATGTTTGCCCAGCTCGTCGGTCGGCCACTGGTCAAGCGTCGCGCCGTCCAGCCGCACGGCGCCCCGCGCCGGCAACCAGACACCGGCAAGCGCACGCACCAGCGACGATTTACCGGAAGCGCTCGGGCCGATGACTCCCAGACCCGCTCCCTTGGCCAGTGAAAAATTGGCGTCCCACACCACCGGCGTCCGTTCGCCCGGTGGCGCGACACTGACATTCTCAACCGCCAACGCGCTGACAGGCGCAGGCAGGGTTACGCCGGTTGCGCCTTCGGGCAGCGCAGCCAACAGCTGCTTCAGGCGTGCCCAGCTTTGCCGCGCCGCAATGAAGCCCTTCCAATGCGCTATCGCCAGTTCGATCGGAGCCAGTGCTCTTCCCATCATGATCGAGCTTGCAATCATGATGCCGCCGGTCGCCTCTTGCTGGATGACCAGATAAGCGCCAATCGCCAGCATGGCCGATTGCAGCATCAATCGCAGGATCTTGGAAATCGTGCCAAGCGTTCCCGCCACATCGCTGGCTGCCGCATGGGCGTTCAGGTACTCGGCATTGACGGCATGCCATCGCTCGGCGATACGCCCGCCAAAACCCATGGCTTGCATGGCCTCGGCATTGCGCCTTGTCGCCTCGGCCAATGTGCTGCGGACGGCTGCGTGCTGTCCGGCGATCCTTGTCGGGCCGCGGGTCCGGAATTCGGCCAGAAGCGTCAGTGCAAACAGGACAACGGCGCCAGCAAGCGCGGTGACGCCGATCCAGAAATGAAAAATGAAACAGATGCCGATATAGAGCGGCATCCATGGCAGGTCGAACAGCGCGGTCGGCCCGGGACTGCCGATAAAGGCGCGAACCTGATCCAGATCCCGCAAGGGCTGCAGTCCGTCACCGGAAGGCTTGGCGCGCAGCGGCAGGCGCATCAGCGCCGAATAGACCGACGGGCTCAGCTTTGCGTCCAACCCCTGTCCCAGCCGCACCATGAGGCGAGAGCGGATCAGCTCCAGCACCCCTTGAAACACGAACAGTGTTCCCGCCAGCACCGCCAGGCCGACCAGTGTCGGCACGCTGCGACCCGGAACGACCCGGTCATAGACTTGCAGCATGAAGAACGAGCCGGTCAGGGTCAGCACGTTCACGACCCCGCTCATCAGGACAATGCCTGAAAAAGCACGTCGAAACGACGCCAGAATTCCGACCAGCGTAAGCGGCGGCGATGGCGTCAGCTGCATGCGAGCTCGCAATCAGGATATGGCATCTCGCCCCTCAATACGTAACTGCCTTGAGTGTGACATGGACGGGTAAGCCCGCCTCGAACTGGGCGCTGCCCCGCGCCACCAGCCAGCCGTCCGCACGCTCCAGGCGGGCAACGACCTGCAGCGTCGGTGAAGCCGTCGAGTTTGCGGGCAGGGGCAACGAAAATTCTATCGTCTTTGACCCGCCCTCGCTTTTGAGACTGGTTTTCGCGGCCCGACGTCGCGCACTGTCCTGAATGGCGAGGTCCTCGAGATAGATCTCGAGACGACCTTCCGGGATAGCCTTGCCGCCCACGAACGTGACTGCGCCGCGAATATCTGTCGACTGCGCAGCGGCTGCTCCGGCTGCCCCGGCGGCCGCGGCGACAGCCGCAACTCCTGCGGCCATCAATACTGTGCGGCGGTCGGTCATTGCGTCCTCTCCCTTTTCGCTGCGGCGACGCGCTTCAGGAGGGAAGCCTGAAAGCCCCCCTCCTGGTAACGCGTTAGATGACAATGAAGTCCGCAGCCGAAAGATCCAGATTTGTGTTCAGGTGCGCAAATTGAATGGCTGCTTCCTGTCCAGAACCATCGGCGTCGTAAGACAATATTCCATTGTCGGTATCGTAGATGATGCGGTCGTCGGCATCATGAGCAGCACCGGCTGCACTCTTGTAGAATGAGCCCCGGGCGAGGGCGCCGTCGCCGCCAACGCTGGCAAAGATCAGGTTGTCCAGCAGGATCGTATCGTCGGCGACCTTGAAGTCCTTGATCCAGTCGATATTGCCGTTCCCGAGTTCTGTCGAGAAGCGGAAATAGTCCTGGCCCGCGCCGCCGGTCAGCGTGTCGGCAGCCAGCCCGCCATCCAAAAGGTCGTTGCCGCCGCCGCCGTTGAGCGTATCGGCGCCCGCAACCCCCGGCTGAGCCGGCGCGGGCGGGAATTCGACCGATACGTTCAGCTTGTATGTCGAGCCGTCCGGCACCTCTTCCACCCAGCCATCGCCCGGAGCCGTGTCCGACCAGCGGCCTTCCAGAATATAGTAGGTTCCGGTTTCCTGAACGATGAAGCTCGTGCTCGAATCCCGGCCGTTGTTGGAGCCCGGGTCGTTGCCGCCATCGTCGTTCTGGGCGACGACATTGCCGTCGCTGTCCAGTAGCCTGACGATGCTGTCATGGACATTGGGGTCGGCAATTCCATCGATGTCGATGGTGATGATCGTGCCGGCAGCCAGGTTGATGCTGTAATATCCGCCCAGGCCGTTCCCGGTGGCGTCGACGGTGGTGTGAAGGGTGGTCGTCGAATCGAAGATGTCGGGGTCGGCGGCCAGCGAGAAGTTGTTCGAGATGTCGAAGGCGGTTGAGGTCGAATTGTTCGTCGCATCGGGTCCGAGCGTGGCGTAGCCGGTGCCCATGCCCGGGCGGGGCGGAGCATCGCCCTGATAGGCGAAATCGCCGAGCAGTGTGTCATCGCCGCCGCCGCCGTCGATCTTGTCCACGCCGCCCTGGCCGGTCAGCACATTGGCCGAACCGTCGCCCGTCAGGCGATCGTTGAAGCCCGAACCGGCCAGATTTTCGATCGAGATATAGGTGTCGCCGCCGGATTTGCCGCCACCCAGCTTAAGGCTGAGCCCGCTGGTCGCGTCGGCGTAGTCCGCCGTGTCGCTGCCGGCGCCGCCATTCAATGTGTCGGCGCCGCCACCGCCGGTCAGCGTGTCGTTGCCGGCGCCGCCGGAAAGTTTGTTGGCCTGGGCGTTGCCGATGAGATGGTCGTCGAAGAAGGAACCGACGGCGTTTTCGAAGCCGGCGAGGATGTCGTGCCGGATAACGGTGCCGCGCCCGACGATCTGCACCGGGCCATCGCCGTCGCCGCCGCTGGCCGTGCCATTGGCGAGGTCGATCGTGACACCCGAGGAACTGCCTTCGTAGACGACCGTATCGATACCGGCGCCCCCATCCAGATAGTCCTGGCCGGCGCCGCCGATGATCGTGTCGTTGCCGGCCTCACCGTACAGGATGTCGCCGTCATTGCCGCCATCCAGTATGTCGTTGCCGCCGCCGCCGTTGAAATAGTCGCCACCGCCCCGGCCCCAGAAATGATTTGCCGCCGACGTACCGATGAAGCGGTCGATGCGGTCATCGGAGCCGATCAGGTTCTCGATGCTGTAGAAGGTGTCGCCCGTGGCGGTGCCGCCATTGGCAACATTCGTCTCGAGGTTGACGAGCAGCTGGAAGGGGCTCTCCTTGCTGAAGTCGACCGTGTCGACGCCTGCGCCGCCCCTGAATATGTCGATGCCGTCCTGGCCGCTCAGCGTATCGTCGCCGGCGCCGCCGTCGAGGATGTCGTTGCCCTGGCCGCCGAGGATCGTATCGTTGCCGCCGCCGCCATAGAGCGTGTCATTGCCGTCGTCGCTCTCGGTCTGGTCTTCAAGGTCGGCGACGTCGATGGTGTTGTTGATGTCGCGGCTGGCGAGCGAGTCGCGGCCGCCGATGATGAGGTCATCGCCGCCCTGACCGAAGATCGTGTCGTTGCCGGCGCCGCCGTCGAGCGTATTATTCCCATTGTCGCCGAAGATGACACTGGTCATCGTGTTGTCGCCGATGATGGGAGGCGTTTCGCTGCCGCCATCTCCCGGTTGGAGTGTCGACTCGTCGGCGTAGATGATGTGTTCGACGTTGGCGATTTTCCGGATATTCAAGTTCCGGGACAGCAGAACGACCGTGTCATTGCCACCATTGGCTTCCTCGCGCACGATGTCGTCGAGGGAGTCGACGAAATAGATATCGTCGCCGCCATTGCCGGCCATGCGGTCGCCGCCGCCGCGGCCATCCAGCACGTTGTTTCCGTCATTGCCGATCAGGACGTCGTCATGACTGCTGCCGATGCCGTTCTCGATGTAATAGTCGGTCCCATCGGCGTTGTGCCCGGCAAAGATCGACACATTGTTGCTGTGGCCGTTGACGCTGGAGAATTGTCCGGCGCGCAGGTCAAGGATCGTGCCCGCTGTCGAGCCGGAGAAGTCGATCGTGTCGGTTCCGCCGGTGTCATGGATGACAAAACCGAAATCGTGTTGCATGCCCGAGGCGCTGAGCCGGTAACCATCCACGGTACTGCCGAAGCCGTAGACATTGTCGCCCGTGTTGAGGTCGATATGCTGATAGGTGCGCACCCCGTTCTCGTCGACGGTCGAGAAAAAGCGGCGGATGACAGCCTCGATGTCGGCCATCATCGGCGTTGACGCCGACCAACGGGTGGTTTCACCGACATCGATCCCGTCGAAATAGGACATGACGCTGTATTGCTGACGGTCGTAGGTCCAGGTCGCGTTGTTCAGATAGTTGATCTGGACGCCGCCGGGACCGCTGTAATTGTAGAGGCCGGGATGGTTCAGGCCGAACTCATGACCGAATTCATGGATGAAGGAATCGAAGACATAGCCCCCAATGGCCGTCTTGTTTTGCTCGGTGTCATGGAAACGCTGACCTATGCTGACATAGCGGTCGTTGGAATAGGCGCTGCCGTCGTCTTCCTCGCCCAGTTCGGGGCTGACAACCTGCATCCAGTCCGTTGCGCTGTTGTAGGGCGCATCGTCGACGATTTCGAACTTCAAAGGCGTGACAAGCGCCCACATCTGCAAGGCGCCGATCGCGGCGGCCTTGTACTCGGGATGATCATTGAGCTCGGTGACATTGATCCTAAGCGTTCCCGCCGCGATCGCCGGCGTCAGCGACCGGTCCAGCGCTCCAAGGTAGTCGAGGTAGGACTCGTAATCTTCGCTTTTGCCATACGGGTTATCCGGCGTCTGGTCGTTGACCCACCATTGATCGCTGGTCTGGCTCGGGTTCGGCATCCTTGGGACTCCTTGTCTTACAACCGTGGCAATTGCGGCTGTACGGTTTAGCTGTTGCCAACCACCGACAAGCATCGTTAGCGCTTGCCAGTCGAGCCCCGTCCCAATGCCAACAATGCTATTGGAATCTTCGCTTGTCTACCCGCTATTCGCGCTCAATACATAAGAGATTATTGGCGCGCTTGTCTCGGCGGATTTTGAGATACTGGCTTGGCGTTGGTTAAGCTCGCGCTAATCTATGTTGGCACCTGCCCGACCTTAGCCAGCCTGCAAGGCCAAGGTGCTGGGACACTAGATGCCCGGCTGCTGCCAGAAGCTGGCAGCAAAAAGCGCAGGCGTGCTTCAGGAACCCGTCCGGCGTGCGAAATGTTCATACGTTACGCGCCAGGGGTCGCTCTCGGCGGATCTCTCCTCGCCGATCCAGTGAAAGCTGTCGGCGGTGATCTCGGTGAACCGCCACCGGGCCTGCAGACCGCGCGAGTCATCGCCGATCTGGACAATGTCCTTGCCCTCGGCCCGCCCGATCTGGCGCGAATAGTCCTGGTTGAGCGGATCGCTCCAGATGATGTGCCAGCCACCGATCCCGGGATCGAAGACGCGCAAGGTCGTGCCATACATGGTGGACTGGGAAGGGCGCCTGGGCCTGATCCAGATGTCCTGAATGGCGCGGCCTTCCAGCACTCAGCCAAAGTGACATTCGCCGTCCATTTTCTCAGCTGTGCCGTCGTTGCGGTGGTGGATCGTCTCCATGTCCCAGCTGCCAACCAACCATCCATAGAGGTTCATCTCTTTCGCCCGGTCGGCCGGGGGACCTTCAGATCCGAGAGCGGTGAGAAACGTCATCATGCTGGTCTCCGGGGCAAGCCGCGCCAAGACGCCGGGTCACAACCATTGCAGCGTTGAGGGTTCCCTCGTCTTGGGAAAAATTGCTGTAGTGCCGCGGCTGCCAACCTTCCGCGTTCGCGCCATTCCAGGTCAATGCGCGAATGCTAATGTAGCGATGGCGGGTACCCCAATGCCCGCCTGGCCGGCGCCTCCTCGGGCAATCTCTTGGATGAGCGGCGCCGGCCGCCGGCTTGGGCGGCGACCATATTCCTGCCGCAGGAATGTCAGACCTGGTAGGTGGTTATTGCTGGGCAGTTTTGGCAGGCATTCCGATATCGGTCTGTATTCCCAGAACGTCCGCAGCCCAATCGCGCAGTTCCGGAGAAGCATCGCCCGATTTCATGATCGACACGGCCAGTGCTGCCATGTCTGCGGGCGGCTTTTTGCTGGAGGTCGCAAAGGCGAAATAGCCGGCCATGATGGCGCATCCTACCGAAATGACCGGTGGGACGATCTGGAGTGTCGTCAAAGCTATTACGCGCCAGCGTCCGGATCGGCCGGGTGCTGGAACCTCATCCTCATCCACAAGGTCGACCATGCTGCTCTGTCCAAAAGCCGCGAGAACACAATCCGTAAGGATGATCTACATTAGTTAAAATGCGGATAAATCTTTATTGGCTGTCGTCGCCCTGGTCGGTCCGTTTTGGCGGGGCTTCACCTTGCCATCCGGCCAGCTCCGGCAGGTCGTCAAGCCAGCTCTTCTCTGTCAACGTGGATTCGCCGGCCACAGGAACAGCCTCGGTGGCGTTTTGAATGAGCCAGTCCATCCACTTGCGATAGGCAATCGGGGTCAATTCGGGCGGCAGCACCTTGGCCTTGGCCAGCATGCGTTTGCGGAAACTGAGCTGCCGGCGCAGTTTGGTCGTCGTGAATTTTATCGCCTTGCCCTGGTATTCAACCGTCCAGCGCCCATCGCCGTGGCTGGTGAGCCTGTCGATGGCGAAACCGGCATCGACCGGCCTGTCGCGCCAGGGAAGCTCGACGGCATTCCGCCTCAGATCGAGTGCCCATCGCCTGTAGTCGGCCCCTGCGCGCTGGGGCGGCAGCACACCGGCCTGTTCGAGGATTTTCCTGCGGAAAGTAGGCTGCTTCTTGATCTGCCCGGTGGTCAGCTCGATGCGATGCCCACACAATTCGACATGCCAGCGGATCCTGCCATTGCCGACATACTTCACCAGCCTGTCGATGACGAACTCCTCATCGGAAAGCGTCACGCAGCCTTGGCGCATGCTTTCGAGAATGTACTGGCTATCGGTGGGCATGACGCGGCCTTGGGGAGGAACCTTTGACGAAGCTTAGCCAGTACCACAAACCAGCCGCCACCAATCTTTTTCGCTCCGGGAATCTCGCCCCGAGCGGCCGGTTTGCGGCTGGCCATCTGTGATACACTTCATTGACGCAGCGTGTCGCCCGGTGCTGTAGTATTGGGCACGAAGAGCCTTGATGGCGACCCCATGAGCGACACCAGCGCGAACAGCAAAGAGGTCGACGCCACCGCGACGCGGGCCTTCGGCATCGAAAAATATCTGTTCAAGAAGATCCCCTGGGCGCTGGGTTTCATGGCTCTTGCCATCCTGGTCCTGTTTCTCGCGCGCGGCGGCGACAGCAGCGACGATAGCGAGGCGAGGGTGGTCGCATTGTTCATCATCTTTGCCAGCCTCGTCTACATCGGCTTTGCCTTTCATCGTCGCAACAGCCCTCGAAAGCCGATGCTCGAGCTGTCTCCCGCCGGTATCCTGTTCCGTATCGCAAAGAACAAGGAACTCCGCATTCCGTGGAGCGAGATCCACGGTCTCGAACTGATCGACATCAGGGGGGCGAAGGGTCATATCTTCCGCGACGTGACGGCCGCGCTTGTGTCGCGGGAATTTTTCGACGCCAACAATCCGGTCAAATCGTGGTGGGGGCGGGGTCCCGGTTGGGACGTCCACTTCGTTCCCAGGGACGAGATGGTGCAAGTCGCCTTCCACCACGACCTGCTGACCGTAACGGCCGACGAGTTGTGGCAGGAAATAGAGACGCGCTGGCGCGTATTCAGCGGCAGCCCGTCTGCGCCGCTGCTGGCGACGCCGCGCGTGGTCAGGGAGCGCGGCTGGATTTTCGGCTGGAAGCCGACACCGCCGCAGCAGCGCGCCGGTGCCGCCATGCTGGCCGTCGCAGCTGTGGTCCTGATCTATTTCTGGCAATATCTGCACGCCTGGATCACCTTTCCCGATTTCAACGGGGATACCGGCACGTATTATCTGAGCCAGGCATTCGACCAGACCGGCGTTTATGCACGCCTCCCCGGCAAGGGCGTGGTTATCCTGCGCCGTAGCGATTTTTCCGGGATCGGCGTGACGCGCTGCCGCAGCGACGTCGAGCGCGATGCGGCCCGCAGCGGGCTGACCCCAGCCTACACCGCTTTCGCCATCTGCTCGACGGAAATGCCGCACGTGTCAGGCGTAGCGGTTCGAGCCATCTTCAAGCTCGCCGGGCGGACGTTCACTTCGAAGGACTGGCAGGACAAGCCGGTCGAATACAGGGCGATCTCGCCGGTGGAAATGAGCGTCGAGGAGGCCAACGCCAGGCTTTGCGAGCTCGGCGTCTGCGCGGACGCATAGCAGCCGAAAAACTCCCTCGCGTTAGGGTTTTGACCGCCGGACCTGCCAGTAGCCCAGAGCGTTTCACCGTTTAACGAAAACGGCGAAAAGCTCTATCTCTTTGTTTTGACGCAATTCCCGACGGAAAACCGCTCACACTTTTCCTGGAATTGCTCTAGGTCAACGGTTCAGTGTTCTACGATCCCAGGAGCCGAACGCTGCTATCGCGACGCAGTTCGGAATCGGCGCGGTCGACGCCTTCAACCGTGATCGCGATTGTCCCGTTCTCAATTCTTGCGATCCATCCCTTCGCCTTCATGTACCAGAGATGGAACTCGAGATGCTCTCGCGGACAGCCCAATAAGCGTTCGATTTCGACGTCGCCAATGCCGGGATTGCTGACATCCTGGCGGCGCTTCACATAGAGCAGAGAAAGCAGTTTGGCCTGGACCACAGCGTCCTTCTGAATGCCTTTGCCGTCGCTTGCTTCCTCGGCCAATTGAAGGCGCAGACCGGCATGCTCTCGATAGGAGATGTCGTATTGAGCGCGCTTGACCGGATCTTTCAGGACGTTGTGTGCTTCAACTATTTCACTGAAGCGGGCTTCATTTCCGGTTTGCTGATTGTCGGGATGATAGCGCATCGCAAAATAGCGAAATATTCGCTCAAGCGTCTCCGAGTTGGCGTTCGGGCTGATCTCCAAGAGTTCGTAGTAATCGACGAACAATGCGCTGCTCCCTCAAACATCGCCCCCGAAAAGCCAGGAGCCTGGGCCGCCTTATCTGTTGTGATCCAGGCCCTCAACCGTCGGGTTTTCTCGGCGATGTTGCACTTGCTTAAGGCGGGTCACAAGCCGGACTTTGGTCCCGGCCTGGTGCCAGATACCGGCAAGGCAATAAACGCGCTCGCCTTGTCCTGATAATCAGCGGCAGGCGGCCAATCCGGCCCGGTGGTGTTCCACAGGATGAGCTCTGCCTTCTTGCCGGTGATTTTCCCCATCGATTTTCAACAGTGGCTCATGGACGTCAACTGCAAGGCGGTAAAGAAGCAGCTGAAGAATGACTCGTCCGGCGATGCCTACGCAAAACATCAACATATGCCGAGCAGTTAAACAAAGGGCCGCTATACGGGGCTCTCTATCTTTGCCTCTGGGGAAGCGACTTGGCTGGGGAACCTGGATTCGAACCAGGACTAACGGAGTCAGAGTCCGTGGGTCTACCGTTAACCTATTCCCCAGCAGGCGCTGTCGCGCTGGTGGGCCGCCGATGCGGCCGCGCGTGCCTTGTAGCCGCCGCCGGAAAATAGTCAAGCCTGCGTTGCGTTTCAATCATGGGCTTTTGGTTTGCTCCGTCGATGCGCGGCGGGCAGGGCGCTACGTCTCGCCGCGGCTGTATTGCGAATGCTCGAAGAACAGCACCACGCCAAGCGCGATCAGCAGCGGGATGATCAGGTAGAACAGGCGGAACACCAGAAGTGCGGCCAGCACGCCGACCGGGTCCATCTGCGACAGGCCGGCCAGGAACACGACCTCGAACACGCCGAGTCCGCCCGGCGCGTGCGAGATCTGTGCCACCGAGAACGACACCAGGAACACGCCGAGGATGACGAAATAGCCGGGATTGCCGGCCACGGGCAGGGCAAAGAAGATGATCGCCGCCGCCGCCAGAAGTTCGATCGGCCCGATCAGCAATTGCCGCACCACGATCGGCAGCGCCGGGTAATGCAGCTGGAAGCCGGCGATTTTCAACGGCTTCAGGTGCAGCCAGCTGCCGAAGATGTAGGCGCCGACCAGAATGAGCAAAGCGATGCCGGCGACGATCGCCAGCCCGCGGTGGGGCGCGCCGGAAAAGCGGCCGATGATTGCAGGCTCGAACACCAGCACCAGGCCGCCGACCAGCAGGCTGGAGAGCACGAAGGTGATCCAGCAGATCGCCACCAATATGCCGACATCCTGGCCGGTCAGCCCCCTGGTGCCATAGGCGCGGTAGCGGATCACCGCGCCCGATAACACCGAGCCGCCAATATTGTGCGACAGCGCGTAGGTGGTGAAGGAGCAGAAGGTGACGAACAGCCACGATACCTTTTTGCCGATGTGCAGCAGTGCAATGTGGTCGTAACCGGCAAGCGAGGCATAGGCGACCACCGAACTCAGCGCCGCCAGCACCCAGCCGCGGGTGGGGATGGCGACAATGCCATCCCAGACATCGTCGAGCGAGATACCGCGTAGCTCATGCCACAGCAACAGCAGCGAGAAGATCACCGCTGCAATGCCGATGACCGGCCACAGATAGCGCCTCCAGTTCATGGAGTTCTCGTCATGCGTTGCTGCCCATCGCCCAGGCGGGCGTGAAAAAATCCGCGATTCACCAATATTGCCCCTCATTTCAGAAATGCCTCATTGAAGCCGGCTATTCAACCGGACGGGCCCGCTATTCAACGCCGCAGGCATTGCCGCTGCATGATGCCGGCAAAATTTGCCCCGCTGCTCTTGGTGATCCGGTCCCGCACTGCTACTCTGGCGGCAACTTAAAACATTTAGGTGCCTGCTGCGTCCGGTTTCCCGGTTCGCGCGGCGCCGGAAGGACCCGAAGTGGAAGACCACGACACCGGCGCAGGCGCGCCGGAAGTGGGCGTGTCCAGGGCTTCGCCGCCGTCAGGCGGGCCAAGCCCATCCGCCGGGCGGCCCCGCCAGGCGGGGCCCCAGTCTGGTAACGGACAGGCCGGTGACGCCCAGCCTCAACGAGGCAAAACGAGAAAGCGGCGCAAGCGCCGGCGTGGACGCAAGGTTTTTGCACGCGATGAGCTGGCGGTATCAGCCCATCTCGTTGCGGCCGGCCCGCCGGCCGTCAGCATCGCCCCGACCCCTGTGGCCGCGCCTCCGGCTCCGCAGCCCAAGCCCGAACAGCCAATGCATCGGCCACCGATGCAGGAACTGCCGGTGTTTGCCGCGCTCGATCTCGGAACCAACAATTGCCGTCTTTTGGTCGCGGTGCCGCAGCGGCACGGCCAGTTCCGTGTCATCGACGCCTTTTCGCGCATCGTCAGGCTGGGCGAGGGGCTGACCGCCAACGGGCACCTGAGCCAGGCGGCGATGGACCGCGCCGTCGAGGCGCTGAAAATCTGCGGCGACAAACTGCGCAACCGCAAGATCAAGAAGGCGCGGCTGATCGCCACCGAAGCCTGCCGCACCGCCGACAATGGCGTCGAGTTCCTGCAGCGCGTCGAGCGCGAGGCCGGCTTGAAACTCGAGATCATCGACCGCCAGACCGAGGCCCGCCTTGCGGTGTCGGGCTGCGGCTCGCTGGTCGAGCGCGACACACAAGGCGTAGTGCTGTTCGACATTGGCGGCGGCTCGTCCGAAATCGCGCTGATCGACCTCACCGGCCAGCGTTCGCCGCGGCTTGCCAACCACATCGTGTCATGGACGTCGCTGCCGGTCGGCGTCGTCTCGCTGGCCGAGCGTTTTGGCGGCCGCACGGTGACGCGCGAAATCTTTGCCGCCATGGTCGAGGACGTCGCCGTGCGGCTGAGGTCCTTCGACGGCCGCGACCGGCTGAGCCATGTGCTTGCCAGCCCAAAATTCCATCTGCTGGGCACATCCGGAACGGTGACGACGCTGGCTGGGGTCCATCTCGACCTCGAACGCTACGACCGCCGCCGGGTCGACGGGTTGTGGATGGACCGTGACAGCGTCGATCGCATGGTCGAAAGACTGGTCGGCTGGGATTTCCAGCAGCGCTGCGCCAACCCGTGCATCGGCGCCGACCGCGCCGACCTCGTGCTGGCCGGCTGTGCTATCCTCGAAGCCATCCGCGCGGTATGGCCGTCGGAACGACTGCGCGTTGCGGACCGCGGTCTGCGCGAAGGCATTTTGAGCGAGCTGATGGCCGATGACGGCGTCTGGCGCAACAGTGGGCGTGGCCGAGCATGAACAGTCGACCCCCACTCCGTCGAGCTTCGCTCGACACCTCTCCCCCGATCGACGGGGGAGAGGAAAGGCGCGAGCTTAGGCTGGCCGGCTCCCTTCCTCTCCCTCCGGAGGGGGGAGAGGTGGCGCCGCGAAGCGGCGACGGAGTGGGGGAAGCCCTTCGCGAAACGCGAAGCCGCCGAAAAACTGCCGCAACGCGGCGAGTGCAAAAACTCAAACAAGAAATAGCGTTATGACCAAGAAGCCAGAAAAGCCGGGCTCCGCAAGCATCCGCGTGTTGAAGACGCGGATCAAGAAAAAGAGCGGCCTGAAGGAATCGTCGCGCCGCTGGCTGCAGCGCCACATCAACGACCCCTATGTCCAGAGGTCGAAGGCAGATGGCTACCGCTCGCGCGCGGCCTACAAGCTGATCGAGATCGACGACAAGCATCATCTCTTGAAGCCCGGCATGAAGGTCATCGACCTCGGGGCCGCGCCCGGCGGCTGGTGCCAGGTGGCGGCCGCGAGGACGAAATCGACGGCGGAGAATCCACATGTCATCGGCATCGACTATCTCGAAATGGATGCTGTGCCCGGCGCTCCCGTGCTACTGATGGATTTCCTCGATCCCGAAGCGCCGCAAAAGCTCGCCGAAGCGCTGGGTGGCGACCCCGATGTCGTGTTGTCGGACATGGCAGCACCCACCACCGGCCACAAGCGAACCGACCACATCCGCACCATGCATCTGTGCGAGGTGGCAGCCGATTTCGCGCTGGCGGTGCTGAAGCCGGGCGGGCACTTTTTGGCCAAGACCTTTCAGGGCGGCGCCGAAAACGAGCTGCTTTCGATGCTCAAGAAGAACTTTCGCTCGGTCCACCACGTCAAACCGCCGGCGTCGCGCGATGAGTCGGTGGAGCTGTATTTGCTGGCGAAGGATTTTAAGGGGCGAGAGGCCGGTCCGCCGTCAGGTGGATCGGAACGTCCAGTGGACGTTCCGAAGGACTCGAGCGCCCGGAGCCATGGCGGAGGGCCGGGGGACGCCGACGCCTGATCGGGCCGCCGCTACTTCCCAGCCGTGCTCACCGACTCCAGCGTCTTCGGCCTCGTCAGCCGGCCATGCCCAGACACCCCGTTGCCGGCGTCCGGCGCCAGCCGCATGAACGATATTGACGCCGCCGCCGACACCGCCGCCACCATGAAAAACGCGATGTGGAAATCGCCAAGCGTCAGCGGGCCGCCATGGATCGAGGTCGACACTTCCAGTATGCCGCCGGCCAGCGCCACGCCGAGCGCGATCGACAGCTGCTGGAACACCGCCGTGATCGGCGTTGCCTTGCTGGTGTCCTCGGCCGACACTTCGGCATAGGAAAGCGCGTTGACGCCGGTGAAGAACATCGAGCGGATGAAGCCGCCGACCAGCAATATGGCCAGCATCAGTGCGTAAGGCGTCTCCGGCGTGAACAGGCCGTATATGGCGATCGATGCGGCGGCGATCAGCGAGCCCCAGATCAAAACGCGGCGGAAGCCGGCTAGCCGGAAGATCAGCGCCGTGACGAACTTCATGCCGATGGCGCCGATGGCCGAGACGAAGGTGATCATGCCCGACTGGAACGGCGTCAGCCCGAAGCCGATCTGGAACATCAGCGGCAACAGGAACGGCACCGCGCCGATGCCGATGCGAAACAGCGAGCCGCCGAGCACCGAGGAGCGGAACACCTGGTTGCGGAACAGTTCCAGCGCCAGCAGAGGGTTTTTGGCGCGCCGCGCATGCAGGAGGTAGAGCACGCCCGAGAGCAGGCCGACCGCCACGGTGATGAAGCCGATCGCCGGCGGCAGGTAGGGCAGGCTGACCACCGACAGGCCGAAGACAACGCCGGAGGCCGCCAGCCCGCTCAGCACGAAACCGACGAAATCAAGCGGCGGCGTCTCCATCGATTCCGTCTCCGGCAGGAAGCGCGTCGCCAGCCAGATGCCGATCAGCCCGATCGGCACGTTGATCAGGAAAATCCAGTGCCAGGTGAAATAGGTGGTGATGAAGCCGCCGATCGGTGGTCCCACAAGCGGCCCGACCAGCGCCGGCACCGTCAGCCATGACATGGCGGCGACCAACTCGCTTTTCGGCGTCGCGCGCACCAGCACCAGGCGGCCGACCGGCGTCATCATGGCGCCGCCTATGCCTTGCAGGAAGCGCGAGACAACAAAGGCCGGCAGCGAATTGGAGATGGCGCACGCGACCGAGCCCAGGATGAACACGCCGATCGCCGCCCGAAACACGTTCTTGGCGCCAAACCGGTCGGCCATCCAGCCGCTGATCGGAATGAAGATCGCCAGCGACACCAGATAGGCGGTCAGCGCCAGCTTGAGCGCGATCGGGCTGGTGTGGATGTCGACGGCGATCGCCGGCAGCGATGTCGCGATGACGGTCGAATCCATGTTTTCCATGAAAAGAGCGACCGCCAGTATGAGCGGAATGATGCGGTTCAACGAACGCGTCCGAACTGGGCAAAAGGTGCGTGCTGACCGGGGCAAGCCGACACGAAAAGGCGGTTATCACGCCTTTACCCGTATGTCGCATGAATTTGCTGTCACTTTTGTGCGACCGCCTGCTCACGCGGGCATGGCAGCGTTCCAAGGCAAGCAGAGAGGAATAGCTCTTGCGAAAGGCGACGCGACGCATTATTGTAGTGAATATAACTACTATATGGGCTTTTTCATGGAAGAGGCCGTTTCGGCAGCCGATGCCAACCGCAAATTCTCGCTCCTCCTGCGCGGTGTTCGGGAAGGGCAAAGCTATGTCGTGACCAGCCATGGACGACCCGTTGCGCGGATCGTGCCCGCAGGGCAGCCCGACGCCGTGGCTTCCCGCTCGCGCACCGCGCTGCTGTCGCGCCTCGAACGCCAGCCTGTATTAGAGGCCGGGCGCTGGACCCGCGACGAGCTTTACGAGGACGAGCGGTGAAGGTCGCGCTTGATACCAACATCCTTGTCTATGCGGAGGGGATCAACGGAGCCGAGAAGCGTGACATCGTGTTCGATCTGCTGCGCGACATGGCGCAGGAGGCCGCCATCATTCCGGTCCAGGTGCTCGGCGAGCTGTTCACCGTTCTGACACGTAAGGCCGGACGGTCGCGCACGGAAGCCCGTGACGCCTTGTTGAGCTGGCGCGACGCGTTTCCGGTTGTCGGCACCACACCGGAGGTGATGACGGTGGCGGCCGATCTCGCGACCGATCACCATTTCGGCATCTGGGACGCAACTATCCTTTCCGTTGCCTCGCAAACCGGTTGCCGGCTGCTGCTGTCGGAAGACCTGCAGGACGGCTTCACCTGGGGCGGCGTAACGGTTGTCAATCCTTTCGCATCGCCGCGCCATGCCCTGCTCGATGCTCTGCTGGGCAAGTCCGCCGAATAGGCAATCACCCGCTTTTCATCGGCGCCGCGACGTGTTACCAGCCAGCGCCAATCCTGAAAGGGAAGAAACGAGTCGGCGCTGTCCATTGCGGTCCAGCGCTTTTTTGTATTCTCCCAGCGCTTTTTCGTATTCGAAGGACTGGCCATGGCAAAAATCATCGAAACGTCCACCGGCGCGCTGGCGCTGACCTTTGACGACGTGCTGTTGCAGCCCGGCCATTCCGAGGTCATGCCCGGCGAGACCGATATCCGCACCCGCATCGCCACCGACATCGACCTCAATGTGCCGATCCTTTCGGCCGCCATGGACACTGTCACCGAGGCGCGGCTTGCCATCGCCATGGCGCAGGCCGGCGGCATCGGCGTCATCCACCGCAATTTCTCGCCGGCCGAACAGGCCGAGCAGGTGCGCCAGGTCAAGAAATTCGAATCCGGCATGGTCATCAATCCGGTCACCATCGGCCCCGACGCCACGCTTGCCGACGCGCTGGCGCTGATGCGCACCTATTCCATCTCGGGCATTCCGGTGGTTGAGAATGGCGGCACCGGTGGCCAGAAGATCGGCCGCCTGGTCGGCATCCTGACCAACCGCGACGTGCGCTTCGCCTCGGATCCGGGGCAAAAAGTCTACGAATTGATGACCCGTGAGAACCTGATCACGGTCAAGGAGAATGTCGACCAGGACGAAGCCAAGCGGCTGCTGCACCAGCACCGCATCGAAAAGCTCGTCGTCGTCGACAAAAAGGGCAATTGCGTCGGCCTGATCACCGTCAAGGACATCGAGAAGTCGCAGCTCAACCCGCACGCCACCAAGGACGCGCAGGGACGGCTGCGCGCCGCCGCCGCCACCAGCGTCGGCGATGACGGCTTCGAGCGCGCCGAGCGGTTGATCGACGCTGGCGTCGACCTGCTGGTCATCGACACCGCGCATGGCCATTCGCAGCGCGTGCTGGATGCCGTGACCCGGGCCAAGAAGCTTTCGAATTCCGTGCGCATCCTGGCCGGCAATGTCGCTACCGCCGAAGGCACGCAGGCACTGATCGATGCCGGCGCCGACGCCGTCAAGGTCGGCATCGGCCCGGGTTCGATCTGCACCACGCGCATCGTCGCCGGCGTCGGCGTGCCGCAGCTTTCGGCGATCATGTCGGCGGTCGAGACGGCGCACAAATCCGGTGTGTCGGTCATCGCCGATGGCGGCATCAAATATTCGGGCGACCTGGCCAAGGCGCTCGCCGCCGGCGCCAGTGCGGCCATGATCGGCTCGCTGCTCGCCGGCACCGACGAAAGCCCGGGCGAGGTCTATTTGCACCAGGGTCGCTCCTTCAAGGCCTATCGCGGCATGGGGTCGGTCGGCGCCATGGCGCGCGGCTCGGCCGATCGCTACTTCCAGGCCGAGGTGCGCGACACGCTGAAACTGGTCCCGGAAGGCATTGAAGGGCAGGTGCCTTACAAAGGACCTGTGTCTGGCGTTCTGCACCAGCTTGCAGGCGGGCTAAAAGCCGCTATGGGTTATGTCGGCGGCCGCGATCTTGCCGATTTCCGCGAGCGCGCCACCTTTGTGCGCATATCCAACGCCGGACTTCGTGAAAGCCACGCCCATGACGTCACGATTACCCGCGAAAGCCCGAACTATCCCGGCGGAGCCTGAACAGCAGCCGGAGCGGCACTTGCTCTGGCGCAACCAGGCGGCAATCGTGCTGCGGCTGTCGCGTCATGCCGGCGCGCTATGCGTTGCCTCCGCGGCGGTTTTCATCGCCATGACGCTGCTGGAGTTCTTCTATTTCCGCCAGTTGAGCGGCGGCCTGCCGTCGCTCGACGTGCGCTTTGGCGGTTTTACGCCGGATGAGGGCATGGCCTGGCTGACCGCACTCGGCCGGCGCGGCAGCGAGATCATCCTCGTCTGGCACTATCTGACCTTCGACCTTATGTTCCCGGCGCTGCTGTCATTGACCATGGTCAGCCTGATCCTTGCCACCGGGCGGCGGGTGAAGCTCTTTCGCACCCTGCCGGTACAGTTTCAGTCGCTGTTGGCGCTGGCTGTGGTGCTTCCATACACCTGCGCCGACTATGCCCAGAACATTGCGGTGGCGCGGCTTTTGTCCGATGCGCTGTCGGCCAATCCGGATTCACTGTCCTTCGCCTCGTCTCTGATCGTCACCAAATTCGCGCTTCTGGCGATACCTGTCGCCGTCATCGCGGCTTTCATCGTCGCCAGCCAGCGGCGTCCACAGGCATGAACAACAAAGTACGGGCAACGCCATGAGCCAGACGGCAATCTTCTGGCCGATGCTGGCGCAGGTGCTGCTGGTCTATATCGTCTATGTGGTAATGGGCCGGCGCCGCTACGGTGCGGTCAAATCAGGCGAAGCCAAGGTCGGTCAATACAAGACGCGCACGACCGAGCCGGCGTCCAGCGTAACCGTCGCCAACAATCTCATCAACCAGTTCGAACTGCCGGTACTTTTCTACGTGCTGTGCCTGGCGCTGCACGCGACCAATGGCGTCAATTATCTGACCCTGGCTCTGATGTGGATTTTCGTGATTTCCCGCTATGCCCACGCCTGGGTCCACCTGACCAGCAACAATCTGCGGTTTCGCAGCCGCGCCTTCTACCTGGGCGCGATCATTCTCTTGCTGGCATGGATCTGGTTCGCGCTGCATCTGCTCGGCCTGGTTTGAGCAGGCCGGCAAGTCTCTACAAATCGAACACCGCGATCTTGCGCTTGTCGAACTTGATGCCGATTTCGCCGCGCACCAGCTTCAGCGCAGCCTCGCCGAACACGGCGCGCCGCCATCCCTGCAGCGCCGGCACGTCGGCGGCTTCGCCTTCGGCAGCGATGCGGTCGATGTCGTCGCTGGACGCCAGCACTTTCGAGGCGACGCCTTCCTTCTCGGCGACGATCCGCAACAGCACTTTCAGCAGCTCTGCAGCCGCGCTCGAACCCTCGGGCGGCTGAAAGCTCTTGGGCAGCTTCGGCATCTCTTCCCGGGGCAGAGCGAGCGCGGTGTTGACCGCGCCGAGCAATGCGGTTGCCGTCGATGACCGTTCCCAACCTTTCGGCGTGGTGCGCAGCTTGCTCAACGCGGCCGCATCGCGCGGCGCCTGCTGGGCGACCTCGTATATGGCGTCATCCTTGAGCACCCTGCCGCGCGGCACGTCGCGCTCGCGCGCCTCGCGCTCGCGCCATGCCGCCACCGTCTGCACGATCGCCAGCTCCTGCGGCTTGCGCAGCCGCATCTTCAGCCGCTTCCAGGCATCTTCGGGGTGCGGATCGTAGGTCTCGCGCGAGGTCAATACCTCCATTTCCTCGTTCAGCCAATGGGCGCGGTTTTCCCGCTCCAGTTCGGCGCTGAGGTGCTTGTAGACATCGATCAGATGAGTGACGTCAGCCAGCGCATAATCGAGCTGCTTGTCGGACAGCGGCCGGTGGCGCCAGTCGGTGAAACGCGATGACTTGTCGAGCCGGGCGCCGGTGATGCGCTGCACCAGCTGGTCGTAGGAGACGCTGTCGCCGAAGCCGCAGACCATGGCCGCGACCTGGGTGTCGAACACCGGATGCGGCACCAGATCGCCGAGATGGACGATGATTTCGATGTCCTGGCGCGCGGCATGGAACACCTTGACCACCGCCTCGTTGGCCATCAGCCGGAAGAACGGGGCGAGGTTGATGTCGGGCGATAACGGGTCGATCAGCGCGGTGACGCCGGGCGCCGCCATCTGGATCAGGCACAGAATCGGCCAGAACGTCGTTTCGCGGATGAATTCGGTGTCGACGGTGACGAAATCCGACTTTTCAAAAGCGGCGAGAACGGACTCGAGCTCATTTTGGGTGGTGATGACGTGCATCAAATCGCTTTTTAGTAACGGGTAAGGTCCTCTTTCAATTTCAGCCGTGGGCGCTTTCGTCAAGCCGCCCTTCGGTCAAGTATCCGTCGATCCGTCGGAATCGCCATTCCTGCGCGCCAGCCGCGCGAACACAGTCGATGTGCGCAGCAGCGCCGTAAAGTGGCTGCGCTTGCCCGCCGGCACGCTGCCACGCACCTGCATGCGGTAGAGGATGACGGCGATGAGGGTGGCATAGACCGCAGCATTGAATACAAACAGGGCGCCCGGTCCGAAAACCTGCATCACCGTCGACGCCGCGAAGGGGCCGCCAATGGCGCCGAACGAATAGAACAGCATCAAAGCGGCGTTGATTAGCACGAACTCGCCCTTGTCGGCGCGGTCGTTGGAATGCGCCGCCGACAACGAATAGAGCGGCATGGCGAAGCTGCCGAAGATGAAGACGATGACCAGGTTGAGGGTCGGATTGGCGCCGGCGACGAAGGCCAGCGCCAGCGCCGCCAGCAGGGCGCCGCATGTCGTGGCCAGCAGCACCGCGCGCCGGTCCCAGCGGTCGGAGAGATAGCCGAGCGGATACTGGATAAGGGCGCCGCCAAAGATGCCGACGCTGACGAAGGTGACAACGTCGGCCACCGACATGCCGATCTGCTCGGCATAGACCGGCGACAGCGTGCGGAAGGCGCTGTTGGTGACGCCGACGCAGATGCAGCCGAAGCAGCCGAGCGGCGAGATCCGCCAGACGCGCGCCAGATCCAGCTTGACGTCTTCCGGCGGCGTCGGGTTGGAACGGTCGCCAAGCGACACCGGGACGAGCGACAGCGTGATCATCATCGACATGATGGCGAAAATGGCAAAGCCGCCGGGGCCGAAGATCGGGATCAGGAACTGCGCGCCGGTCACCGAGCCGATATCGACCATGCGGTAGATCGCCAGTACCCGCGCGCGATCCTTGTTTTCGACGCCGGAATTCAGCCAGGCTTCCATGACGGTGAACAGGCCGGCAAAGCAGAAGCCGCCGGCAAAGCGGATCGCGCACCACATCACCGGATCGATGACCAGCACCAGAAGCAGCGTGCCGGCCGAGGCCGTGGCGGCCAGCGCCGAAAAGGTTCTGACATGGCCGACCGCCTTCAGGATTCGGGTGACGGCGAGGCAGCCGAGCAGGAAGCCTGCGAAATAGAACGTGCCCATCAAGCCGATGTCGGAGGCGGAAAACCCTTCCTGCGCGCCGCGCAGCGCGATCAGCGTGCCCTGCAGCCCGTTGCCGCCAAGCAGGATGCCGGCGGCGATGAGGAGCGGGATCAGCGGGCGGATGGAGGACATGAAGGAAATCGCTTGGTCGGCTTCCTTCTTGAACCATCATATCAGCCAATGCCAGCGGCAATTCTGCTAGCCAACAGGCGCGTGCCCTACAAGATCGCCGTTCAAGCTTCGTGAGCCCTCGCCAACGCTTCGCCCGCTGCCGGCGCGACAGGGCTGGCCGCCCTTCGGCCAAGCGAGCCGGCGGTCAGCAGGCTGAGGATGATAAACGGGATGCCGATGCCGAAGGCCGAGCGGATGCCCCAATGGTCGGAGACGAAGCCGAGCAGCGGCGGGCCGAGCAGGAAGGCGACGAAGGAGATCTGCGACAGCGCCGCGACATTGATTGCCGCCGAGCGGTCCGTCCGCTGGGCGGCCGCCGAGATCGCCAGCGGAAAGATCGCACTGCTGCCGATGCCCAGCAGGGCAAAGCCCAGCATCGATACAAGCGGGGCAGGCGAGAAGAAGACCAGCAGCACGCCTGCCGCCATCGTCGCCAGCAGCACCCGCGCCACGCCGCTTGGCGAGTGGCGCTCGACAAAACTGTCGGCGAAGAAGCGCGTGCTCGCTTGCGAGAATGCAAACAGCGCCACCGTGAAGCCGGCGACGAACGGGCCTGCATCGAAGACGGTGCGCATGTAGATCGCCGACCAGTCGATGCTGGCGCCTTCCATCAGCATCGCCGACAGTGTCACCGCGACGAGGACGAGGATCGGCAGCGTCGGCCGCGCCAGCCTTGGCGCCGTCTCGTCATTGCCGGCGAAGCGGCTCGGCGCCGGTTCGTAGCCGCCGAGAAACAGCGCTATTCCTATCGCCACAATCGGTACGACGATCGCCAGGTGCAGTTGCGGCGATATGCCGAGATGCGCAAGTGCGGCGCCGAACAGGCCGGCGCCGAAAAAGCCTATGCTCCAGAACGAATGCGCCCGGTTCATGATCCGGCGCTTGAGCAGGAATTCGGTCCTGTCGGCCTCGATATTGAGGATGATCTCGACGCTGCCGATCATCAGGCCGACTGGAATGAGCATCAGGAACAGGGCGAGCGGCCCAGGCGCGTGCACGGCAATGGCATAGGCAACCGACAAAAGCGGAACCAGCCCGAGCAAGGCGCGGCGGAATCCGACGCGCTCCAGGATCGGCGCCGCTAGCGTCAGCGCGGTCAAGGTACCGATCGGCGTCCCGATCAGGCTGAGCCCGAGCGTGCCGTCCTCGATGCCCATGGCATGCTTGATGTCAGGCAGCCGCGGAAAGATGTTGCCCATGCCGAACGAGTAGATCGCAAAACCGGCATAGACCCGGTGTTGCGGAGCGAGGCTGAGGCCGAAGGTCATGACGATGCTTTCAAGACAGGGGGGAGGCTTTCAAGAAAGGAGAGCGGGTTTCCGTCGCCTGGATGTGCCTACATCTTGCACAAACATGCAAACCATGCAAGAACGTGCACAAAGAAACAGGATCATGCAATGCTGACCGATGAGCGGCATCAAATCATCCGCGATCGCCTGGCCGTCGAGGGAAGGGTGCTGGCCGGCGAGCTGGCAAGCCGCTTCGGCGTTTCGGAAGACACCGTTCGCCGCGATCTCAGGGAGCTCGCGAAGGCTGGGCAATGCCGCCGCGTCTATGGCGGCGCGGTCGCAGCCGCACCGTTTGCCGCCACGCCTGTCGGCCTGCGCGCCGGCCATGCGGTCGAAGAGAAGACGCGGCTGGCCCGCGCGACCGTGTCATTGCTTTCGCGCGGACAGACCCTGTTCATCGACAGTGGCTCGACCAATGCCGCGATTGCCCGGGCCATCCCGCGCGACCTCGATCTGACCGTCGCCACCAATTCGCTCGAAGTTGCCACCGCGCTGTCAGAGCACGCTTTGATCGAGCTGATTGTGCTGGGCGGCCGGTTCGACCGCCACCTCGGCGCCTGCGTCGGCGCCGACACGCTTGCCGCCGTCGCGCAGCTTGGCGCGGACCTGTTTATTCTGGGATCGTGCGGTCTCGATGCCTCGCGCGGCGTGACGGCCTTCGATTCGGCGGAGGCCGAGGTGAAGCGGGCCATGGCCAAGAACAGCATAGGCATCGTCATCGCCGTCACCAATGACAAGCTGGCCACCGCCGCACCCTACCGGGTCGCCAGGCCCGAGGCGATCCGCCATCTTGTGGTCGAAAAGACCGCGCCGGCCGCGATCCTCGCCGATTTCGAGCGTCAGGGCGCTGAGATCCATTTGGCTTAAAGGGGGCTCGGCGCGCTGGCTGTTCACGCGAGTGGCTTGACCGTCACAGGCCGAATCTTCTGGTGGCTCCCGAAGCGATCGCTATTCCGGCCAGCACCGCCACGAGCCCGACAAGCAGGTTCGCGCTAACCTGTTCGCCCAGAAAGACGACGCCGAAGATCGACGCCGTTACCGGATTGACCGCAACCGAGACGGCAACCAGTGTCGGCGCGGCGCGCCTCAGCGCGAATGCCCAGAGAAAGAAAATGAACGCGCCGCAGACGATGGCCAGGTAGCCGCTCGCAATCCACTGCGGCGCATTCAGCGTCGCAAGTCGTGCGAGGCCGCCGTTTGAAGCCGCAAGGGCCGACAGGCAGACCGCACCGACGCCCATGCCAAACGCCACGAACGGGATCGGCGCGGTGCGTGACAGGAATGGTCGGGACCACACGCTGTAGAGCGCCATGCAGAACGCCGCCGCGACCATGATGAGGTCGCCGCGCCACGCACCTGCGGGAGCCGTCGCCAGGCTGGTGCCGAGTGCTGCGGCCACCCCCGCCATGGCGATCAGGACGCCGGCGATCTTGCGCATCGTCGGCGGCTCTATCCGCAACACCGCTCCGGCAAGCATGGTCAGCAGCGGCAGGGTCGAAAGCGCCAGCGCACCACGCGCCGCCGTCGTGTAGACAAGGGCTCCATTGAAGAGCACCGGAAACAGACCGAAGACCAGCAGACCCAAGGCGCTGGCGCCGAGCCAGTCGCTCTTCGGCGGCCATGTGTCCCGCCGCCAGAGCGCCACTGCGACCAAGACCAGAAAGCCACCACTGAACCGCACCGCGCCGATGGTGAGCGGATCAGGCGTGCCGGCGAGATATCGTGTTGCGCCGACGGCAGTGCCGCCGAGAGCGCTGGACAGAATCGCCGCGAGCACGCCCAGAATTTCCATTGTTTCCCGACCTTGCCAGTTCAGCGCCAGCGATATCGGGCAGGTTGGTCGAAAGGAATCGAATAAGCGCAATGAGTTTGATAATGTTTGGCTATGAACATTCCAAGCCTCGACCCCGAACTGCTGCGCGCCTTCGTCGTCGTTGCCGACCGGCTGTCGTTCACGCGCGCCGCCGAGCAGCTCAATCGAACCCAGGCCGCCGTCAGCTTGCAGGCGAAACGTCTCGAGGAGCGCCTCGACACCGCCCTGTTTCGCCGCTCGACCGCTCGCGTCGAACTGACGGCCGCCGGGGAGGGCTTTCTGACCGATGCGCGCCGCATCCTCGCCCTCAACGAGCAGGCAATTGCGCGTGTTTCCAATCGTGTGGCCGGGCACGTTCGCATCGGGGTGATGGAAGACTATGGCACCAGGATCCTGCCAAGCCTGCTTGCCGACATTGCCGAGCGATTTCCGCTCGTGCAGGTCGACATGGAGATCGGTCTCACCGCCTTGCTGCTCAAACGCCTCGGCTCATCCTTTGACGCGGTCATCGCCATGCATCCGGAGGGCACGACCGAAGGTGACCTGATATGCCGCGAAAGAGCGATCTGGGCGGCAGCGTCCACCCGTGCCGTCGAGGAGCTCGATCCGCTGCCCGTCGCTCTGTCCTATCCCGATTGCCTGTTTCGCGCCTGGGCCATCGACGCGCTCGACAAAGCAGGCCGGCCATGGCGACTGGCCCTATGTCAGCCCGAGCCTCGCCGCCACGGAGGCAATCGTCGAGCAGGGCCTGGCGATCACCGTGGTCAAAGGCAGCATGCTGGCGCCTGGCCTGCGCGGTATCAATCCCGGCCGTTATGTGCCGCCATTGCCCGGGGCGGAGATACGCCTTCATCGCGCCGCAACGTCTTCCGCCAGCGCGGCATTGGTCGTCGATCATCTTGCACACCGCCTCAGGCAATCGGCCCTGGGCTCATAGGCCTGTGAGGGGGAAAGCCGAAAGACGACCAAGATACCAGCCAAGGCCGGCTTGCCTTGACAAATCAGACCTCCCATGCGCTTTTCGCGCAAATTTTTGAGGCCGGCTTCGGCCCGCAACATCCGGACTTTACCCATGACAATGCATCGTTACCGCAGCCACACCTGTGCCCAGTTGAGAAAGAGCGACGTCGGCTCTTCGGTTCGCCTGTCGGGCTGGGTGCATCGCGTGCGCGACCATGGCGGCCTGCTGTTTATCGATCTGCGTGACCATTACGGCCTGACCCAGATTGTCGCCGATCCGGATTCGCCCGCCTTCAAGGTCGCCGAGACGGTGCGCGGCGAATGGGTGATCCGTGTCGACGGCGAGGTCAAGGCGCGCCTGCCGGACACCACAAATGCCAACCTGCCGACCGGCGAGATCGAGATTTTCGCCCGCGAGATCGAAGTGCTGTCGGCGGCCAAGGAATTGCCGCTGCCGGTGTTCGGCGAGCCGGACTATCCCGAGGATATCCGCTTGAAATACCGCTTCCTCGACCTGCGCCGCGAGACGCTGCACAGGAACATCGTGGCGCGCACCAAGATCATCGCCGAGATGCGCAAGCGCATGACCGATGTCGGCTTCACCGAATTCTCGACGCCGATCCTGACGGCCTCGTCGCCGGAAGGCGCGCGCGACTTCCTGGTGCCGTCGCGCATCCATCCCGGCACCTTCTACGCGCTGCCGCAAGCGCCGCAGCAGTACAAGCAGCTGATCATGGTCTCCGGCTTCGACCGCTATTTCCAGATCGCGCCCTGCTTCCGCGACGAGGATCCGCGCGCCGACCGTCTGCCCGGCGAATTCTACCAGCTCGACCTCGAGATGAGCTTCGTCGAGCAGGACGACGTGCTGTCGACCATGGAACCGGTGATGCGCGGCGTCTTCGAGACCTTCGCCAACGGCAAGCCGGTGACGCAGAAATTCCAGCGCATTCCCTATGACGTCGCGATGCGCAAATACGGTTCCGACAAGCCGGACCTGCGCAACCCCATCGAGATGCAGGCCGTCTCCGATAATTTCCGCGACTCTGGCTTCAAGGTTTTCGCAAACATCCTGGCCAACGATCCAAAGGCCGAAGTGTGGGGCATTCCGGCAAAGACCGGCGGCAGCCGCGCGTTCTGCGACCGCATGAACTCCTGGGCGCAAGGCGAGGGCCAGCCGGGGCTGGGCTACATCTTCTGGCGCAAGGAAGGCGACAAGCTAGAAGGCGCCGGTCCGCTGGCCAAGAACATTGGTGAGGAGCGCACCGAGGCGATCCGCCAGCAGCTTGGCCTTGCCGATGGCGACGCCGCCTTCTTCGTTGCCGGCGATCCGAAGAAGTTCGTCACCTTCGCAGGTGCCGCACGCACGCGTGCCGGCGAGGAGCTGAACCTCGTCGACCGCGAGCGCTTCGAACTGTGCTGGATCGTCGACTTCCCGTTCTTCGAATGGAACGAGGAGGAAAAGAAGATCGATTTCGCCCACAACCCGTTCTCGATGCCGCAGGGTGGTATCGAGGCGCTGAATGGCAAGGATCTGCTCGGCATCAAGGCTTTCCAGTACGACATGGTCTGCAACGGCTTCGAGATCGCTTCCGGCGGTATCCGCAACCATCTGCCGGAAACCATGGTCAAGGCGTTCGAGACGGTCGGGCTGGATCGCGCCACGGTCGAGCAACGTTTCGGCGGCCTCTACCGCGCCTTCCAGTATGGCGCCCCGCCGCATGGCGGCATGGCGGCCGGCGTCGACCGTGTCGTCATGCTTCTGGTCGGCGCCAAGAACCTGCGCGAGATCACCATGTTCCCGATGAACCAACAGGCCTACGACCTGTTGATGAACGCACCTTCGGAAGCCAGTCCCCAGCAGCTGCGCGAGCTCTCTCTGCGCGTCGCGGCGGTGAAGAAGGACGTCTGATCGCGAAGTTCCCGCGGTTCTTTAACAAACCGCGGGAACCGATTCTTTCGGATAGACAATCCAACAAAAAAGCCCGGCATCGCTGAACTGACCCCCGAAAGTTGGACACAACCTTCGGGGGTTTTGCATGTCCAGACACAGCGCGCGTTTCAAGCGAACGGTTGTCGATAGCTATTTGCGTGGGGATGAAAGCTACGCGAGTGCGGCGTCGAACCATGGTGTTGACGCAGCGACAGTTCGCAAGTGGGTTGCTTTGTACCAGGCGCATGGCGATGCCGGGCTGTCGGGTAAGTACGGTCGTTACGACGCGGCGTTCAAGCTGTCAGTGCTTG